>DATIIT010000009.1:0-72781 GCA_035479375.1 Saccharimonadales bacterium (SeqCode) | reverse complement strand
AGCGTCAGGCATAGTGCAGCCGGAGCGCATATGCGCGCCGCGCGTAGCGCACTCCTATTTGGCCCACACCCCAACCGCCCCATCTATTGACATATACCGCTTATGATAGTATAATTACATAAATCGTCACAGGAGAGGCCTGCGTACGAGGTTAAAGAGGAGTTACAAGAGATGAAAAGTTCTGTTAAGATTTTTGCCAGCTCTGCCGTTACCGGCGTTGCTCTGACGACCTTAGTGGCCGCCCCTGTATTCGCCTGTACGCCAAAGGGCTCAATTGTGAAATACGTGCAAGACCAGACCACCGGCAGCCAGGTTGTTGACGCTAACACTGCCAGCGATGCACTCACCGTGCACCCCGGCGACACCTTGGTGTATACCATCGTGGTCAGCAACAATGGTGGCGACACCAAAGACGGCGCCGATGACATGATCGAGACCAACCTCACCGACACCCTGCCCGCCGGCGTCACGCCAGTGACTGGCACGGCCACCATCACCGAGAACCTCGGTACGGTCAAAGAGAAGAAAAGTGTCACCAAGACCTACGTGGTAAAGGTTGATGCCAACACCACCGATGGCCAGGTGATCACCAACAAGGCTTGCTACACCGGTGAAGCCACCAACCACGACAAAAGCCAGCACCAAGCCGGCTGCGACGTGGCCATCGTGAAGGTCAGCGTGCCCCCGGATACGCCGCCCACGCCCCCGACCCCTCCGGTAACGCCGCCTACCACCCCGAAGCCGCAAGTGCAGTCCGCTGCCACCTCCCTGCCGAACACCGGCGCTGGTGACTTCATCCTGCCGGCCGGCATCGTTGGCGGCCTTGGCTACGTTGGCAACGTGCTTCGCCTGAAGCGCGCCGGCCGCAAGCAACAGCGCTAAGTAATCTCCCTCTGCGCGGGTTTGCGCGCACTCCTCTAAAAGAGCCCCTTTCCAGGGCTCTTTTTATTGCGTCTGGCTGTCTGAGCAGACCATGGGGCACATCATGTGGCGGTGGAGTTGCTGCTTGGTGCAGCCGCAGGTGGGTTTGGGCGGTGTGGGCGTGGGGTCTTCCGGAGCCGGCGTGGTGATGGGCGGCGGGATCACCACCGGTGTTACAACCGGCGGCGGCGTTTTTGGCGGAGTTGCGGGCGCGGGTGGCGTGGGCGTGATGAGGCTGGTCTGGGCAGAAAGCGTCTTCGGCACGCTGGGGTGCGGCGGCGTGGTTTTTGCCACCACTGCCGTGGCCGGGCCGGCCGCAATGAGCATCGCCATAAGTGCCATCAAGCGCATTTTGAGGCCATCAAAAAAGCCAAACATGTGTTCCCCTCCGTTACCGTCTTAGTATAGCACTATACGGACGGGCAAATAGTTTATACCAAAAAGTTGGGTCAGGCGTAGTGCAGCCCGAGGACATATGTTCTCGGCGCGTAACGCACAACTTTTTGGTATAAACTATTTGCCTTTACCAGCGACTAGGCTTTGCCCAAACGGCGCTGCATGTTGTACCACTTGGCAAACTCGTGCCACACACTGTCTTCTACGGGGATGGTCAGCTCGTGGGCGTCGGCGAGCTCGGCGTTGGTGCGGGTTTGGCCGGCAGTGACCACCAGCTGCTCGATGGACGGGCCGCTGCCGCGCGCCTCGTCAATAACCACGCCGCTAAAGTCTTTGCTGAGCACTTTGGAGCGCTTGCCGTCGTAGTACACCACGGTGTGCGTGCGGATGGCGGTGCGGTCGGTCTTGCCTTTGAGGAGCGCCAGGAAATCTTCGGGCTTGAGCCACTGGGCGACGTCGTGCATGTAGGCGCCGGGGAAGCCGCGCAGCGCCAAAATGTTCCAGTAGGTGTCCTGCACGAGCACTGGCCGCCCGGCCAATTTGTAGGCCTGCTTGGCTTTGTGCAAGGCAATTTTCTCTGGGTCGGTGGCCTGGATTTCGTCCACCGGCAGGTCGAGCTGCTCCACCTCGATCTGGAACGGCGCAAAAGCGGCCTGCAGCGCGCGCAGCTTGCCGGCGTTGCCGCTCACAAAGGCCAGCGGCCTGCCCTGCTCTGGCTGCGCGGCGTTGTCGTTGACGCGGTGGTAGCGGAAATGGCCGTTGATGAACGAGTTGAAGAACCCGCCGAAGGAGTCGGCGCGCATGAAACGCTCGTGGACGTCCGGCGGCACGTCGGTGTACTGGTAGATGCGGCCGCCGCCAAACTCAATTTCCAGGATGCGGGCACGGGCGTCGTACCCGACGCTCACGATGTCGCTGGAGTCTACCGGGATGCGGTTCACTACTCGCCGCCCATGCTACCGATGACACCACTCTGCACCACCTGTGCGCCAAGCTGCTCCAGGAGCGGCGCGAGCTCGTCTATGGCCTGCTGTGCCAAGCCGGCGCCAAACAGGCTGTCGGCCAAAAATAGGGCGCGTTTGGTGTGCGCAGTTATGGCAGTGGCCGCCGCGTCGCGGTGGTTCCACAGCCAGGTTACCACTTGGCTGTCGTCGGCATACACCACGTGGGCAGGTGCGACCGCAACGGGCTTGTCCATGCCCAGCAATTGGGCGGTTTCGCCCTCTTTTCCGTAGCGGATGGTTAAGGTGCCGTGGAGCTGCGCTACGTCGACTGCCCCCATTGGTATGAGGTGCCTAATGGAAACTGCGTTGTAGGCGTCAACAGCCGGCGACACATGTGCTGGCGCGCCCTTCAGCGCACGCTTTGCCAAGGCCTCTGCGGAACTGAGGTAATCACTTGGCTTGACCCCAAATGACTTAAAGGCAGCGCGCCACGCGGAGATCTCCGGCCGGGCGCTGAGGGTCTGCGCTGTTACGCCGCGGGCCGCCAAGGCCTCTAAGGCGCCGCTGAGCGGGTCTCCCGGCGGGCTGGCGGGGTTACTGGGCAAGTCTACAAGCAAGTAGCCAACCGCCGCTTGCGGGAAATTTTTCTGGACTTGCGGGTCGATGGCCAGGTTGAGGCCGTCTGGCAGGGCGGCAGAAGCATGCACGTCTTCTTTGGCTTGTGCGGCCGGTTTTTGGGCATCCTCAAGGCGAAGGCGGGTGACGAGCCAACCACGCGGCAGCATGCTAAGGAACCAGCCGGCGCGCGGGCCGCTGTCCTGGCCGATGAGCGCGCGGTACAGCGTGGTGAACATTTCTTTGGGCGAGAGGCCAAGCTCGTCTTTGAGGCCGTAGATGGCGTTGTGGAAGTAGGCGCCGTCGGCGTCTTGCGGCGCCGCGGCGGCGCGCTCGCCTAAACGGTGCAGGAATGTCTGCTCAGCCTCGGTGAAACCAGCGGCGCTGACGCTCTCCGCCAGGGAGAATTTGACGTCTTCCGGGGCGCGCAGGCGCAGCCATTCGTCGATGAACCGCAGCTCGGCGCGGATGATGCCGGCCTCTTCTTCGGCCACGCCGGCGTACTCGGTGCGCTTCACCACTTCCAGGGTTTTGTCGGCGTCTTTGAGGCTGGCCTGGTAGCTGGCCACCAGATGCGAGAACGGTACACGGCTGACGCTGCGGTTTTCTGACGCGCCGCGGGTGCAGATGTACCACAATTGTTGTTCGGCCTCGGTTTTGTCCTGTTTGGCGGCAAAGGCGGCGAACTCATCCATGAGCTGCACCACACCGCCAACAGGGTCAAAGTACAGCCGCTTGAGCGGCGCGGAACGCAGAATAAAGTAGCGTACTACCTCGGCCGGCATAATGCGTGCGCCCTCTACGGCGTCCAAACCAGTGCCTTTGCTGGCGCTCATTTTTTTGTTGTCGCCCACCATGTTGATGAAGTCGTAGGATACGGGCAGCGGCGGCTCGGCCTCGAAAACGTCGTGCATGATTGCCACGCCGGTGTCGTAGCTGCTGCCTTTGGTCATGTGGTCGCGGCCAGAGGGTTCCACGGCCACTTTTTGCAACCACCAGCGGCCTGGCCAGTCTAGGCGCCAGTCCAGCTTTACAGCGCCTTTGTCGTACGGCGCGCTGGCAGTTTGGCCAGCGGCGTCCTGATAGTGCACCAGCTTGCCTGTGGTGTCAATGCCCAAAAACGGCCGTTTTTTGAGCCGCCCGTCTTCCAGAATTTGGATCGGCGACCACCCCTCCTCTAGCTGGCGGCCAGAGACCGCCTCAAGCGCTTGTTTGATCTGGGGAATGCGCTCCAGCGCCCGCTCAATAGCCGGCACGTACCAACCCTCGCGGTACCTCTGGTAGGCGCGCACATACTCTACTTCTATGCCGAGCACCTCACAGGCGTCGCTGAGCGTCTGTAGGAAGTAGTCGGCGTAGGAGCGCTGTGAACCGTCTGGTGCGGGCACGTCGCAAATGGGCTGGCCCAGGTATTTGTCGAACTCAGCCGGCACGTTGATGGGCAGCTTACGCAAGTTGTCGAGGTCGTCCACAAACTGCACGTGGCGCGCCTGGCGGCCGCGGCGGCGCAGCTCCAAGAGGATGGCGTCGCAAATGACCAGCTCGCGCAGATGCCCCAGATGGTACGTGCCGGACGGCGCGCTGCCGGATTCAATCAAAATCTCGCCGTCGGGATGGCGGGCAATAAGTTCGTCAACGATTTGGTTCAGCCATTGCATATGGCAGCATTATATCTGTTAATGCGCTAAAAAACCAGCGCTTTGGGCGCAGCCGCCAAAGCGCCGCCTAAGAGCAATGCTAGGCGATTTCGGCGATGACGTACGTGGCGGTTTCGGCCGGCGTCTTAATCTCCACCTCAGCGCCCATGGCCTTGCCCATCAAGGCTTTGCCAATCGGCGATTCGTCGGAAATTTTGCCGTTGAGCGGGTCGGCCTCCACGGTACCCACAACCTGGAACTCTTTGGTTTTGCCGCCGGCGCTCTTCAGCTTGACGGTGGAGCCCAAAACTACCTTGTTTTTGCCGCCTTTTGGTGCGGTAATGACCTGCACGTTCTTCAGGATGTGCTCGATCTCGCTGATGCGGTTTTCGTTGCGCTCCTTGTCCTGCATGGCGGCGGTGTATTCCATGTTTTCGCCCAGGTCGCCAAACTCGCGGGCCGTCTTAATGCGGTCGGCGATCTCGCTGCGCTGCGAATTGAGCTCGGCCAGCTCGGCCTGCAACTCGTCAACTCCTTGTTTTGTCAGATGAAATAATTTGTTCATGGTTAATTCACTCCTTCGTACTCTGTGGTTCGGCTATGAACGACGCTTCATTATAGCAACTTATTTTATGAATCTGCGACCATTTTTATCACGGATTTTTGGTCCATGAGCTGGGCGGTGTCTTCGGTGCGTTTTTTCACCTCTACTTGGTTGCCGGCGAGCGTTTTGGCGCTCACCACCACCCGGTACGGCATGCCCAAAAGGTCGGCGTCGGCAAACTTTTCGCCGGCCCGTGCGTCGGTACGATTGTCATATAATACCGTAACGCCTGCCGATTGCAATGCCTCGTACAATGCTTGGGCCGTTTGCGTCACCGTTTCTTCTTTGCCGAGGCTGGCCAAGTAGACTTTGTAAGGCGCGACGCTTTCCGGCCATATAATGCCGCGCTCGTCATGATACTTCTCTACAATCACACCCATAACCCGGCCAGGACCGATGCCATAAGACCCCATGACCACGGGCTTCTCCTGGCCGTCTTCGTCAACAAACTTCAGGCCAATTGGGTCGCTTTTACTAATGCCAAGGTTAAAAATATTGCCCACTTCCGCCACAGTAAAAACCTCGTATACTTCGCCGGTTTCGGGATAGGCGTCGCCCGCTTTGGCCGTCTTAATATCCACGAATTCGTCTGGCAGTGGCAAGTCGCGGCCCCAGTTGACATTAATGCTGTGGTAATTGGTACGGTTTGCACCCATTTCGAAGTTCACCCGGTTGGCGCATGACTCGTCCACGAATATGCGCACTTCCTTAGGCAAGTTAAGGATACCGGCATAACCAACCTCAGCGCCAGTTATGCGCTTGACTGTCGCCTCGCTAGCTAGAACTAAAGATTTAACACCTGCCACCTTGCGTAATTTATTTTCGTTCACATTGTAGCCACCCCGTACGGCTGCGGCGATTACGGTACCGTGTTCGTCTTCGAAGAGCATCGTCTTGGTGGTTAACTCTACAGGTATCTCCAAAAATTTTGCCAGCGATTCAACGCCGATCAAGCCCTTGCCCTCCACCTCTTGCATCGGCGCCTGCTCAACCCCGGGCTGTTCGACTGCCGGAGCCCTTGTCGGCGCAATTTCTTCGTTAAATGTCAGGTCAGCTTTAGCGGCTCGGAAGGCACGGTCTTCTCCTGCTTCGCACCGAGTTTGAAACTCATGGCTAAATTCTGCGAAGGCGCCACCCGAGGCAACTGTCAGATACGTCCATTCGCCTAAGCCTACACGATCAAAAATGCGTGTATATGCGGCCTTTGCCTGCTCATAAAAGATATCGTGCTCTTGGTCGCTGCGGGAGAAAGAATATAAATCCTTCATGATAAACTCACGGGTGCGTAAAATACCGCTCTTTGCGCGAGTCTCGTTGCGCAATTTATTCTGGAACTGGTATACCCTGCGCGGCAGGTCGCGGTAGCTCGATACAAAATTACACATCATTTCTGTCATTTGCTCTTCGTGGGACCAGCCAAAACCAACCTCAGTGTCATTCTTAAGCTTAGACTTAAACCACACATCCACTTGTTCGTCATCCCAGCGGTCGGTGCGTTCCCACAATTCTTGTCGTTGCAAGGTAGTCATGAGCACTTCCTCACCGCCGATCGCATTCATTTCCTCGCGGATGATCGAAATAATATTTTGCAGGACTTTTAAGCCCAGCGGGAGCATTGCGTAAACACCGGCTGAATCTTTATAAATATAGCCAGCCTGGATTAAAAACTGGGCATTCTTTGACACTTCGTTAGCTGGAATATTCTTGGTAGTTTTCGTGAACAATTGCGATACTTTCATCGTCATAGCTCCTTAGTCTGTAAAATGTATTGTCGTCAAAATAAAAGTTGGTGGTAAAAAACTACAGCCCGGGGGCCGGGATAATCGGCATAAAAGTGGCAAGCGGCGGGCGTACGATTTTCATAACGGCCTTAAGTATAACACGGCTATTTGCTGACGAAAATATATAGGTACGCAAAGGCCACGCCGTTCTTCAACATATGCACCGCGACGCCCGCCCACAAGGCACCGGTTTTTTCGCGCAAATAGCACAATACAACCGACAGTAGAAACGTGTCGATGCCGGCCATCCACAGCACGCCGCCGCTGCCCTCAGCCAGGTGCGGCGAGGCAAACAGCAAGCTGGTTATAAGCAGCGCCGGAAGTAGCTTCAACTTCTTACGCAGGCCGGTAAACAGGAAGCCGCGGAACAGCGTTTCCTCCACAATTGGCGGCAGCAGCACCAGGCTTACGAACACCAAAAGCTTGTCGCCAATGCCGCGCACCGTGTCAAACCCCAGCTCCTGTTTTTGGTCCATATTGATGTGGAAAACCGCTGCGGCAATGCCTCCAATCACAAGCAGCAATGTGAAATAAATCACAAAGCCGAGCGCCGCCTTGCCCACGTCTCGTAACAGGGGTAGCCGGGTAAAGCCGAGCAAACGCCAGGGCGCCTTGCGCCAGCGCAAAAACCACCCCAAAAAGACGAGCGCCAACACCTCGCTGAGCACGACGGCCAGGAACTGGCCCAGCACCGAGTTAAACCAGTTGTTGCTGCGTGCGGCCGGCCACCCTAAGGCCGTGAACAAGAGCATAAACACCCCGCCGGCCAGCAGCTGCGACAGCAAAAACGAACAGGCCGTCACAAAAAAACCAGCGGCCGGGCCCCACGGCCAGCGCTGGTAATCAGTGGGGCCGGCTGGCGCGGCGGGATGAGGCGCAGCAGCAGCCGGGGATGGGCTAGAAGAACCGTTTGACATCTACAACCGTGATGAGCGCTATAAGGACAAGCAGGAACACGAAACTGGCGCCCACGATACGCTCCTCCATATCTTGCGACAGTTTTTTGCCGAAGATGCGCGACAGCAAAACCACATAGAAACGGCCACCATCGAGCGCCGGGATGGGCAAGACGTTCATAATAGCCAGGCTGAGCGAGATGACGCCGATAATCAGCAGCACATATTTGTAGCCGAGCATGCTACCGTCGTGCAGCACCACCACGATGCCGACCGGGCCGGAGACCTGCTCGCTTGCCGTGTGCGTGTCACCATGGAATAAGGCGGCCAGCGCCGTGCCCAGCCCCTTAAATGTGGCGCCGGTAAACTGCGCCATGAGCCCTACGGCTTGCACGGGCGCGCTCCAGCTAGCGCGCGTGAGCATAAACTCGGCTGGGGCCAGCCCGAGGTAGGCGCTGCCTTTCGCCTGGGCTGTAGTGCGCAGCTGCGTGGTGGCGACATGGGTTTGGTTGTTGCGGCCATAGGTGATGGCCACTACTTTGCCGGCATATGATTTAGTGATTGCCGGCAGTGCAGCGGCGGCCGTCACCGGCGTGGGCTTCTGGCCGGGGATGCCGATAGTTTTCAGCTCGTCTCGCGCCTGTAGCCCGGCTTTTGCCGCCGGCGTGCCGCTTTCCACAACGCCCACGAGCACCCGCCGCTGTACCACTTTGGTGTCACTCTTTACCGAAAACTGGTTGTCTATAAGCTGTGGCATGCCAATCCAGGCCAGCGCCGTAAAAATAACGAACGCGGCCAGCAGGTTCATGCCCACGCCAGCCAGCATGATCTTGGCCTTGGCGCCAAACGAGGCCGCCCCAAAGGAACCCTTGGCTGTGGCCGCATCGTTTTCCCCCTTCAGTTTGACGAAACCGCCAATGGGCAGCCAGTTCAGGCTAAAGACAAAGCCCTTTTTGGTGTCCCGCTTCCAGGCGCGCGGCGGGAAGCCGATGCCGAACTCCTCTACCTCAACGCCGTTGCGCCGGGCGGCCAAAAAATGGCCAAACTCGTGGAACACCACCAGGCCGATGAACAGCAAAATGCCAATTATGAGCAAAACTACAGACAAATCCCCTCCTGCGCTACTCGCGCCTAGCCGCCAAAACGGCGCTGGCGGCGGTTGTACTCTTTTATAATATCGGCCACGTCTTCTTTTGTCATGTCTGGCCAGTATTTTTTGATGAACAGTAGCTCGCTGTAGGCCGAGCGCCAGAGCATAAAATTGCTCAGGCGCTGCTCGCCGCTGGTGCGCACGATGAGGTCGATGCCAGGCGCCTCGGGCACGTACAGCCGTTCGGCGATCGCTTCCTCGGTGATCTGAGTAGCGGTGAGCCCGTCTTCCAGGCAGGCTTGCACGGCATCGACAATTTCCTGCTTGCCGCCATAATTGAAGCACAGCAACAGCGTGCCGCCAGTAAGGTCGCGGGTGGCTTCCTCGGCTTTTTCTACGGCCGCCAGCAGCTTTTTGCCGATGCCGTCGCGGCGCCCGGCGTAGCGCACACGGATGTTGCGGGCAATGAAGCGTTTGAGGTCGGAGCTGATGGCCTTGGCCGCCAGCTTCATCAGGCCGCTAACCTCGCGTTTGTCGCGCTTCCAGTTTTCGCTAGAAAAGGCGTAAATGCTGACATATGGCACGCCAAGCTCAAAACAGTGCTCGATGACTTCACGCAGCGCGTTGTAGCCGGCCAGGTGCCCGTCAAAATCCGGCAGGCTGTGCTGGCGCGCCCAACGGCGGTTGCCGTCTAAAATAAAACCGAGGTGCGTAGGCAGGAGCGCCAGTTGTTCATCCATTCCGGTTGATTATACGCCTGTTTGCTGCAAGTAGGCTTAAATTAGATCGTCATGATTTCGGTTTCTTTGGCCTTGGCCGCGGCGTCGATGTCTGACTTCGCGCGGTTCATGGCCTCGTCCACCTGTTTTTCTAGGCGCTTGGCGTCGTCCTCGCCCACTTGCTTGTCCTTTTTGGCGCTGGCAACCGCGTCCATGGCGTCGTGGCGGATGTTGCGCAAGGACACCATGGCGTCTTCTACCTTACCACCCAGGTTTTTGACGTATTCGCGGCGGCGCTCTTCGGTGAGCGAAGGGATAGGCACACGCACCACGCGGCCGTCGTCGCTGGGGTTCAAACCTAGTGTGGGGTTGTCCCGGATAGCGCTGGCAATGGCCTGGATGTTACCCGGGTCAAACGGCGTAATCTGGATGAGCTGCGCCTCTGGCGCGGTCACGTTGGCCACTTGGTTGAGCGGCATCTGCGAGCCGTAAGCCGCCACCATGACGCCGTCCAGCATGCTGGCGCTGGCGCGGCCGGTGCGCACTTTTTTGAGCTCGTCGCCAAAGTGGGCTACGGCCTGCTTCATTTTTTCTTCATATTGTTTGATGTCCATGTGGCTCCTTTACTTCTTAGCGTCCAGTAGTGCCGCAACAGCGAGTTCCATGTCTTTTTTAGCCGGCTCGCCCGCCGCCAGTTTAGCCTGGAGCTCTGCGGGCGTCAGCCACTCGTACGACACGAAGTCATTAGTATTATAGTGCGGGACGTCGTCTGAGCGATAGAGGTATATGGTATTAAAATAGGGCAACCCGACGGGCGCGTTGGAAATTTTGGCCAAAAGTTCGAGCTGCGGCTCGCCAGCATCAAGGTTAAGCTCCTCTTTCATGCCGCGGATTATGGCCTGCGCATAGGTTTCACCGGCCTGGACGTGCTCACCAGCGCTGTAGTCTAAACCGTTGGGTGCCGATTTTTTATGCGGCGAGCGGCGCGGAACCCACAGCCGGCCGCGGCCGTCCACAATAAATACGTTGCTGGCGCGCACCATTCCGGGCAGCGCCATGCCAAGGCGCGCGACTTCTTCGCGCACCACAGTGCCCACCACGATGTCATGGCTATCTACTAGGTCGAGCAGTTCTTCTGGTTCGTCGCTGAGCGCCATTGCCGGGCGCTACTCGGTAACTTCGCCGAGCGCCATGCGGCTAAAGCGGCGCACCACAATGTTCTCGCCCAGTTTGGCGATGTGCTCCTTGATGTACTGCCCCACGGTTTGGTCCGGGTTCTTCACAAAGGGCTGGTCCACCAGGCAGCGCTCAGCAAAATGCTTCTTGAGCATGCCTTCCACGATTTTCTCCACCATGTTGTCCGGCTTGCCTTCGGCCTTCGCCTTTTCGGTGAACTCGGCTTTGATGGCGTCGGTGTCTGCGGCTGGGATGTTGTCGCTGCTGACGTACAGCGGGGCGCTGGCGGCAATCTGCATGCTCAGGTCTTTCACCAGGTTGGTGAAGATTTCGTTGCGGGCCACAAAATCAGTTTCGCAGTTAACTTCCACGAGCACGCCGATGCGGTTGTCGTGGTTGTAGGTGCCGATGACGCCGGCGCGGGCCTCGCGCTCGCCGCGCTTCTCGGCTTTGGTCATGCCTTTTTTGCGCATTTCGGCCAGGGCTTTGTCAAAGTCGCCGCCGGCTTCGTCCAGGGCGCGCTTGGCGTCGGTCATGCCCACGCCGGTGAGTTCGCGCAGGCGCTTAATTTCTTCGATGCTTACTGCCATGTTCGTCCCCCTTCTTATTTTTCTTCGGTTGCTTCGTCTTTGTCGGCTTTTTCGGCAGCCGGGGTGGCCTTGGCGCGCTTGGCAGCGCCGGCTTCCACCGCTTGTTTGGCGTAATCGGCGATCAGCTGGATGGTCTTGATGGCGTCGTCGTTGCTGGGCACCGGGTAGTCGGCCAAGGTGGGGTCAGCGTTAGTGTCTATCAGGGCGACGATGGGCAGGCCAAGCTTGCGGGCTTCCTTGACGGCGTTCACGTCGGCGACGACGTCAAAAATAAACACTGCACCAGGCTTGGCAGACATGTTCTTGATGCCACCGTACAAAACGTTGAGGCGGTCGATTTCCTCTTGGAAGCGCTGCACTTCGAGCTTGCTGTACTTGTTGCCCAGCTCGCCGGAAGCCATTTTTTCTTCCAGGTCGTGGAGGCGCTTGACGCGGCTAGAAATGGTAGGCCAGTTGGTGAGCATGCCGCCGAGCCAACGCTCGGTGACAAACGGCTGCTTCACGTCCTCGGCCAATTGCTTGACGATGTCCTGCGCCTGGCGCTTGGTGGCCACAAACAACACTTGCTTGCCCTCGCCCACGGTGTTAGCCACAAAGTCGAGCGCCTTTTCCAGGCCAGCGACGGTGTGGTTAAGGTCGATGATGTGGCTGCCGCCGCGCTTGCTGTGGATGTACTGCGCCATCTTGGGGTGCCAGCGGCTGGTCTTGTGGCCAAAGTGCGCGCCGGCCTCTAATAGTTGTTTAATGTCTACATCAACAGTAGCCATGTGGTTGTCCTTTCTCTTCGGATGGGTACCCGCCGGTGCCTGCACGGCTAACCGGTAGGAGGATTGTCCCCAACCTGCTTCATTAATGACCTTTGCAGTATACCAGAGGGGCGCCCCTGTTGTCTAGTGGCCGGAGGCGGTGTTGTCGCCGAGGCGCCAATACCGCCGGGAGCCGCCTCGCGCCGCAGCAACCGCTCCCAGACAGGTGATAAGTTGCCGCAGCAGCGCAGCCTCAATTGTCCGTAAACGAGGCTCTACTGTGTGGATCTGGTCAAATTCGCGGCTAACCGTGTGGCGGGCCGCCACGTCACCAGGCTCCCCAATGACGCTGTCGCTAAACAAGGTGTAGGCAGCAAAACCGTTCCGCCGCCCTTCACCGCGGTTATGTCTGATAATGAAGCTCGTGGCGGGCCGGGAAAAATGTTCCGGTTGGCTGTTATCGGGATTAATCAACAGTGCTTGTGCTGGCCGATACCCAACCTGCAACATACACTTGCCTGGCTCGCTTGGTGGGATACCAAGCATGTCAACCACATCAGGGACATGTGCGCGGAGCAACCGCTGCTCGATGCTAGCAAGGTGCATCATTGAGCCGTCTATGCCCGATGCTGGCATGCCGCGAAGCGCAGCGCCAGTACCGGCGTCAGGCGCATACAGCTCCTCCGGCCATCTCACCCGCCCGTATGTCACGGCCCAGTCATACGTGGCCAGGTGTAGGCTGGCGATCTCACTGTCTGAAGCGGCCGGAAAATCCATCCGGTTGAACTGGTATGGAGGCGGCAGGTCATGGTGCATCATATATTTTGTATTATACAATAAATATGTTTAAACAATAATCTGGCCGGTGGTGCAGGCCGCGTTACAGCAACTCTTTACAATTGGCGCAAAAACAGATACAATACTCCTAATTATGAAGAAAGACATCCACCCCAAAGCATATCGCCCTGTGGTTTTTGAGGACCTGAACAACGGCTTCAAGTTCCTGACCCGCTCCACCGTGGCCACCGAAGAAAAAACTAAGTGGGAAGACGGCAACGAATACCCACTCGTAAAGGTGCACATTACCAGCGCCTCGCACCCGTTCTTCACCGGTGAAGAACGCATTGTGGACATCGAAGGCCGCGTAGACAAGTTCAAGGCCCGTGCCGAGGCTGCCGCCAAGGCCCGCGAATCGCGCATGGCCGCCGCCAAAAAGCAGGCTACCCGCCAAGCCGCCAAGGCCGAAAAGGCCGAGGCCCGCAAAACCGGCCAAGCGTAGCGACACCGTCCGCACCCAAACCGCCTGCATTCCAGGCGGTTTTGTTTTACACTTAATTGACGCCAAGGGACAATCCCGGCAGGAACGCTAGACAACCATATGGAACAAAAAGAACAGGCACTACGTAAGGAACTGGGCGAGCTGGAAGCACGGCTGGCCGACCCGGAAATCTTCAGCTCCAAAGAGTACCCGCGGCTGGCCAAGCGGCGCAGCGAAGTGGAGCGTGTGCTGGCGCTGTTTGACCAGAAATCGCGCCTGGCGCGCGCACGCAGCGACGCCGAAGAGCTGGCCGCCGGCAGCGACGCCGACATGGCCGAGCTCGCCCGCGCCGAGCTGGACGAACTGGCTGAAAAAACCACTGCCAACGAGGCCGCGCTCCAAGAAGCCCTCACCCCCAAAGACCCCAACGACGACCGCGACGTGGTCATTGAAATCCGCGCCGCGGCCGGCGGCGACGAAGCCAGCCTGTTTGCCGGCGAGCTGTACCGCATGTACGTGCGCTGGGGTGAACGCCACCACTTTAAGGCCGAACTCATCGACGAAGCCCCCTCTGAGGTGGGCGGTTACAAAGAAATCATCTTTGCCATGAAGGGCGAGGACATGTACAAGCAGCTCAAATTTGAGGCCGGCGTGCACCGTGTGCAGCGCGTGCCGGCCACCGAGTCGCAGGGGCGCATCCACACCTCCACCGCTACCGTGGCCGTGCTGCCCGAGGCCGAGGAAACCGACGTAGAAATTAACCCGGGCGACCTGCGCATCGACGTCTACCGCTCAAGTGGCCACGGCGGCCAGTCGGTGAACACCACGGACAGCGCCGTGCGCATCACCCACTTGCCCACTGGCATTGTGGTGACCTGCCAAGACGAAAAATCGCAGATCAAGAATAAGGATAAGGCGCTGGGCGTGCTGCGCTCCCGCCTGCTGGCCATCAAGATTGAAGAAGAGCAGAAGCAGCTTTCTGACGCGCGCAAAAAACTGATTGGCTCCGGCGACCGGTCGGAAAAAATCCGCACCTACAACTTCCCGCAGGACCGCATCACCGACCACCGCATCGGGTACTCGCGCAGCAATATCCCCGGCGCGCTCAACGGTGAGATTGACGACCTCGTGGAGCAACTGCAAGCCTACGAACGCCAGCTGCTCAATGACGAAGTATGACCATTAGCGAATATCTGGCCGTAACCACCGCTGCGCTGCAAGCGGCCGGCGTGGAAAGCGCACGGCTGGACGCGCTTATTTTACTGGAGGACGCGCTGCACGAAGACCGCGCCGTTTTGCTGGCGCACCCGGAGCGGGAAATCCCGGCGCCGGTGTACGCCGGGCTGTATAAAAAACGGGTGCGGCGGGAGACGCACGAGCCGCTGGCGTATATCCGCGGCCAGGCGCCGTTTTTTGGCCGCACGTTTTTGGTGGATAAGCGGGTGTTGGTGCCGCGGCCGGAATCCGAAGCCATCATTGAGCTGCTAAAGCAGTTCGTGCCGCAGCTGCCCCGGCCGCAAGACCCGCAGCACGGCGCCGAAGCCCTTTCGGTAGCCGACGTGGGCACCGGCTCTGGCATTTTGGGCCTTACCGCCGGCCTGGAATTGCCCGGCACGCAGGTATTTTTATATGACATCGACGATAGCGCCCTGGAGGTTGCGCGCCACAACTCCGGCGCGCTGCATGTAAGCGCCACCCTGGAAAAGCAGGACCTCTTGAGCGGCATCAAGCGCCAGCACGACATCATCCTGGCCAACTTGCCATACGTGCCGGAGCAGCTCACCATTAACCGGGCGGCCGGGCATGAGCCCAAACAGGCGCTGTTTTCCGGCCCGGATGGGCTCGACCATTACAAGCGCTTTTGGGCGGCGTTGGCCGGTGACGTGAACAAGCCTATGCTTATAATTACCGAGTCGCTGCCCGCGCAGCACCACACCAATGCCCTGCTTGCCCGCGCGGCCGGCTTTTACATGGCCGGCCGCCAGGGCTTTGCGCAGGCCTTCCAACCTCTGTAAAACTAGTTGCTGGGTGCAGCGCCGAGCGTCACGTCTACGGTCTTAGTCTTGCCGTTTTCGATGACGGTGAGCGTTACTTTATCGCCCACGCTGTGCTTGTTTACGAGCGCGGACAAGCTGTTAGTTTGGTCTATGGCCGTGTCATCCAGCTTGGTGATGATATCCCCTGCCTGCAGGCCAGCTTTGTCTGCCGGGCCGCCACCAATGATCGGGTCCTGGCCAGCTTGGTCGGCCGTGGGGATGTACGCCCCGCGCGTCACACTCAGGTTGTACTGCTTGGCGACGTCGTTGGTAAGCGGCACGTACACCACGCCAATGTACGGGCGCTGCAGCTTGCCGCTGGCTTCCACGGACTTAATCAGCCCGCTGACGTCATTTATAGGGATAGCAAAGCCGATGCTCTGGGCGTTGGCCGATGTGGCGGTGTTGATGCCAATCACTTGCCCGTCCAGGTTCACTAGCGGGCCACCGGAGTTGCCCTCGTTGATGGCGGCGTCGGTCTGGAAGAGGTCTTCCAGGTTTTCGGGGTTACTGCCGTTGCTGTCCGTGGCCTGGATGCTGCGGCCGTAGCCAGACAAAATGCCGCTGGTGACGGTGTTTTGGAACTGCCCGAGCGCGTTGCCGATGGCGATGACCGAGTCGCCCACCTTCGTCTTGGTAGAGTCACCAATGGTGGCCGGCGTCAACTTTTTGCCCTTGGTGTCGCCGATTTTCAGGAAAGCCACGTCTAGGCTGTCTGCGGGCGCGGTGCGGCCGACCACGGTAACGTCGTCGTACTCAGTGCCGTCAGACAGGGTGACGCTGACTTTGTCGGTGCCGGCCGGCACAACGTGGCGGTTGGTGACGATCAGCCCGTCGGTGGTCAGGATAATGCCAGTGCCCGATGCCTGTTGCTCGCTCGACTGCGGCTGGCCGCCAAAAAAGAAGCTTTGTGTGCTATCTGCGGTAACGGTGGTTGTGGTATTTACCGACACCACGCTTGGCCCCACGGTGGCGGCAATGTGGCTAATGAGGTCACCCTGGCTTTTCAGGACCACCTGCTGCTTCTGGATGGTCGTCTTGCCGGTATCGTCGTGGGTGCCGAGCCAGCCACCCAAAAAGCCGCCGGCCAGCGCAATGATAACCAGCATGGCCAGCGCCAAGAAACGCACCTTGGGGTGTTCCGGGCCGAGCGCTGCGCGGGATGCGCCCACCCGGGCGCCTGCTGCCGAAGGCCGGCCAGTGGCTAACTGCCCTTTGTCCGCCTCTTTTGGCTTGTCCGACCACTGCGGCGTGAATTTAGCTGGGGTGCGCGGCTCCGGCTTGCCCTCGTTTGGCGTATCTGGCGTATGGTCTTCCATGCTGTTATTATTCCCCCGTTTACTCTGTTGTTAACGCAGCAGCGCGCGCACGGTCGTGCTTACATTCAGCGACAGCGACACCACCACGGCCATAATGATGGCAAAGGTAGTCACAATAATCTCCAGGCGGGCGATTTTAGACAGGCGGTCGTTGTGGTCCAGGTAGTACAGCGCGGCCAAGCCATAACCGAGTGCGGTCAGAAGCAGGGTTGGCTGCGCCAAGAAGCCGTAAAACAGCAGCCAGTGGCTCAGTATCCAGGTGAGGCCGGCGGTAAAATACGCCCACAAGTAAGACAGCAGCTTGGCGTAGGGCTCGTCGAAGGCGTCCAGGAAATGGCGTGCCACCAAATAAGCGATAACCGCCGCACTCAGCACCAGCCAGTACAGTGCGCCGTCGCCCCAACCCAAAAACAGTGCCGTCATGCCAAACAGTAAACCAGCCATGGCCTGCAGCGAGATCATCAGCGCGCTAGACGCCGGCTTTACCACCAGCAGCCATATGATGTACGCCGCCATCCAGCCCAGCTGCAGCCAGGTGGTCCCGGCATGCACCATAAACAACAAAATGGAGGCACTGACGATAATATCGACTGAGTTGGCCCGGATGTTGGCCGGCCAAAAGCGGGGGCGCACTGCAAACATACGCCACTTACTTAACAAAATTAAGGCCAAGGCCAGCTGGACAAAATCGATCCGCACCAGCACAAACACCAGTAAGGCCAGCAAAACATTGAGCCCCACATGCGCAACTCTCGAGAAGCCGTTGGCCGGCTTAATTTTGGCTATTAGTGGTCGCATCCTGCCCTAAGATTACCACAAAATCGGCGCCGGTTGCTTGGATTGTGGCGTCTGGCAGCTTGGTGGCCAGCTTGGCGTTGAAGCGCTTTTGCAGGTAATTTTTGGTGTACGGCTTTTTGCCGCCCGTGAGGTCAACGAGGGTGGTCTGCGCATAATTGGAAGTGGGCGCGCTATCTACTTTGACAACGTTATAGCCGTAGGATTTGAGCTTGTCGCCGGTGGTGCTGGCCAAGCCCGGGGTGCTCGTGCCGTTCAACACTTCTACGGCGGCGGCCTCTTGGGCGATGTACGGGTCTTTTAGGGTGTTGCGGACGTAGTTCTGGATAGCAGTGTAATTGTCTTGGCCGGCTGTGGGCAGCACCACCGAAGCGCTGCCAATGTCACCGGTGTGCACAAAATTGTTGGGCGGGTCGGCCAAGCCAACAGATTGGATGGCCTGCCCGTGCACGTCTTTTAAGATGCCGGCCAGCCGCAGCGAGTCGTTGACGCTGAGGTCGGTAGACACATGGTTGCCAAAGGCGCTGAGCAGCTGCGAAATCTTAAGCGGGTTGGTGTAGGTGCCGGCGGACAGCACTTTTTGGCTGAGCGCCTCTATGAGCAGGCGCTGGCGCTCGGTGCGGTCAAAGTCGCCGCGGGCCGAGGTGTGGCGGGAGCGCACATACTCCAGCGCCTGGAAGCCGCCCATGTGGTCCAGGCCCTTCTTGGCCAGCGTGGCGTTCCAGCCATTTTCCCAGGCCATGGTCGGGTCAATGAGGTCTTCGGGCACGTTCACATCCACGCCGCCCACAGCGTCCACCGCTTCTTTAAAGGCCTGGAAATCCATGAGCACATGATAGTGGATGGGGATACCGAGCACGGTGGTGACCTCTTGGGCGATGGCCACTTCGCCGGCAGTGTCCGCTCCGCTAGCGTCTTTGGGGCTGCGCGCCAGGGCAGCATATTTGGCGTTGGCGTAAATGGCGTTAATCTTCCCTGCGCCGCCGCTTGGCCCGGTAACCCACAGGTCGCGCGGGATGCTCACCAAGGCTGCTGTCTTATGCAAAGGGTCGATGCTAGCCACCAAGATAGTATCAGTGAGGTCTGGCCCGTCGTGGCCGTCGCCGCCGCGCCCCAGAAGCAAGAAATTTATGCGGCCGTCGCCCTCGCCCTTTAAAAGCTGTGGCTTAACGTTGGCTTGCAGTGCCGCGGCAGTGCCGCCGCCCTTCAAGACTTTGTGCAGCTGGTGCAGCGTTTTGATACCCAAAAAGCCACCTACCACCAAAACAAGGGCGACAGCCACGAGCCCGCTGCGCAAGCTCCACTTACGGAATGTGTACCATTTGCCGCCTTTTTTAGCACGGGCCTGGCGCTTTTCTTTGCGGGACAGTTTGCGCTCTTTGGTGCTGCCGCCGAGCATGCTGCCGCTGGGAAGCGACATGTGCAGCAGCGAGCCCTGTTGGCTGGACGCCGGCGTAGCAGCCTGGCCCTGCACAGGAGCGGCTTGCTTCAAGGGTGCGCCAAGTGGCCGGGCGCGGCTACCGGTAGGCTGTACTGGGTGCAAGCCTTCGGGGCGGCGGAAATCGCTTACCTGGCGCAGAGACGGCCGGAGGCCATCGAGCCGCGCGCGATGCCCTTGGGGAGGCTGGGCGGCAATGCGCGATTTACCTGGGGCGCTGCCCAAAAAGCCATCGATAGCTTGGCGCTGCCCGCGCCCTGTTTGTTTTCTGAACTCATGCATAGGCGAATAGCACCTAGTATACCGCCTTTGCGGACGGCCGTAAACATAAGCATGTGTTGATTTTCATCTTAAATATACGCTACAGTTAGCAGCATGGAACGAGAGCAGAACGAGGGTCTGGGGCAGGCACATGCACGGCGGGGCGTGCTCCTCGGCATCATTGTTGCCGGTGGCGCCGTAGTGGTGATTGGCGGTGCATTGTGGTTTATGGCCGCACACTCCCGGGCGTCACAGTTGCCGGGGCGTATTCGTGAGTCAGTGTCCTTCCCCATATATTTGCCGCACCCCCTGCCCGACGGCTTTCAGGCCGATATGACCCACGCCTCCTACGACCAAGGCGCCGGTCTGCTACACCTACTGCTTACCGATCACTTCGGCCGGACGGTCAGCGTCAACGAGCAACCAGTGCCCAACGGCTTCCCCGCAGACGACCTTGCCGCGCAAGGCTCCCCTATTGATGCCGTAGCCATTGGCCAGGGTATCTTGAGCACGATCCCGAGCGGCACAGTCGCCACTATCGTCAGCCAGGATAAACGAACGCTCATTTTACTCAACACTTCCAGCGCCACGAAAGACGAGCTGAGTGATTTGGCCCAGTCGCTGCGTCTGAGCCAGTAGACCACCCTAGCGAGTACCGCCGAACTGGGCATCCAGCTCGATATAGTCAAGATACGCCGACCTGGTGGTGGTCCCCAGAGTTTTCACAAAGTTACTCATAAATGTGGTGACACGTGATGTAGGAATATTACTGGTTACCTGACACTTGCTGACGCCGTTCACTTCAAAGTCCACGGAATTGCCGGCGGCATTTACCACAATGGTCAGCCGGTACCAGGTGGCGGCCGCCACAGTTAAGCCGGTGTCGCAGGTTGTGGTGGCCGTGTTGTTAAAGCAGGCGCCTTGGAATTTACCTGAGTTGACGTTGTCGCTGTACTTAAAGATACAGCCGTCTGTGGGGTCAAGGTTGCCAACCGACGAGTCATCAAAGCCGATGCGGTGCACATAGCGGTCCGTGCCGTTGGACAGCGTGGGATATTGGACCGCGGACTCATAGCGCCAGGTGTCGTTATTGCCCAGCAAAATGCTCTGGCCGTTGGCGTCGTTGGAGCCGATCAAGCAGTAGCCGTTGGTTGCCGTTCCTGTCTCTTGCTCAATAATTCCCGGATGCCCGGCGGTAGCTGCGATACTGCTGCCGTCACATATTGCGCCGGTGCCGGCTGCTAGCGTTGAGATCACACCGTCGGAGTTTTTGGTGGTCAACTCGTTTTGGTAGTGCCACGAGGTGTGGGCGGTTTGCATACAGTTGCGCCAGTAACCGGTGCCTGCCGGGTCACCCTCAAAACAGCGGAAAGCGCCCAGGTTGGAGTTGTAATACATACCGCCGGCAACACCCGTGGGGTCACCGCTGCCTGTCTTAGTGTCCAGCACCAGCAGTGTGCCGGTAGTGTCTGAGGTGCCGATGGTAATGTTGCCGGTGCTCAGCAGCGACGTGTTGCCCGTGCCGGACTGCAGCGTCAGCGAGCTGGCGTCGTTGGTGCCGCCAATAGTCACGATGGCCTTGCCCGTGCCCGTAGCCGAAGTGGCCATGTTGACCGTCAGCGTCTTGCCGGTAGCCGTAGTGGCATTGCCGATGTTGATCGTCTGGCTGTCTGTAGACTTGCCTAGCGTCACCGTGGCCGTCCCGGTTGCGCTGCCAATGTCGATGGTGCCGTCGCTTCCCACCCCAAACAGCACCGCGCCCAGGCCGCTCCCATTGGAGCCACGCACCGTGAGCAGGTTGGCACCAATGGTAGTGTCCGCGTCCTGGATGTCTACGCCGCCGCGGGTAGAGTCCACCTTAATTTCAGGCGTGGTGCTGCCCACCGAGTTGGTGTAGGCGTTCTGCAGCGTCACCGTGCCGGTGCCGCAGCCCAGGTCCGTGGTGTTACAAATAATCTTCACTTGGCCGTTCTCTATCAAGCTCACCTTGTTGGTGGTGGAGTTGTAGAACAAGCCGCCGTTGAGCGAAGCCAGGTTGGTGGTAGGGTCGGCCGTGGTGCCGTCCAGCTGCAAGAAAGTGGTGGCCGTGTCTGTGCCGGTGGAGTCGCCAATCTTAACCGTGTTGCCGGCCACGCCGCTGGTGCGCGTGGCGGTGTTGGCAGTCAGCAGCGTGCCGCTGCCCGTGTCTTGGATGCGAAAGGCCGTGGCCGAGTCGGTTTGGTTCTGGAACAGCACCGAGCCGCCGTTCGCCCACGTGGCCACTGCTGTAGCGCCGTCGCTAAAGACTGCGATGTTGCCCGTAGAGCTCGAGTTAGAAACGTTAAGCGCGTCGCCGCTAGTGTTGCCCGTAAGGCTGGTGAGCCCGCTGGTGACCGTTAACGTCTTGGTAGCCGCCACCGTCGTACTACCGTTGAGCGACACGTTGCCGCTGCCGGTCTTAAACGTCCCGGTGCTGCTCGACTGGTCGAAGTTGCCAGCGCTGCTGGCCGCCCAGGTGAAGTCGCCGGTGGTGCTCAAGGTGATGCGCGTGGCGTTGTTGGTGCGCAGGTTGAGCTCAAAACCGTCGTTAGTGCCAAGGTCGCCAGCCACGCCAAAGCTGTTGCCGCCCTGGATAAAGGCCACGCCAGCACCCGTGCCAGCGCAAGTGGCGATCTGGTTGGTGCTATTGCGGCACAACAGCGTTGTGGTGTTGGCCGCGCCCAGTGATCCGGCGGTAATAATCCCCGATGTCGCCAGCGTGGTCACGCCGCTTACCGCCCCCAAAGTCGTCACGTTAAGCGCGGCAGATGTCAGCGCCAGCGTGCCCGTGCCGTTCCCAATGCTGGTATTGCCGGTGCCGGTGGTGTTGAGGCTCACCGCGCCGGTGGCAGTCAGGCCGCCAGCGCCCTGCAACAGGCCGCTGCCCGAGTTCACGCCCACAGCGGTCACCGCGCCACTGCCGTTCACGCTAAAGTTGGTGCCGGAGATGGCGTTGGCGCCAATCGCCAACGCGTTAGTAATATTGCTGCCCGAGGCATCCAGCGCCGTACTAATGCCGCCGCCGGCCGAGGTCACCGCAATGCCCTTGCCCAGCGGCTGGTTGATGTCGTTGTTGCGCACCAAAATGAGCTGGCCGGGCGGCGTGGCGTTGCTGCCATCCGCCAACGAGAACACCGACCCGCCCGTAGCGGTAGCCGCCGTGGTCACCGTAAAGTTCTGGCTGCTGTTAACCGTAAAGGCGATGTCGTTGCCGTTCGTAGAAATAGTGTTACCAGCGTTATAGGCCGCCTGCAGCGTGTTGGTGCTGCCGGAGCCAGAACAGTTGCCGCTGTCCAAACACACCGTGCCGCTTGAATCCGGCAGTGTTACCGTGCGCGCGTTGGTGACTGCCGCGCTGCTCACCGTCACCAGGTTAGCGTTGGTGGCGTTGCTAAATACCAGTTTGCCGTCCAACGTGCCGCCCTGGCCTAAAATGACCTTGCCGTTGGTGGTGTCGCCGGTGAGCACCGTGGTGCCGCCCTGCGTCAGCAAACGCAGCGCGGTGGTGGAGTTGGCGCTATTCTGCAGTGTTGCCTGGCCGGTGTTGCCTACGCCAAACAGCACACTGCCCAGGCCTGCGCCATTGCTGGCGCGCACGTTAAACAGGTTGGCGCCAATCGTGGTGTCCGCGTCCTGGATGTCCACGCCGTTCAGCGTACTGTTGAGCTTAATCTTTGGCGTGGTGCCGCCCACCGAGAAGTTGTACGCCGTCTGCAGCGTGGAGCCCGCACCAGCACAGTTGCCGCTGTCCAAACAGATGGTGCCGGTAGAGTCTGGCAGCGTGATCGTGCGTGGGCCCGTGGGCGTACCGGGCACAATCGTGGCGGTGTTCGTGTTACTCACGTTGTTGAACACCAGTTTGCCGTCCAGCGTACTGGAGGTACCCAGGATAATCTGGCCGTTAGTGGTGTCGGCCGTAAATAAACGGCTGCCGCCAGCGTTCTGGATATTAAAGGCGTTGGTGGTGTCCACACTGGCGTTCTTAAAGGTCACCGTGGCGCCGCTAAAGGTTTGCGAGGCGCTCAGTTTGGCCAGGTTGCTGTCGTTGCTTAAGTTAGCCGACGAGATCTGCGTGTTGTTAATCTGGTACGTGTTGCCGCTGGTGAGGTTGAGCCCGCCGGCCACCGTCACCACGCCGCCGCTCTGGCTCAGCAGTGAGTTGCCAATGGCCTGCGAACCAGTGAAGACCGCAATCGTCCCGGTTGACCCGCCCAGCGTGGTCACGCCGCCGCCGGTGCCGGTACAGTTGCCGGCCGTAGTACAGATGGCGTACGGGCCGCCAGTGGCCGTGCGGTCGAAGTTGTAGGCCACCGATGCCGTGGGCGAGCCGGTGAAGCCCACGGTGGTGGTAAAGCCGCCGCCGGTGGCCGTTAGCGTGGTACTGGCGTTGCCCTGCAGCGTCAGCGTCTGGGTAGTAGCGCCCACCGTCAGGCTGGAGCCGGGCGTAATGCTCAGCGCGCCACTGGAGCTCAGCGTGGTGCCCTGGATCGTCACATTGCCAGCAAACGTGGCGTCGCCAGCCGCGCTCAGCCCCAAGGCCGTGTTGCCATTGGTGCGGATATTAAGCCCGTTGTTGTCGTTGGTGCCAAGCACGCCGGTGGCGCCAAAGCTGTTGCCGCTCTGCACAAAGGCCGAGCCGCTGCCCGTGGCAAAGCCACAAGACGCAGAGCTGTTCAGACACACCGTGCCGGTGGCGTCGGGGAGCGTGATCGTGCGCGGGCTGGTGGCCGTGCCGGTAATCTGGAAGTTGTTGGTGCCAGGCGTGCCCGAGCTGCCCGCAATATATAAGTTGCGGAACGGCGCACTGGACGAGCCCAGGTCAATCGTGGTGGTACCCGGCAGCAGCGAGGTGTTAATAGCCACGCTAGACAAGTTGGACAGCGCCGCGTTGGCGCCCCCGCCTCCACCGCCACCCAAACAGTTGCCGCTGCTCAAACAGATGGTTCCGGTAGCGTCTGGCAGCGTGTAGGTCTGGTTGCCGGTTAACGTGCCCTGCGTCAGGCTGCCGCTAAAGTTGGCCGAGCCGTAGGCCAGCGACAAAATGCCAGTCTGGCTGTTGGCCACACCAACTGTGGCGCTGCCGCCCTGCACCACCAGGTTGCCCGTGGTGGTCACCGTCGTGCCGTTGTCTGTGAGGCTGGAGTCGGCCAAGGTCTGGCTGCCGCTGAATTTGGCCACCTTGTTGGTGCTGCCGCCGGACGTTGTCACCCCGCCGCCGCCACCCACACAGTTGCCGGCTGTCGTACAAATGGTGTATGTGTTGGGCGCAGCGCTGCGGTCGAAGTTGTACGTCACCGCGCCAGTTGGCGAGCCGGTGAAGCCCACGGTAGTGGTAAAGCCGCCGCCGGTGGCGCTTAGGGTGGTGCTGCCATCGCCTTGCAGGGTCAGGGTTTGGGCCGAGGCGCCCACTGTAAGCGTGCCGCTCGGCGTAATGTTAAGGGCTGCGGCCGAGCTCAGCGTGCTGCCGTTAATGGCCACGTTGCCGCTAAACGTCGCACCGCCGGTGTTAGCCAGCGTTAGGCGGGCTATATTGTTGGTGACCAGATTGAGGGCAAAGTTGTCACTCGTGCCCATAAACGCCGCCGCTCCCAGCGTGTTGCCGTTTTGTACAAACGCCGTGCCCGTGCCAGTTAAGAAGCCACAGTTGGTGCTGTTGTTCAAACAAATTGTGCCCGTGGCGTCGGGGATAGTAATCGTGCGTGCCTGGGTGGCCGAACCAGTGATCTGGAAGTTATTTGTCCCTGGCGACGCCGAGCTGCCCGCAATATATAGGTTGCGGAACGGCGCTGCCGCCGAACCGAGGTCGATGCTCGTGCTGCCCGGCAAGAGCGAAGTGTTAATAGCCACGCTCGTCAGGTTAGACAGCGCCGTGTTGGCGCCGCCACTGCCCCCACCCAAACAGTTGCCGCTGCTCAAACACACCGTGCCGCTGGCGTCTGGCAAGGTATAGGTGCGGTTGTTGGTGAGTACGCCCTGGGTAACCGTACCGCTAAAGTTGGCCGAGCCGTAGGCCAGCGTCAGCGAGCCGGTTTGCGTGTTGGCCACACCTACCGTTGCCGTGCCGCCCTGGATGGCAATGTTGGCCGACGTGGTCACCAGCACGCCGGTGTCGGAAATGCTGGAGTCGCCCAGCGTTTGCGCGCCAGTAAACTTCGATAGCTTGTTGTTTGTGCCGCCAGGGGTCGTCACCCCGCCGCCGGTACCCGTACAGTTGCCAGCCGTGGTACAGATGTCGTAGGTGTTGGCGGCGGCTGTGGGCAGACGGTACGTCACATTGGCCGTTGGCGCCTGGAAGCTCAGCGTCGTGGTAAAGCCGCCACTAGTAGCGGCCAATGTGGTGCTGCCATTGCCCTGCAGCGTCAGCGTTTGGCCGGTGGTGCCTGCGGTAAGCGTGCCCGTGGGGCTGATGCTTAACGCGCCGCTAGAGCCAATACTGCCCCCGTTCACCGCCAATGTGCCGGTGAGTGTGGTGTTGCCGGAAACCCCTAGGCTGCCTGTAAAGTTAGCCACGTTAGAGATTGTCTGGCCGTTAATCGTCCCTGTTGCAGATATGTTTCCGCCGGGTTGAACACTAAATTTACTCACTCCGCCAAGCTGCAAATCGAGCAGGTTTCCAGAGGCGCCGCCGTTGGTGTTGTTTACCAGCAGCATCGGGTTGGTTGCTTGGTTTGAGCTCAGCGTCAGCCGCCCAAACGTCGTGGCCGCGGTGGTGCTAATGTCCTGGATGGTGTTCACCACACCGCCAGCCGCGGTAAAGTTCGTGTTGTTGAAGCTGGCAATGCCCTTGCCGCCGGCCGTGGTGGCATCGTCGATTGTTATAGTGCTGCCGGCGCCGCTGGCGTTCGCAATGGCCAACACACCGCTCAAGCCGTTGAGCGTGGTCACGCCGGCGTTGCCCGGGCAGGCGCCAAAGGCCGGTGCCCCCGCCGTAGACAGCAAACAAAGCCCAGGGCTCCCGCCGGTTACAGCGGTAAATGCCGCGGTGCCGTTACTCACTACTACCCCGTTCGAGGCCAGCGACGTAGCGCCAGTGCCGCCGTTGGGCACGGTAAGCGCATTGCCCAAGCTGAGGCCGCCGGTAACCACGTTGAGGTCGCCGGTGATGGTGATAGTGGTGCCGCTCTGGCTCAACAGCGAGCCAACGATGTCCTGCGCGCCGTCAAACAGCGCAAACTGCCCGGACGTGCCACCCGGGCTCGTTACCGTGCCAGTGCCAGCACCAGTGTTGTTAATGGTGTAATTGCCCTTGCCATCATTGGTGACCGAGATGTTGTTGCCGGCCGTGATGCTCAAGGCGCCGCTATTTTGCAGTGCGCCACCCACCAGCGTCAGGCCGTTGCCTAGGGAAACGGCCCCGCTCTGCCCACCCAAAGACGTCACGCTGGCCGCCTGCGACGGGAAGGCCACGTTGAGCTGGTTGCCCGTGACACTCAAACCGTTACCAAGGGTCAGCTGCCCACTGGCGCCGCCCACACTCTGCACCACTGCCCCTTGCGAAACGAGCGGCACAAACGACTTGCCGTTGTAGTACGCCATCTGGTTGGTGTTTTGGTCGAAGTACAGCTGGCCGGCCGTGGGCGCATTGGGCTGCACAGAAGGTGTGACCACCAATCCGTCGTTAACCTTCAGCGCGCCGTTGATGACCACGCTGCTGCTGCCAAAGTTCACGCCTTGGGCGTTTGCCACATACCCAGCCAATGGCAGGGTAACGGTGTTGTACTGGTCTGTGATACTGGCCACGCCCTTGTTGTGCGCCTTGTGGCGCACGTTGGCCACTATAAGACCCACCATGCCCGCAATTAACAGCAGGACAAGCAGCACGTCAGCCCGCTTTAACAGGCGGACAGCAACGTTGGTGCGCTTTGCGGCGCGCGCTGCTTCATCGGGCAACGTGGCAGAGACTGGCTCCAAAGAGAGCGCCTCGGGGTCGGCCACGCCAGCAGCAACGCCATAGTCTAGGGTCCCCGGCTGATCCGTCCCTCCACTAATAGGCCCAACATTCGTGTTTGTATTTTGGTTTTGGTCCACGATTTGTTTTTTTGTGACTCCCTTTCGAGAGTATTCCCTGCATATATCTTACGCTGCTTATGCTTGTAGGTATATGTACTTTTTACTACAAGATAGGCGTATTTCTGTGGAAAACTTTACGCTACGTGGTGAGGATCAAATACACCACAATAACGGTAAACACCAGCACGCCCACCACGGTCAGTCCTACTTCCAAGAGGCTCTTATGCACAGCCTGCTCACTTAACGGGTTGCGGCCAATCGAAATAATGCTGGACCGCACCGACGAATACAGCAAAATTGTTACAGCCACAAACAGCAACGAAATAAGCAGCGCCGCCGCCACAACGCGTACCGGGGAAACTTGGTGCCCGGCAACGCTGTTGGCAAAATCAGACAGCACCGGGGGCAAAAATGACACCGTGTCCGTGGGCGCCTGGTAGAACACCTTGTCTACCTGCACCGGGATAGTGCCGATCTTTACCGTCACCTGTTTGCCTCTTTTATTCGTGACCGTTTGGGTGCTAGTGGTTGCACTACTCAAATTAGCCTGGGCGCTGCCCACAACGATACCGCTGCTCGTGGCTTTCATGCCCACGCCGGCAATTGGCGAGGCCGTGACGCGGTCGCCAGTCTTCACATCGCCGTTGATGTCCGACACCAACGCCTGCGTAGTCCCGTTGGTGACCACCTGTACGCTGCCTGTGCCGCTCGACAGCTCAATGAGTGACTTGCTGCCGGCAACGCCGATAAGGTTTTGGGAATTGTCCGGCGTACCCAGCTCAACCGTGTTTGCCACGCCTTCTTTCAGGCTCACCAGCGCGCCAGAGACAACCCCGGCGTCACTGGTCCGGAAACCCTGCGCAATAGAAGAGACCCCTTGGGCGCTCAACGAAGACACACAAATAATGAGTGTGAACGCCGCCACACCCAAACTGATGTACTTCGCTTTTGGAGAACGTCTTTGCCGTGGAAGCGACATGTGCATAGAGCCCTACTGTTGTTATGCTTACGATTATACCCCAGATGCCGGAACCGCCCAATGAGTATTTCCGTGCACCAACAGGTAATTTGCGCTATAGTTACCTTTTGTATGAATGACTCGCCAAACACGCAGCAGCCCCGGCCGGCTGCACCTATGCAACAGCCACTTTCCGGCGCGCCGCATACTGTCGCGCCCATAACCCCGCCGCGCCCGGCGGCTAGCACACCTCCCACCAAACGCAGCAAAAATGGCGATAACTGGCACAGTATCCTTTCTACCGTGCTGGTGCTTATTATTGCGCCGGTTATCGCAGTGTTGCTGACCATGTTCGTGTTCCAGTCCTACCAAGTGGACGGGCCCAGCATGGAAACCACGCTGCACAACAACGACCGCCTCATTGTGTGGAAGCTCGGCCGCACGTGGGCAAAAATCACCCACCACGCCTACATCCCAAACCGGGGTGACGTCGTTGTTTTCACCGATGAGCGCCTTGGCCAGTTCGGCCAGGACCCGGAAAAGCAACTCATTAAGCGCGTTATTGGTTTACCCGGGGACAAAGTGGTGGTCAGCGGCGGCGTGGTAACGGTGTACAACGCCAAGTACCCCAATGGTTTCCGCCCAGACGCCACACTCCCCTACGGAAAAGTCATCCCCACTACCGGTGTTGACGGCGAGTGGACAATCACCGCCGGCCACGTCTTTGTGATGGGCGACAACCGCGGCAACTCGCTGGACTCGCGGCTCTTTGGGCCGGTGGACGCCAACAAAATTATCGGCAAGCTCGCCGTGCGCGTCTTGCCCATTGGCGACGCCAAGCGCTTCTAGGCGCTCGGCTTCGAGCTGCACCCCCAGACATCTGCCTAGGGGATCTAGCCTAGACTAGCCAGGATGTTGTCGAGCTCATCGTCACTGGTAAAAGCGATTTCCAGCTTCCCGCCTTTAGCGGTACGGCGGATGTGCACCGGCGCCCCCAGGCGTTTGCCCAGGAGTTTGGTGGCCGGCGTCTCGCTGCTCATGCGCGCCTTGGTGGCGGCCTTCTCCTTAAAACCATCTTTCACAGAGGTAACGAACTGCTCAGCTTGGCGCACAGACCACCCGTGCCGCAAGATGCTCGCCAGTAATTCGGCTTGGTGCGCGGCCGAGTCTTTGAGGGCGAGGATGGCGCGGGCGTGGCCCTCGCTCAATTTTTGCGCTTCGAGGGCAGCGCGCGCGGCCTCCGGCAGCTGCAACAACCGCACGATGTTGTTTACCGTGGAGCTGGCCTTGCCCAGCCGCTTGGCGATCGCCTCGTACGTCATGCTGAACTGCTGATGCAGGCGCTCGATAGACACGGCCTGCTCCAACGGCGACAAATCCACCCGCTGCACGTTTTCTACAATGGCAATCTCCAGCCGCTCCAGCTCTTTGGTGGTGCGCACCACGGCCGGGACTTTGTCCAGCTTGGCAATGTGCGCCGCGCGCCACCGGCGCTCGCCGGCCACAATGCTGTACTTGCCGGCGCCGTGCGGCGTCACCACCAGCGGCTGGATAATGCCGTGCTGCTTGATGGACTCGGCCAGGCCGACGAGCGCGTCGTTGTCAAAGGTAGTGCGTGGCTGGTCGGTGTTGGGCACGATGTCGCCCAGGGCGATTTTTTGGATGCGGCCAGGGTCGTCAAACAGCGCGGCAGCGTCCACGCTCTTGGGGATTAATGCGTCAAAACCGCGGCCGAGGCCAGTTTTACCCATGGACACGTTTTGCTACCTCCTTGGCCAGATTTTTGTAGGCGCGGGCGCCTTTGCTCCAGCGGTCGTGCTCAAAAATGGTCTTGCCAAAGCTGGGAGCCTCAGCCAAACGCACGTTGCGCGGGATGACCGTCTTAAACAGCTTGTCCCCGAAGTGGCTCTGTAGTTCGTGCATGACTTGCTCGGACAGGCTGGTGCGCTTATCGTACATGGTGAGCGCCACGCCCAGCAGGTCCAGCCCGGGGTTAAGCGCCTCTTTGACGCGCTGCACCGTGGCCAGCAGCTGGCCAAGCCCCTCGAGCGCATAATATTCCGACTGCACCGGGATGAGCAAGTGGGTGGCCGCGCTCAGCGCGTTGATAGTGAGCAGGCCGAGCGCCGGCGGGCAGTCAATGATGACGTAGTCGTATGCCGCCGGCTCCAGGGCCCGGCGCAGGGCAAATTCGCGCTGCAGCTGCGATACCAGTTCTACCTCGGCCGCCGCCAGGTTGGCATTGGCCGGCAAAATATACAGGCCGTCGCGCTCTGCCGGACGCACTGCTTGGTCCAGGCCAGCCTGGGCAAACAGCACCTCGTAGGTGGTGGGCTCCAACTCTTTGTTGACGCCGAGGCCGCTGGTGGCATTGCCCTGGGGGTCTAAATCTACCAGCAACACTGCTGCGCCGTTGCCAGCCAGCTGCGCGGCCAAGTTGGTCGCCGTGGTTGTCTTGCCAACGCCGCCCTTTTGGTTGATGACCGCAATGATTGTTTGTTTCATCAGTTCCCTCTTCAGGTCAAAGTATACCACCGAGTGCGGCCAGCCGCCACCGGAAAAACGTAAGGGGTAACTAGCCGGATAATACTAGTTACCGGCTGGCGCCGTCCCACCGGCGGCGCCAGCAAACGACACCGTCTGGACGTTGATGAGCTTGTGCAGGCTTTGCCGGTAAATAAGCCCCAGGCCGGCAGCCTTATAAATGATCACCACGTCACCGTTTTGGGCCGCCCTAAAAAAAGATTCCGAGCCGAGCGCACTTTTGTCCTGGATGATGGCCACTGTGGGGTTTTCACCGTCTGGCAGCAAGTACATGTCGCCTACCTCTTGCAGGATTTTTTGCTTTTGCGCCGCCTGGCTGCTAGTGGACGGCGGCGTACTGCTGCGGCGCGCAAGCCAAAAGCCGGCGCCGGCGGCGCCAGCCACCAGCAACACACCGCCTACAACCAGGCTAATGACCAGCCCGCGCCGCGATTTAGATATGTGTGCAGTTTCCATGGTTACCCCCATCTTATACGATAAAAGCATAGGGGGAAAGAGATGTGCGGCCGGGTTATTTGTCGCTCTCTATGTACACCCAGCCCACGCGGATGTCGTTGATGGCATTGGTGAGCGTGGTCATGGTGTTGACGTAGCGCAGCATAGTGTTGGCCGCTGGCGAGTTGGTGAACTGGGTGCAAACCTCTGCCCCGTCGAGCTTAAAGATGACCTCCGTGCCTTGGATAATGTCGATCTCGTACTTGTGGCCAGCCGTAGTGGGCGCCGTAAAGGTGTTGGTGATGTTTTGCGTGGTGCCGTCTTTAGTGACGCACTTGATGGCCGTGTCGCCGGCGCCGGTGTCGTAGCGGAAGGCGGCGTAGTTGCCAGCCGGGTTGGCGCTGGCAGCCATGGTAGCCGCGGACTGGTCGGTGAAGCCCAGCCACATGCGGGTGTTGGTGGTGCCGGCAATCGAGGCATACGTTTGGTAGGTGGGGTTGGCCGAAGAATTGTAGTTGGGGTTGCCCTCCAGGCTGGTGGCGCTGTTGGTGGTGCCGGCGGTAGCGTAATCGAGCACGGCTGGCTCCGACGTGGTGGCCGGGACAGATGTGGCGATGTTGCCGCCAGTAATGTCGCCGTTGGCGTTAAAGCTCGTGCCGGAGCCCGGATAGGTAATGTACGTCCAGCGGCGGGCGTTAGGCTTAGGCGTACCCATGCAGTCCGCCCAGGCCGCGCCAGTATAGCAGCGGAAGGTCTCGCTGCTATTGTTGTAATACATGCCGCCAGTTATGCCGGTGGGGTCGCCGGCGGTGTTTTTGGAGTCGAGCACCAGCAGCACGCCGGTGCTGTCGTTGGTAGTGCCCTTGCCAATGGTGACGGTGACCGCGGCCGTGGAAATGTTGAGCAGGTCGTCGCCACCCTGGGTCTGGTACTCAAACCCTCCCTGGCTGTCGTTTAACGACTGGAAGATGTACCTGCCGTTGGCGGTAATGGTGCCCGTGAGGCTGCCCGGCGCGGTGTTGGTGTAGAAGCGCAGGCCGGCGCGGCCAAAGAGCGCCAGTCGGTCGTTGTCTGGGGTGACCACGTCGGCGTCCTCGCCCACAAAGGTGTTAGGGTCGCCCACGTTGCCAAAGAACAGCCGCCCACCACCGCCGCCGCTGGCCGTACCAGAGATGTAAATGCCTGGGTTGGTAGACGTGGTGTTGGCCGTGAGGTATGGACTATTGCCGGAGTCCAAAATCTGGAAGGCAGCGGTGCTGTTGGTGTTGCTCTTGACCGTCACGCTGGAGGTGGCCGAGTTGGTAGACAGCGTCACATTGCCGGTGCCGGCCTGCAGCGCCAGCGATGAGCCATCGTTGGTGTTGCCAATAGTAATCACCGCCTTGCCCGTGCTGGTGGCCGACGTGCCAATGTTGATCGTCTGGATGTTGCCCGCGGCCGTGGTGGCGTTGCCAATATTAATAGTGTTGCTGGCCGTGGACTGGCCAATGGTGATGGCCGCGGTGCTGGCCGCATTGCCCACGGTAATGGTGTTGGCGTTAGCTGTGCCAATGCTAATAGTGGCGCTCGCCGCCGCCTGGACGCTGACCGCGCCAGCGCCGCTGCCGCCCTGGATAGTGGCGGTGCCGTTTATGGTGACGCCCGGCGTACTGCTGTTAACGGTCAAAATTGATGCGCCACCTTGCGTCTGCACGTCAAACCCGGCCGTACCATTCACAAAGTTCTTGAAGACCGCAGCGCCGTTGGTGCCGCTAATAGTGGCCACCGTTTGCGCCACGTTGGCCGAGCTGCCGGTGCCGCCAGCCGGGGTCGCCACTTTGAAGTTAATGTTGCCGCCAGCGCCTAAGCCGGTGCCCACGCCGCTGGAAAGGTTCAGGCTGGCGCCGGCCACGTCGGTGCCGCTGCCGCCGGTGCCTTGGATTGTTACATCGCTGGGTGCAGCATTGCTAAAGCCGTTGCCGATAAACACCTGGCTGATAGCGCCCGTGCCGCTGCCGACCACCAGCTGGTTAGCCGCCGTGGTGGTGGCGCCGCGGCCCAAGGCAATGCCAAACTGGTTAGCTGCTGTAGCGCCGTTACCAATGGCAATCCCTGACGTGGCGGCGGTACTCGCGCCAGAACCGATAGCAACGCTGTTAGCCAGCGCGGCCGCGCTAAACCCAAAGGCAACCGCATCATTAGCGGTGGTGGCGCCAGAGCCAAACGACTCGCCGTGCGTCGTCGTCTGTGCGTTGCTAATGCTGGAGTTTGCCGCCTGCAGCGTCACGTCCTGCCCCACTGTTAGGCTCTTGCCCGTAGCAATTGCCGTGCTTTGGTTGAGGTTAATGGCCGTAGCGTTATTTGTGCCGAGTGCCAGGGCAACGCCCGTTGCCGTGTCCAGCAGCGGCGTTAGCACCGAGGTATTTGCCCGTCCAGTGCCGCTAATGCGGAAATCCGCCGCTTGGTCTGCGCTGTTTTGGTTCTGGATGTAGTTGCCGTTGCCGCTGTTGGCCGCAAACCCGCAGGCCGCCGCCGACTGCAAACACACCGTGCCAGCGGCGTCGGGCAGCGTAATAACCCGCGTACCAGACGTGGAGGCGCCGGTGAGCCGGAAATTATTCGTGCCAGGGGTGCCCGATGCGCCAGCCAGGAAGACGTCGCCAAACGGCAAGCCGCCCGACCCCAGGTTAATGCTGCCGGCGACGCCGGGCAACAGCGAGGTGTTAATGGCCACACTCGTCAGATTAGACAGCGCCGTGTTGGCGCCGCCGCCCCCACCGCCCAAACAGTTGCCGCTGTCCAAACAGATGGTGCCAGTGGCGTTTGGCAGCGTGTATGTCTGGCCGGCGCTCAGCGCACCTTGCACCAGTGAACCGATAAACGCCGAGCCGCTGTGCGCAAACTTCACCGTCCCAGTCTGGCTGTTGGACACGCCCACGGTCACATCGCCGCCCTGGATCACGAGGTCGCCGCTGGTAGTCACCGCGCCGCCGCTATCAGACAAGCTGGAGTCACCAACCGTACTGCCATTGGACGTAAATTTGACGATTTGGTTGTTGGTGCCCGAGCCAGTGACGCCGCCGCCAGAGCCGGCGCAGTTCCCCACCGTCGTACAAATAGTGTATGGCCCGGCCGGTGACGCCGGGAAGTGCAGCGTGGTGTTGGCCGTAGGGCTCGTGAAGTCCACAGTGGTAGTGTTGCCGCCGGCCGTGGCTTTGAACACGGTGCTGGCGCCGCCTTGCAACGTCAGGGTCTGGCCGCTGGCGCCAACGGTGAGCGCGGCGCTCGGCGTAATACTATTTGTGTTCACCGCCACAAATGTCGGGCTTGAGCCAGTGCTGATGTTCTGCACGGTGTTCACCGCCCCGCCAACAACGCTAAAGTTCGTGCCGTCAAAACTGGCGATGCCTTTGGTGCCGATGCCTGCGTCGTTAATTGTAACTGTGCTGCCCACGCCGCTTGCGTTGGCCACGGTGAGTGCGCCAGCCAAGCCGTTCAGGCTGGTAACGCCGCCGCCCGAGCATGATGCCCAGGTGGGCGCCCCTCCCGAGGATACCAAGCAAAGCCCAGCGCCACCGGCCACCAGGGAGGACACTGCACCGCCGCCATTACCCAACAGCACACCGTTGGCTGCCAAGGTGGCTGCGCCCGTGCCGCCGCTGGCCACGCCCAAGGCAGTGCCCAGCGCCAAGCTCCCAGAGACATTCAGGTTGCCGCCCACTGTTATGGCACCGCCGGACTGCGCCACAATGGAGTTCTCTACATTTTGCACACCGGTAAACAGTGGCAGTGTACCGGCCGTGCCGCCGCCACTCGTCACTGTGCCAGTGCCGGCACCGGTGTTGCTCACGGTATACACGCCGTTATTGTTCGTTACGCTAATATTCGTGCCTGCCACTACCCCTGTAACACCGGCCGTGGATGAGACGAGCTGGTTGCCCACCACACTCAAGCCACCGCCTAAGGTAACCTGCCCGCTCAAGCCGCCAATGGTTTGCACCGCCTGGGTACTGGCTCCTAGCGGCACAAAGGCCGTCCCGTTAAAATACGCCAACTGGTTGGTGTTGCGGTCAAAATACAACTGGCCAGAGACTGGCGCATTGGGCTGCACCGACGGCGTTATGACCACGCCCTGGTTCAGCTTGAGCGCACCGTTTACCACCACACTCCCGGCGTCCAGCTTGATGCCATCCTCCGTGCCAACAAACTGGCTGAGCGGCAAGGCCACGTTGCCAAACTGTGTGCTTACGCTGTTGCTTACCGGCTGCTGGTGCTTATGGAAAAAGGTGCTTAACACCAGTCCTAGCGCGCCCAAAACTAACAGCGCCAGCAAAATAACATCCACCCGCTTGAGCAAACGGGAGGCCACGGTAAGGCGCGGCGCGGCGTGCACAAAAGTGCTGTCCAAAGATTGCGCAGACAATGCTTCAGTATCAGCAAACGGGTCTGGCCGGCTGTCGTATCCAGTAGAGACTAGCGGGCCGCTGTCGACCCCAATAGTCCTCGGTGTGGTGGTGGGTTGGTTTTGGTCTTGCACGGGTTTTTGTTTTTCTGTTGTTAGGTATTTGATCCCGTAATTTATATCTTACGCGGCTTACGGTTAGCGGGGCAAGTACTTTTAGCGCCCGCTGTAAAACTGTGGACAACCTGGACGGTCAGGCCGTCAGGATAAGGTATACGGCAATGACTGTAAAGGCCAGCACCCCTACTGTAGTGACGCCCACCTCGAATAAACTCCGGCGCACCGACTGCCCGCTGAGCGGGTTACGCCCAATGGCGATAATGCTGGAGCGCACCGACGAATTCAACAGCACCGCCACCGACACAAACAGCAATACCACCACCAGCCCAGCCACGAGTATCCGCACCGGTGGCACCTGGTGGCCGGCAATGTTGGCCGCGAACGTTTGCAGCCCGCTAGGGACGAACTTGCTCTGGGTAGGTTTGGGCTGGTAGTACGCCGCCGAGACTAACAGAGGCACAGCGCCAACGTGCACAGTGTGCTGTTTGCCGTTGGCGGCGGTGACCTGGCGCGTTTCAGCGGTGCTGAGCTGCATGTCGGCCTGGGCGCTGCCGGCCACGGTGGCGCTCTCGGTAGCCTTCATGCCCACACCCACAATCGGCGAGGCCGTAATCCTATCGCCCGTTTTCACCAGGCCGTTGATGTCGCTCACCAGCACCGGGGTCGTGCCACTGGTAACTACCTGCACGGTGCCGCCATTGGCAAAGTCGATGAGCGATTGCCGCTCCACCACCCCCACCAAGTGGGCACTGTTGGCGGCGGTGCTGAGCTCAACGGTGCCGGCCACGCCTTGTTGCAAGCTCACCAGCGCGCCGCTTACAATTCCGTCACCGCCCGCCTTAAACCCCTGGGCAATGGCTGAGGCCGCCGCGGCCGTAACCGGGAATAAGAACGCCAGCAGCAGCATACCCACGCCCAATGGCGCGCCAACCCGGGAACTGCTCAGCCATAAAAATTTCATGCCCAACCTGCCTTACTGCTTCCTGCTTCGATTATACCGGTAAGCGCAAGCGGAAAGCGAGCAATTATTCATCTTCGCCCGAAACTAGCCGTATATGGCTAGTTAGTGCAGGGAGTCGAGGTACGCCGCCCAATCGGTGTCCGGCACAGTCTGCTCTGAACGTATCAGGATAAGCAGCTGCTGCTTGGTGGCGACGATAGACTGTATCCCTTGCGTGGAAGTGCCAATATACGCTACCGTCCCCGCCTTGGTAGTCAACGCCTTGGTGGCGTTAAACTGCTTGGCGAGGTCGGTAACGCGCGACTGCGGGCTTAGGGCAAACTCATCTGGTAAGGGCTGCTCGCTGACCGTTATGCCAATACCCTTTAGGATATCGGCGTAGGCGTACACCGGGTCGCTCGTCTTGGGGCTTACCCTGCCCCAGCCCCCGAGTTGCTGGGCGGTTTTGCCAGCCGGCAAAATAGTGGCGTACGGCGGCTGGTCGATATGGGGCTGCGTCCCAAGCACCGCCACCTTCGGCGGGCTAGCGGAAGCCTTGGGCGCCGGCTTTGGGGAGCGGAACGCCGCGGGCGCCAAGAACAGCAGCACAATGGCGCTTACAACACAGCCGGCATACACTGCATGGCGGCGGCCAAGCACCGGCACGTCCAGGTTGGCCAAAAAATCCTCTACATCGTCCCAGCTGGGGATGTGCAGTTTGCGGAAAGACGGCAGGCTGAGGCGGATCTCGATTTCTTTAGAGCCACCGGAGCCCGGCTGTGCCACTTGTTCCCGGGCGTGCGCACGCGCCGCGCGCCAGCCAAGTTGTTTACGTTGCTCGCGGCGGCGTTGTTTCTCTGCCCGGCGGGCCTTGCGGCGGTTGTCTTCTTCTATGGCCTGTTTCAGGCGAAGGCGTTTTTGGTCTGCCCAGATGTCGGCGATGTCGCGCTCTTCGCTGGCCGGGCGCAGGCGGCCGTCGGCAGAACGGCGCAGCATTCCCCTGCGCTCATCGCTTATCAACCGTCTTTCGCCCCGCCGTTCCATATCTATCCAGTATACCCTACGGGTGGGCGTCGAGGTCCTGCTGGGTTTGGTCGCGGAAGTCTTTGCCGTGCATCAAGCGCTTGGCCGGCGGCGGCGTGTAGTACAGCTCGTACTGGGAGATGCTCGGCTGGGTGTCGTCGGTAAAGCTAAAGCTCTGCTCCATGTTGATGTCAAAGGTCATCCAAAACCAGCGCGCCAGCTGGGTGGTGGTGCCAGAGCCGTCAATGGCCGTTACGGTATTTTTGGCCTGGTTGGTGAGCGGGTACACGGTGGTGCTCTTGCCCCAGCTGTCGGTCGCCTCCATGCTGGCTTGGTAGGTCAGGCGCCATTTTTCGATGTCTACACCGTTGTTTACGGCGTTGGTTAAGTAGCCCACAAAGTTGAGCGGCACCCCGTTGCCGTTAAAGTCAGCATACTTGGAGATGAGCGTCTTCATGGCTTGCGACTGCTCACCGCCGTATTCGGTGGAGCCGATGGGGCCGGTGGAGCAGTCATCGCCGCCCAAGATGTAATAGTACCCGTTATAGAAGGCTGCGGCCGCGCCAAAACGCGCCGTGGCCATCTTGTTGACCGCTTGCGACCAACCGCTAATCCGTCCGGTGCTGTTCACCGAGGCAATATAGGTAGTGGACAAACACGTGGTGTTGGTCGTACGCCCCCCTACAGCGTAGATGTAGCCGTTAGCGGCAAAGGCCGTCTGGAAGGTCATGTCTTGCGGCAAGTCGCGAGTAAATGACCACGAGCCAGTGGTTCCCCCGGAAGGCGTTAGGGCGATGAACTGCACGTCGTGCATGGCTGTGGTACCGGTGCCCGGGTCACCGCCCATGACATATAGGTAACCGGCGGCAATTACCACGGCGTGGTCGGAGCGCACTGGCGTAGTATATGACGTGCCCGTCCCCCAGGTGCTGGTGATGTCGCCGCCGTTGCTTAGGTCTGGGCTGTAGTATACCGCGGCGTCGGCGGTGCCAGCTGCGTTTTGCCCGCCCGCTATATAAATGCGGTTACTAAACGTGCCGCAACCCATCCAGGCGCGGGCTACCGGCAATGTCTGGGTGGTGGCGTTCCAGGTGCCGGGCACGCCACCGGCGCCAATCACGCTATATTCCACCGAGTTGACCGCAGTGTTGGTGCTGTCTTCCCCGCCGACGTAGTAAAGTGTTCCGCCAACTGCCAAAAGGCAGCCGGCCGTCCGTCTGTTGGATGGCGTCAGTGTGTTACCGGTTGTCCAGGTACCCAACGAGCCATCTGGGTTAATGGGCGCATATCCCGTGGTATTGTTCCCAAAACTGCAAAACGTGTTCCCCCAGTTACTCCCAATCGTATACGACGTGCACCCCCCGGCAATATACAAGTACCCGTTATATGCCGCGGCCGAGGCGCTGGTGCGCGCCGTAGTAAAGGTGTTGGTGGCAGTTGTCCAGGCGCTGGTGCCCTTGTTGCCGGCATTGAAGACCTCCACGTACTCCACCACGTTGGACACGCCGGTGCTGGAGTTACATGACGCCGGCGGGTCGCCCACGGCGCAGCCACCGGTAACGTATATATAGCCGTTGCTAAACACCGCGCGCTCGTCCCAGCGTGGCGTAATCTGGATGACCGAGTTGCTGAAGTTGCTATCTAGGTTGCCGGTGCTAAGGTTAATCTTGGTGATCTCGATGTCGCCGTAGGTGGTGGGGCCGGAGCCGTCGTGGCCTCCCACCACGTATAAGTAACCGTTCATGGCAATGGCGTCGGCGCGCCGCAGGGTGTGCACCATGGTGCCGGTGGCGGTGTTCCAGGCGGTAATTGTGCCGTCATCATTTATCTTGGCATAGTAAACGATGTTGGTTTGGCCAGCAGCGCTCGTGGCACCCCCCGCGAGGTAGATATATCCGTTATACATGGCCGGCGCCATAAGCCCCTTGCCCGTTGGTAGGTTTAAGAACGACCCCGTACCGGCGCTGGTGGTCAGCGTGCCTGGTGCTCCTCCTGTCGCGATAGGCATACGGTAAACGCTGTTGCGGTAGGTGTTGCATCCCGCTTGTCCGTTCGTGCTGTTAATACAGCCGCCAAACACGAAGAGGAAGTCGTGGTACGCTACCGCTGAATTGTAGGTGGTGGTGGCACCAAGCTTACTGGCCTGGGTTGTCCACCCACCACTGTTCAGTGCGCCGGTACTACTGTTAACTGAAATGTAAAATACGTTGCTAGAGGGCGCGACGTCTGAATAACCCCCCGTGGCGTAAATGACATTGTTATACACCGTGGCGCCAAATGCCGCCAACCCGGTGGCGCCATTAAGCAGGTGCGTGCTGTCTGTGGTCCAGGTGCCTACCGTGCCATCGGCGTTAAGCGGCGCAAAGCTGGTGGCGCCCGTGGTGTCGGCAGTGCCCGTTTGGCAGGATGCGGTAATACAGCCGCCAATCACGTAAATAAAGCCGCCGTTCACCACCGAGCCGTGCGCCCAGCGCGCCGTCGGCAACACCGTAGTGGTGTTTACCGGCCCCACCTGCCCTGGCGTGGAAATTTTGCTGTACGATTCTGTAGCCAGCGTGTTGCCGCTCACGCACGAGACCACCCCGGCATTCATGCCTGTGCAGCCGGCAAAGCTATAGATGGTGCCGCGCCACTGCACAATGGAGTTCCCCACCCGCGACAGCGAGGCGATGCTGGTGGCCACATCCGACCACGGGCCGAGCGTGCCGTCGGCGTTGATCTGCGCGGTCTGGACCTCGTTTTGTACCGTGGTGCACGAATCGCTGGTGTAGGCGCTGCAGCCGCCCTGCACGTACATGAAGCCGTCGTTGGTGGCGGTAAACGTCTCGCCCATGTTGGAGCGCGCCGTGCCAAAGCTGCTAGCCGATTTCCACGACCCGCTACCCGTGCCATAAATGCTGCCGTCACTGGCGATGGGCGCGTAAATGACCGTGGCCGTGAGCGTGCCGTTTAGGTTGCCGCCAATCATATAAATGTAGCCGTTGTAGACGCGTAGGTCGGCGTCGAAGCGGGCAGCCGGCAGCACTGAGTCGTCGGCGGTGAACGTGGTAAGGCTGCCGTCTGGGTTAATGGTGGCGTACCACATGGTGGTCACGCCCGTGTTAGTAGCCGATCCGGTACGGCCGCCGGCCACATACATCTTGCCGTTGTAGGCCATGGCGCCCGCGCCGCAGACACCGGACGGCAGCGGCGAGGTGTTCCAGGTGGCGCTCAGCTGCCCGTTGACCTGGATGCGGTTGTAGTACACCGTGCTAGACACCGAGCCGCAGCTGGTATTAGTGGTGGAGCCGCCAATGGCGTACAAATAGCCGTTGTACGCCAACAGCGTAAAGCGCGACAGCCCCGCGGACAGCGCCGTGGTAGTAGACCATGAGCCGATGCACGACGTGCTGCACGAGCCGGAGCTGCTCAGGCGAGCAAACTCGATACTGGTAAGGTCGGTAGTGCTGTTGGCACCGGCGCCGCCGGCCACGTAGGCATAGTCATCATAAATAGTGGCGCCATTTAAAAAGCGCGAGGTGGCGATGTTGTTGCTGTTGTTCGTCCATGCCGGGATAACGCCGCCGGTAACTGCCCCGCGGGCGATGTTGCCGGTGGAGCCGTTAAAGTCGGCGTTGCTGTCTGGGTTGGTGTCGCGGAACAGGTCTGAGGCGCTGGTGACCGTTACTGTAGGGTCGATCGTCAGCGGATAGCGGCCTTTTTTGAGGTTGGTGGCCACGGTGGTGAGCGTGTTGCCGTGCAGCTCGTAGTGCACGTCCACGTCTGTTTTGGACTCGTTCACGCCGTAGGCCACCGGAGCCGGCAAGTTAAAGAACAGCTTGTTTTTAGCCATGTGCTCGCGGGCTTTTCGCAGCAGCGCCGCGTCTTTGTCGCTGCCCGTGCTGACCTGGCCGGTGAGCGGCGAATCGCTGCCGTAAATACCCACCGAGCCGTCGCGGTTTTGGCGTACAGCAAACTGGTTATCTACCTTAATGGTGTAGCGCAGCGACATGTTGTTGCCGTTGGCGTGGTCCAGCACAACGTCTTCTTTGACACCCGTGGCCTGCATGGTGTACACCAACCAGCCAGTGCCGTCGGCAAAGGGGTACACAATGCGGTTGGCGTTTTGCTTGCCAGGCAGCAGCTTAAACTGTGGCGTAATGGAAAAACCGAGCTGGTTAAACGGGTCGTTTACCGTCAGGCCTTTGCTGGCGTCTTGGTTGGTGCTGGCGGTGATTTGCGGGCCGCCGCCGGAGGCGTCATCGCTGGCGCTGCTTTGCAAGGGGCTGTAGCCGTCGTTGAAGTTAAAGTCGCCTTTAGAGTCGTCAAATTGCAGCTTGGCGGCCAGTGAGTCGTCCGGCTTTTGCAGCAGTGCGTCGGCCGAGCCCAACGCGTAGGTGTGCGCCACCAAATACGGCTGCAAAATAATGATCAGCTCCATGGCCACCAACACCGCAGCAGACGTCACCAGCCCCACGCGCACCCAAAAATTTTTACACATCCGCAAGTATGGCCTGAGCCGCCCGGCAGAGGGTTTCTTGAACCGCAGCCGCACAACGGTGCGTGCGGGCGCAGCATGGTGCGGCTGTGGCGCGTGGCGGTCTGGAAGTGGGCGCGGGGGCAGTGCCCCGTACTCATGGCGGCGCGCATACTCCCGGTGTGGTTTTGGTCTTTTTATATCGTCCATGCCTGTGGGCTCGTCAACCTCTTTCGGCAGTTCCTCTAATGGTTATATTGTAGCACCTAAGCTGCCAAGGCGGCCAGGTTATTGGTTGGAGTACTGGAAGTTAAGGTTTTCCGGGTAGGAGCTGGCGTTGTTGTCTGCCTGGACCGTTATCTGGAAGATGATGTTGTTGCCAGCCACAAAGCCGCAGGTGGACGGGTCGGTGCTGCCGCTGAGCGTGCCGGCCACGCCCGTGGTCCAGGTGTTAGCCGAGCCAGTACCCGCGCCCACGACCGTGGCCGTAGCGCTACAGCTAGTAACTGCGCTTCCTGTGCTCTTGAATATCGCGTACTTCACGCTGGCATTAGTGGTGTTGTCTACCAAGCCGGTCAGGCTGGTGCTGCTCGCCACAAACGACTTGAATGTCGCCGGCAGCTTATACGTTACAAAAATGCTGTAGGACTGCAGCGAGCCTTGCGGCGAGGTCCACTTGTAGAAGTTGCGGGCGTCGCCGCTGGAGCACAGCGTGCCTACCGTCAGCGCCGCACTGTTGGCGCAGAAGTCCGAGGTCATCGTACCGATGTTGGTAGACACGCCGGCCGAGTCCAACACCGCCCCGGCATACTCCGGCGTCAGCGTCACAATGGTGTTTGGCGCCGCGCCGCAAGCGCCCCAGTTGCTGCCGTCGTAGCACTGGATCTTGCCCTGGCTGGTGTCAAAGTACATCGAGCCTGCCAGCGAGGCGTTGCTGCCGCTAAACGGCGTAGCCGAGTAGGTGTCCAGCGTGAACAGCGTCAAGCCTTGGCTCACCGCGCCGCCCACCTTCAAGTCGCCCACGTTGGTGGCACCCGAGCTGTTCTGCTGCACCACACTGACGTTGTCGATGTCGATAACGCGGCTGACGCCCGGCGTGTCGGCTTGGCGGATAATCAGGAGCGCAGTGGTAACCGTAGTGGAACCCGGGATGAACGTACAGCTCACCTTCGTCCAGGCCGTGGTGGACAGCGAGGCCGACGAGCTGTAGTTGCTGCAGGTGGCCGTCAGCGTGGTACCGTTGTCTGGCGAGTACAGCACCTGCAAAGCCGTGTTTCCCGGCGCCACCGCTGTACCAGACACCTGCTTGGCGCTGAAGGACACGATGTAGTTCACTGTGGTGCTAGCCGTAGGCGCTGTGGCAAAGCTAATCTTAGTACCGGCGTTGGCAGTCGTGCCAAATGTTACCTTGGCGGACTGCGAGCCGCTCGCCGCATCCGTGCCGGTGCCTGTCGCTACCGAGCTGCCCGAGCCCTGCGCGGCAAAGCCGGTGGGCGGGCTGCCGCTCTCGGCGCCACCATTGCTGATAAGGTTGAGGCTGGCCGCCGTGTTGCTGGGGTCAACCGTGAGCAAGCTGGCGCCCACGGCATTTTGGACCTGGAAGGTGCCCTGCGTACCGGTGCCAGTCGCAGCGCCCAAGCCCACCGTAACGCCGCCGCCGTTGTTGTTACCGCTGCCGCCGGCGCTGCCGCCCTGGATCGTCACTGCGCCACCGGCGCCGCCCGTACCGGTTACCGAGCCGGCCGCTGCCGTAAGCGTAATGCCGCCGCCGTTAGAACCAGCCGTGGCCGAGGCCGCGCCGCCCTGCAAGACCGTGTTGCCGCCGGCGCCGGTGCCGTTGGCCGTGCCGCCCGCCAGGGTGATGTTGTTGCCGGCGGTGTTACTGGCGGACTGCGCTTCCACGCCAATCGTGCGGTTGGCGCCGGCGCCAAAGGATAGGTCGTTGCTGATCGTGGGTGTGGTGGAAGTGCTGCTTAGGTTAATGCCGACCTTGCCGCTGGCGTTGACCACGAACAAACCGTTGCCCAGGCTGGTGGCGGTGGCACTTGCCCGCACGGCTAATAGAGCCTCGGTGGAGCCCAAGGTGGTGTTGGCGTCCTGGATGTCCAACCCGTGCCGGGTGCTGTCCAACAAAATTTCTGGGGTCGGCGACGCCGCCGAGTTGTTGTAGACATTTTGCAAGGTGCTGGCGTCCACGCCGGCGCTTGTCCAGGCCGAGCCGTTCCACAACAAGGTCGCCGTGCTCCCCGCATTCAAGGTAAAGCTGGTGCCGGCGCCAGCTAGGGTAAACGGGTTCGTGCCCACGTTGCTTATATATATGATGCGGCCCGATGCGGTAGTGACCGTCGGCGACGGCACCGTAAACGTCAGGCTCGTTGCGGTCGCCGTGGCCAAAATGGCCGAGTTAGAGTCAATTAAGCTCTGGGTAATGCTAGAGGTCGACCCGCTGGAGTAGCTACCGGTGGTAAAGTACGTCGCGCCGTTGAGCTGGATGAGGCCCTTTGTGCCGCCAGTGCCGGCCGTGCCGCCTTGTAGTGTCACCGTACCACCGTTGCTGGCGCCTGAAGCACCGCTGGAGGTACCGCCCTGAATCAGCACCGCGCCGCCCACGGCAGCCGCGCCAGTACCAGTACCGCCGCCCTGTAAGGTCAGCTGGCCGCCGGCGGCGGTGCCGTTGCCGGTGCCGGCCGTAAGCGACAAGCCGTTGCCGCCGATGTTGGTGGTGCCCTGCGCTTCCACGCCAATCGTGCGCGCCGTGGTGGCACCGGCGATCTGGCCAAGCGACACATCGTAGCTAATCGTTGGCGTGGTCGAGGTACTGCCGGTGTTAATACCCACCTTGCCGCTGGCGTTGACCACGAACAAACCAGTGCCCAGGGTGCTGGCCGTGGCGCTGGCCCGCACCGCCAACAAGGCCTCGGTAGAACCCAGGGTGGTGTTGGCGTCCTGGATGTCGATACCGCGGCGCGTGGTGTCCAGCAAAATCTCTGGCGTGGTGTTGCCCGTGGAGTTGTTGTACACGTTCTGCAGCGTGCTGGCGTCCACGCCGGCGCTTGTCCAGGCCGAGCCACTCCACATGAGCGTGGCCGTGCTGCCAGTGTTCAGCGTAAAGCTGGTGCCGGCACCGGCCAAGGTGAACGCGTTCGTGCCGCCAACGTTTGTTATATATAAGACGCGCCCGGCCGTGGTAATGGTAGGTGACGGCACCGTAAACACCAGGCTGGCCGCCGTGGCCGTGGCAGTAATGGCCGAGTTGGAGTCCACCAAGCTTTGGGTAATCGTGGCTGTAGTACCACTGGAGTAGCTACCCGTGGTAAAGTACGTACTGCCGTTGAGCTGGATAAGCCCCTTCACCCCAGTGCCGCCGGCCGTGCCGCCTTGCAGCGTCACCGTAGCACCGTTGTTGGCGCCGGTGGCCGTGCCCGGCTGCAGGGTGAGCGCTGCGGCCACACCGCTGGTGACTGCGGTGCTGATGTCCGGCGCCTGGCCACCAGCTAATGTCACGCGCCCACCGCTGGCCACGTTAAAGTTGCCCGACTGCAACGTTAAAGCTGCCGAGCCCGTGCTCCAGGTAGAGGCCGCAGCGCCGGTGAGGCTCAGCGCACCCACAGAGTTGAGCGACAACCCACCAGAGGTGGTCGTCGTCAGCGCCAACGGCCCGCTGTCCACCGTAATCGTCAGGCCGCCGGTGCTTGGCCCGGTAATCGTGCGTGCCGTGGTGCCGTTAAACGTAATGTTTCCGCCCTGCGTCCACAGCCCGGTGCCGGTCTGTACCGCGCCGTTGTTCGTGGTCTGCAGCGACAGCAAGTTGTTGCCAATGTCCCAGGTGGAGGCCGCGCCGGCGGTCAAGCTCAAGGAGTTAGCGCCGTTGGCCTGCACCGTCAAGGCGCCAGCACTGGTGGGCTTAATCGTGCTGCCAATGGTGATGTCTGCACCCGTGACCGTTAACGTGCGCGAGGTAGTGCCGCCGGCCACCGTAAAGCCATCGGCGGCGCTCGTCAGCGTCAGGCCATTATATGTGTTCACGCCGCTAATCGCCCCGGCCGAGTTCAACACAAACGTCGGCGTCTTAATAAAGTTGGTGTAGCCCGTGGCCGAGGCAAAGTTAATGCCGTTGGTGTTGTCCGTGCCGCCTAGCGCGCCGCCGGCCGCAAAGTTAATAAGGTTGAGCTGGTTCGTGCCGCTGGTGGCCGTGCTGGTGTTGGTAGGCGTAATGTTAACTCCCTGGATGGCGACGCCCGCACCCGTGTTGGTATTGGCAAAGCTAAACGTCTGGGCGTTGCCCGCAGCGGCAGACGAGAACGTCTGGGCAATCGTGCCCGTGCCGGCCGCCAGCGAGAAGTTCTTGTTGGCCGCAACCTGGGTTGCGCCGTTCAAGGACACGTTGCCCGTGGTGGTGCCAAACGTACCCGAGCCGTTGAAGGCCACGTTGGGGTTGCTGGTGGTGTTGCCTATGTTAATGCCGTTCACGCTTATGCCGTTCACGCCAATGTTAATCGCCGCCACGCCGCCGGTGTCTAGGTTGATTGCGTTCGTGCCGCTGCTCACAACCGACTGCGTCACCACGCTCGTGCCAAAGTAACCGGTGTGGAAGGCAGCGCTGCTGGTGCCCAGGTCAATCGTGTTATTGGCCGTGGGCTGGATAATTTGGCTCACGTTGAGCAAGCCATTGCCATCGAAGTAATCTTGCAGCGTTGGCGTGCCAGCCGAGTTGAAAATTTCCAGGACGTGCGCTTGCGTGCCGGTGGTGCCTTTTATGGTGAGCGCCACCACACTGGCCGCTGTTGGCGCAATCGTGTTAATAAGCGTCGTGGCCGGCACTTGCTGGATATACCCGCCAGTGGCCGGCGCCAGCTGCACCGTGCCGCTCGCCGCCGGGAACGTAATAGTGTTGGTGCCGCTCGGTGCGGTAAAGTTGAGCGTGGTAGTGTTGCCCGCGCCGTTGTTCACCACCAGCGAGGTCGCCGCGCCGCCTTGCAGCGCGAGCGTGCCCGAAGCGCTGTTGCCAATGCTGATCGTGCCGGTAGATGTGCCCGTGTTAATCTTGGTGTTAAAGTTGGCGTTGTCGTTAATATTGAGCGTGCCGGTTATGGCCGTGGTGCTGCCGGTGTTGCCAAGCTGGATGCTGGTGGCGTTGGCGTTGCCCAGGTTGAGCGTACCCGTGCCGGCGCCGGTGTGTGTACCGGTGTCAAGCGTGACCGTTCCGGCGCTCAGGTTGGTGCCGCTGCTGGCGTCACCAGATTTAATCGTGATAGCGCCTGTTGAGGCCGTGGTGGACGCCGCGGTGTTAATCGACGTGGTCGTGCCGCTGGTAAGCTGCAACGTTGTCTTGGACTGCAAGGTGGTGGTGCCGGCCGTAGCGCCCAGGCCGGCGCCTATCGTCACATTGGTTGTTGAACCGGAGGTGTTATTGTTGCCCACGTTGAGCGTCTGTGTGCCGGTGCTCTGGGTGGTGCTGCCCAGGTTAATTGTTGAGCCCACACTGCTCTGGCCGATGTTAATATTACCCGCCGCCGAGGCGCCCGTACCGGCGTCAATATTCACCGAGCCGCCGTTGCGCGTGCCGCTGCCGCCAGTGGCGCTGCCAGCCTGGATCGTGACCGCGCCGCCGGTAACACTGGTAGTGCCGGTGGCCGCGCCGCCGTTTAGGTTGAGCGCCGCGCCGTTAGAGGAAGCGCCGCCGGACGAGCCCGGCGTCAGCGTAATGGCGTTGGCCGAGCCGCTGCCGTTGGCGGCGGTGGTGACATCCGGTGTCAGGCCGCCCGCCAAGGTTACTAAGCCCGTGGTGGAAACGTTAAAGTTTGTGGTGGCAATGGCGATCGTGGTGGAGCTTTGCAGAGTCAGCGTGCCCCCGTTGCTGCTGTTGCCAATCTGCACGGTTCCCGTGGACGTGCCAGTGTTAATCTTGGTGTTGAAGTTGGAGGTGTCGTTGATGCTCACCTGGCCGCCAGAAACCGTCAGGCCTTTGTTCAGCGTGGCCAGCCCGGCGTTGTCGACCTTAAAAAATGTGTTCGTGGCCGTGGAGTCCTGGAGGTTCAAAATGTCCTCGCCGCTGCCCGGCGTGGAGCCGCCCAGCAGCTGCAAAACCGGCTTCGTGCCGCTGGCAATGCCCTGGATCTGCGCCGTGGGGTTCGCCGTATTGTTCCCGATGATGTTGAAGTTAGCTGTCTGCTGGGTCAGGGCGTTCTGGATGTAGCTCCCCGAGGTGCCCGTGGCAAAACCACAGCTGGTGGAGGCCTGGTAACAAACCGTTGCCGTGGTGGCGCCCGGGTCGGGCAACGTGATCGTCGTGGCCTGCCCTAAGCTAGCAGCAAACTGCAGCACACCAGTGTTACTGCCGGCCAGGCTAGCTAGCTGGCCGGCACGGAACGCGTATGGCACGGCGGTTAGCTTCAGGCGCGGCGACATTTCGCCGTCCCAACTGGGCGTGCCCGTGCCACCGATGTTCATGGTCAGCCAGATGTCCTGGTCCCAGTTAATCGTCGTGGGGAAGCTGGTGACGCTGCCCAAATTGGCGCTGATGTAGCCATTGGCCACATGGATCTTGTTGCCGCTAGTACGCGTCTCGACCCACTTACAGTTTCCAGTACAGACACCCTGGGCGGTGCCGCCGGTGCTAAAGGTGTCGTACAGCTTGAACTCCACGTTGTAGTCGCCGTCCGCGGCAATGGCGCCGGTGTTGGTCATGAGGCGCGCCTGGAAGTTGATCGTGCCAGCTGTGGCCGCAGACGCCCGGCCGCCAGCCAGGTACTGGGTCGCCACGCCAAACAGCAGCACCGGCGTCAGCAAACACAGGGCCAGCAATGGCTTGCTGGCAACTAGCTTCAGTTTGAGCGCGGTGTGTCGCATGGGTGTTTGTGTTGGTTTTTTGGGTTATTTTTGTTTCCGGTCTACAGGGTAGACTTTGGAGTACCATACCATTATCCGGTTAACAGATACGGCTCGACAAGCCCTAAAACGGGGAAAATACAGAGTATTATTCCATCACCTTTGGGCGTCACAGTCCATGGTCAAGCGTTGTTATGGTAACAACGAGTTATAAATATCACCGTAAATGTTCGTGCTTACCCGTTTCCGCGTGGAAAAATCGTACATTTCGTGATGTATAAAAAACAGCAGCGACGATGCTCGCTGCTGTTTTATCCACAGGCCCAGCCGAAACTTTAGGCAATCTTGCTGATTTTGATCGTGGTTTGGTGCTGGCGGTGGCCATGCACTTTGTGTACCCGCTTCTTGGCTTTGTAGCGGATGGCGGTGACTTTGTCGGCCTGGACGTCGGCTTCGACGATTTCGGCCGTCACCTTGGCTTTGTCGACGATTGGCGCGCCAACAGAAACGGCGTCGCCGTCAACCACCAACAGCGGCTCAAAAGTGGCGGTCTTGCCATCGAGGTGCAACAGCTCAACCTGCAATGTCTCGCCCTCGGTTACGAGGTACTGCTTGCCGCCGGTTGCGATAACTGCTTTTTTCATACGTTTTACTCTTTCCTTACGGGAAAATTTAACTACCATGAGATAGTATCAGATCTGGGCTCATCTGTAAAGTGCCCGCGGGCCGGCTAGTTGGCCTTTTCCAGCGAGACGGTCAGCGGCGCGTTATCCACTGCGCAGGCGCTTTCAAACGCAAAGGTTTGGTCGAGTACAATTTTTACCGCCAGCGTCTCGGCGGCAATCACGGCTTCGTGCCCGGTAATTGCCCGGCGCAGCTCATCGTCCGTGGTGGACAGGCTCAGGTGGATGCGGTCGTCCACGTCCAGGCCGGCGGCTTTGCGGGCGCTCTGGACGTTGCGCACCACCTCGCGCATCATGCCCTCGCGCTTCAGCTCTGGCGTGAGCTTGGTATCAAGGGTAACGCCCGCCTTTTGTGCGGCGTAAACCACCTGCTTCACGTTGAGCTCCTCGGCGATAATGGCCTCGTACTCTTCTGGAAGCTGCGCCTCAGCACCATAGTGCACTGCCGCCAGCGGCTGCCTGACCTTCAGGCGAGATAATGCCCGCTGGGCGAGCCCTTCGTTGATTGTCACGCGCGCCACATCCATACGGCCCACCACCAGCTCATCCACCGCGCCAGGCGCCGGCCACAAGCGCAAGTGCACGCTCTCTTCGCCGGTCAATTTCTGGAACAATTCCTCGGCCAAAAACGGCGTGAACGGCGCCATGACGTGCGCCAGCTGCACCAGCACGTAGTGCAGCGTGCGGTAGGCGTTTTGCTTGTCGGTATCGTCGTCACTCTTCCAAAAACGGCGGCGCGAGCGGCGCACATACCAGTTGCTGGCGTCTTCAATAAACGGCAAAATTGGCTTGGTGGCGTTGGGGATGTCATAGCGCGCCATGTGGCCGGCGACTTCCTGCCCAAGTTGGTGGACACGTGAGACAATCCAGGTGTCCAGCGGGTTTTCTAGCCCCGCAGATGGATCGTCGTAGCTGCCCTTCCACTCCCAGCCGTCCACGTCGGCGTACAGCGTAAAGAAATCGTACATGTTCCAGACCATGCTGAGCTTGCGGTTGACGTCGGCCACGTCTTTGTCCGCGAGGGCAAAATCTTCGCCATTTAACAGCGGCGAGGACATCAGCAAAAAGCGCAGGGCGTCGGCCGAGTATTCGTCCATCAGCACGTTAGGGTCGGTGTAATTGCCCAAAGACTTGCTCATTTTGCGCCCGTCGTTGCCGGCCAGCGTCCCCGTTACGGCCACGTTCTTAAACGAGTTTTTGCCAAACAGCCCCACGCCCACGGCATGCACGTAGTAAAACCAGGCGCGCACCTGCCCCACGTACTCCACAATGAAGTCGCCCGGGAAATTTTCCTCAAACTTTTGGACGTTTTCAAAGGGGTAATGAAACTGGGCGAACGGCATGGAGCCGCTTTCGAACCAGCAGTCCAGGACCTTGTCGATGCGCTTGTACTCCACGCCGTCCAGCGTGAAGGTGACGTCGTCGATCCACGGCCGGTGGTAGTCGTGCAGCTCTACGCCGGAGAGCTCTTTGAGTTCGGCGTAGCTGCCCACCACCTTGACGTGCTCCTTGCCGTGCGCGTCCGTGCCTTTCCACACCGGCATGGCCGTTGCCCAGAAACGGTCGCGGCTCAGGTTCCAGTCCGGCGCGCTTTCCACGGTTTTGGCAAAGCGCCCCTGCTTGATGTGTTCCGGGAACCAGTTGACGTTGCCGTTTTGCTCCAGCATTTGCTCCCGCTGGCCGGCGATGTCCATGAACCAGCTGGGGTGGGCGCGATACATCAGCTTGGTGTGGCAGCGGTGGCAGTGCGGGTAGCTGTGGCGGACGTACTCAATTTTCCAGACTACGCCGCGGGCGTGGAGCTCTTTGGCAATGGGCTTGTCCGCGTCCCACACATACTGCCCTTTCCACTCGCCAGAGGTGTAAAAGCCGTTTTCGTCAATGACCGACACTACCGGGATGCCCTCTTTTTTGGCCATGATGAAGTCTTCTTCGCCGTAGGCTGGCGCGGAGTGCACAATGCCCGTGCCTTCGTCCAGGCTGACGTACTCTTCGTGGTAAATGACGTGCGCCTTTGGGCCGCGGTGCTCAAACAGCGGCTCCACCTCTTTGCCCACCAATTCCTTGCCCTTGAGCGTGCGCAGCACTTTGTAGGGCAGCACCTGGTGTTTTTCGTTGGTTAGCACTTTTTCCAGCAAGTCTTTGGCCAAGATGAGTTTTTGGCCGTCCACTTCAACCTCGGCGTAGGTAAAATCTTGGTTAACGGCCACAGCCACGTTGGCCGGGAGCGTCCAAGGCGTGGTTGTCCAGGCCAGAACAAAGCTGTCCTCGCCCTTCAGCTTAAACTTGACGTACACCGACGGGTCGGTGATGTCTTGGTAGGAGTTGTCCATGGCCACTTCGGCCTTGGAGATGGGCGTGGCGTCGCGCACGCAGTACAGCAGCACCTTTTCGCCCTCGTAAATTTTGCCCTTTTCGTAGAGCTGCTTGAAGGCCCACCAGACGCTCTCCATGTAATTTTTGTCCATGGTGCTGTAGGCGCCGCGGAAGTCCACCCAGCGGCCAATCCGGTCAATGGTGTCTTCCCAGAGCGAGCCGGTTTGCACCATATTCTCGCGGCAGGTGGTGATGTACGCTTCCAGGCTCACTTTGGTGCCGATGTCGCGCCTGTCTTTGATGCCCAGCTTTTTCTCGGTGAACACCTCGGCCGGCAGGCCATGGCAGTCCCAGCCCCAGCCCCGTTCCACGCGCTTGCCTTGCATGGTCCAATAGCGCGTCACCAGGTCTTTGCTGATGGAACTCAGCAGCGTGCCATGGTGCGGCACGCCGGTGATAAATGGCGGCCCGTCGTAAAACACGTAGGCGTTGTCCTTTGGCCGCTGCTCCACCGATTTTTCAAAGGTGTGGTGCTCTTTCCAGTAGCGCACCAGGTCCTTCTCATACTCGATGGCCTTGCGGCGCGTGCCTTTTTTGAATTTCATACCACTGCCCCTTTCCTAAAAGAAAAAGCCATTACTTTTGCCTTGTGCCGGAACCCTTTTGCGGGCGGTACCATCCGGTTTCCAAAAGAAATGGCTCTTTTAGCGCTTGCTTGCCGCTTGTCCTGGTGCTCCGGGCGGTTCCGGCGGGTTCTACTCTCGGTAAGGATTTCTTCCCGCTGCTTGTGGGTGATGGCCACTTCGCCGCCTAGGGCGGCACGCATAACAAGCCTATTTTACACCTTGCCACCTAAAAAACCTAGCTGGAGGCGTTGTAGGTGTAGCCGGCGACTTCGTCCATGAGGGGCATGGGCATGCCCTGCCACATGTTTAGCACTGAGCCGTCGGTGTTAAGCACTAAAATAGCTGGATAGGACATGACATCGTACAGGCTGGCTGTGGCGGCGCCATCGCGGGTATTGAGGCTGACCAACTCCAGTTTGCGCCCGGCTTCATAGCGCCCTTGAAAATCGCGGGCAAAGGACTCCACATCAGATGAATGCTCTGAATCCGGTCTGTAAAGGACAAGCAGTTTCACCCTTCGAGCATAGCACAGGCCCAGATTAACTAGCAATTAACTGACGAATAGCAAAACTAGCCGTTTCCGGCTAGTTTTGGGGCTGGGCGGGCGGCGCGCCGCGCTTTTCCGGCGGGAAGGCTCCCGTAAGCGCAGCCGGAAGGCGGCCGATGAGACTACATGCTCAGCGGACGCCGCCACCGCGCGTGAGCGGCCTTCCCGACGGAAAAGCCGGTAAAGCCGCCCACTGGGGCCCAAACGCTAGCTGCAGCCCGAGGTGCTGCCGCAGCTGGTGCAGACGTAGCAGCTGCCTGCCCGCTGGGTTTGGTTGCCGCAGCTGAAGCACAACGGCGCGGCAGTGTCGATGCCGACCTTTGGCAGGTCTGTGGCGGCCGCTGGGCTGGCTTTCTGCGAGAGGTTAGAACTTGGTGCAGGATCAGACACGCTGGCTACCGGTGCGGCCTTGGCAAGCGCCGGCTCGGCTACCTTTTCCGCTTCCAGAATGAGCCCGTCAACCGACTGGTCGTCCGTCAGCAAGCTGGTCTGCTCCTCTGGCATGTCGTCAATAGATGCCAGGCCAAGCTCCAAACGGTCGTCAAAGCTCATGTAGTCCAGGGCGAGGCGGCGGGCAATGTAGTCCGTGATAGAGCTGGCGGTGCGGATCTCCGGGTCGTCGGTGATGCCGCTCGGTGCGTAGCTGGTGCTCATCATGGCCTTTACAAAGCTCTTCAGCGGTACGCCGTATTGCAGGCCATGGCTGAACGAGATGCTGAAAGCGTCCATTAATCCGCGCAGCGTCGAGCCCTGCTTGGAGACGCTCACAAATACTTCGCCGGGCGTGCCGTCTTCGTACTCGCCTACCGTGAAGAAACCCTTGAGGTCGGCGATGCGGAATTTGTAGGTGCGGGCCGTGCGGCGGCGCGGCAGCACGCGGCGGATGGCGCCCTTGACCACAATGCGGTCGTTGACCGACTCGGCAGCGGCTGCCGGGGTGGCAGCGGCTGCCTGGGCGGCCGGCTCCTCTTTTTTGTCGTCTTTCTTGGTGGTGGACAACGGCTGGGCAACCTTGCAGTTGTCGCGGTAAATGGCCACGGCCTTCAGGCCGAGCTTCCACGAGTCGATGTGCAGCTGCTCTACATCTTCCACAGTGACGTCCTCTGGCATGTTCACGGTCTTGGAAATAGCACCAGATATAAACGGCTGCACCGCGCCCATCATCTTGACGTGGCCAAGGTAGTGGATGGCGTCCGAGCCAACGGCACAGGCAAATACCGGCTTGTGCGCGTCTTTGAGGTGGGGTGCGTCCACGACGTTGCCGTTCTCGCGGATGTGCTCCACAATTCCTTCAATTTGCGCCGGGCTGTAGCCCAGGAATTTCAGGGCGCGCGGCACGGTCTGGTTAACGATGACCATGTTGCCGCCGCCAACCAGATCCTTGTACTTCACTAGCGAGAAGTCTGGCTCGATGCCGGTGGTGTCGCAGCCCATCATAAAGCCGATGGTACCCGTAGGCGCCAGCACGCTGGCCTGCGAGTTGCGCACGCCGTACAATTCGCCCAGTTCCACAGCTTCGTCCCAGGCGGCGGCTGCGGCGCTCAGCAGCTCTTCTTGTACCAGGCTGGCGTCAATTTTGGAGACTTCGCTGCGGTGCATGCGCAAGACCTTTAGCATGGCTTCGCGGTCTTGGCGGTAGCCAGCAAACGGGCCGACGCGCTTGGCCATTTTGGCGCTCGTGGCGTAGGCGTGGCCGGTCATGAGCGCGGTGATGGCGGCAGCAATGGCGCGGCCTTCGTCGCTGTCGTACGGCAGGCCCATGGCCATCAGCAGCGCGCCAAGGTTGGCGTAGCCCAAACCGAGCTCGCGGTACGCCTTAGCGTTCTTGGTGATGCGCTCCGTTGGGTAGGAGCTGTAGCCTACCAGGATTTCCTGGGCGGTAAATACCAGCTCTACGGTGTGCTTGAAGGCCTCAATGTCGTAGGTGTTGTCGTCCTTCAAGTACTTGAGCAGGTTGATGCTGGCCAGGTTACAGGCCGAGTTGTCTAGGTGCATGTATTCCGAGCACGGGTTGCTGCCGTTGATGCGGCCAGCCTTGGGCGCGGTGTGCCACCTGTTGATGGTAGTGTCGAACTGCATGCCCGGGTCAGCGCATTCCCAGGCCGCTTCAGCGATCTGGCGGAACAGGTCACGCGCTTTCATGGTCTTCACCGGCTTGCCGGTAGTGACCGCCTTGAGGTCCCAGCTGGCATCGTCCAGGACAGCCTGCATGAAGTCATCGGTGACGCGCACCGAGTTGTTGGCGTTCTGATACTGCACCGAAAAGATGTCTTTGCCGTCCAGGCGCATGTCAAAGCCGGCCTGCTGCAGCACGCGCGCCTTGCGCTCTTCAATGGCTTTCGCCCAAGTGAAATCCACAACGTCCGGGTGGTCAGCGTTCAGGATGACCATTTTGGCCGCGCGGCGGGTCTTGCCGCCGCTCTTAATAGCGCCCGCGGACGAGTCGGCACCACGCATAAAGCTTAGGGGGCCAGAAGCCGTGCCCGCACTCTTGCCCAGCGGCTCCACCGAGGAGCGGATGGGGCTCAGATTGAGCCCGGCGCCAGAACCGCCCTTAAAGATCATGCCTTCTTCTTTGTACCAGTTCAGGATCGACTCCATGGTGTCTTCGACGCCCAAAATAAAGCAAGCGCTGGCCTGCTGCGCCCGGGCCGGCGCACCAATGTTAAACCACACCGGCGAGTTAAATGCTGCCCGCTGCGTCGCCAACACATACTTCAACTCCTCGCGGAAATCTTCGGCTTCGGCGTCGCTTTCAAAGTAGCCCTCTTGCTGGCCTTGGCGCACCACAGTGTCCACCACGCGGTCAATCAGCGTCTTCAGCGACGCTTCGCGCTCGTCTGTGCCCGGCGTTCCGGTAAAGTACTTCTGCGCCACGATGTTGATAGAGTTGAGCGTCCAACCCTCCGGGAATTCAACGTCATTTTGCTCAAAGACCGGTTTGCCCGAGGCGGGGTTCTTAATTAAAGAATCCGTTTTGACCCACGTTAGTTGGTCGTATGCCTTTGTTTTGGGCTGCGTAAACAGCCGCCCAACGGTTAGACTGGTGGTTTGTCCCATGGTACCCTCACTTTTTGCCCGCGGCTGCTCCCAAGCTTCCGCCGGCGTTAGGTTATTGTTTTTGATGTATTTGTTAGAGTTGACAGCCGCGTCTCTCAAGCGTTGTCCAGCTCCTCCCGGCAGGCCATAAAACCTGTCCGGAGGAACCGGCTACACTTGGAGAGGCTCGTGCTTTGCTTTTTTGATGTGCGTCAGCTCGCGCTCAAATCCGGCAATGTCGGTAAAGCGGCGGTAAACGCTCGCAAACCGGACATAGGCGACCTCGTTCAGCTGGCTCAACCGTTCCATCACCAGCTCGCCAATTTTGGACGATTGGACTTCGGGCTCGCCGCATGCGTACAGCGTTTGCTCGATGTCCGCCACCAATGCCTCAAGCTGCAAATTGGTGACTGGCGTCTTCTCGCAGGCGTGGTATAGCCCGCCAAGAAGCTTTTCGCGGTTAAACAGCTGGCGCGTGCCGTCATGCTTAATGACGATGAGCTGCGGCCGTTCCAACCGCTCGTAAGTGGTAAAACGATATCCGCAGTCCGGGCACGCCCGGCGCCGCCGGATGGCTTGGCCGTCGCCGGCATCGCGCGATTCGATCACTTTCGTGTCGGCGCATCCGCATTGGCTACACTTCATGCCATTCCTTCCCTCTCTTACTGCTTTCAACGTGCTCGCTACATATAGCGCTTGTGACTATTATAGTAGCTCTATGTATAGCGCTCGTGCAAGCAAAATGCGTTGTATTTATTTACGCGGACTTACTGGGGTCAATGTCGTCGTGCTCTTTGTTGACGCGCTTGGCCAAGCGCCGCAAAAATGACGGCTTTTCCAGCTCGGCGTCACTGGCCGCCGGCTTTGGTGCGGCGTGGCTGTCTTCCATGGGAGCCGGAGGCTTGGGGAGGTCATCTTCGTCGTCGCTGCCAGCGGCGTGGTCGTCTAGTGTCCAAATGTTGGGCATGTGGTCGGACTTAAAGTCGGCCGCGGCCTCATCCTCGTCTTTGTCCAGGTCCATGTCAATCTTAGAAAGCTCTTCGTCTGCCCGTGTTTTCTGCAGCGGCGGCAGCTGGGGCTCGTCTGGGTCAGAGATTGGCACCGCGGCCGGGGCGCCGCCCAACGTGGGGGTGCCGGCCTGCTGCTGTGAGAAATACGAGGCGTCAAAACCGGTTGCCACCACCGTAATAATGACCTCGCCGTCAATTTCTGGGCTGATCGCCGCGCCAAAGATAATGTTGGCGTCGGGGTCGGCTGCGGCAGTGATCGTCTCGGCGGCGGTGTTGATTTCGTGCATCGACAAATCGTTGCCACCAATAATATTCAGGATGATGCCGCGGGCGCCGTCGATGGAAACTTCCAGCAGCGGCGACTCGATGGCTTGTTGGGCGGCCATCACGGCGCGGTTTTCGCCACTGGCACGGCCAATGCCCATGAGCGCCGAGCCGGCGTTGCTCATCACGGCCTTCACGTCGGCAAAGTCGAGGTTAATCAGCCCGTGCACGGTAATAAGGTCGGAAATGCCCTGTACGCCTTGGCGCAAAACGTCGTCGGCCACTTTAAAGGCCTCCATGAGCGGCGTTTGGCGGTCGATTGTCTGCAACAGGCGGTCGTTAGGGATAACGATGAGCGTATCCACGCTGCTGCGCAAGTTATTGATGGCTAGCTCGGCGTTCTTGCGGCGCTTTTCGCCCTCAAACGCGAACGGTTTGGTGGCAAAGCCCACCACCAAAATGCCCATTTCTTTTGCGGCGCGGGCCACGACGTGCCCGGCACCAGAACCGGTGCCGCCGCCGGCGCCAATGGTAACAAAGACCATGTCGGCGCCTTCCAGGGCTTGCTTAATTTCGTCTATCGATTCGAGTGCGGCCTTTTCGCCCACCGACGGGTCGGCGCCAGCGCCCAAACCGCGGGTCTCTTCCTTGCCGATGTGGATTTTTTTCTGGGCATTGGAATGGTGCAGCGCCTGCGCGTCGGTGTTTACCACAATAAACTCCACGCCATCTACGCCGGCTGCAATCATGCGGTTCACCGCCGCGCCGCCGGCTCCGCCGACGCCTACAACCTTAATACGCGCAAATGTTTCTATAGCTGGTGCAACCTGAGGCATTCCGTACCCTCTCTTACCGTTATAGTTGCAGTATACCGCACGCTGCTGGACGCGTCCAATAAATGTATCCGCTTATTTTTGGCGAATTTTGGCCGTGGACACTTTCTGTACGCGGCGCTTTAACGCTTAAACCGGCGCAACAAACTATCTACAAAATGTTGTGTTCGGCCGCCCATACCACTGCCATGCGCAGCCGCTTCCTCTGGCAAAAGCAGCATGTCCAGGAGCATGAGCCCGACGGCCGTTGAGTACAGCGGGTCGGCGACCGTTTCTACCAAGCCGCTCAGCGGCTGCAATTTACCTACACGGGCGGCGAGCTGCAATTGCTGCTTGGCAAAATCGGCAATTCCCGGCAACTTAGCCGTGCCGCCCACCAGCACTACGCCGCCGGGCAATTTGTGCGCCTTGTGTACCCGGGCCAATTCTTTGTCAACGAACTCAAATAATTCTTCCACGCGGGCTTCGGTGATCATAGCAATGTCCTCAGCCTTAAAAATGTGCTCCTTGCCATGCATCTTCACGCGGATGTCGCGCTTATTGGCCTGCAGCAAACCGGCGTGCTGGATTTTGACTGCCTCGGCAATGTCCAGCTCAGTGCGCAAACCAATGGCCAGGTCGTTGGTGATGTGTTGGCCGCCCATGGGCAACACGGCCGTGTGCTGCACTTCGCCATCCTCTAAAACAACCAGGTTTGTGGTACCGGCGCCAATGTCCAAAAGCACTGTGCCAGCCTCTTTTTGCTGGCGCTGCAGCACAGCTTCGGCCGCCGCCAACCCAGACAGGGTGTGGTTGTGTGCCGATACCTGGGCTTTGTCCATGGCCATGTCCAAATTACGCAAGTTAGGCGTGGCCGCGGTCACAATATGCGTGTCCACCTCCAAACGCACACCGTGCATACCTACCGGGTCTTTGATATTTTCCTGGCCGTCCAGGCGGTAATTCTGGGCAAATACCTGGATGATTTCGCGGTTGCTGGGCAGCTGCACAATAGTTGCCGCCTCTTCGACGCGCATCCGGTCTTCCGGGGTTATTTCACGGTTGGCCGCTGATATAGCAATAACGCCCTTGGAGTTCAGCCCGCTGACATGCGTGCCGTTGATGTTCACCGTCCCGCCCGTAACGCGGATGCCAGAAATACGCTCTGCCTCAGTTATGGCTTTAGCAATAGCGTCCGCCGTGTCGTCCACATGCACCACTACACCTTTGCGCATGCCAAGGTTGGGCGCACTACCATGGCCAACAATAGACAACTTCGACGGGTTGGCGGCGTCAACCACCCCAATAACACAGCGGACTGTGCTGGTGCCGATGTCGAGGCCAACGTATGGCGTTGGAGCCGAAGAGCCATGCATATGCACGCAGTATACCGCTTGCGTTTGGATTTGGGCAAGCCCCGGAAGACGGCTAGAGGCGCGTCAGGATCTCACAGCCGGTGGCGGTGATCAGCACGGTGTGTTCAAATTGCGCCGCATAACTGCCGTCTTGGGTGCGCAGCGTCCAGCCATCTTTCTCTTCATAGATCATAGGGCTGCCCAGAGTGGTGATTGGCTCTACTGCAATGGTCATGCCGGCTTTTAACACCGGGCCAGTGCCGGCGCGGCCGTAGTTGGGGATTTCCGGGTCTTCGTGGAGGTGATGGCCAACGCCGTGGCCTACCAATTCGCGCACAATTCCCAGGCGGTACTTGCGCAAGGTACGTTCAATGGCGGCAGAAATATCGCCCACGTGGCAGCCGGCGCGCACCACCGCAAGGCCGTCAGCCAGCGCTTTTTCTGTGCCCTTTAAAAGGCGCGCCGTGTCCGGCGTCGTTTGGCCGTCGATGCACACGGTGATGCCGGCGTCCGTCACCATGCCGTGGTATGTCACACCAAAATCAAAGTTAACCACGTCACCCGGCTCAAACGGCCGCACGTCCGGGATGCTGTGCTGCACTTGGTCGTTCACCGAGATGCAAATAATATCCGGGAATGGCGTGAACGAGCCGGGCACACCCAAAAACGTTGGCTCGCCACCCAGGCGGTCCAGCTCTTTTTTGGCCAGCATGGCCATGTCTTTGGGGGACACGCCGGATTTGGCCTCGCGCCGCATCAGCTCCAACACCGTGGCCAGCATGTGGCCACTCTCGCGCAAGGCGGCGATTTCGGATTCGGTTTTGACCCTGCTCATCATGTCAGTTGTAATTATAGAGGTTATTTGCGGTCAACGCACTGCAAAATGGCGTCGTGCACGGCGCGCACTTCTTGGGCCGCGTCAATGTTGCACACTTTGGCGCCTTCGCGTTCCAGGTGCTCGATGATTGGCAGCGTGGAATCGCGGTACTCGCTAAAGCGTTTGCTAATGGCCTCGTCGGTGTCGTCTTGGCGGCCGCGGCCGAGCAAGCGCGAACGCACCACTTCTTCAGAGGCGGTTAAATGCACCACGGCAGTCAGGGCAAAGCGGCCTTTGTGCACTTGCTCCAGCAGCCAGTCGGCCTGCGGCACGGTGCGCGGGAAGCCGTCCAGCACAAATTCTTGCTGGGTGTCGATGAGTTCCAGGACTTTGTCCATCATCTTAATGACTTCTTCGTCGCTCAGGAGTTTGCCCTCAAGCATCTCCTGGCGGCGCTTGCCCGTCACCAACACGCGCAGAATTTCGCCGGTGGAGATCCAGGCGTAGCCGTGCTCGTCGGCCAAAATTTTTCCTTGCATGCTTTTACCGGCGCCAGCGACGCCCATCAGAATGATCATCTGTTAATTCAACCTTTCCTTTACCATTTGGGCAATGCGCGAGCCATCTGCCTGGCTGCCCACTGTTTTCTTAACCACACCAATAACCTGCCCCATGGCCTGCGGGCCGCTGACGTCGAGCCCGGCAATAACGCCATCTATGGCCGCGCCCAACTCTTCGTCAGTGAGCTGCTGGGGCAAATAGCCCTCAATCACCTTTTTCTCGGCTAGCTCGGCCGCGGCTTTTTCTTCGTTGCCGCCTTGTTTGAAGAGGTCGGCGCTTTCTTGGCGCTTTTTTGCCTCCTTGGCAAACAGGGCAATAATTTCGTCGTCCGGCAGGCCGGTGTCGCGCAAACCTTTGGCTACTTCGGCATACAAAATAACACTTTTAAGGCCACGAAGCGTGGTTGCAAGCACCTTATTACCCCCCAGGAGTGCTGCTTTCAGGTCCTGGTCAAGGCGTTCCTTCAGCATGCTGGTTAGCGTTGGCCGAACTTAATTTTCTTCAGCTTGAGAGCCTTGCGCTCAGCACGGATGATCGCCTTGTTGCGGCGCTCACGCTTGCTGATCGGCTTCTCGAAAAACTGGTTTTGCTTAACAACGGCGATAACGCCAGCTTGTTGTACCTTGCGGTTAAAACGGCGGAGAAGGTTCTCCAGCGATTCTTTTGCGTCTTTGCGGGTTACTTGGATCATATGTGGTCTATTCTAGCGTAACAGAGGCCGGTTTGCAAGGGTTAAACAACCTGTTGTTTCTTTTGCGCGGCGCGCTGGCTCTTCAGCACAATGCTCTGCAGTTCCTTAAAAATGACGAATTGCTTGTTGGTGTGGTAAATCTTGGTGTTCCCTTGCTTTTCGGATACCAGGAAACCCACTTTTTCCAGGCGCTTGAGCTCACGCTGGATGTTGCCGGCGTCTTCTTTAATAAGCTTGGCCAACCCCCGGACGTGGGTCTTAAAATCGGGGTATTTGGCATAGATAACGATGATCTTGCGCCGGACTCGTGATGTGATGAATACGTCTAACATAAGCTCTCTATTGTCATTCAAACAACGTAGCTTCAAGTATAGCTCATTGGACGCGGGGCTGACAACACGAATTTCATAATTACCGTACAAAAATCATATAATGCAACTATGCACTACGTGGAGGTACTGGTTGGCGACGCCACATATCACGGTGGCGAGGCGCTGACGTATAGCGCGGAGACGCCCTTGCCCGCCGGGCAGATTGTTGTGGTGCCTCTCCGCAACAAGCGCGTTTTGGGCGTGGTGGCCGGCCCAGGCACCAAGCCGGCCCGTTTTGCGGCAAAGCCGGTGGCCGAGGTGCCGCCACTGCCTGCGCTGCCCGCCCAGCTACTGGCGCTGCTGGCCTGGATGCAGGGCTATTACCCTGCGCCGCTCGGCATCATCACCCAGCTGCTCCTGCCCAAAGCCTTGCCCAAAAAGCCGGAAGCCCTTGCCACGCTGCCGCCGCTTAGCCCGCCGGCGCTGCCGCCGTTTACCCAAGACCAGGAACAGGCCTTACAAGCTATCAGGGAGCCGGGGCTGCACATCCTGCACGGGGAGACCGGCACCGGCAAAACGCGCGTCTACATTGAGTTGGCGCAGCGTGCCTTGCAAAGCGGTAAGTCGGCCATCATCCTCACGCCAGAAATTGGGCTCACCTCGCAGCTGGCGCGCGATTTTGGGCAGGTGTTTGGCCAGCGTGTGGTTGTGGCGCACTCCGGCCTCACCGATGCACAGCGGGCGCGCGCCTGGCAAAAAATTCTAGAGCGGCAGGAGCCAATAGTCGTCATCGGCGCGCGCTCTGCCCTGTTTAGCCCGCTCAAAAACCTGGGGCTGGTAGTTGTAGACGAGTCCCACGAAACCGCCTACAAGCAAGACCAGGCGCCGCACTACCATACCAACATCGTGGCCGCCAAGCTCGCGGGCTTGCACCGTGCCGTGCTCGTGCTGGGCTCGGCGACGCCGCTGGTGGCAGACTATGCCGTTGCCATTGCCAAAAAACGGCCGGTGGTGCGCATGTCCCAGACCGCAGCTGGGCTGGTTGGCGCCCAAAAGGTGGTCACCGTTGTCGACCTGCGCGACCGCGCCAATTTTAGCCGGAGCCCCTACCTTTCCGGCCAGTTGCTGGCGGCCATAAAGTCCCGGCTGCAAAACGGCGAGCAAACCCTACTCTTCCTAAACCGGCGCGGCACGGCCCGCGTGGTTTTCTGCGAAAAATGCGGCTGGCAGGCGCTGTGCCCGCACTGCGACTTGCCGCTGGTATACCACGGCGACGAGCACCTCATGCGCTGCCATAGCTGCGAATACAAAGCGCCGAGCCCCATCAGCTGCCCCGAATGCCATAACGCCAGCGTGGTGTTCCGTAGTATCGGCACCAAAGCTGTGGCCGAAGAAGCGGCACGTTTGTTCCCAGAGGCCCGCGTGCAGCGCTTTGACACCGACAACAAAAAAAATGAACGCATCGAGCAGCATTACGATGCGGTCCGGGCGGGCGGTGTGGACATTATTGTAGGCACGCAAACGCTGGCAAAAGGGCTCGACTTGCCGCGCCTGGGGCTGGTGGGCGTCATCATTGCCGACACCAGCCTCTACTTCCCGGACTTTAGCGCCCAAGAGCGTACCTACCAGCTGCTTAGCCAAGTGCTCGGGCGCGTCGGGCGCGGCCACCGCGACAGCGAGGCGGTCATCCAAACCTATGCGCCGGACAGCAGCCTGCTACGGGCGGTCATCGAAAAAGACTGGGACGCGTTTTACAGCCGCGAAATTGCCGAGCGCAAGCAGTTTTTATTCCCGCCCTACTGTTACGCGCTAAAGCTCGCGGTGTCCCGGGCCAGCAGCGCCAGCGCGCAGCGCGCCGCCGAAAATTTTGTACGGCAGCTGCACGGCAACGTGGGCGGCATCGCCGTTGAAGGCCCCACACCCTCGTTCCATGAGAAGGTCCAGAATAAATTCGTTTGGCAAGTCATCGTCAAGGCAAAAGTCCGTGCCCGGCTGCTCGACGTGGTCGCCCAACTGCCCAGCGGCTGGGCCTACGACATTGATCCTATGAACCTGTTGTAAACCTTGCGTAAACTCCGCTATACTTTTGGCAATGACCAAGGACGACGTAATTACCCTGCCCAACCCGCATTTGCGGGAACGGTCTAAAAAAGTGGGCATTGTCACGGCAGAGGCCGAGGCGCTGATCGCCGACATGGAAGCCGCCACCCTCGATTGGGAAGCGAGCCGCGAGCACGAAGTTGGCGTGGCGCTGGCCGCAGTACAAGTCGACCGGCCTCTGAGAATTGTCGTAATCCGTAATGATTTTGACAACAAAGCCGATAAAAGCTTCTCGGTCTTCATCAACCCGGTCATCACGAAATACGAAGGCGCCGTCACCGAAGATTACGAAGGGTGCTTGAGCGTACCAGACATTTACGGCAAAGTCCCCCGCTACGAAAAAGTGCGCATCCGGGCGCTCAACCGCCAGGGCCAAGAGATCCGCGTTACCGCCGAAGGCTTTTTGGCGCGCGTTTTCCAGCACGAAATTGACCACACCAATGGCATCGTGTTCATCGACCTTATCAAAAGCAAGCCAGAAGCATTTTTCAAGCTCAAGGATGACGGCCAATTACAGAAGCTCGACTATGAAACAGATGTCCGAGACAATAGTATTCTTTGGTAGCGGCCCGGTGGCGGCGGCCAGCCTGCGGCTGTTGGCGGGTTTTTGCACTATTGAGGCAGTTGTTACTAAGCCGCGGCCAGCGCACCACCGCGGCCCAGTACCAGTCCTGGAAGTGGCCGAAGAGCTCAGCCTAAAGGTCTCTACCGCCGAGAATAAAAAGCAGCTCGACGAGCTTTTTAGCGCCAAGCCCTTTGCCAGCCGCGTCGCGGTGCTCATCGACTTTGGCATACTAGTGTCGCAGCAGGTTATCGATTACTTTCCGCTGGGCATCGTCAATAGCCACTTTTCTCTGCTGCCAGAGTGGCGCGGCGCCGACCCAATTACCTTCTCCATCCTCAGCGGCCAAAAAACCACGGGCGTCAGCCTAATGCTGCTCGTGGAGGCCATGGACGAGGGGCCTTTGCTCGGATATGGCGAGTACGCCTTGCCGCCAGGCATCACCACGCCCGAGTTAACCAAAGACCTGATCCAGCTCAGCTACCAGTTGCTTGAAACAATCCTGCCGGCATATTGCAACGGCAGCATCATACTCTCCGACCAATCAGTTACCGGGCGCACGGCGTCCTACTCCCGCAAGCTCACAAAAGAAGATGGGGTCATCGACTGGCACAAGCCTGCGGAGCAAATCGAGCGCGACATCCGGGCATATAGTGAATGGCCCAAAAGCCGGGCAAGGCTGGGCAGTATTGAGGTTATCATCACTGCGGTGCATACCACTAGCACCGGCAACGCCGCTGCGCCGGGTACCGCCGAAATCGTGGGCAAGGAACTGGTTATCCGTTGTGGCCGGCAAGCGCTCGTCATCGACCGGCTTACGCCTGCCGGTAAAAAAGAAATGTCCGGACAGGCGTTCCTGTCCGGATACAAATCGCAAATTTTGTAAGCGCCTTACGCTGCGCGCGGCGGCTCTTGCTGCTGCCAAGGGTCTGGCGCGCCTGCGGCACGGGGGGCGTCACCATTCCAAAGCGGTGTGACGTTACTAGGCTGCGGCTGCCCCGGCTGCACTTGTGCGGCGGCGCCAGCCTGCTGCTGGGCGTCGTCCTGGGCTTGCGCTTGCCCCGCCATTAGGATCTGCGGCGCTACCTGGCCAATCTCTTTTTTTAGCGCGTCAAATTCTGAGGCGACAACATCTTTATAATTCGGGAAGTTTGCCTCCAGCCACTGCAGTGCGCCGGCTTCGTCGTTGCGGTCAATAAACTGCTCAAATTCCGTCAACTGGGCGTCAGACATCCGTTCGGCCAGCTTCATGCCAACACGCATCTCTAGCGTCTCGTAGATGTGGGCCAGCAGCTTCTTTTTCTCTTCCGGCGGAAGTGCCGCGAGGCCAAGTTCTTGCAGTAGATCATCGTCGAGTTTAATCATGGTTGTTCCTCTCTTTTTCCATTCTAACACTCCTGGCAAAAAGTGCCAGCCCGTTTGCTAAAGCGAGCGCGAGACCGTTGCCCGGGTGAAGAATTCCAGGCGGTCACCCTCTTGGAGCTCCAGCCGCGCCGTGGTCTTGATGCTGACGCCGCACATTTCACCCTCTTGGACTTCTTTGGCGTCTTGCGGGCCGCGCTTCAGGTTGGTGACTTCTACTTCGGCAAGCTGCTCGTTGTCGCGCACAACCCGCGCCAAAGCCGGGATTGCCAGCTTGCCTTTGGTGACTTCACCACCGCAGATGACCTCTGTTTTAGTTGTCTTGAAAATGGCGCGGACCACCAGGCGGCCAAGGTCGGTTTCTACAATTTCGGGCGCAAGCAATTTGCTCAAACCTTCTTTAACGTCATCTATGAGTTCGTAGATGACGTTGTACAAACGCACCGTAACCTTATCGCGCGAAGCTAGACGCTTCACATTAGTAGGCGCTGTGACGTTAAAACCGTAAATTATGGCGTTGCTGGAGCCGGCGGTATGGATGTCGTTCTCGCTGATGGCGCCGACGCCGGAGCTCACCACACGCACAGCGACCTCATCGGTATCGAGCGCCTTCAGGCTGTCGATAACGGAGGTGAGTGAGCCCTGCACGTCGGCGCGCACCACAATGTTCAGCTCGCTGACCTTGTTGTTGCGGTTGATCATGCGGATCAGCTCACTGCTGCTCATGTCGCTGCTGCCACCGGCCTGCTTTTGGGTGGCCAGTTGCTCGGCCTGGGCGCGGGCTGTCTTCTCGTCTTTTACAACAGTAAATTCATCGCCAAATTCTGGGAGCGCCTTGAAGCCGCTGATTGCTACCGGCGTTGAGGGGCCAGCCTCCTTCAGGGGTTTGCCATCGGTGGAGTCCAAGTTGCGGACTTTAGCGTACGTTGTACCAGCAACAACAAAGTCACCGACATTCAGCGTGCCTTCTTCGATGAGCGCATTGGCGATCGGGCCACGCCCCTGCTGCACATGTGACTCAATAACCAGCCCCACGGCCGGCCCAGCAACTTCGGCGCGGAAGTCTTCCACATCGGCAACCAGCAGTACCATGTCCAGCAAGTTGTCGATGCCCGCTTTTGTTTTGGCGGACACTTCCACGGCCACAGTATCACCGCCCCACTCTTCTACCAGCAAATTGTGCTCAGAGAGCTGCTGCTTGACGCGGTTGGAATCGGCGCCGTCTTTATCGATTTTGTTGATGGCTACAATGATGCGCGCCCCGGCCTTGCGGGCAAAACGGATGGCTTCGAGCGTCTGCGGCTTAATGCCGTCGTCGGCCGCCACCACAATAATGGCGATGTCCGTCAGGTGCGCGCCATGCTCGCGGATAGCGGCAAAGGCCTCGTGGCCAGGGGTATCCAAAAAGGTAATCGCCCGCTTGTTATGCAAAATTTGGTAGGCCGAAATGTGCTGCGTAATGCCGCCCGCCTCGCCCTTAGCCACCTGTGCGCCGCGGATGGCGTCCAGCAGGCTGGTCTTGCCATGGTCAACGTGCCCCATCACCGCTACCACCGGTGGGCGCGGCACGGCGTTGTCGCCGGCAACGCGCTTCTCGCGCGTGGGCGCCACCACCTCTTCAACCTTCTTAGTGAGCTCAACATCCAAGCCAAGCTCGGTCACGATAATCTGGGCGGTGTCGAAGTCGATCCGCTCGTTTACCGTAGCCATAACGCCGTTCTTAAACAGCTCGCCAATCAGGCGCGTCACCGGTAGGCTGAGCCGGTCGGCCAGAGCGCCGACGGTAATCATATCTTCAATTTCGATGCTGCGTGCCATCTTTATGCGCCCCTTTCCGTGCCAAACCGGCCCTTACACTACATGTTATTTTGCGCTTTTGAGGCTCAGCGCGATCTTGCGGGCGTCGGTGTCGATGTCCAACACCTTAAACTGCTTCTTCTCGTTGAGCTTAAAGATTTGCTGCGGGTCAACGGTTTCGTCGTCGCTCATTTCAGAGACGTGCACCAAGGCTTCCACGCTGGGCGACAGCTGTACAAAAGCGCCAAACGGCGTAATGCGCGTAATCTTGCCCTCTACGATGTCGCCCTTGCTGAACGCCTTCACTTCCTTCAGCCACGGGTCTTCGCTCATTTGCTTGAGGCTTAAGGAAAGGCGGTCTTTGTCGATGGCAATAATTTTGGCCTTCACATCTTCGCCAACCTTGACGTAGTCACGCGGGTCTTCCACGCGCTCCCAGGAGATTTCGGAGATGTGGATCAGGCCTTCGATGCCTTGCACGTTCACAAACGCGCCAAAGTCGATCACGCCAGTCACCACGCCTTCCACCACGTCGCCGACCTTCAGCTCGGCAAAGCGGGCTTGCATGTCGTCCTTGACGGCCTCTTTCTCAGAGAAGATCAGCTTGTTGTCCTTGCGGCTGACGTCCAGCACGCGGACACGGATAGGCTTGCCCACGAGGACGTTCAGCTTCTGCAGGATCTCGTCTTTGTCGGCGCCAGAAACGCGCGGGTAGTGGCCGGCGGCCAGTTGCGACACCGGCAGGAAGCCACGGATGCTTTCCAGCTCCACCAGCAGGCCGCCACGGTTGGCGTCGTACGGAGTGACCTCAACGATTTCTTGGTCGTCGAAGATGCGCTTCAGCTCGTCCCAGCCGCGGTCCTTGGCAGCACGCTTCATGCTAAGCAGCGCGTGGCCTTCGTCCAGCTCCGGGTCGATGACGCTGACGGTCACGCTCTGGCCTTCTTCCAAGACCTGGCCGTGGCCGATTTCGCGGCGCATCACCACGCCGACACCCTTGGCGCCCAGGTCAATCCACACTTCGTGCTTCTTAACCGAGCTTACAACGCCTTCAATGACGTCGCCTGCCTCAAGTTGTTTGACGTCACTGCCAGCCAGCAGCTCGTCCATAGTTACGTTAGTAGTTTTTGACATGTATTCCATGCCTCCTTAAAAGTGTATTTCTGTCGGTGCTCCCAAAAGATTACCGCAAGATTGTATCCATTATACCTCTTTTATCCAGGGGCGTCAAAAGCAGCTCGCTGGACAGGCGCACGGCGTGCTACACTAAGGTTATCATGTACTTGGGGATCGATATTGGAGGGACAAAAACGCTCGTGGCATGCCTAGACAACCACGGCGTCATTACCGAATCCCTCAAGTTCCCCACCGCACCACATTACCCCCAGTTTATCCGTGATTTGGCGGAAACTGTTGCATCATTGTCTACAAAAGAGTTTATTGCCTGTGGCGTGGGCGCACCTGGCCGGCTCGACCGCAAGAAAGGCATTGGCCTGGCCATGGGCAACCTGCCCTGGGAGGACGTACCCATTGGCCTGGACGTTGAGAAAATCGCCCACTGCCCGGTCGTCATCGAAAATGACGCCAAATTGGCTGCGCTGTCCGAAGCCATGCTCGTTAAAGACAAGTACGACCGCGTCGTGTATGTCACAGTTAGCACTGGCATTGGCGTGGGCGTCGTTATTAACCAGCAGATCGACCCCTATTTAGCCAACGCCGAGGCCGGCAAAATGCCGCTGGAGCACAACGGCAAAATGGTCCCGTGGGAGTCGTTTGCATCCGGGCGGGCCATAACACGGCGCTACGGCAAAATGGCCAAAGACATCCACGACAAGGCCACATGGAAGCACATCGCCCATGACATTGCCCGCGGCCTCATCGACATCATCGCCGTGGTGCAGCCCGAGGTCGTCATCCTAGGGGGCAGCGTGGCCGCCTACTTCGACCGATTTGGCGGCCTGCTTGTAGACGCGCTCCGCACCTACGAAGTGCCGCTCATCCCTATACCGCCTATTATCGCTGCTGGCCGCCCGGAAGAGGCCGTCGTCTACGGCTGTTACGACCTAGCCAAAGGCCTGCATGGAAAAGCTCGTCCGTAGGCTGCGCCGCGACAACCCCGGACTCGTCTTTACTGTTGGCGCGGCGCATTGCTGGTCGCCTAAACGCCAGGAAATCTTCTACACCCCAGGGGAAGAGATGGCGCACCTGGCCGGCCTGCTGCACGAGGTTGGCCACGCCCGCCTTGGCCACCAATTGTTCACCAGCGACGTCGATCTTCTCCAAAAGGAAGTAGACGCCTGGGAGGAGGCGCTGCGCCTTGGCAGGCAATATGACATCGAGATTAGCCAGAGCCACGTACAAGACTGCCTAGACAGCTACCGCGATTGGCTCTTCCAGCGCAGCCGGTGCCCCAGGTGCCAGGCAAGCGGCATCCAGATGGCGCCCCAACGCTACCAGTGCGTGAACTGCGGCACAGCCTGGGGCGTTGGCAACTCGCAACAGCGCCGGCCCTACCGCCTGCAAGCCATAAAAAAATAGGCCAGGGCCGAAGCCTTGGCCTATTTTGTGCTTTACGGCTAACTTAATTAGCGCGGTTCGCAGGGCCGTTGCCGGCCTTTGGGCGGCGCGAAATGCGGCCACCTTTGCGGCCAGCAGCACGTGCCAGCTCGCGGTTGGCGAAGAAGCCACCGGTCTTACCCAGTTTGCCACCCTTAGCGCCGATCTTGGCGTAAAAGTCGCTACCGTACTTCGCTTTGTTCGTTGCAGCGGCAGCCTTGCCGCCAGCTTTTGTTCCAGCCATGTAAATCCTCCCGTGGCTTATATGCTCTCTAGAAACAAAAAGAGTCCGCTCCTTTTTATGGAGCGAACCCTCTGTTTGTTTCTTTCGAAACTGCTTATATAGTAACATGCTTATGAAATAATGTCAACAGGTTTATGGCTGTCGTCCATCGGTGATTATCCGCCAGATAACGTCCTCGGGGGAATTGGTGGCGACGGCGTACTCGCCTGTGCGTCGTATGCCAGCGGCGAAAGATGGCAAGCCATCCCCGTAGGCTACCCGAGCGACAGGCGAACGCAACAATGTTTGCTCGCGGGCTTCCGGGCTCAGGTGACGGTATGAAACGCTGCCGCCAAGCACTTCAACGTCTTCTATGCGCAGGCTTTGGGTGTGTTCATCTACGAGGGTGGCAATCACGTCTGGGTATTCCATGAGTTTTCCGAGCGCCGCAAGGCGCTCACCGCTTTCAGCCTCAAAGGCGGCTTGCAAGGCCGCTTGGTCGCAATGTATGCCGCCACCGGGCTGCACCCGCAAGCTGCGCAAAATAACTTCATTAAGCAACGCCGCAGTGCCGGGAGGCACTCTGGCGCCAATGAGCTGCCCAGCAATAGCCGCTGCAAACCGCGCATTATGCTGGGTGTCTAGGGCGAACCCGCCATCTGGCGTACGCCCAGACTGTTCCAGGGCTCGCTGCACCTCAAGCTGCTCCATTTTGTCAAAGGCTTCGGTGCGTACTACGCGGTAGGTCCTGTGCAGCGCAGGTACTTCGTAGCCTTGGGCTCCCAGCCCGCTATAGCCGTCATGCAGGCCAACCAGCACGCCAGCCATAGCCCAAGACACGCCCTGCTCTAGCGAGCCCGCCAGCCTGGCGTCGCGCAGTTCAATGCGGTCGGTGTGCACCCGGATGGAGTTGCGCACGTGGCCCATCCTATAGTTGCTCACCCGGCTACCGCTTGGCACATCAAATACTTCTGGGAGCTCGGCAGTCCCGGTGTTCAGCCAGGCGCCATCGGTTATGCCAGCACCGATACCGGCAAGCGCATCCTTAGTCCGTTCCTCAGCAGCCTTACCAATGCCTAGGATTGGCATACGCTGCCCATGTTCGTCCTCCATATAGGCAGACACGTTGAGGTGTGTACCGAGCTCAATAAGACCCATGCCGTAGTCCGCGGCAATATCAGCGAAACGCCGGGTAACGATGCCCTTGCGCCGCGCAGCCTCGGTTGGCGGGCAAGGGGCCAAACGATGTTCACTTATACCTGGCGTGTCTTCCCAGCCCACCTGGAGCGCCGCCCTGCCCCAGCGGAACTCCAGCCAGCCGCTTTGCTCACTAAAGCGGCCTACGTCTTCGTAAGATGAATCGGCCGGGACGCGGGGCGTGGTTGCCTGTGGTGCGGAGAACTCACGGTAAAGGCGGGCATATATCAGCTCCTTTGGGCCGTAATTCTCGATATCGGCGAGCCATTCTGCTTTGTGCACGGCCTCTTCGGGGGTGTGGGCCGGGATGGCTTCCACATAGGCGCGCGCCTCTTCGCGGCCTGTTGCTAGCTTCGCCGCCATTTCCTCAGGGCCGACTTCGGGTATTGGCGTGGTGGGGCGCACTACCTGGCGCGCCACCTCACGCACCGCAAGATCGCGTTCGTGCTGCATGCGCTCATCTAGGTTGTTAAATCGCGCCCCATTCTCGACGAGCTGGCTTTCTACCTCTACACCAAATAGCACGTCCAAGCGCTTGCCCTGGGTATATACGCCGCTCTCAGCCTCCGCCTGCAAAACGGCAACACGCTCAGCAAATAAGGCCTGCTCGCTGTTGTAGGCTGTTTCATGGTTGGAAATGGAGCCGACTTCGTGGGGTGCGTCTTCCTGTCCTAAGGTTTCATTCCCACCACCAAGCGCAACGGCACCAACGGCGGCGCCAGCAACTGGCTCACGAGATACGCCAGCCTCAGTTCCCTGTAGCGGCGCTTCCGCAGGAGTACCATGAAGAACGTCCATATTATGTATATAATACAATATAATTGGTAAAAATACAATATTCCCTATTCCGGCTGGGCGAAAAAATAAAAGCCACCCTATTCGGATGGCTTTTATATAATTCGGCACCGTGCTATTTTCCCAGGGGTGAACCCCAAGTATTGTAACCGCGGCGAGGCTTAACTGCTGTGTTCGGCATGGGAACAGGTGTTTCCCTCGCGCCATGGGCACCGAAAGGAC
>DATIIT010000008.1:0-38556 GCA_035479375.1 Saccharimonadales bacterium (SeqCode) | reverse complement strand
TCTGATTTACAAATCGCACCGTAGCCGTAAACGAATCGTTTAACCTTCCAGTGTGTTCTCGACCACCTGGAGCAGCTCCTTGGGCGACGCCCAGGCTTTAAGGATGTAGCGTTCGGCACCCAGCCGGTAGGCTTCGTCGATTTCTTTTTGCATGTCGTAGTTGCTGAAAACGATAACGCGCACTTTGGGGTGCTCGTCCAGAAGCTTGTAGTGGCGCAAAAATTCCAGGCCGTCCATGCGCGGCATGCGCAAGTCGAGCAGGATGAGGTCGGGCTCTACCTGGGTGGCCACGTCGAGCGCTTCCTGGCCGTCAAAGGCCACGTGCACGGTGTAACCGGACTTGCGCAGAATCATCTGGTAGGCCTCGTTGAGGCTGCGCTCGTCCTCAACAATCAGGATGTTGCGTCCCGGTTTTGCTTGCTTGTTTGCGTGATCCATTTTCTTCATTATAACTTAGCGTTTTTTAGAGGCAGTGAGATTTCTCATAGGCTCCGCCTTTGCCGGCAGCTCAATGACGAAGGTCGAGCCTTTGCCGGACTCCGAAACCACTTGGATTGCGCCTTTATGCAATTCTACCAGATGTTTTGCCAGGTACAAGCCAATGCCGGTGCCCTCCACGCTCTGGCTCATTTCGTTGGGCAGGCGCGAAAACTGGCGGAAAATTTTGTCTAGGTCGCCCTGCCCTATGCCCACCCCGGTGTCCTGCACGCTAATAAACGCCCGGTAGCGCCCACGGCGCGTGCCCACGGTAATTTTTCCGCCCGGCGCCGTATATTTTATGGCGTTGCTGAGCAAGTTTTCAATGGCCATACGCAGCGTGTGGGTGTCCACATTAGCCATGATGGGCTTTTTGGCGAGGCGCACTTTGAGCGTGTGCCGTGCGGCCGCGATGTCGCCCCGCTGCTCATTTATGACGTCGCCCACCAGCTCGTTGAGGTTGGTGAGCGTTTTGGCCAGCACAATCCGCCCGGAGCCAATTTTGGCCAAGTGCAGGATTTCGTTAATGATGCGCAGCTGGCGGTCGTTGCTGGCGTAGGCTTTTTCTAGGAGCGCCTTTTGCTCATCGGAAATGTCGCCGGCAAAGCCCTGCAGCACCATACCTACGTATTGTTTGACGCCGGTGGCCGGGGTGCGCAGTTGGTGGCTGGCCAGGGATAGCAGCTCGTCTTTGGCTAGCTCCACCGCCCGTTCTTTTTGGGTAGTGAGGTCTTTGGCGCGCCCGCGCAGCACCAGATAGATGATCATACTCACCAGAATTGCCGTAAACAGGCCAAAAAACAGCACGCCGCCCGGCCGTTTAAGCTGTACAGAGCTCACGATGAGCTGGTCGTTGATGGCGTAGCGCATCTGCCACGTCTGGCCGTACACATCCATGCTGCGGTCTACAAAGCCGGCGTGCTTGCTGATGGACGCATAGCTTGGCGAGGTGTACAGCGGCAATTTGTCGCCCTGCACGGTTATCTGGAAGGCCAGTATATTTTTGTTGAGTTCGGACACGATACGCTTAAAAAAGACGTCGGCACGGAAGCTGGCGTAGACATAGCCGCGGATATTTTGCTGGCGGGCGGCGAGCGACGCCGGCTCGCTGGGCCCGTAATACGGCGCGTACATGTTGAAGCCCACGGGGCGCGCGCCGGTGCTGCTCATGAGCTCAATGCGCGGCGTGATGGTGGTGCGGTTTTGGTCGCGCGCGGCGAGCATGGCTGCTTTGCGGGTGGGCTGGGAGTACATATCGAAGCCGTACGTTGGCGGCGCTGTGGCGGCAATGGCCTGCAAATATATGACCGGCGCGTACACAGCGCGCGGCGGGTCTGCCGGGTAAATGGCAAAGTTGTCTGTGCCCTCCGAGGCCATAAAATCCTGCAGCGCCGGTAGCTGGTCTGGGGTGACCACCGGCGCGTAGCCAATACCCTGCACCCCTGGGTAATTGCGCATGCTGGTGAAGGCGTTTAAGTAGTTTGCCCAGTCGTTGCGCGTCACCTGGTCCGAACCTTGGAACAGGCCCACCCCGCCGCGCAAAATTTGTTCATACGACGAGATGTACGACCGGACAGATTGTTCTGCCGTGGCCACGCGCACATCCTCGGCAGTCCGCAGGTCGTGCGCCAGCGAGGTTTTTGCGGCCTGCCAGCCAAAAATAGAGGCCACGATAATCGCCGCGCAAATAACGGTTGGCGGAAAGTAGAGCGACCGGTAGACACTCTTTGCGCAAGAGAGCGCGGCAGTGACGGCGCGGCGAAATGGATCCATAGGCACTGCCTTTACCATAGCGGACATCCTATAAAAAACGGTGAATTATTTAACATATGCCCTGGCCTTAGGCGGCAGCGGTGCTGGCGCGCAGGGCGTCGGCCACCATCCCGCCATATAATTGCACGAATGCCTGGTGTTCTGGCCCGATATTGCTGGCCGGCTGGAAGAAATTGAAGACGAGCGCGCCGTCCTGGCCAGCGTCCCGCAGCGGGTACACGTGGCTGGACTCAATCCCTGCCCCGGCCTGGTTAAAGCGCGCCGCCTGCGCCGAAAGCGCGGGCACAAACAGCAACTCCCAATCGGCGGTAACTTGCGGCTCGCCGCTGCGGATGGCCTGGGCAATGACATTGCGTTTGTGGGCGAGCGGGATTTTAATATCGGCAAACAGCGTGTCAGAAATGCGCGCCGCACCGTTGGCTGCCGGCGTGCTAGACAGGGCGATGCGGTTAACTGTGCCTTTTGCCGCGTCCACCAGCAACAGTACTACCATACCCAGGTCCAGGTGCACACTACGCCGCAGCTCATGGAACGGCGCGTTTACAATGGCGTCCAGCAAGTGCTCGCGCGTTGGCGCGGCCTGCAATATGGCGCGGAGCCGCTTGTAGTATGGCTGGTCGCCAGGGAATGAAACAGACATGCTTGTAGTATAGTCTATGCCGCCTAGCTACGGCTACGCACCACTTTGTAGTGCAGCAGGATGGTGCCTGGGTCGAGGTTGCTGCACGCCACCAGCTCCAGTTTGTCTTGCAGCGAGGTGTTAAACAGCGTCACGCCAGTGCCAAACACCAGTGGCGCCACGCTAATGTACAATTCGTCCACCACGCCGGCCGCCATAAACTGCCCGTAAATGGTTGAGCCGCCCACCACTGCCAAACCGTGCGCGCCCTCTTTTTCCAGCCGCGCCACCAGTTGTTGCGGTGTTTCTTGCGTGGTCTCCACGCCTTCCGCGGTAATGGCTTCCGGGTGCGAGGTGTACACAATGGTGCGGCGCCCGGGCAGCGCCCGGTTGATGGTGGCAAAGGTGCGCGCGCCCATTACCATGACGCCTAGCTCGGTGGTGACGTCCACAAAAAGCTTTTTGTCCGCTTTGCCGGTCCAATCGGCGTGGTGCGCGCTATCGCGCGCGATAAACCCGTCCGCCGTAATGGCGGCCACAATCACGGTTTTCATGGCACAATCCTCCTTACTTTTTTGCCGGCGGCTTCGAGCATTTTGATGGCGTAGCCGCTGGAGTGGTCCTCGGTGTAGACGAACTCGGCGATGTCGGTTTGGGACAGCGTGCGGGCGCACGTGGGGCACGGCAACAAATTTATAAACATGGTTGTGCCCTGCAGCGGGACCTGCTGTTTTTGCACTGCCACGAGCAGCTCCATCTCGGCGTGCACGGTGTCGTAATAATTGAGGTCGTTGGGCGGCGAGAAGTGTTTCTCGCGCTCGGCGCCATGGTGCAAGGCATAGCTTTGCGTGGGCACTACTTTGTTAAAAGTGCCCAGCATAAAGGCGTATTTCCGGCCGTTTTTTTTGCCCAGCACCACACCGGTTTGGTGAGTGTTGTCGAACGAGAATTTGGCCACGTTGGCAGCGTGCCCGAGCATTTCTTTATCGGTAAAATCGCCGCTGGGCACGGGGTAGCGCTGGCTGTTTTCGCGCAAGGCCAACCGTTCTAGCACGTCGCCTTCGGCGGCCTGGGCGAAGGGCGAAATGTATTCAAACGGCACCTGGCTATTGGCGAGCACGTAATACGCCGGCGAGCTGTGGAAGACATGCTTCCACGAGCCGTTCACCAGCAAAACTTTGGCAAAGCCTAGTTTTTCGAGCACAAACGGCAGCTCGCGCTGGAAGTAGCGCAGCGTGTACACCTTGTGTTTGGCGCTTGCTTTGTTGGTGAGTGCGGCAAAATGGGCAATCTCTGCGCCATCGTCCATCCTAAATTGCGGCTGGTCTTCAAAGCCTGCCACGTACGGCTCTTTGGAAATGCCGAACACCAGGTTGCCCTGCGGCAAGTACTGCTTGATGATTTGCTTGATGCGCGCGCTGCTGAGCTCGCGCGGGGCGGCGACGAACGTGGCGTACAGCCCGCGGAGCGGTTTTTTGCTGGCGAATGCTAGCTCGCTCCAGTCGAATTCTGTGGTGGCGGCGTTCATGGTGCGGCCTCTGCGGCGTCGCTGTCTTGGTACTTGTCTTCAAATTTCCGTGCCAGCTCGGTGATCTTGCGCGATTGGGCGCGGAACAAACCGGCGTTTTCCAGCGGCGTGTACTTCAGCGTGCGGTAATTCCAGGTGCTGAGGTCTGGCGCGTCAAACGGGATGCAGTGGATGTGCAGGTGGTCGGAAACGGTGCTTTGCGCCTCAATGCCGCCATCGCGGATCAGATATTGCAGGCCTTTTATGCCGTGCACCCGGCGGACCATTTTTTTAGCGATGTACATGAGTTTGCGGCAGGTTTCCCACTCTTCCGGCGTCAGCTCCTTTACCGATTTGACGTGCCGCCGCGGGATGACCATGACGTTGCCATCAATGTACGCAAACAGCGCCACGGTCAGCACAATACCGTTCTCCTCATATATGATATATTTTTCGCGCAAGTCGCAAAACACGCATTTGCCTACGCTGGTCCAGATATCGCCGTAATAGCCGCCGGTGCGGGCGTCCCGGTAGTACTCCTGTTTTTGCTGTTCTTTGGGCGTGAGCGGTGCGCCGGGGGCGGGCTTGGTCATCGTTCTTTGAGCGGGTCCTTCCGCAGTTCCATGAAGTCTTTAAAGATGTCGCCCAGCTGGCCGCCAATGGCGCGCTGCACAATTTTGGTGGTGGACAGCGCCGTGGACTGGCGGTCTACCACCTCCACGGTGCCACCGTATTTGGTAACGGTTTTGTACTCGCGGGAGTTTTGGTAATCGGCCGCCCAATCTTCGCGCACGGTGATGAAGACGTCTGGCTGCAACAATCCCAAAGACGGCGCGCAGCTCGGCTCCGGCAAAACCGTCACAAAATCCACCGAGCGCAAATAGGTGAGCATTTCGGCGCGGATTTTTTCGTCCAAAATAGGCTTGTTGGGGCCTTTGACGCGGCGGATGGCCTCGTTGCTGCTGACGCCCACCACCAAAACATCGCCGTGGCTGCGCGCTTCTTCCAGGTAGCGGCACTGGCCAACGTGCAGCAAATCCCACGAGCCAGCGGTAAAGACAATCTTCTTGCCTTTTTCCTTGAGCTGTTCGTGCAGCGCCATCAGGTCGCTTTGTTGGATGAGCCGTTTTTTCCAGGCGGATGCCATTGCTGTTCCCTCTATGTTATGGAGGTACTTTAGCAATATGGGCGGGGGTTTGGCAATGCGCCTTTACGCTTTGGGTTCTTCCGGCGACGTCCAGGCTACTTTCCAACGCAAGTCCTGGATGATGGTGTCGATCTTTCTGCTATAGTTCACGGCAACTGTTTTTTGGCGGCGCCAGCGGTAGAGGTCTTTGGCAAATGTGGTGCCGGTCTTTGCCAGGCGCACGGCCAGGCGGATGGCCTTTACCCCTACTTCTATGGGTCCAATGGAGCTGAGCAGGACCGCCTCCAGGGCAGTGTTGAGGCGGTTTTTCTTTGCCTCGGTATAGAGTTCGGTGGCCCAGTCCCTGCCCTTATCAACTGGGTTAAGGCCGGTGCTTTCGGGCGGGCCGGAGCGCTCCACCATCGGGTCAACAGGAGGCCGTTTGAGCTTGAGGCCATGCTCGCTGCGCAGGCGGTTGGCTTTATTGGGGTCTTGCTCGAGCTTGGTGTCTTTGCCGCGCAGGGGCTCGATAAGCGAGTTGAAGACCCGGCGCGTCTGCCCCAACAGCGCAACAGGGTCGCGCACGATTGAGTGGTCCTCCGGCAGCAACTCAATCTTATTGGATATTTGGCCGGTGGCCGGGTCGACAAAGGTGGCTGTGGTTTGGAAGGCGGCATAGCGCCCGTCCCGCTCCCGCAGCTGGTCTTGGAGTTCTGGTGGCATGGTTATGCCGCGGGCCAGCAGTACGTCGAGCGGCTCTTTGGGAAGGTGCAGGTGCGGATACTGCTTGCGCCATTCATTCAGCTGCAGTTCGTCCAGCTTGCGGCCGACTGCGCGGATGGTGTGCTCGGCCATACCGTAGATGCGTACGGTAGCACCCTGGTTGGTAACCGGGTAAAAACCATTCTCCCTGATGAGCAGGCCCTGGAAGGCAACAGCTGCCAGGCGCGCGTTCTCCACGGCTTCGTCCCCGGCGCCCTCAACGCCATAGACTATGCTTTTTGCGCCGACATCGCCATCGAACATCTCCTCACCCTCTTGGTTGCGCCCTTTTGGTAGGGGGTTAAAGAATTTTGCCTCCACAGCATTTTCTGACACGATTGCGCCTAAAGTGGCGATGAGCGCAGGGCCTAAGCGGCCGTCTTTGGCGGCCTCAGCAAAATCTGGTGAAGGCGAATTAGCAAAATCAGCGTGCGTACGCTCGACGATGGTGTCCAGCGTCTGCTGTTTGTCTGCGGCGGGCAGATAGCCGTCTAGGAAGCTTTTGTGATAGCGCGGCGCAGTGGCAACATAGAGCCCGTGCTCGGCTAGTATGGCCGTGGCGGTCACCTTGGGGCCAGCAATACCCATTTTGACCTCTTGAGCGGTAGCTGCCATCTCATGGAGTAAGGCTCCGCCCGCCCTGGCTGCCGTCAGTGTGCCCAAACGCTGCCGGTCGGTCATAGTAGTAACAAGCTCGGCGGACATAATTTATATATTATAACCTAAAATTATAGTTATCGCTACGTTTCCCATAGGAAGATATGCAAGATCTCAATAATATGCTATAGTTATTAAATATGTCTGAAAAGTTATCTGTTTCTTCGCGTACAACCCAGGCGCTTAGGCGTTTCGTCCCTTTGTTGGCGTCACTGGGAATGGCTGGCGGCGCCGTGGCGGCTGACGCTGCGCCGGCGATGCCACTTCATGTTGTGCACGCGCCCGGCGTAGAACAAGGTGGCAGCATGGTGCATACCAACCCCAAACAGAGAGCCCTGGACGCCGCCAGTTTACTGCTTGCGCAGCGCTACAACTGCGGCGTTGTCGACGTTAAGGACTTTCACGCTGCCACCGACGTCACCCACAGCAACCCCACTGGCACCGACCACCTCAACGTCACCCTCTCCTTGACGCCCAACCCCAAAGCGGCTGAAGCAGTTAAGCAGTATAAGGACGACAACCGTATTATATGGAATCCGCCAACCGGGCTGGGATTTATATAAGCCCCCGGCGCCACGCAAGGGAAGCGCACTAACGCGCGTCTGTCCGGCCCTGGCTTTGGCGACGAAACTGAGTTTAAAGAACCTTATAGCAGCGACCAGCCCATCACGGGTACTGTGCCATTCTACGTGCGTAACGACCACCCAACCGACACCCGGGTACAGATATATACGCTCGACGAGATGATCACGCATAACACCGACGGTACGCTCACCATCATGCACGTTGATGCGCCCTGCGGCACTATAGCGCTGTGGAATGATCCTGGCGCTGCCGGTGTCCGCACATGGCAAGTCGCCCCAACGCTTCCGGCGGAGTCTGTAGTGGTTGACCGGGACACCGCTATGCCGCAGCCGCTGACGCTATCACCTGCGCCGGCGCCCAGCTAGTTTACGCGGTTTCAGCAAGTACGTCCCGCTTCAGCAGCTCTTTCCGTGTCCGTACAAAATGCTCGTTTTGGCCGAGCGATTCGTACGGGTTGTGGCGCAGAAATTTGTAAAAGTCGTGCAGCAAGAAGGCGGTGATGAGCTCGCCCAGCAGGCGGCGGCTTGGGCGCAGGTGCGCCTGGCCGCGCTTGGCGTAGCCGGAGTGCAGGAAGTACTTCTCAATTTTGGGCGGATCCTTGTATTTGCAGTCCACCAGCAAGAACGCCAGGGTGCGGGCAAGGTCGAGCGCCGGGTGCCCCTGCCCTGTTTTTTCGAAATCGATGATGCCGGTTACTGCGGTGGCGGGCTGCGCGCCAGCCTCGGCTCGGGGGGTCACCGCGAACAGCACGTTGCTGCGCACAAAGTCCATGTGCAGTGGCTGCTGGCCAGGTAGCGCCCAGCAGGCGGCAAACAGTTTTTGGGCGCGCGGGATTGCGCCGTTGTTTAGCGCGAGGCCTAGTTTTGCCTGCACGGCCTGCCGTACGGCCGGCCCGGCAAAGTAGCGCTGCATGCGGGCAAAAATCGCCTCGTACTCCTCGGCCACGTTGGGCAGCTGTGGGCGCGGCGGCATGGTTTGCAGAGCGCGGTGCATCTGGCCCATGGCCTGGCCGAGCGCCTTGAGGTGCGCCTGGGTGTAGCCCTCCCAGGGTATTGTTTCGCCCGGCAAGTAGTGGTACAGTGCGGCGTACTTCGCTGCTGCCAAGCGGAGGATACGGGGGTCGGCGGTGCTGCGCGCGGGGAGGCCTTGCGTATGTAGAAAATCGCCTATGGCATTACTGTTTTTGATCCGCGTCACAATCTGCGGCTCGCTTTTGTAGATGATAAGGTTTAGGCGTTGGCCGTTTGCCAATACCGCCGGGTGCGACTCGTTGCGGTAGCCTTTTTGCATGGGCAAAAGCCGGGCGGGTGTAACACCATATGCGGCGTATAACTTGGCAGCGGTCTCGTCTCTCATGGCTGTTGTTATTTTGCACGAGCTGCTGGCACCGCACAAGCATTACGGCTATACTTGTGGTGATATGGCGCACGGGGAGTACGAATACCTAAAGCTGATGGTGGACATCCTGAAGGATGGCAAAAGCAAGCCGACCCGCGGGATCCACGGCATCAAGTCTATTTTTGGCGCCCAAATCCGCTTTGATATGCGCCAAGGCTTCCCTTTGCTCACCACCAAAAAGATGCCGTTTGCCATCTTGCTGCACGAGCTGTTCTGGTTTATCCAGGGCACCTCAAAGGTAGACTATTTGCATGAGCACAAAATCCGCTACTGGGACGGTTTTTTGGACGAAAATAACGACCTTGGCCGCATTTACGGCGTGCAGTGGCGCCATTGGCGCCGCCCGGACGGCACCGAATTTGACCAGCTCCAGTGGGCGATTGACGAAATAAAGAACAACCCTAACTCCAAAGCCATCATCGTCAACGCCTGGAACGCCGGCGAATTAAAAGAGATGCGCCTGCCGCCCTGCCACACCATGTTCCAGTTTGACGTTACCAAGGGCAAGCTGCGGCTGCAGCTGTACCAGCGTTCGTCCGACGTGTTTTTGGGGCTGCCGTTTAACATTGCGCAGTACGCTATGCTGCTGCACATGGTGGCGTACCTTACTGGCTTGGAGCCGCGCGAGCTGATCATCTCTATTGGCAACGCGCACCTCTACAACAACCATCTGGAGGCTGCCAAAGAGCAGCTGCCGCGCAAGCCGTACCCCTTCCCTAAGCTGAAAATTTCCGGCGACGTCAAGTCCATTGACGATTTCCGCGAAGAGAACTTCAGCCTAGAAGACTACCAGTACCACCCGCACATCAAAGCGCCGCTAGTGATTTTATAATTGGTGGCTTGGCGAAAGCGCACCAAAAGTGGTATAACAGTCGATATGTCTGCCGAAACAGGTATGAGTCCGGAGGCTGGGCCTGGTGGTATTGCTGATGGCGTCCCGGTATGTGCCGGGGCGGCGCTGCTGGCCAGGGCGCACGCCGAGGTAGCGGCCAACGTGATAGCTGAGGTGGTGCGCTGGGGAGAGCTGCCCACGGTTCCGTCACCGGAAGACCCGGCCGCATACGAGGCTGCATATTCTTTCGCGCTGCACAGAGTTGCGGCCAGAGGTCGGCAAGCTTATGGCGCAGAGGATTACGCCACGCGCGACGAGATGGTATTTTTGCTCCGGCCACGGCAGAACATGTCGGCACGCTGCGGTACCTGCCATGACGCCGTGCGCACGGATGGCCTCGAATTGCGGGCAGACAACTGTATTGTTACGTTTGGTTGTGAATTTTCATGGGCAGAGCAACACCCGGCACTATATGACCCAGGGCGCGAGGACTTGAATGCGGCACCCAAGAAGCTGGTTACCCCGCGCCTCCTCCCATGCGGTGGCGACCGTTGCACCGCCTTGATCCGTGTGTTCAGCGACGAAGGCGGCTCCCCGTCTGCAACTAACCCTGACGGCAAGCCGGTAGTCGCGCCGCGCATTGTGGCCGGCATGTGCGGGGTGGATATTGCTGGCCAGGTTTGGCGCGATTATGGCCGCGACGAGCTCGTCGCGATGAAGCCGCCGCCAACCCGTGACGAGTACGCAATCGAACTCAACGATGGCATGCGCGTGACAGCCGCCTATTTTGACCGCCCCTTTGAGGTTGAACCAATCGCAGCGGATGAAGCGCTTAGAGGCGCCCCGTCATCCCCGCAAGCGCCGCCACAATCTGGCCAAAGTCCGGACGCGCCGCCAGCTGCCGGGTAGTACAGCTCTGTATGAGTTCCTGTAAACTGGGGCTCTGTTCTGGGCAGCGGCTGAGGAGTTCGTCGGCCAGCAGGCCAAAAGCCAGCGCGTCGATGTGGGTGCGGCGAGCGCCGGCCGCGCTAAACCCCGCGGCACTAAATAACGAGGCGCCGCCCAAGTCGCACAAGTACGCCTGGCCGTCCGCAGCAGCCAAAATATTGTGGGCGTAGATGTCGCCGTGCAGCACGCCACGGCTGTGCAAGTGCGCCACGGCGCCGGCGATGTCGCGGAGCAGCTGGAAAATATACGGCAGCATAAATGTTTTGCCCGCCGGGTAGGTGTCGCGGATGTGCGTCTTGAGGTCCGGGATGTTGCCGGGCGCGGTGAACTGCGGCGGGACGAGTTCCATGGCCAGCGCCTGCCTGCCCTCTGGCTCGCCAATGACCCGCGCAATTGGCCGGATGAGGGCGGCGTGCGTGCCTGCGGCCAGGATGGCGCGCAGCTCGTCCACTGGGTACCCGTCGGTGGTCACGTCGTTGCCATAGACTTTTACGGCAATGTTTGCGCCGCCTGCCTCCACGGCGCGGTACACCACATTTTTGGCGCTCTCGCCGATTTTTTCATGCAGCGAAAGGCTTTCCCAGGCGATTTCCGGTAGCCCGGCGCCCGCGCGTGGCTGGACGCTAAACGGGTTGCCGGCGTCGCTGTACCAAGCCAGGCGCGGCAGCCCCAATAGCCACGACGGCTCCCCGGTCAGGTTATTGGCGGCGATGCGGATGGCCTGCAAGTCCCCGCACTCTAATAATTCGCGTGGCAGCGCCGCAAGCTGGTTGCCGGCTACCATCAATTTTTTGAGCTGTTTGAGTTTGCCCAGGCTGGCGGGCAGCGCCGTGAGCTTGTTTTCAGTCAGCGTCAGCGCCTCCAGCCCCGCGGGCAAGCTGTCTTCGGCAAAAGTGCTGATCTGGCAGGTTTTCATGCCCAGCATCTTGAGCGCCGCGCAATCTTTGAGCTGCGGCGGCACCCCGGTAAACGGCGTAAACGAGGCAAATAGCACCCGTAACTTACGCAGCCGCGCGAAATCGTCCGGCAGCGTGCGGATGCCGGTAAACGAGATGTCCAAAATCTCAATATCAGCGGCGCGGCTCAGGATTTCGCGCGGGAATTCGTCGGTGCCGCGCACCACCAGTTTTTTCTCTGCCGGAAAGTATTCTTGCGCCATGCTGGGTATTATACCTTGGCGGCCACGGCTTTTTGGTAGGCGGCGAGGTGCGCGGCGCACATTTGCTGGAGGGTGAAACGGCTTTGGAACGCGGCGCGGCACCCCCGGCGGCCTAGCGCGAGCGCCTGCGGGATGGCGGCGGCCAGGCGCTTACTGGTTTGCGCGTCGGTTTTGGCTTTGGCAACCACCAGGCCGGTCCCGCCAGGCGTGATTATTTCCGGGATGGCGCCAGAGTTGAGCCCAATAACCGGCGTGCCGCAGGCCAGCGCCTCGATCACCACTAGGCCAAAAGGCTCGTTAAAAATAGAGGGCACCAGCACAGCGCGGGCGTTGCCCAAAAAGTCCTGCTTAGCGGCGTCCCCGGATAAAAATCCCACGTACTCTATGCTGCCGCCCAGGTGCGGCGCCACCTGCTCTTGCCAGTAGCTGTCCTTGTGCCCGGCGTAATGTTTGCCAGCAATTTTGAGTGTGAGCGGCTCGGCAGCCGTTTTGTTGTACATTTCCACTGCGGCAATTGCCAAATGCACACCCTTTGGTTCAATAATCCTTCCCAGGTATGCCACATAGTTGCCGTTGGGCTGCGGGTTGTAATGCAGCGCGTCCGGATCCATGCCATGATATATATTTGCCAGCCAGTTGGTGCCTGGCGGCATGCCGGCGCGCTGCGCTAAGCTCATGGAAATCCAGTTGAGCCCAGCGTATTTCGGGAACACGCTCTTGTATTTTATGAGGAAATTGAACGGGTCGTGGTGGGTGAAAACCACCGGCTTGGTGCATAGCTGGGCGAACGGCAGGGCGATGTCCTCTTCGTTGGTGTAGATGTGTACCACGTCGAACTCGCCGCGGTTGGCGGCGGCAAAGGCGCTGGCGATGAGCTCGGCCTGCACCTGGCGCGCTAATGCAATGAACGTGGCCGGGTGCTTTTTGAGCAGCTCCACGTAGCCATAACCACGGCCAGCCAGCTCTTGTTCAAATAGCGAGAGGTCGGCTGTGCGGTTGGGCACGCGCGTGTCCACCGGGCCGGGCGAAAATAGCGTGGCTTCGGCGCCCTGTGCCGCAAGCCCCTCGGCCAACTGCACCGCCAATGCCGCGGGCGAGAAAATCACCTGCGGCAAAATATCCCGGTGCATGAACATATGCGGGACAACCAGCGCGACCTTCATGGCAGCCGCTCCGCGCTACTTCTGCGGGGTTTGCGGCGCCTCGGGCTCCGCGTGGTCGTCGTCTTTGTCGTCCAGGAAGCTGAGGTCTAATTCGTCGTCGCCCATCTCATCTTCTGCGTAATAGCCGTCGGCCTGTGCGTCATCTGCCATATCATTTCCCCGCTGTTTACTGTCCAGGCATTATGCCGCACCGTGCCAGTGTTGTAAAGAGTCGGCCGGCAAAGCACGTGTGCCCAAAAGTTGGGTCAAGCGTAGTGCAGCCCGGGCGCATATGCGCGTGGCGCGTAACGCACAACTTCTTGGCGCATATGCTTTGCTGGCCATTCCTCTAAAACTGCTACAATACTCTCATGATTGCCAAACGCCCGGCCATGCAAACATGGCTATTCCGCATTTTGACCTATGGCGTCGCCCTCCAGGGCCTCCTCATGATCGCCACCACCCTGGAAGACCAGCTGCACGTCCATGTGACGCGGCGCCTGCTGCACATCAGCGGTTTTGTATTCCATGTGCCGATTTTGCTTGGCCTGACGCTGCTATACCTCAGCTCCCTGCTGCGGCGCGGCAAGTACACGGCGTGGGTGGTGGCCTCGGTGCTGTATAGTGTAGTGTCGGTGCTGGGCGCGGCGCGTTTTGTGCTGGCGCATGGCGAGTTGCATAGCCCGGTAATTGTTTTGCTGGAGAGTGTGCTGCTGCCGCTGGCCGCGCTCGTTGGCTTATGGCTGCTGCGCAAGCAGTTCACGGTGCGCAGCGACTTGCGGAGCTTTGCGTTTTCACTGCGGTTTATCGCCCTGGTCTTGGCTGTGGCGCTGGTGTATGGCGTGAGCGGGTTTTTGCTGCTAGACAAGCGGGATTTCCACCAGGAGATTAGCTTCCCGCAAGCCGTACAGCGCACGGTGGACCAGTTTAACATCACCACCAGCACGGCGCTCACGCCGCATACCCGGCGGGCAAAGTTTTTCTTAGATTCGCTCAGCGTGGTAAGCGCCGGCGCAGTGCTGTACGGCGCGCTGTCCCTGTTCCAACCGATCCGCGCCCGCCTGCACGACCAGTCGCGGCAGCGCGAGGTGGCGCGTAGCCTGTTGGAAAAACACCACGGCTCCAGCGAGGATTACTTTAAGCTGTGGCCACACGACAAACTGTATTTTTTTAACCTGGCGCACACCGCCGGGCTGGCGTACAGCGTCTTCCGGGGCGTGGCTTTGGTGGCCGGCGACCCGTTTGGCGAGCGGGCGGATTTTGCGGCGCTGCTCGCCTCGTTTGACGAGTTTTGCCGCACCAACGATTGGCTGCCGGCTTTTCTGCACACCGAGCCGCAGTACACGCCGCTCTACAAGGACGCCGGCTTTAGCCTGCAAAAGATCGGTGAAGAGGCGGTGGTTGACCTGGCGCAGTTTGACAGCCAGGTGCGCGGCAACAAGTATTTCCGTCAGGTGCGCAATAAGTTCACCAAGCAAGGCTACGTGGCCGAACTGCTCCGGCCGCCATATGGCACCGAGCTGCTCGCCAAGCTCCAAACAATATCAAATGAGTGGCTGCGCCAGCCCGGCCGCTCTGAGCGCCGTTTTTTAATGGGCTACTTTACCCCGGCGTACATCGAGCAAAACCCGGTGATGGTGTTGCGCGACGAGGCCGGCGGCATCCAAGCTTTCATTAACCAAGTGGAGTCGTTTGACCCGCAGGAGGCCAATTTCGACCTGTTGCGCCACACCAAGCAGGCGCCGGGCAACGCCAATGATTTTCTGCTCATGAACTACATCGAGTACGCCCGCTCACAAGGGTTTTCCCGGCTAAACCTTGGTTTGTGCCCGCTGGCCGGGCTCGATGGGCGCGACCAAGAGCGTTCGGTAGTGGATGGCGCGCTGCGGTTTATGTACGCCAACGGCGACCGCCTGTACTCCTTTAGCGGCCTGCACCGGTTTAAGGCAAAGTACGAGCCGGTGTGGAGCGGACGCTACATTGCCTACCGCGGCGGCATCCGCGGGTTTACGCGGACGATCAATGCGCTGAACCGCGCCATGAAAGTCTAGAAGTCTCGGTACCAAAAACGCCCCCCCGCTTGGGGAGGCGTTTTTTTGGCCAGGCGGGCTTTACAGCTCGCTGATGTCGATGGTGATCGACGGCCCCATAGTGGTGGCCAAGTGGATAGCCTTCACGTAGGTACCCTTAATGCTGTTTGGCTTGTTACCCTTGATGCTTTGCAGCACGGCGCGGGCGTTGTCTTCCAGCTTCTTGGCGCCAAAGCTCACCTTGCCGACGGCCACGTGCACAATGCCGGTGGAGTCCACGCGGTACTCAACGCGGCCGGCTTTGGCCTCGCGCACGGCTTTGGCGACGTCGGTGGTGACGGTGCCGCTCTTGGGGTTGGGCATCAGGCCGCGCGGGCCGAGTACGCGGGCGAATTTACCCAGCTTGGGCATCTGCGCCGGTGTAGCAATGAGGATGTCGAAGTTGATCTCACCCTTTTCCAGGGAAGCCAGCAGGGTCTCGACGCCAGAAATATCGGCGCCCTCTACCTTGGCGTCGTCCATCACGGCCACATGCACGGTTTTGCCGGTGCCGGCGGGCAGCACCAGGTTGTCGCGGATGTTTTGGTCGGCGTGGCGCGGGTCAACGCTGAGGTTGACGTGCAGCTCAACGCTGGCGTCGAATTTTACCGGGTTGGTCTTGGTGGCCAGTTCCAGTCCGTCCTTCAGGCTGTAGGCCTTGGACTTGTCCACTTGCTCGGCGGCCTTGCGGAAGTTCTTGCCCTGGCGCTCCAAGCGCGAGCGGGTGGGGTTGCTGTGCTGCTTGGGCTTGCCTTCGGATTCGGCTTCGTCCACGGCGCGGGCGGCCTTGCGCTCTTCCTTGGCCTCTTTTTCTTCGGCCTCAGCCAGCGACTTGGCGCTGCGCTTGCCAGCTTTGGCGGCCTTGGGCTCGTCGGCCGGCTCGCTGTCCGCGGTCGTTTCAGTTTCAGCGGCTACGGGAGCGGTGGTTTCCTCGGCGGGCGTTTCCACTGCCTCGGTTTCGTTGATGATGTCTTCGGTAGATTTGTCTTCTGCCATGATGCTATTCCTTTCGTGGTGCTGGCGGCCGGGTCTAACGCGGCCTCCCACGTGATTGTTATTGTTGTTGCCCGTCTATCCACTTGTTGAGCCGGTCAAGGCCGGCTTCGACGTCGTATGGCTGCTCTGTTTCTACGAGGCGTTCCGCGAGCTGCGTGTACAGATCGCCGAGGGTCACTAGGGTTGCAGGCTCTGCTGTCTCTGGCTGTTGCTCTGGCACGATTTCTGGCTCCTCCCCCACCCATGCCGAGTCAAGGGGGCGCTCAGGGGGCACAAGGTAGGGCGGAAATTGTGCGCCTTGCGGGTAATGCGCCCCTTCGTACGCCCCACGCCAGCGCACGTGCTAGGCCTCCACCTCAACGCCCATGGAGCGGGCGGTACCGGCAACCATTTTCTTGACGGCGGGGATGTCGTCGGTGTTCATGTCGTGGGCTTTTTCTTCGGCGATTTTGGTCAACATCGCGTCGGTCAGCTTTTTGCTGATTTTTTCGGTGTTGGGGCGGCCTGAGCCCTTTTGGATGCCGAGCTCGGCGCGGATGCGGTCATCGGTGGGCATGCCCACGAAGCGCCAGGCCATGGTGCGGTCTTCAAAAATGGTGATGTGCACGGTCAGGGTCTGGCCGTTTAAGTCCTTGGTGGCGTCGTTGAACGGGTTGATGAAGTCCATCATGTTCACGCCGTGCTGGCCAAGGCTGCTACCCACGGGCGGCGCTGCGCTGGCGCGGCCGGCCGGGATTTTCATCTTGAGGTTTGCTTTAATGGCTTTTGCCATATGTATGTCTCCTTTCGAGCAATGTGGGTAATGAAGCGCCCTGTTTGCTCTCCTACCTTTTAGTAGTGTGCGTAACAGATGTATTTTACAACATGCGGGGCGGAAATGCTAGGGGTTTCACGGCCCGGCGGGCGGGTCGGAGCCTTGGGTGTCTTCTTGGCCGGCGGCTGGCCAGTTTATTGTTGCTGGATTGCGGTACTCGCTCGTATTCCAAAGACGGTAGCGGCAGGTGGGCGGGGTTTGCTCGCGTATGGCATGGTCTGCCTTGGCGTGGAATTTGGCGTCACCAGTCACGGCCAGCTGAGCTAAGGCGCCGAGCTGCAACTCGCACCTTGAGAAATCGGTGCGGGTGGCATTGGGGCAAATGAGAACCTCGGCAGGGTCGGATGCCCCTGTTAGGGGAATGACCGCTTCCGCTAGTATCTCCGCCAGCCGCGCCTGCTCGGCTCCATCAGCTTGGGCAGCTAGCATTTGGGCGAAAACGCACCGGCTTTGCGGACCGGGTTCGGCTGTTAGGGGTGTCTCGTGCATAGGTTTCTTGGTTTATTACTCGGGCAGTTCGTCAACAAAGCGCGAGGGCAACACACATTTAGAGCTGGCAATCAGGCAATTTCCGCTAAAGTACGCGACGCCGTCGCCGCCGGTCACCATGTTTTTTGCGCACAAGTCGACGGCCTCCGGGGAGTCGCCGTAGTCGACGAAGCGGCCGACAGCACATTCTACACCCTGACCCGGCACTACCCTATCAATACGGTCGCTTGACATGTAGATGTCAAGGCATACCCCTGCATAGAATGCCCGTGGCTGCGAATCCATTAGCTGGCCGCTAGACGCGCTTCACCTGCAGGCTGTCCAGCTCCACCGGTGTTTCGCGGCCAAACATGTTGACCAGCACCTTGAGCTTGCCCTTGCTAGCGTCGATTTCGTTGATGCTGCCGTCAAAACCCTTGAACGGCCCGTCGGTGATAGATACGACTTCGCCCAAGCGGTAGTCAATCTTGTGCTTGGGTTGCTCCAGGCCCATGCGCTTCTGGATTTTCTCGATTTCGTCTTCGCTGACGGGGGTCGGCTCCGAGCCGCTGCCCACAAAACCGGTCACGCTCGGTGTGTTGCGCACGATGTACCAGGCGTCTTCGGACATCTTCATTTGTACCAGGACGTAGCCCTGGAAAATGCGCTTTTCTACCACGCGGCGCTTGCCGTTTTTGATCTCGATCATCTTTTCTTTAGGCACCAAGACTTGGAAGATTTTGTCTTTCATGTCTAGCGAATCGGCGCGCTGGCGGATGCTCTCGGCCACTTTTTCTTCGTAACCGCTGTAGGTGTGGATGGCGTACCACTGTTTGGTTGTGTCGTAGCGTTTGCTCATAGTGTTACTTTAATAGTACCTGTTTAAATAATCTATCTAACCCGAAGTCAACGATGGCGATCAGCACGCCGAATATCGCTGCAAAGATGATGACCGCCGTGGTGAGCTGCCGCGACTCGCGCCGCGTGGGCCAGGTTACTTGGCGCAACTCCTTCCAGCTATTGCGGAAGTAGGCCGGCCACAGCACATGCCCGATGAACTTGAACGGCTGCTTGTGCCCCACCTTGGCGATTGGCCGCCCAATAAACCGGAATGGCGCGCCGATGTAGCGCAGGCTCAGCCGGACAACGCCCGGCTCTTTTGGTGCTTGCTCTTTGCTGTTTTTTTCGGCCATCTCACGGATGGTCTCGGCTTTTTTGACGACGCGGACTTTACGTTTCCCGGTATCTTTGGCAGCATCTTCGGCCACGGTTTTCCCCTTCATCTAAAAAGAACTTACCAGTACGGTAAGCTCCAATAAGTCAAGTGTACCCCTGTTGGTTTAGAATGTCAATAATGGCGTTTTAGGGCTTCCTGCTCCTTGCGCCGCTGTCATTGCCTAGCTGGTGGAGTTTCCGCCGGGGCAACGGGCGGTAGTGGGCGGTTCCCATGCCCAGCGCCCATCAACGCGCATAAAGCGGCTCCAAGCACCTTCGAGCCCAACCATGGCTGCCGCAGCGCCGCCCGCAAGTGCCACGCCCCCGGCAAGTGCCGTCCAGCCGTCGTTTTCTTGTTCTTGGGCGTACCGTAACTCCGTGGCATGGTCAGCGGTGAGCTGGGCGGCGCCGTCGTGCAGCGCCTCTTGTATTGACACTCCCAACGCTGTGCCGCCAGCTCCCATCAGGAGGATCCCACCGGCAACACAAGCCCAAGCCCCCCGTGAAAGCAATGGCTCTGCTTCGTGTCGCATTATTGACAGTATAGCAAACATCCGGGCTACTTATGTATTGTTTTCTGGCGTTCCGGTGCGCCATGCGGTGCGGTATAGTAGTATATATGACAGCATTGTTTTGGACGCTGGGGGCGGGCTTGGTGCTGGAGTTGCTTGTGGCGTCCACTTCTTTGGGGTGGCGTGCGCGCAAGGTAGTGGCGTTGTGTAGTGTGCTGGCCACCGCTTTTGCCTCTGGCGCGTTGGTTAGTTTGCGCCCCACTGTTTTCACTGCCCTGCTGCTTTTTCTGGGGTTGTACCGGGTGCTCAATATGGTGCGCGTGGGCGAAGGCCGTATGCACGAGGCGTACCTCAAGCGGGCGGTGCGCCGTAGTACCGTTGTATTGGCCGCGCTGCAGCTGGCCGTATTTGGCCTTTGGTTTGGCTGGCCGCGGCTGCATATAACTGGCTCAGCGGTGTGGGCGGTGTATGCGCTGCTGCAGGTGGTGGTGGCGCTGGGGCTGCTGTATTCGCTGCGCCGTACGCTGCGGCATACCTCTTGGCCGCACACTATTGCGCCTATGGCCGACACAGAACTGCCAACCGTCACCGTTGCCATCCCAGCCCGCAACGAAACGGCAGACCTCGAGGCCTGCCTGCAGTCGCTCATCGCCAGCGACTATCCGAAGCTGGAGGTGATTGTGCTGGACGATTGCTCGCAAACGAAGCGGACGTCGGAGATTATCCGCGGCTTTGCCCACGACGGGGTGCGCTTTGTGCAGGGCGAGGAGCCGAGCGACACGTGGCTGCCCAAAAACCAGGCGTATTTCCGGCTAGCCAACGAGGCCAGCGGCGAATACATCTTGTTTTGCGGTGTGGACGTACGCTTTGGCGCAGGGACGCTGCGCCAGCTCATGGCGCACATGGCGGCCAAGAAAAAGACCATGGTGAGCATTTTGCCGCGCCGCCCGGAGGGTGCTGGCCCGGCGCTCACCCAGGCGCTGCGCTACTGGTGGGAGTTGGTGCCGCCGCGGCGCCTGTTCCAGCGGCCACCGGTTCTGAGCACTTGTTGGGCCATCAGCCGTAAAACGCTGGAGGACAGCGGCGGCTTCCGGGCGGTGGCGCGGTCTATTACCCCTGAAGCATATTTCGCCCGCCAGGCGGCTAAGCATGATGCCTATAGTTTCTTGCGCGCCAACGACGCCTGCGGCCTTACCAGCGCCAAGCCACCGCAAGAGCAGCGCGAAACGGCGGTGCGCACGCGCTATCCGCAGCTCCATCGCCGGCCGGAAAATGTCGCGGCCGTGGCTTTATTTGAGCTGGGCTTCCTGGTGTGCCCGTTTGGGCTGGTGCTGGGCGGGCTGTTTTGGCAGGTTGGCCTTGCGGCTTGGGCGCTGGCCACGCTGGCCAGTGTTTTGCTGGCCGTCACGTACGCTACCCTGGTGCTGGCGACGCGCACCGGCCGTGCCCTTACGGGGCTGGTTAGTTTACCCCTGGGCATGGTGTATGATGCCGGCTTGCTCCATTACTCAATGTGGATGTACGAGTTTTCTACCGTAGAGTGGAAGGGGCGCAACATTTGCATTCCGGCCATGCACGTCATCCCGCACTTGCCGGAGCTGCCACCCACGACCGGCCAACATACCCTTGCCTAGTTGCCCAACTGTGGCACAAATATGGTGAAGGTTGAGCCTTTGTTGAGCTCGCTCTGCACGTCGATGTCGGCGTGGATCAGGCGCGCCAGCTTGAGCGTTACGTACAAACCTAAGCCGGTGCCGTTTGTTTTGCGGGTGCGGTAATCTTCGCTGCGGAAGAATTTGTCAAAGATTTTCTCTTGGTCTGGCTTGCTAATGCCAATACCGGTGTCTTTCACGATGAAGCGTACGCCTTTATCGGCCAGCTCCACGGCCAGCGTTACCCTGCCTTCTTGGGTGTACTTGAGCGCGTTGGTGATGAAGTTTTGCAGGATTTCACGGACATACAGCTTGCTGGAGTGCAGCGTTTTTACGCCGTCGCCCACAGAGGTTTCGAAGCCCAGCTTGCGCGATTTTGCCCGCGGCGTGTAGTCTGCGGCCAGCTCTTTAATGAGCTCCGGCACGTTGATTTTTTCCACGTCCACCTCTAGCTTGCCGCGCTCGGCGCGCGACAGCGTAGACAGGTCGTTGATGAGGTCGGCCAGGAACAAGATTTGGTCGTGCGCCTGCTTGAGCGCCTCTTTTACCAGCGTGATGTCGCCAGTTTTACGCGTCATGAACTGGGCGTTGCTAATATTGCCCTCGGCGATGGCGATGGGCGTGCGCAACTCGTGGCTGACCACGCTAATAAACTCATCGCGCTCTTCTTCCAGGGATTTTTCGTGGGTGATGTCGCGCATCAGCAGCACATAACCTTGCTGGCCGGATTTGCCGTACCCTAGGTGCACTGGCGCAATACTTAAGTACAGGTTCATGAGGCTGCCATCTTCGTACCGGATGATGTAATCGCGGCTGCTGGTGGGCGTGGTGGTCTTGGTGACAAGGTCTTTAATATCGACTGCTTGGCGGTTTTTATCTTGCAGGGTAATGACATCTTGCAGCCGCTTGCCGCGCAAGGAGTTGTTGACGTCCAAAATATTGAGCGCCGCACCGTTGCTAATGACGATCTGCATATCCGGGTCAACGGCCAAAACGCCGTCGGCCATGCTATTGACCAAGCTGGTGAGCCGCTCGTGGTCAAGCTTCGCCTGCTTGAGCCCGGCGCTGCGGCCCAAAAATCCTTTTACCATAACCTCATTATGCCATATGCCGGCTTATTGCGCTGCCAAAACCGGGTGGTACTCGCCGATTTCTTTGCGCAGCCGCTTGGCGTGCGGCACATGCCGCTCTAATTCTTGCCAAAATGGCGCGCCGTGCTGCATAACCTTGGTGTGGGTGAGCTCGTGCAGCAGCACGTAATCAATTAAGTGCCACGGTAGCTGCATAAGGAACAGGTTGAGGATGATGTCTTGGTGTGTACTGCAGCTACCCCAGCGGCTTTTAAGCTGCTTCACCGCGACGCTGTGGAAGGTAAACCCGTTTTGCCCGGCCAGCTGGCGCAAGCGGAGCGGCAAGAGCTGCTCGGCCTCGCGGCGCAGGGCGCGAATCGCGGCCGTGCGCGCGGCCTTCTGCACTTCTGGCGCGTCCAACGGCAAAGCCTCCGGATAGCTGACTTCTATCTGGTTGTCTTTGATGCGTGCCATGGCCTTACTGGCGCGTGCCGACGGAGAAAACAATAGCCGATGGGCCTTGCCCACAGCCTGCCCACTGTGCAGCCCGGCTGCCACGGGCGTGCGGTGCAAAGCGATCCAGGCCGCTTTGCTCACGGCAAATTGCTCCCCTGCTTTGTACGGCAACCAATACGGCATGCTCACCCGGATTTCCCCGGCCGAGCCAATGCTGAGCCGTAAGCTGCGGTTGCCGCGCCGCTTATATAACACCACAGTGCCTATGTTTGCAAGCTCAATTTGTTTGGTGGCCAAAAGCCCACTCCTATCTAATGACGATGTTGCGCCGCGACATGTCCACGCGCCCGGCCGTGGGGTTGGGCACGAGGTTGACCAGCCCCGGCTTGACTACCTTGGCGCTGACCTCAACTTTGTCTGGGACAAGGCCGAGCTCGCGCATGCGCTTGATAAACGCGCTCAGTTGCGTCTCGAAGGTGTGCTTGCCGCTCACCACAATGTAGTCCTCGTTTTGCGGGTTTTGCATGGCGCCGGCCACGCGTTCGAAGGTGGCGCGGTCGTTGGGGCCGGCGTATTTGTCGTCCGCGCGGCGGCGGTCACGGCGCTGCAGGCGGCCAAACGAGGTCTCGGCATCCACCTGGAACCATACCAGCACGGGCTGGGCGCGGTATTTGCGCGCCATGTCCCGCAGGGCGCGGCGCGACTGGGTGCGCAACGAGTTGCCGTCGTACACCACGCTCAAGCCGGCGCTTAGAAATTCGCCGGCCATGTAATCCATCAGCTGCGTGATGACGTCGTTTTCTTCTTTGTCGTAGTGCGGGTTCTCAAAGAGTTCGCCGCGGATGCGCTCGGAGTGCAGGTGCGCGGCCTGGAAATTTTCGCTCAGCTGGCGCGCAAAAAACGTCTTACCCGACCCCGGGTATCCGTACAAAAGGATGAGCAACGGTTTGTTTGGTGCGACCTTCGACATGTAATAATAGGTATATCAGATTAGGCAAGATTAGGGAACCCTTGGGGCGCAAGCGCGCAGCCTCCAGGGCGGCCTATTTGCCCCGGTATGGGTGCAATGTGTGGCAGACCACGGCCCGCATACTGGCAACGACCAATGCGTGGTCGGTTACGTGTATGCCAGTGTCGCCGATAGCCCGCCGTTGGTCTGGGTTGGCGATGTGCGTGATGCCCGCCATGCCGGTATTGCCAGAGGTTGGCGCATATGCCGCGAGCACCCGGTTTTCATCCCAAAAACGCTGCATTTCGTCGAGGGCGCGGGGCGCAACAATTACGCCCATAGCCCCGATGGCTACGATGTGCCTGATGCCTTCAGGCAGCGCATCCTCGGGAGTGGGCTCGCCCACCTTGTCGAAGTAGTCCGTACTTTCGGGAGGATTGCCGCCCGCGCGAAAGCTGGCCGGCATAAGGCCTATGCCGAACTGAAGTTTACTATAGCCATCCGGATCCTGTTCGTGGAGGACGACGTGCGGTGTGAGCCCGTCGGTAAGCGCTAACGGGTCGACGACGGCCATGGGTACGCTCCACGCATGGGTGATATGGGCAAGTTGGTCGGCGGAAGCCATGAAAAAACTCCTTTAACAGTGTTGGGCTGATGTTCAAAGCACAAATCGTACCATAAGGTGCCAGATGAATCTATGTGTTTTCCGTTCTGGTGCACAACTGCGGCCGGCGCGGGCTGCGCTCTACTCCTGCATGCGTCCCGATTCTGTGCCCAGGCGCCTGGCCTTATCTGGTAATTTTTGCTATTATGGCGCCATAACCCACATAGGGGAGTAGCTCAGTTGGTAGAGCACCGGTCTCCAAAACCGGGTGTCGCAGGTTCGAGTCCTGTCTCCCCTGCCAAGGATTTTCATTAAGTCTACAGATAAGAATGTAGACTTTTTTAGTGCGTAAAGTTTGGTTTTCATAATGCCCCTGTTGATAACTTGCTATACTTGCCTCATGGCATTTTTTACTGGTGCTGGCATCGTTCTTAAGCAGCGCGACAAATATGTTCTGATCCAGGAGGCTCGGCATGAAAAGGCCGGCTTCTTTAACTTGCCTGCTGGCACGCTCGAAGTCCATGAAGGCTTTATTGAGTGTGTCCAGCGGGAGGCCAAAGAAGAAACAGGCGCCGGCGTAGAGCTCCAACATTTCCTGGGCGTATACCAGACTGTAATAGCAAGCGGCAGTAATGTCGTGTTCTTGATCTTTGCCGGCAAGGTTGCCGATGACGCGTCTTTCACCTCTGAGGAGCACGCTGTCATTAAAGCGTTCACCTATGAGGAAGTGCTGGAACTGGACCGCGAAGGCAAATTGCGTGCGCCAACCGTCCTGAAAGCCATCCAAGATCATCGTGCGGGTAAATTGTATCCCCTTGAAGCGGTGCAGGCCTGGCACATTGACGCTCTTTCTTCGATTACTGTTGAGAAAGATCATTGATCAATATCCTCATTGCTTAGCAGCGTTCTAATAAAGGCCGTATCCGCACGGCCGCGCGACGATGCTGCACGCGCCACCCCCCCTATACGCTATAGAATTCTCGGCCGATGGGGTTGGCAAGCATCGGCTCGCCCAGAGTATGTGCGATGTCACGGCGAAGCATATCCACGGCACATTCAACTGCGAGAAAGTCCGCAGGTATGATAGAAGCGACCCGCTCGCCGGCGAATGGCGCCGCATCAACACGCAATTGTAGTAGGGCTGGCACTTCATCCCATGTATCCCAGTCAGGTGGGTTGTCGTCCAGCAGGAAGGGGTTATTAAATCCGTGCGGGTCATCCATCGCTGTTTTACCGCCGATTTGTTCTAGGCCCCCGAGCCGAACCATCTGCCACGTAGCTGCAAGCAGTGGGCATGCCCATGGATGATAGTTGTTCCCGGCGCTGGGCTTACTCCAAAATTCGATATCTACTGCTATGGGCGGCTGGCCGTAAGAAATAGGTGGCGTCTCAGCTGCCATAGCGGCCTGGTGTGGGACTGTGGGCCGCTTAGCAACCAGCCAGTAACTATCGCCTTTATCATTTCTGAACCCCGTGGATCTCTGAAGTATGGCGCTTGTAGCTGCGGCAAGCTTAACGCAGCCAGCCTCTCTGCCGATATAATCGATCCTGACACCTTCGCTCTCGGCGGCGGCAATAATAGGCCTTAAGGTGTCGAGAGGCTTGCCATTGCTTGATGGGCGCTGATGGTAGTCGTCAACCAAAATGCACATACTTAACCTACCTGGTTCGTCACCGCCGAGCGTTCTAATCTGTTGTGACCTAAGCCAAGGGTTTAGTGCGACCACGCCGAAATGCTTTGCCAGCCGTTTCGGCCCGTCCACTAAATCATGGTTGTAGAAATGTCCGGTTTCAACAGAGAGGGCGGCTGTACGCATTACCTCACCGTATACTATAGCGGCCGCAGGCTCAAGCCCTGTCTCCCCTGCCAGGATTTTGCAACTTCCTCCTTGCTGCTTTTAGTGAAATTGTCTCTGGGCTGCATCCAATAGAATTGCGTTTCGATACCCTCGAAGCCTTTCCGGCGGCGATCAGGGCCCTAATTTCCTCTACGCCATACTTGGTATCTCGCCAAAAGTTTGGCTCCGGAACTCACACCCCCGCCAGGAAGCATGATCCGCCGTGGCTGTGGCTGGACGTTTAGCGGTAGCAGTAGCGCCGTATAGTGGCAGCGGTGGATCCAGTTCTAGCCGCACACTCCCGAAATGCGCCAGCATACTGTAACCTGTCACGCCAAGCCCGCTGATTGGCGAACCTCGAAAGCCATAGCCGTCCTTAAGTAGAATGCCCAAAAAGGCGCACACGCCGCGGAGGTCAATCTCTTCCACCGGTCGTCCATCTGGTGAGCGGTCGACCATGCGCAGGTATGTCTTAACTGTGTGCCCGAGTTGCGACGGAGATAAGCCTAACCCTTCGTAGCCGGGTGCGAGTCCAACCGCTGCCCGCGTGGGATAGTGTGCGGCGGCAGCGCGTAGCCTCCCCCAAACCCGGAAAGCCGCGCTGTACTGGCGCCGCTGGTCCCCGCCATAGTACTCATTTCCAAACTCTTCAAAGTCCTGGTAGCTTGCATAGTGCGGGCCGGAATCGGCCTCTGTGGTGGACGCGGCGGCGCGGCTTGCGATAAAATCGGCGGCCTCTTGTCCAGAGAGCGCGGTTAAGCCTAGGCCGGCCAGAGTGGCTTTCGCTGTATTGAGGTCTTCGACGGCCATGCCATAAAGTGGCACCACCAAAAAGTCCGGCATTGAGCCCTGCACCCCGGCCGTATTTTCATTGCCATATTGACTCATGGGCAAAGTATAGCATGTATGAAATATTACTGCGGACCTGCCAACCCTGCTACTCGCCCAGCGGGGCAGCACTAAAAGCCCAGTGGCCTTAAATACCTGCCGCGCAGCGCCCGGATTACTGTACAATAACTGCAGATAACTAGGGGGATTTGCCATGGTCTGGACTCGACGCGCGAAACAGTGGGCTACGCGGGGCCTGACTTTTGTGTTGCTGGCGGCAGTGGCCGCGGCCGGAGGCCTGCACGCGGTGTTGGCGCACGCCGACGCGCCAGTTACCTACCATGTCTCGGGCACAATTACGGATACCACGGGGGCGCCGGTGCCGGGCGCGGGCATATCGGTTGGTATCCTGAACCCTAATGGCTCCTACCAGTTGCCAGTGCCAGGGCAAACGACGTCTGCCGCCGACGGCACATACGCCGTTGATGTGCCGGCGGCCAGCAATTACCACGTGGATATTGGCTCGCCAAGCGTTAGGTGGGATAGCGCCTCATTCGACAATGTGGCGGTCACGGCAGACCGCACGCTGGATGCGGTGCTCACCGCCTACCCGGTACGCACCTTCTCGGGGAACGTGGTGGACGCGGCTGGCAAACCCATGGACGGCGTGAAGTTGTCTATTGACCCGGCGACGGCTGCTGGGACGCGCGGCCTCGTACACATGGCGCAAGACGACAACCACTTCTCTGTCCTGTTGCGCGAGGACACGTACACAGTGACGATTGGCCGCTATGCTAACACCTCCTACACCTTGAGTACGACGGTGGGCAGCGCCACGCCCGTTAACAGCTGGACGCTGACAGGTTCGGCGGCCTATGACCTGACTGCGGCAGACCTGGACACCACGCTGCATTTACCGGCCGTCACGCCGCAAACCTTCCGCGTACAGGCTTTTGACCGTAACGGCGGGGACACAACGGCGCTCGGGCGGCCGTCCTCGTCGCTTATTACCCAGCCGCAGACGCTGGGCTCGCCGGAAGGCAGTTACGCGTTGACGGTTATCGCTACGCTTAGCGGGTTTAATTCACCGTACGTCTTGGCGCAGGGGGCGCAAATTGCCACCGGCGACCTGTGCGTTACGCTCAACAACCCAAACCAGACATTGTGCAACACCTCGGCCGTGGATGTAACGGCCACCCCAGTGCAGACGTTTATTACGCCGCAGCTCGTGCCGGTAGTGGGCTTTACGGCGCCCACGCCGATCAACCATCCGGTGCTCACCTGGCATGCCGAACAGGGCGTAGACCATTATGTGGTTTACCGCGAGGCGGTGCCGTACAAGCACAATCCGGTGGACGTCATCGGCACCACCACTGATGCCACTTTTACTGACACTGCCACGCTGCCGGAGGGTGATTACCAGTATTATGTGCAGGCGGTTGACCCGGATGGCAGCTCCACGTACGCGCTGGTATGCTCGCCGTCAGGCGTCTGTCCCAACTACCGCACGGTTACAGTGGATACGACGCCGCCGTCGCTCACGGACGTGGCAGTGACGCCGGCCAACACCACGCCGTCGCAGGGTGCGGTGCTGAGCGCCACAACCGACGGTGTAGCCGTCGAGTACTTTAGCGGCGCCGACCCGGGCACTGGCCAGGGTATCCCACTCGATGGCGCCAACGGTAACTTTAGCTCGCCAGTGTTTGAGCGCACGGCACCGCTGCAGCCGGGGACGTATGTTTTGCACGTCCGCGCCCGTGACGCCGCCGGCAACTGGACGGCGGCGCAAGACGTGACGCTCACCGTAACTCCCGATGTGCCACCTACGCCCACCGGTTTGACGGCACCCTCCCCGACGAACGCGGGCCCGGCATTGAGCTGGAACGCGGCCGCCGGCGCCAGCAGCTACATCGTCTACCGCGATGGCGCAGCTGTGGCCTCCCCCACGCAAACCACCTACACCGACAACGGCGCTGCCGAGGGCGCACACACCTACGCCGTTGCCAGCGTTAGCCAGGGCGGCGCAAGCGCTGCCACTGACGCAATAACTGTTACCGTAGACAAGACCGCACCGGTGCTGGGCGCGTTTAGCTGGTCGGCCAACCCTAAAGCCACCACACAGTCCTCTGCCCTGGGCGTGTCCGCCTCTGACACCCTAACGGGCATTGCCGGCGGCGAGTATTTCCTGGGCGACACTGACCCCGGCACGGGCAGCGGCGTGGCTATGCAGTGGGATGGCAGCGGCCACCTCACGGCTACGTTTGACACCAGCCTGGCCAGCGGCGTCTACAAAGTAACCGTCCGCGCCCAAGACTTTGCCGGGAACTGGAGCGGCGTTGCCAGCGACTACCTGGTGGTGTACAACCCGCTGGGCTTCAGCTTTACCGGTAAACGCACGGTGGTGCCATCGCTCGCCGGCGGGGACGTACTGCCCGGGCTCATCAGCGCCAGCCAAACCGATGCAGGCACTTTTGGCTTCAGCGTTGCCTACGACAGCCAGGGCCACGTCACGGCCGGCAGCAGCCTACAGTTCGCCTACACCACTGGCACAAAATGCAACAACCCGGCCAAGGCGGTAAACTGCCACAGTTTGAATCTCAACGCCACAACTATTGCCTGGATGGTAACCCAGGGCGCCAACAACAGCACCGGCGTTTTCCAGGGCACCGGCACGCTCACGGTGGACGGCGCCACCATTACGGTGCCCTTCCGCGTCACCGGCCTGGACGGCACCCGGCTCAGCCCCACGGCCAATGACCAATTCCAGATTGAGATTTACGCTGCGGGCAGCAACCCGGCTACGGCGCCAGCGCAATACCGGCTCAACAGCAAAGATATTGCCCGCGGGAATGTAAGAATCCGGTAGCTGCAAGGTTTGTCACCTCGCTCTCTGTGACGCTTCGTCGTGACACTTGCCTGCGCGCGCGGCCAGCGCATATCTTGATGATATACAGTAAACATGGTAAAATAGTACAGATATGACCGGGTCTCCTGAATTCCCCGAAATTCCTGGGTTGCCCGAATTGCCCGGATCCCGTAACCAGCCGCAGCCGGAAGATTGGAGGCTGCCCGATGCCATTGCGGCGCAGCGGGACCGCATGGATCCAGTCCAGTGGGCACTCCTTAACGAGGGCGATATTGACGGGGTCCCGGCCCCGCTCTACTTTCAGCGTGGAGAAGTGTTTACTGGGCGCATCGACCGCCTTGATGCCGGCGAAGACCCAGACGCCCTCGCGGATGAAATTCTGGCCGATGCGGCAGCCCAAGCCGCGCGCTACCCGGACAGTGGGTTCTGGGACGGTGAGCGCAGCACCGCGCTTATCTATTTTGCGGAGCGAGGCCATGTTGCTGCAGCCGTGCGCCTTGCCCGGGAGGTCACTGATGCGCGGCGGCTTGTCCGGTCCATTTACGACCTAGGCGAGACTGCGCCGCCAGAGACTGCACAGGCGATGGTAGTCGGTGTGCTCAGGGGCGCCTCTGTGAAACGCACCTTGGCCATTACACGCGCAACACGTGACTACTTTATTGAAACCGATCCGCTCAACGAGAACGTCGCCAGGTTCGACGGTTTTGTGGCCAAGCTCAGCGGACAGGGGCCGTACGACATGGTGGAGGACTGGCTTGCCTCGCAGGCTGAAGCAAGCCCCGATGGCGACTGGAGCAGCGTCGCTGTGCACCTTCGTGACGACGTCCTGTACCAGGGCATGGCCATGCCTGTCCGCATGCACAGCCACCTGGTCTATTTAGAGACGCTTGCGGAGGCTGATAACCTCCAGCCTAAACAGCTGCAGGATGGCTGGGCCGGCAAAGTTGCCGAATATTACGCCGGCTTCCAGGAAGGCGCCTACGCGGAGGCTGGCATATGGGGGCACGAACTCGCCGGCATCAGCACGGTGCTTATACGCAACGGGCACCTTGACGCGGCGGTGACGCTTGCCGCCACAATACGCGACCCGCAATTAGGTACGGCTATGGTAGGCGAGTTCCTGCGCGCCGGGCATGAGTCTTCGGCTATCGAGGCGGCATCGCGCAACCCTGACCCCCGGCTGGCTGCCAAGCTGCTTTTGGGCTTCGACTTTTCCGACCCAGACGCCGCCACCGCAAAGCTCACTGAAATGATGTTTAGCGACGAGTACCCGCTGGACAGGCGCATCGGCTGCATGGAATTTGTATGTGACCGCATGCTGGAGATGGACGACCTGGACGGTTTCCTGCGATACCGGGAGATGATTAACGAACTCCGGGGCGAACAACCTTAAGCGGCCGGCGCTTGGGTAAGCCGCCGCCAAAAGTCGCTGCTGGCTAGCGTGGGTGGCAGGCTGTGCTGCACGATAGTGCGGATCTCCTGCGGGGCGCGCCGGCGGATTGGCTCCTGCGTGGCCAGATAGGCCTCGAGTTTTTGGTACACAGCCAGGAGGGTGGCTTGCTGCCCGGGTGTCAGCGCCTGCCCCGGTGCCAGGTTTGTGGTGATAACGCGCATGTTGTCCAGCAGCGGGTCGATGGCTTGCGGGCTGGACGCCAGTTGCGCCACACACACGATGGCCTCAATGGCCAAACGGCCAGTGTCTGCCCCGGGGGTGGCATCGGGCTCGGGCACGGCCTGCTCCCCGGCGGCCAGCTGGTCGCTAAATTGTACCGCCACGTACAGCAAGCTGGCGCCGGCGGCCACCAGCGGGACGAGCATGGCGCCATCGGTGATTACCTCAATCCCATTGTGGAGGACGTAGGCGGCAAGTAGTTCGAACAACGGGCTGAGCGTTGCGCACAGCGAAACAAAGGCGATGCCGCCCAAGAACGGCGCGTACTCGGCACTGGCCCGCGACCGCGCGCGGTAAGCCGCGATGGCCGCAAAAATGACTGGCACCATGGTGATGGTGACACCGCCAACCGTGCCGTCAAAGCCGCGCTCGGTTTGGCCGTCCCAGGCGGCGTGCGGCAGCACAACCGCCAACACCGCGCCAGCAACAGAGATAACGAGCACCAGCCAGCGCCAGGTGGCCGGCCCGTTGGCGCCAAACAGCCGCGCAAAACCACGCGTGCCTACAAACAACAGCCACGACGACACAACAAATGGCAGTACAATCGCCCCCGAAGACACCCAAGCAAGGTCGGTAATTTTGGGCGTCACCAGTGTGAGCAGCGGGATTTGCAAAGAACTCAGGCTAATGAGGCTATACCCGGCGCACACCGCCGCGTAGGACAGCTTAAATTTAGGCGTAAAGCCACGCAACCCTAGTAGCAAAATAGCCGAGGCGCCCAAAAACAGCACGGCCGTCACCACACCTTCGAGGAATTGGATGTGGAAACCGGCAGCCCACTGCCCCGACGGCGTTGGTGCCAAGAATGTTACCAAGGACAATAAGACAGATAGTGCAACAGTGGCGGTCGCGAGCAAGCGGCTGTGTTTCATGCCTTAACTATAGCATTTTAGCGCGCCGGCGGGCTGGATTTTGCACGCGCCGTTTGCCATACTGCTCAAATGAAGAAACCACTTGCCCGGCTCTACGTTGGTTGCTCGCTTACCAGCGCACCTGAGTCATTCAAAAGCGAAGTAGAAACGTTTAAAGACCGGCTGCGCGCCGAAGGCTACGAGGTGTTTGACTTCGTGGGCCTGGTGAACGGCACGCCAGCCGACGTCTACAACTGGGACATCGGCCACTGCGTGCGCGACTGCGACCTCCTGGTGGCCATTTGCGACGAGCCGAGTATTGGCCTGGGTTGGGAGCTGGGCGAAGCCACTCGCCTAGGCAAGCCCGTATTGGCCATTGCCCACAAAGACGCGCGGGTGACGCGCCTGGTGCTGGGCGCCGCCGACGTTGAACCCAATGTGCGCTTTGAGCGCTACGGCCACGTTAACGATGCCCTCCCCCTGGTGGCCGAGATGCTTGCCGCCCGCAGCTAGCTATAACCAGCCGGCGCCCCGCATCCCGCCTCAAGGTATTTCTTCCGTCGTGCCATCTATGGTACAGTAAAGCTGTCTTACATAAGCAGGTTACAGAAAGGCTCGTGATGGGGATTAAAGTTCTTGTTGTTGAGGATGACAACTTCTTGTTGAAGGCCTACCAGGCAAAGCTAACGGCCTCCGGTTTTGAGCTACAAACAGCCGCCGACGGCGAGGTGGCACTGCACGTACTGGAGTCTTTCAAGCCCCAGGTTATCGTGCTTGACTTGGTTATGCCGCGCAAAGATGGGTTTGCCACACTCGAGGAAATTAAAAAACAGCCGCAGCTAAAAGACATTCCGGTCATTGTGGCCACCAACATCGGCCAAAAAGAGGAAGTTGACCGGGTCATGAACGCTGGCGCGGCAGAGTGCATTATTAAGAGCGACCTCTCCTTAGAGGAGCTTGTGCACAAGATCGAAAAGTACGCCAGCTAGTTTGCCCGAGCCCCGAGCCCCGGAATTTCGTTGCTAACGGCCACTACTCGCGGCGCAGCGCGTCAATTGGGTTGATGCGTGCTGCCCGTCGCGCCGGCAAATATACCACAGACAAACCGACTACCAGCATAAACGTAAGCATGCCCAGTATGAGCCACCACGGCGAAGCAAACAGCTGGAAGTGCTCAGTCACGCCCCGGTGATGGGCGAAGAGGTTGAGTGCTAGGTTGATCACCTGTCCCAGGAGCATGGCGGCGATAATCCCAACTGTGGCGCCGGTGACGGACAGCAATATCGCCTCGAATATAAATAGTTTGCGCATGTCGCGGTTGCGGCCGCCAAGCGTCACCATAAGGCCGATTTCTTTGGTGCGCTCCAGGAGTGAGATCGTCAAGGTGTTAAACATGCCTAAGACGGCCACGATCATGCCAATGGCGCCAAAGCCGGCCAGCACGATGTTAAAGAAGCGGAAGACTTGGTTGATTTGGTCCACGGTGTCCACCGGCGAGGTGGTAAGGAACCCGAGGCTTTCAATTTGCTTGCGCAGGTTGGCAACGTGCGTTGAGCTGTCCGCCTCGAGTTTGACCTGCGAGATAACGGGCACGCCAGCGCCGGTAAACACCTGGGAGGGCAGGTACATTTCGTTGCCGCCTTGGGTGTTCACCACGCCGGCAATGGTGTAGTTGGCGCTTATTTCGGGCAGGTCGGTGCCGGTTAAAGGAATGTGCAGTGCCACCTTTTTCCCTACCGCCTGTTTGGCATCGGCAATGCCAATAGCCCGTGCAGCGGAGAGGTTAAGAAGTACTTGGTCTGTCCGGGAGCCGTCCAGCTGGCGCCCGGCGTTTAGTATTGGCCGGTCCATGGCCGCGTATCCTGCATCTTGGCCGTATACGATGGCGTCAACTTCGCTGCCGCTCGCCCGCAAGCTGGCGGCAAAGGAATATTGCTTGCCGATCTGCAACACATGCGGCAGGCCTCTAATTTTGGTAAAACTGGCGTCATCAAGCTTGATTATTTTAGAGTTTGAGGTAGTGATGTCGATAGATTTTATGGATTGGCTGCCGATGACCTGGTTGGTCACCAGCCGCTGCAGCCCGATGCCAAACGACAACAAGAAAAATATAGCGCCAATGCCAATAACTACGCCGAAGATCGTTAGGAACGCGCGCAGCTTTTTGTGCGTCATATTTTTCCAGGCCATGTAAAACAGCACGCGGGTGGGGATGATATTGGGGTTGCGGAATTGTTGTTTCATGATGCCTTGCCTTCTGGACGGATGTTGTGCAGCCGCTTCATGCGGTCCTGCATTTGGCGCATCAGTTCGTCGGTGGCTTTCTTGATGGAATCGTGGCGCAGCACTTCCACCTGGCCGTCCTCAATGTGTATCAGGTGGTCGGCCAGCGGCAAATACTCCATGTTGTGCGTCACCAGGATGATGGTGCGGTTGCTGTCGCGCTGTGCCGAACGCAGCAGGTTCATGATTTTTTCGCCGTTGGCGCTGTCCAGGCTGCCGGTGGGCTCATCGGCGATGATGTACAGCGGGCTGTTGGCCAGCGCGCGGGCCATGGCGATGCGCTGCTGCTCGCCACCGGAGAGCAGCGCCGGGTATTTTTTGGCGTAGCCCCCCATCTCTACCTGTTCAAGGGCGAACTGGGCGACTTCGGCGGCGCGGCGCTGCGAATAGCCCAGGAAGTACAGCGGCAGCGCCACGTTTTCCAGCACGTTGAGGCTTTGCACCCAGTAATTTGTCTGGTAGACGATGCCGATGCGTGTCGCCCGGAAGAAGGCCAGCTCGTCGGCGCTTAGGTTGTACACCTCGTGCCCATCGAACTGCACGGTGCCGGTGGTGGGCCGCTGCAGGCCGGTCAGGATATTGAGCAGCGTGGATTTGCCGCTGCCGGACGGCCCGTAAATGATGTTAAAGCTGCTTTCCAGGAGTTCGAAGCTGGCGTGTTTGATAGGCGTGATTGTTTCCTCACCCACCTGGAAGCTTTGGGAAATGTCTGTGGCAGTAATGACCGTGCGGACGCCCATATTATAGCCCGAAGACCTTCCGCAAGCTGGTGAGGACGATGGTGAGCACGTCGTCTGAGGCGTGCCCGATGATAGCCGGCTGCGTGTCGCCGCTGCCGAGGTTGCCGGCTTTATCGTGCGATAGCGGCTCCACGCTATACACCTTGCTGGTTGGCAGGTCAGATATGATGACGATGTGCTCAAACGACAGGCCGGTGTCCTCCGCCGTGCGGTTATTAAAGCTGGTGGCGTTGGAGCCTTCGGCGTAGGCTACTTGGCTGGTGGATGGCTCGTCGGTGTGCCACGATACCACGACCTGGCCGCGGGCCTCGGCGCCGGTGCCCCGGATGGCCGCTTCCACCGAGACATTGCTGATTTTGGGCGGCCGGGTATCAAGCGCGGTGTGGAAGATTTGGCGGTCAGACACGGCCAGGTTGCCGTCTTTGTCGCGCGACTGGGCAATCAGGAAATACTCGCTATCATCGGTCAGGTCGCTGATGGTCATTTGGTGGTCGGTGACCAGCGTAGCGTCACTGGACTCGGTGCCGCCGGTTCCGGTGACCCCGTAGGTGATGGCGCTGGTGGCTGGCACATTCGTCTCCCAACTTACCTGCTGCGTGCTGGTTGGCTCGCCAGCCACCGGCTGGAAGCGGACGTTGCTAATGCGCGGCCGGGCCGGCGTGGTGAACGAGAAGACGCTGCCATCGTAGGCGTTGCCCTCAGAATCGTACGACACGAGCTTATAGAAGTATTTGCTGCCGTCGTCCAGCCCGTCGATGCTTATGGCGTATGTGGAGTCGCTGGCCGAGGTGTTGAGTGTCTTGACGCCGCCAAACGACTCGCTTTTGCCGTAGTACAGGGAGATTTTGTTAGCGTTTTGCGAACTGAACTGGACAGTGGCATTGCTAAGCCCGATGGTGAGCGTGTTTATCTCTTTGAGGACTGGCGGCGGCGCGGTGGTAAAACTGAACTCCTGGCTGGTGCCGGTGTTGCCGTCTTCATCGGTCCACTTGACGACGTAGTAGTAGGTGGTGCCGGCACTCAAGTTGTCCAGTTCGATCTCGTGGGCGCTTACCTGCGCTGAGTTGCCCACCTCCGACGGGCTGTACTGCCCGCTGGTGGTGCCGAGCGCCACTTTGGAATCGCTGGCACGGTCGGTGCTCCAGGAGATTGTTGCCCGCCGGGTGGTAATGTCGCCAACCGTCGGGTCGGCCACCAGCGAGGCTGGCGAGGTAAATTTTCCGGTTGGCAAGCCGTTGGCGGTGGCACTGTTGCTGCCGCAGTTGTTGGTGCTGTCGCAGGCCTTGACGTAATAATAGTAGCGCTGCTGCGTCAGCCCGGCGTCGATGTACGTGGTGCTGGAGCTGGTACCCACGGAAGTGAACGTGGCGTTATCCGTGGAGCGGTACACTTTGTAGGCGCTGATGCCGGCGCCGGTATTACTTGGCACGTCCCAGGTAAGCGCCAGGCGCCAGTTGCTGGTGGCCTTGATGGATACGTCGACGATGTCGATATTCAGCGGTATGCCAGGTGCGGTGGTATTGGCCGTAAAGGTCGCCGAGCTGTAACTGTCATAGTTAATGTTGTTGGATTCGTCCCGCGCGACTACATAGAACGTATTGGCGCCCGGTTGGGTAGCGTACGGCCCGGCCCCCAGCGAGGTAACCCCTGCTGCGGTAAACGTGCAGTTGCTGCTTGAGGGTACGACATTAATGGTGTAGCAGTACGTAAGGTTATTGACGTCGCCCACGAACGTTGCCGGCGGCGACCACGAGAACGCGAAGGCGTTTGTGGTATTGGTGCCGGGCGTGGCCGCGACGTTTTGCGGCTCGGAGGGCGTGCCGGCGGTGTTGATTTTAACCGCGGCAGTCACGTAGCTGGTAGTGGCGTTGCCAGCCTGGTCCCAGGTACGGAAGTAGATGGTGTTGGTCCCTTCCTGGAGGTTGGCAAAGTCCGGCGAATTGGTCGTGGTATACGAGCCGTCATTTGCCAGCAGGTCGCTGATATCGCCAGTGCCACTGTGGTTGTCGCCGTACCACGTACCGCTGCTGCCAATGCGGTACTGCAGGCCAGCCAGGCCGGAGTTGGCGTCGTCCGGCGAGCCGGTGCCGCTCGTTGGCCAACTCAGCGTTACCGCCTTGGTGTTGACGAATCCGGAGGGCGCGGTGATGAACCCCGGGTTGGTTGGCGGCGTGTTGTCGAAGCGGAAATGGAACTGCACGCTGTCTGTTGAGACGTTGCCAGCGTTATCGATAGCCTTGAGCGTCAGATAGTACGGTGAGCTGCTGGTGGTAAGCAGGCTGCCGAGCATGCCGCTGGCGCCAAGGTCAAGCGACAGCGCGCTGACTTCAAATTGGCAGAAACCGCCGGTGCTAACAGGTGATGTCCCCAGCAAGCCTTTGGTGGTGGCTGGGTCGGCGGTGTTGTCTGTGCCCAGATAGGCGCAGTAGCCCTTGACGCCGGAGCTGCTATCGCTGCCCGCGTTCCAGCTGAAGTATGGCGAGCCACCATTTGTCCAGGCGTTGCTGGCGAGGCTGCTTCCGCCATTGGCTTTGAGGGCGGCAATGTTCATGCCAACTGTGGTGGGCGCGGTGGTGTCTGAGGTGGCCTGCAAGGTGAGCGTGTTGAGCGTCACTTGTTGCGTACCATCCCCGGATAAAACTGCCTGCCAGGCAATGCCGTGGAAGGTGACTGGAAAGGTGCTGATATGCGTGTCTACAGTAGCAACGGGATTGGCCTGTGCCGTGGAGGCGGACAGCACCCAGCCCGAGCCATTCCAATATTTCCAGCTGGCGCCTTCGTCGTCCGACAGCCGATAGGTGAGCGTGCCGCCGTTGGGCGTTTCATTGGAGCTGAAATCGTCAAAATGCCAGACGCCGGTTTTGCGGATGGCGCTAGCTAAGGTGATGGTTTGCGGTGCGGTTGAGTATGGCTTGTCCGTAAAACCGCTGCCCGACCGCGCGACGTTGCTGATGCGCACTTCGTCGAGCGCGCCGTCAAAGAACCCTTGGGCCCAGCCGGCTTCCGACGACGACCCGCCGCCGTACGTGGTGCCAATGAGCAACGGCTGGTCGGTATCAGGCATGGATAGCGAAACAGTGGTTTGGGCGTCCAGTGCCCCGTCAATGTAGATTTTCATGGTGGTGCCATCGTACGTGGCGGCGATATGGTGCCAATTGGTATCCTGCCCAACAGTAGTGGACTGCAGATACCCGTTGTTGCCGTACGACCAAATCTGGGCGTCGGCGTTGGCGGTGTTCCCCAGGCCGGCGTACAGCTTGCCGCGGTAAGTGGCAAAACTCTGCACCATCTCTATGGTATTGGCCGGCCAGCTGGAGTTTACGGCTCCGCCGCCAATTTTGGTCCAGCTGCCGTTATCGTATCCCCACACCTCGCCGTCGCCCGCCGAGTTTCCCAAGCCCGCATACAGGACACCGTTGTAGACGGCCATGCTGCGCACTTGCTCGTACTGGCCGTCTACCCAGCCGTTATTTAGGCCGTCGCCGCCAATTTTGGTCCAGGTGGTGCCGTTATATTCCCACACTTCGGCATCAGCGGTGGAGGTGCCCAGCCCGGCGTATAGCTTGCTGTTGTAGGCCACCAGGCTGTCCACTTCTTCGTAGGTGGCCGAGGCCCAGCCGGAGTTGAGCGCATCCCCGCCCACCTGTGTCCAGGTGTTGCCGGTGAGCCGCCAGACATCGCCATCGCC
>DATIIT010000007.1:0-59231 GCA_035479375.1 Saccharimonadales bacterium (SeqCode) | reverse complement strand
CCGCCAGACATCGCCATCGCCGGCGCTGGAGCCGAGGCCGGCATACAGTGAACCGCTGTAGACACTCAGCGAAGTCACCGTTTCGTACCCTGCCGGCCAAGCGTTAAACGGGACGCCCACGCCGTTGCCGCCCACCCACGTCCAGGTAGTGCCGTTCCACCGGTATATCCTGGCCGAGCTGGTGGTCGTGGTGCCCAGGCCCACATACAAATTGCCGCCGAAGACAGCCATTGCCGATACCACTTGGTTGTTCGACCAGCCGGAGTTGAGCCCGTCCCCGCCCACTTGCGACCAGCTGGTGCCATCCCATTTCCAGACCTCGGCGTCGCCGGTGGTCGTGCCCAGCCCGGCGTACAGGTTGCCGTTGTAACTCTCCAGGCTCATGACGTCTTCGTAGGTTGTGGCCGCCCAGCTGGAGTTAATGCCCTGCCCGCCAACCATTGTCCAGGTGGTGCCGTCGTAGCGCCACACCTGGGCGTTGCCTGCTACGGTGTTGCCGGTGCCGGCGTACAGGTAGTCGCCAGAGACGGTCATGCTGTCGACATCTTGCAGGTTAAAGTACCCCCAGCTTTTGTTGATGTAGCCGCCGCCAATACGCGTCCAGGTGGTGCCGTTAAAGGCCCAGATTTCGGCATTGTTGTTGGTGCTCACCAGGCCGGCGTATAACGTGCCGCTGGTGTAGAGCAGCGAGTTTACCTGCGTGTGCGTGTTGGTAAAGCTGCTGTTGATGCCGTCTCCGCCAATCTGGCTCCACGTGGTGCCGTTCCATTTCCAGACTTCGTTGTCGCCGGCAGTGTTGCCCAGCCCGGCGTACACGTTTGTGCCGTCGTCGGTTATGGAGTACACGCCTTCGTAGGTAGCCGCCGCCCAGCTGGAGTTTGTGGCTTCACCGCCGATCTTCGTCCAGGTGGTGCCGTCCCACTTCCAAACTTCGGCCAGGCCGGTGCTGGTGCCCAGCCCGGCGTACAGGTTGGTGCCAAGCCAGCGCATGCTCAGCACGCTTTGGTAGGTAGCCGCCGCCCAGCTGGAGTTGAGCGCATCCCCGCCGATTTGCGTCCAGGTGGTGCCATTTAACTTCCAGACGTCGCCGTCGCCCGCGGTATTGCCAAACCCGGCATAAATATTGGTGCCGTCGTTGGTGAGGCTGTATACCGCCTCGTAACCGGTGGGAAAGGCGTTGTACGGCACGCCAATGCCAAAGCCGCCCACCCACGTCCACGTGGTGCCGTTCCATTTGTAGACTTTGGCGTCGTTGGCGCTGGTGCCCAAGCCCACGTATAAGTTGCCGCCCATCACCGTCATGCTGTCGACTTCCTCGATGGCGTTCACTGCCCAGCCGCTGTTGATGCCGTCCCCGCCGATTTTAGTCCAGGTGGCGCAGCCAGTGGACGTATCACAGCTCCACACCTCGCCGTCGCCGGTGCTGGAACCGAGGCCGGCATATAGCGTGGTGCCGTTTGCGGCCATGGACATCACGTTTTCGTACGTTTGGTCGGGCCAGCTGGAGTTTTTGCCGTCGCCGCCAATCTGGCTCCACGTGGTGCCGTTCCATTTCCACACCTCGGCGTCGCCAACGGCATTGCCGAGCCCGGCGTACACATTGCTGCCAATTGCCACCTGGGCATTGACCGCGAACTTGCCGTTTAAGTCCCAGCTGTTTTTTATGTCGCTCCCGGCGACTTGGCCCCAGTTGGTTGCGCCGGAGTTTGCCAACTCGTACGTAACCTTGCCGTTTTCTTTGTCGTAGTACAGCTTGTATGCACCCTTATCGATGATGCCTTGCCGGTTGTTAGCAGTGTGCGCCCCGAAGGTGCTGTTGAATTTTGTCCAGGCTTCCAGAGTGTTGTCCTGGCCGAGCGACAGCGAGACAGAATCCGGCGCAGCCACCTGCCCGCTGGTGGCGTTGAGGCTGAGGCCGTTATTGAGGTTGCCAGTGCCAAACGTGCCGCCAGTGACCGTCCCGGCGTTACTGTTGCTGGAGGCGTCGCTGGCAGTGGTGCCGCTCGGCTCGTCCAGGTGGTAGAGCGCTGCGGTGTTGCTGTCGCTGGTGTAGTTTTGCGCCTTGAGCCGCGCACTCGTCCCGCTGGTTTCGACGCCGCTGCTCAAATTGTATGCTGCGGCGCTGGAAAAGTTCCAGTTGTCTGTCAGGTCGGAGAGGGCGTGCACCCCGCGGTACACGCCGACCACTACGAGCGCCATGCCAACACAGTACGCACCCAAAAATGCAGCATGGGTATGGTTGCGGTAGCGGAACCCGTGCCAGCGCCGGTACCATTGCACCCGTTCATATAAATAGGCGTGGGGACGTTTTGCCACGTGGTGGTGGGCAATATTTGCAGCGCGGCGGATATACCGCTTGGTAATGGCAGCGTGGGTCTGCAAGGGGCTAATAATATGCCGGCCAACCAACTGGTACCCATGATTTGCTACCAGCCGGCTGACAGGCCAGATGATCCGGGTAGTAAAACTCAGCAGGCCATGCCATATACGGCGTGACAGTACTGCTGCACTACGCACCCACCATACCAGCTCTGTTCTCCGTCTTTTCAACTTCCGTCCCTGTTACGCCCACCGGGGGTTTGTATCAATAATAACCGTAAGCGGCGCGGTTGTACAGAATTTTCTCATCGCCTGCCCGCCAGTGCATGGTACGAAAATCACAGAGCGTTCGGCGTATGTATGGTAGGCTGAGGCTATGAATACTCGTAGGTCGCGCGCCTATGGTTACCCAACCCCCTTCTTACTTATGGATCTTGCAATTGTGGGCGCCGCGTACCAGAATTTCCGGCGGCTACTGCCAGACGTTGCTGTGCACTATGCCATGAAGTGCAACCCGGCGCGGCGCATCCTGCAAACCCTGCACCAGGCGGGCTGCGGCTTTGAGGTGGCCTCGTACCCGGAGCTGCAGGCGCTGCTGGCCGTGGGGGTTGACCCGGCGGGTGTGCTGTTTAGCAACCCGGTGAAGGTCCCAGGGCACATCTCCCAGGCGTACCAGGCGGGCGTGCGCGTGTATAGTTTTGACAGTGCCGCGGAAGTAGACAAGCTCGCGCGGCTGGCGCCTGGAAGCAAGGTGAGCGTCCGGCTGCGTACCACTCCGGCCGGCAGCGAGGTGGCCAGCGAAGGAAAATTTGGGGTTGACGTGCGCCAGGCTGGACACTTGTTGCACTATGCGGCCAGCCTCGGGCTGGTGCCGTGGGGTATTGCCTTCCATGTAGGGTCGCAAATGCAGGACCCAGGCGCCTGGGATGTGGCTATCCGGCAAAGCTCCCAGCTGATGCGGCGGCTGCGGCGGCGCGGTGTAACGCTTGGTTTGCTCGATATGGGCGGTGGTTTTCCAACACAGTATGCCGGGGTAGTGCCGCCTTTAGACGTGTTTGCGGCCGGGATTACCCAGTCGCTGGCGGCACACCTGCCCTATCCCGTGCAATTGGCCATTGAGCCAGGGCGCGCCCTGGTCGGTGAAGCCGGCGTCATGGTGGCGACGGTCATTGGGGTGGCCGAGCGCGCCGGCAAGCGCTGGCTGCATCTGGACGTGGGTGCTTTCAATGGCCTGATGGAGGCGCTGGAAACACGCAACCAGCTTGCCTTCCCGCTTGCCGACTCCCGGGATGACCCCATAAAGTTACGCTACCACCTTACTGGGCCAACATGCGACAGCCAGGACACCATCATGTACGACGCGCAGCTGTCCCGCAACCTAGAGGTGGGCGACCGTGTGTATATTGCCACCGCCGGGGCGTATACGGTGAGCTATGCCTCACGCTTCAACGGGTTTGAGATACCACAGATACGCTACGCCTAAAGCGCAGCTTCGGCTTCTTTGAACGCCTCGGCGCGGATGCGCTTGGGCAACACGAACGTCAGGCCAAAGGTCAGTGCCAACAGCGCCACGCCAAAGCTAATACCCCACCGGAAAGCGTGGGCAAAGTTGCGGGCATTGGCGGTGAGCGCCGCCTGCTGGATCTCTTGGCCAAGCTTGGGGCTCACCTGCGCCATGGCCGCGCCTTGCTTACAGCTGGCCGGGACCACGGTGCTGTCTTTTTCGTGCGTGCGGTCAATAAAACATTGCTTGACGCCGCTGACAATCTGCGTTTGCGCCGCCGCCGGGAGGTGCTGGGCGGTAAGCTGTGTGCGCAGCGCCGGCTCCACCGCACTAAAGCTGCGCGCCGCATTGCTGCCCAACTGTCCAAAGAAGATGACGCCAATCACGGCCACGCCCACGGCGCCGCCCACTTGCTGCACCGCGTTTAGGACGCCAGAGGCCGAGCCGGCGTGCTTGGTATCTACGTCGTTTAGGACCACGGCCATCAGCGGCGCAAACACCAGGCCCATGCCCACGCCAATAGGCAACAAACACGGGATAAACTGCCACGAATGCACGGCCAGCCCGTAATGGTTCACCAGCCACGAGGTCAGCAGCAAGCCGCTGGCCATCACCACCGTGCCAAGGGTAATGGAGTAGCGCCCCAGCTTGGGCACCACTTTTTGCCCCAGCAGCGCCATGGTGAAGGCGATGCCAATGGCAATGGGCAGGCCCGTAATTGCCGCGCGGATCGGGCTAAAGCCCAGGCCAATCTGCAAAATAAGCGTGGAGGTCAGGAAGTAGCTGAGCATCGCCGCCTCAAATACAATGTTAATGACCACGCCGGCGGCAAACGAGCGCAGCCGGAACAGGGCTGGCACAATTAGCGGCGAGCCGTCGCGCGCCATCTTGCGGCGCTGCCACCAGGCAAAAATGGCGATCAGCGGCGCGCTGGCGGCCATCATTATATATGTCCATAGCGGCCAGCCGAGGTCGCGGCCCTCAATGAGCGGGTACACCAGCAGCCCCAGCGCACCCACCAGCAACACCGTCCCGGTGATGTCCAGGTGCAGCGGGTGTGGCGACTTGCCGTTGGGCAGGTATTTCACCGCGGCCACAATGGCAAAAATGCCCACAGGTACGTTTATAAGAAAAATCGGCCGCCAATCCCAGCCAAACACATTAGCCTTAATGAGCAGGCCGCCCACAATCGGCCCCAGCGAGGCAGCCATGCCGCCCAGCGCGCCAAACAGGCCGTTGACGCCAGCGCGTTCCTCTGGCTTGAACATAACCTGCATCAGGGACATCACTTGTGGTACCATCAGCGCGGCCATGCCGCCTTGCAGCAGGCGTGTGGCAATGAGCACACCCGGCGTCCAGGCGATGCCGCTTAACAGCGACGCCAGCGTAAAGCCCACCACGCCCACCATAAAGATTTTTTTGTAGCCATAGACGTCGCCCATGCGGCCACCGGTTACCAAAAGCAGCGCAAAAGCCAGCGAGTACCCGGCCACCAGCCATTGGATTGTGGCATAGCTGGCGCCCAAATTAGCCTGGATAGACGGGATGGCCACGTTGACGATGGTGTTGTCGAGCAAATCCATCACAAAGGCAAAGGCCACAACCACCAGCGCAATCGTGCGGTCCCGCTTGCTAAACGAGGCGGCGTGGTCCTGCGCCGAGATGGGCGCCGAGGTAGATGAGGCTGCTTTGGCCATGAATAATCCTTTTTGTTGCAGTTGAAGTAGCTTCTATAGTACGGCACATAGGGGGAAATGTCCATATCTGTCCTGCCGCAGTATAATAGCTGCCTATGAATGAGCGACAGCGGCAGCCTATAGTAGGACACTACGGCCCGTGGGGTGTTGGCGGCGAGGTGGCCAACGGCGCCCTGCTGGATGAAGTCTTCGCCGGTTATTTAGCTGCCCAGGCTCCGGCCTACCACGACAACCTGCTCACCCAAGCCGATAGGCTGGCCGCCCACTCCACGCCCGCCTTCCGGGAAATGACTAGAGCAGAAGTTGGTGTCGGCATGTTAGTTTCGCATCAGGAGTGGCGCGGCGTTGGGCGGGCGCTGGACTGCTATACCTCCCAGCGCCGCCCGCCGCGGCAGCGGATTGTTGGCTGCCACAACTGGCCGCCCTTTGCCAACGAGCGGGATGTCGCCCAGACGCGCGAGGTGCTCGACACATTTATCGCTCATAACCCAAGCGTCCCCTTTGCCTATTGCGAGGGCGAGGAGACCGGCCTGTTGCGCATCGGCAGGCTGCGCAAATTCGTGACAGACCTGGCGCTTAAAATGACAGTGTGGCGCACGCACGGTGACATTATGCTCACCAACCACGACGCCGACATGGTCCGCCTCCATCCCGACAATCTCCGCGCCAGCCACGATGCCTTTAGCCATCCACCCGCAGGCCTGCCGTTCGTCAGCATAACGCAGCAGGTTTCGCATGAGCGGAGTCCTAACCTGCCCAACATGAACCAGGTTTTGGACTGGACTGATGACGCGCGCGTTGTAGCCCTGGCCAGCAATTACTATGAGCCGGGCCCCTGTTGGAGCGCCCGCGCCTACATGGAAGAACCTTTTGACCCAACAGACCGCTACCTGGAGACGCACAATATGCTGGACCGCCACCATCAGGGCGATGCCCGTCTCCATCCTGCCCGGCTTTGGTTGCCGCACGTCCCACAAGTGCTGTCCCCGCGTCGCCCCTACTATAAGCTGTACGTGAACGCCAGTCGGGGGTCGGTGGCGTTTTGGGACGGCCAGGAGGAGGACTTTACCATGGAAGATGATTACCGCGAGCACACCGCGCATGACTTTGGCTACTGGAGTGATATTGCCGACATAGCGCGCGACGAGCAGCTGTGGTACACAGGCTGGCGCACACTTAAAGATGCAGCGGTAGCGCAGGTCCAGAGGCATCCAGACGCTGACCCCATGTTTACCCTTGGGCGCTGCTTTTCTAGGCTGCAGAAGCTGCGCCGCGAGCTCGGCGGGCCGCCGGGCATGTTCCGCGACCATCTGGAAGAAGTCGCCAAGCACCTTCGCATTGTGTTCCCCAATGGGGCGTCCGGAGGATAGTAGTGGGCTGTTGTACTTTTCAGGCCGCCCACCCTTGCCAGACCGGCGTATACTAAAATGACAAAGTGAGGGACAATCATGAATAGCATGCTGGCAACCGCCCAGGCGTCAATCCGCCAGGCCGCCCAAGAATTGGGTTATGACGACAAGACGATCGAGGCTTTTTTGGAGCCGGAGCACGAGCACGTGCTAGAGGTGCGCGCCGGCGGCAAAACCTATCCCGCCTACCGTGTGCAGCACAATAGCAAGCTTGGCCCGCACAAGGGCGGCATCCGCTTTCACCCCAATGTCTCTTTGGACGAGGTGCGGGCGCTGGCCACATTAATGAGCCTGAAGACCGCCGCGGTGGGGCTCGCCTTGGGCGGCGGCAAAGGCGGCATCATGGTTGACCCGCGTGCGCTCACCGAAGCCGAGCTAGAGGAGCTGTCCCGCGATTACGCCCGCCAGCTGGCGCCGCACATCGGCTCGGCGCGCGACATCCCGGCGCCAGACGTCAACACCAATGGTAAAATCATGGACTGGATGGTGGACGAGCTGCAAAAAACCACTGGCAAAAAAGACCCGGGCAGCTTCACCGGCAAGTCCATGGCCAACGGCGGTTCCGAGGGGCGCGAGGCGGCCACCGGCCGCGGCGGCGTCATCGTTTTGGCCGAATACCTCAAGGAGCAGGGGCTGCTAGACAAGCCGCTCACCGTGGCGCTGCAAGGCTACGGCAATGTCGGCTACTTCTTTGCCAAAATTCTGCATGAGGAATACCCCAACCTTAAACTCATTGCCGTGGCCAACAGCAAACACACCTGGCTGCAGGAAGCGGGCATTGACGCCGGCATTGTTACCGACCCAGCCAGCCTTTTGGAGGCCAAGCAATTGCCGAGCGATGCCATCACTGGCGTGAAGGCCGATATTTTAGTGCTGGCGGCCCTGGAAAACGCCGTGCACAAAGACAACGCCGCGGCTGTGCGGGCCGGCATCGTTGTGGAGCTGGCCAACGGGCCAGTCACCAAAGAGGCTGAAACAGCGTTGCTTGGCAAGGGCACCGCCGTCCTCCCCGACGTTGTGGCTAACGCCGGAGGCGTCATAGTATCATACCTTGAGTGGCAACAAAACCTTAAAAATGAGCACTGGTCGGAGGCGCAAGTCAACCTCCAATTAAAGGACATTTTGGTGCCAGCCACCAAGCAGATGCTCAAGCGCGCCGCCGAAAAGCAAGTCAGCTACAAGCAGGCCGCGTTTGAGCTCGCCCTTATACGGTTGCTCGGCTAAAGTCAGTTCGTTTTTCCACTAAAAAACGGTTGTGCTTGCCCGCCATTCCGCTTATAATTTAGCGTGATTACTATCTATAGGAAGAGCTAAGAGGGATATGCGGATCTTGATGCTTGGGTGGGAGCTACCTCCCCACAACAGCGGCGGCCTTGGTGTAGCTTGTTACCAGCTCTGTAAGGCTCTCTCACGAAAAGGGGCAGACATTGAGTTTGTGCTCCCTTACCTGGCCGACCACGGCATAGATTTTATGACGGTCACGGCTGCCCATCCGCAGGACGTGACCGAAATTTTAAAGAGCGGTATTGCCTACGACAGCTACAAATATGTGTACTCGGACGGCCGCGTCGAAACGCACGACATCTACTCCCAGGTGCATATGTACGAAGAGGCTGTGGCGCAGCTGGTGTCTAAGCGCGAGTTCGACATCGTGCACGCCCACGACTGGCTCACCTTCCGGGCGGCGCTGCGCGCCAAGCAAATGGCGCGGTGCCCCATTGTACTGCACGTGCACTCCGTAGAGCGCGACCGCGCCGGCGGTGGCCCGGGCAACCCCCTGTGCCGCGAAATTGAGGGCATTTCCTTTATGTTGGCCGACCGCATCGTGGCCGTTAGCCAGCACACCAAGAACATGATCGTCGAAGATTACAACGTGCCCGAAGACAAAGTAGAGGTGGTGCACAACAGCATCGACCCAGACATGTTTGAGCCACTAGACGGCGACAACACCTACAAATACCTGGCGCGCATGAAGTCCCGCGGGTACCGCGTGGTGGTGGCGGTGAGCCGCCTCACCGTCCAAAAGGGCTTGCCCAACCTGCTGCACGCCGCGCGTGAAGTGGTTTTGCGCGAGCCCAAAACGCTGTTCCTCATTGTGGGCAGCGGCGAGCAGTATTTTGAACTGCTCAGCCTGGCGGCCGACCTTGGCATTGCCGGTAACGTGCTGTTCGCTGGTTTCCAGCGCGGCAAGCGCTGGCGCGACGCCTACGCCATTGCCGATCTCTTCGTAATGCCGTCCATCTCGGAGCCGTTTGGGCTAACTGCGCTGGAGGCCGTGGGCTACGGCACGCCATCGCTCATTAGCCGCCAATCCGGCGTGGCCGAGGTGCTCAAAAACGCGCTCAAGGTGGACTTTTGGGATGTCAAAGAAATGGCCAACCAAATCACCGCCGTCGTACAAAACGACGCCCTGCGCGACACGTTGCACGCCAACTCCTACCAGGAATTCGGCCGGCTCAACTGGAACGCCGCGGCGGACAAGCTGCTCAACATCTACAGCCGCCACGTGGAAGGGGCATTTGTATGAGCCGCGCCATTGTGCTGTATTTGCACGTCCACCAGCCGTACCGCGTGCGCCACTACACCATCTTTGACGCCGGCGTAGACCACCGTTATTTCGACGCCCCGTACGACGACCGCGAGAGCAACGAGCGCACCATGCACAAAGTTGCCGAAAAATCGTACATCCCCACCAACCGGCGGCTGCTGGAATTGCTCAACGCGCACCCAGAATTCAAGCTTTCCTTGAGTATCACCGGCACGGCCATCGAGCAAATGGAGGCCTGGGCGCCGGAAGCATTGCAGTCCTTTAAAGATCTCTGCGCGACTGGCCGTGTAGAGATTGTGGGCGAAACCTACCACCACAGCCTGGCATTTTTCTACTCCCGCGAGGAATTTGAGGCGCAGGTAAAAATGCACGCCGACAAAGTCCGCGGCATCTTTGGCCAAACTCCCACCGTGTTCCGCAACACCGAGCTGGCCTACAACAACGACCTCGCCTACTGGGCAGACAAAGCCGGTTACAAAGGCATCCTGGCCGAGGGCTGGGACCGCGTGCTGGGCTGGCGCTCACCCAACTTCGTATACCAGCCAACGTACACCGACAACATCCGGCTGCTCATGAAGAACTACAAGCTCAGCGACGACATCGCCTTCCGCTTTGGCGACCGTAGTTGGGCTGGCTGGCCGCTCACCGCAGACAAATTTGCCCACTGGCTCAACAGCAGCGGCGATGCCACCAACTTCGACCTGTTTATGGACTACGAGACCTTTGGCGAGCACCAGTGGGAGTCCACCGGCATCTTCGACTTCTTGGCGCACTTGCCCAATGAGTGGCTCAAAACGCCGGGCAACACCTTCATGACCGTGTCCGAAGCCGTGGACTCGTTTGAGCCCGTAGACCGTGTGGACGTGCCGCACACCATCACCTGGGCAGACACCGAGCGCGACCTCTCTGCCTGGCTTGGCAACAGCATGCAGGCTTCGGCCATCGACGCGCTGTACGCCCTGGAGCAAAAAATTAAAGATACCGGCGACCTCGACCTCATCGAAGATTTCCGCAAGCTCACCACCAGCGACCACTTCTATTATATGTGCACCAAATGGTTTAACGACGGCGACATCCACGCCTATTTCAGCCCCTATGAGAACCCGTACGACGCCTTTGTAGCCTTCATGAACGCCTGGCACGACCTTAAATTCCGCCTGAGCGACCACGGGGTGGACGCCTGATGGGCCGCCCGGTAGTCTTAAGCAACGGGCAGTTATTTGTGGGGTTGGACGAAAACGGTTTGGTGCACGACTTTTACTACCCCTACGTGGGGCTGGACAACCTGGCCAATGCGCGCAGCTCGGTGCACAAAATTGGCGTGTGGGTAGACGGCTCGTTTAGCTGGGTCGACGACGGGAGCTGGCAAATTAGCGTCAATTTTGAGGATACGGCGCTGGTGAGCGACATCAAGATGTACTCGGCGCAGTTGGGTATCACTATCCGCGCCAATGATTTTGTAGACCCGGAATATAATGCCTTTATCCGCCGCCTCAACGTCACTAACGAAGCCGACCACCAGCGCGACGTCCGCGTCTTCATGCACCAGGCCTTCCAAATTTCGCGCGCTGGCCGCGCCGACACCGCGCTGTTTGTGCCAGACGACAACTACATCCTGGATTACAAAGGCCGCTGCTGCCTGCTGGCCGCTGGCCGGTTTAGCGGCGACGGCGATTTCGACCAATTTGCCGTGGGCAGCTACGGCATTGAGGGCAAGGCCGGCACCTTTAAAGATGCCGAAGACGGCGAGCTCAGCAACAACCCGGTGGAGCATGGCGGCGTAGACAGCGTCATCCGTTTCCGGCGCGAGGTGGAGGCGCACACCTCTTTTGGCGTCGATTACTGGATAGTGGCGGCCGACAGCCAGTCCGACGCCCAAGTGGTGCACACGCACATCAAATATTACTCCATCGACGACCGCCTGGAGCGCGCCCGCGACTCCTGGAAGAAATGGTTGGAGCCGGCCCGCCGCAAGTTGGAGCAAATCCCAGAGCAATACCGTGCCGAAGTCCAAAAAAGCCTGTTGGTCATTAAGGCGCACTGCGACGACCGCGGCAGCATCTTGGCCAGCGGCGACTCCAGCATCTTTAACTTTGGCCGCGACTACTACTGTTACTGCTGGCCGCGCGACGCCGCCTACGCCATTTGGCCGCTCATCCGCCTGGGTATTTACGATGAAGCCCGCAGCTTTTTTGAGTTCGCCCGCGGCACCATGCACCGCGACGGCTACCTGGCGCACAAATACCAGCCGGACCGCGCCATTGGCAGTACCTGGCACCCGCTGCTGCACGGCAAGCACAAAGAGCTGGCCATCCAGGAAGACGAAACTGCCATGGTGGTCTTCATGATTGGCGAGTACTACAACGCCAGCAAAGACGCCACCTTTGTGGAGGGCTTTTACGACAACTTCATCGAGCCCTGCGCCTCGTTCATGGCCGACTTTGTGGATGACGCCACCGGCCTGCCGCACGCCTCGTATGACCTCTGGGAGCAAAAATTTTCCACCAGCACGTACACGGTGTGCGCAGTGATCGCCGCCCTGGAAACCGCCGTGAAATTGGCCGAGGTCGCCCAGCACCCAGACGATTCCGCCCAGTGGCAAAAAGCCGCCGAGCGTATGCGCGAAGGCTTGGAGGCGCTGTACCAGCCGGAAGGCGCCTATTTCCGCCGCGGCTTCCTATTGCAAGACGACGGCAGCTTGCAGTATGACGACATCCTCGACATTTCCAGCCTGTATGGCCCGTACATGTTTGCACAGCTGCCGCTAGACGACCCGCGCATGAAGAACACCCTGGAGGCCGTGAAGAATAGGCTGTGGAACCAATCGCCGGTTGGCGGCGTCATCCGCGACGAGCACGACGGCTACTTCTTGAGCAAGCAGCAATATAAAGGCAACCCGTGGATCGTCTGCACCCTGTGGGTGTCGCAGTATTACAACGCCCTGGGCGACCACGCGCAGGCCACGCAGCTGCTGGATTGGGCGCTGGCCCGCGCCCAGCACAGCGGCGCCTTAAGTGAACAGTTCGACCCTGATACCGGCGAGGCGTTGGGCGTCACTCCGTTGGTGTGGAGCCATGCCGAGTTCGTGAACACGGCGCTGGATGTTGCGAAGATAGAATAAGTAAGCCGCCCGGGGAGGCGGCCTTTCGCGCAGGTATACAGCTTATTTCTTGGGTTTGACTTCGTTGCGGCCAAGGTTTTTCTTGGTCTCGGTGAAGACGACGTGCTTGCGCAGCTTGGGGCTGTACTTTTTTAGGGACAGCTTTTCAGGCGTGTTCATCGTGTTCTTGGTTGTGTAGTAGATGCGCTCGCCAGACTCCTCGCTTACGAGGCCGACCAATTTGCGCTTATCACCTTTTTTTGCCATGTCTTTACAAACCTTTATTCGCTAATTGTTTCAATTTTAACAGATGCGTTGCCGTTTGTAAACAGCGGGTTGCGGCTGGGCGTGTTGGCCGGCTGCCTATGCTGCCAGCCAGGCTAGCGCGGTATAACGATTTGCGCGGCATTGACCCGGGACATTGACTCGTGGCCGCCGGTCATCATCAGTTCGTGGTAAACGGCGCCAATCTCTACCACCGATGGAAGCAGCACTGTCCCCACTTGCCAAGGATATTCATTTAGGCCAGCTCGGGCCTCCATATTGGTGGGGGCAACAAAATGGCGGCTGTCCCCTTCGCCCATTGGCACAACGGGCACTAGCCCGCGGCGGTAGTGCATGTGCGGCCCTTGTTCGTGCACGGGCTGGCCGTTAAACGCCGCCTGTTCCCCGGGGTGCGCCGGGAAGCTGCTAGTGTCGAGCCGGTAGGGGTTTTTGCCCCGGGTGAGCACCCTTTCGTGGTCCAGCATGATGGCCGAGTTTTCCGGGTATTCGCCCGGCAACAGGCGCATGCCGGGCGGCAAGGTGGTGACGGTGAACTGGTCTGGGTGCTTTTTGGCGCGTTCCACGATGGCAATGGCGGCAAGCGCCCGCCTCATAATCTTTTGCGGGCCGAGTATGCCGGGGCGATATGGCGTGAATTCGGTGCGTGGCTTGCCGTCGGCACTGGTACTGCCGGGAAAATGGCCAGCCCAGTTACCGGGGTGTAAACGGGCGGCCTCAACCGGAGTTAGATCTGCATACGATAATCCTACAAACTGCGGCATGTCTACATATTATATCATTTATAGGTTAAAATTGCCACTTAGTGAAGCCGGCGCGCGGCTAGCCAGGATACACCGTAACCTGCCGGGTGCGGGTCAGCATTTCGTAGCCGGTGTTGCCGAGTGCGAAGTGGCTGACCTGCCCTACCGGCACGACGTCATTAATGGGCAGGGCGCTGATTTGCTGGGTGTAGCGTGCACCGCTATCCGGCTCCATGCCAGTGACGATAACGAGCTGCCGCTCATCCCCCACGGTTATCGCCGTTTGTGTGGCAGCTGCGCGCAGGTAGCGCACGTGCGGCTCCACTAGCTCATACGGCTCACCAGGCATCCCTGGCCTGTTGGGGAATGCTGTCGCTGGCGGGAACTCGTTAGGGTCGATGACAAACGGGTCGCCCCGGGAGGCGAGCATTTCGTGGTCGTGCACAACGTGCGCGCCGGGAAACTCAACGCCCGGAAAGGTGTCGCCCCACCCAAAGGTAATCGCCGCGCCATAACGCAGCGGGTGCCGTAGCGACCGGCCTATGGCCGAGCCGGCGGCCACTGATGCTTTAAGCAGCCTCATGATGTTTCCCGTTGTGAGTTCAATGGGGTTATAGGGCCGCGCTTCGCCAACGCCAATAGAACGCCCGTCCCAGAGCGCCGGGCTCAATAGGTCAGTCTCCCGCGATGACAGGTGCTCGTAATGCACAGTTGGCCGGAGGTGTTTTGTCATAGTATAAAAAATGGGGCGCAGTGGCCCTTATAGTTTCTGGAGCCGTCTCGGGGATTTGAACCCCGGACCCCCTCCTTACCATGGAGGTGCTCTACCCCTGAGCTAAGACGGCAACAATAGTCACCATTTTACCGCAAAAGGCCTATTTTCTCAAGCGGATTCGCTTGCCGTTAGCTGGAGCGGTGCATGGCTAGGGCGCTGAGGTACTCCAGGCCGCCTGGCGTCAGGCCGGCAACAACCTCGTGCGCAACCCACACATCGCTGCCTGGAGCCTGCGGCATCGCGCTGCAGAAGACCACTAACTGTTCAGGTATGCTGATCTGCTGCGCCGCTGCGCCAGAGCCCGGGTACGGCTCAAACCGTACGACGGCCAATTCGGGCGGCTCGCTTCGCTCAGTCTCCACCGTCCAGGTGCCCCGCACGCCCTCGCCGGATGCGCCGCCGTCCAGTGTAATTTTTGTGCCTCCCGGAAGCACGGCCGGCCGCACCCCGCGCGAGGCAATGTGCTGCACCAGCTCTGACTCCCTAAGGTCAAGCGGCGAAGACGGTAGCGCTAGGCCGCTGCGCTCTGCAAGTGGAAAGCGTACGATGGGCATATTGTCCTCACAAACATAAATGCCGCCCAGCGGCGGCCAATTTTTCTTAATTGGTGCAGGGAGAGGGATTCGAACCCCCGAAGGCTGAGCCAGATGATTTACAGTCACCCGTGTTTGACCGCTTCACTATCCCTGCAACAGATGCCATTTTACCATTTTTATGGCGCAGACGGAAGATGGATTGTGGACGGGCGCTCAGAATCGCAAAAAAAGTGGAGCCGATGGAGGGAGTCGAACCCACGACCCGCTGTTTACAAAACAGCCGCTCTGGCCACTGAGCTACATCGGCGTAACAGATGTGATTGTAGCAAAAGTGGACACAGTAAGCAATCAGGGTCAGAAGTTTGGTGCGCTTTACTGCCACTCGGTATGGCGTAGCCTACCTTCGGCGAGCGGGTGGCAGCCAACGTGCGTGAATAGGTGTGGGCATCAACGAATCTTGCCGCCCTATCGCTATCGCCGCCCAGTGACTCCGCCAACACTTTACGGTAGCAAGTAATGAGCCCCTGGCTGGCACGGGTCAGCGAGTGCAAGGGCGTATAGAGGCCCAATGACCCATGCCTCAGCGACCGCTCTTCATCATAGCGGATGGCGCCACATCTTTCCAACCCATTTAAGGCATAGAAACTATATTGCGCAACGATAGCGGGCGGCCCCTGCCGCAGGTCAACCGAGGTAATATGTTGCTTGCTGTCACGCCGTGCTACATTAAAGAGTACGTCGATGCCCACCCTCGTCGGCACACTGCTGCGTCGCATGGCGGCGAGCAGCCCGGCAAAACTAATTTTTGGGCCGTCATATAGCTCGTTTGCCTGGGTCTGGTGCTCGCTCATTTATTGCTCGTCTTCTTGCCCAGTGTGCTTGCGGGCGTTGGCTCTGCTGCGCGAACCGTAGGGGTAGATTGTGTCGTGCGCTTTGATTACCTGCTCGGTAATTACATTTGCTACAGCCTCCTCCAGGCCATGGAAGGTTGCCAGGCCGGCCAATGCCCTGCGTACAACGCCGCCCTCACCAATATTCTTGCTTCTATCGCTGATCGTACGCGGTACCCGGGAAAGCGGCACGTCGACGAGGCGGTAGCCACCACTTAAGGCAGCTAGCATGTTATGCTCCACTGCCTCTGGATCTTCATCGAGCACGTCGCTTAGAATAGACAAGTACGTGTCGTTATAATCCGCAATCACACCAGGGAATTCAGGTGTTAGGCTGTACGTGCTTATGGGGTGGTTGTTTGTATCCAGCCTCGGGCCGCGCTCCACTTCCATGAGCCCGACGGCCATGAGGCCGGCAAACGCTTTTTGTACATAGTCCCTCTTGGCGGATTGGTCGACCATGCCCAAGTCACCTCTGGTAAAAGCCTGTCCCAGGGCTTCAATGGTAAACAGAAGGTGAGTACCCCTGGGTACCACGAGCCCCTCGGCATACATCGCGGCAAGCGTATCTATGGCGGTAGTTCCCTGCGACCCGCCTTCTGCGCCGGGGTATGTATAGATCATCCCGCCAGTATAGCAAAGAATGTTCGCTTTTTAGACAACGACGCGTTTGGGGCGCAGCATGCGCTTGGGCTTGCCGGCCGGCACAATGAGTTTTTGGAGTCTCTGTTCTAGTTGGTCGGCCTCGGCCTGCATGCCGCGGTCCAGGTAGGCCTTTTGCAAGAGGCCGAGCGTCTCTTTGTTGTTCTCGAGCTCCACGGCTTTTTCCAGCGCCTGGAACATGAGTTTTTCGTTGCCGAGCTTCTCTTGGACCTTGGCGTAGGCCACATGGCGCGCGGCCAGGCGGTCCTCTAGCTTGAGGGCTTGCTCAAAGGCGATGGCCGCTTTCTCGTAGTTTTCGGTTTCATAATAAATCAGCCCCAAATTGTGGAGGCTGGAAGGGGTGGCTTCGATGGAGCTGGCGATTTCGAAACAGTCGATGGCGTCGCGGTACTCTTTTTGCTTGGCATATAAAATGCCGAGGCGGTTGTAGGCGGCGGCGTTGCGCTCGTCTATTTTTAAGATGGTGAGCAAAGCTTTTTCGGCGCGCAGCAAGCGGTTCTCGCGCATGCTGAGGTGGGCGATGTCCCACAGCTTGCCCATACGGTCGCCAATTTTGCGGCTGGCGCCGAGGAATTCGTCGTCATGCACTTTGGTGTTATGGAAGGCGAGGAGGCCGAACGCCCCAACGATTGCAAGCTCAAACATAGTTAGGAATATTATATGAATCTTAACCCGGCAAATGCAAGAACAAATTGCTCAAGGTTAGCTTTGTGTTGGCGCTCTTCTCTAGTGATTGGCGGGCTTGGAGCGTATTTTTGCGGATCGTGTGCCATTGTTTGAGCCGCGCCGCGTCCTGCTTGGCGGCGCTGGCGCCGAGGCTAGCCTGCGCCATGCGGTCCAAGGCCTCTAACACGGCCAGGGCGCTTTCCTTTTGCTTGCTGAGCGCTTCCACGTATGCCAGGCGCTCAAACGGCGCTTTTTGCAAGAGTTCCTTGGCGGTGGTGACGGCACCCAACAAGGGGTGCGCTTCCCCATCTGCACTGTTGGAAATGAGGGCGGTGAGCAGGCCGGGCAGCCCGCCGCTCAAAAAATAGGCTTGGCGCAGCGTGGTTTCATCTTTGCCTGAGGCCTGCAGCAGCGGTTGCAGCTGGGCAGCGCTGGGTGCGTGCACGGTGATGGTTTGCAGGCGCGACAAAATAGTGGGCAGCAGCGCCCGGGGGCTGCTGGCAGTGAGCACCATAAGTGTGTCGGCCGGCGGCTCTTCCAGCAGTTTGAGGTAGGCGTTTTGGGCTTCGGTAGTCAGCGCGCTGGCGTGCTCAATAATGACCGCGCGGCGCAATGGGCGGGCGCCGGCCGTCTTCAGCTGCAAAAACTTCTGCAGTTCGCGGATTTTGTCTATAGAGATGCTGGTGCCGTCCGGGGTAAGGCGCAGGAAGTGCGGATAGCTGGCCAGGTCGGGAATGCCCAGTAAGGCCGCCACCATATGCCCGGCAAGCGCCGCCTTGCCAATGCCATCCGGCCCAGTTATGAGCACGGCGTGGGCGGGATTGGCCATGAACTGGCTGGTTTGCGCGTCTGTTGTAGGGTGCAAGATAAGCTCAGGCACGGATTTTGGCCTCGAATTCTGGCGGCAGCGGCGCCGTAAACGTTTTGCGCTCCCGGCTTGGCAGGGTGATTTCCAGGCTGAGGGCGTGCAGGAACAGCCGGTCGCCAAACGCGCCATCGCCGTACAAGGGGTCGCCCACAATGGGGTGGCCAATCTTTTGCAGGTGTACGCGCAGCTGGTGGGTGCGGCCGGTCTCTGGGCGGAGCTCCAGCAGGCTAAGGCCGTTGCCCGCGCCTATAACTTTGTAGTGCGTGATGGAGCGCTTGCCGTTTGCCCCCACGCGGAAGGTGGCCGGCGCCTTGGGATTGCGCTCAATGGGCATGTCGATGACTGCCTCCTGCTCTTTGGGCACGCCCTGCACCACCGCCAGGTAGGTCTTTTTGACCTTACGCTGGGCAAACTGCTTTTGCAGCCAGCTGAGCGCCGCTTGGTTTTTGGCACCAATAATAACCCCGCTCGTTGCCCGGTCCAGGCGATGCACCACCCCTGCCCGCTCGCCGGCCATGCCGCCGGCCAATCTTTCCCTTAGGAAGGTCGCTACCGTTGCTTCCGGGCTAAAGGCGCCCTGGGCGTGGGTGAGGACGCCCGCTGGCTTGTCCATGGCCACGCAGTCGGCGTCCTCATATAAGATGGGTATGTCGATGTCTGGGACCAGCTCTAACTCCACCGGGTCGTAGTCCACCATGACTTTGTCCTGGGGCCGCAGTTTGTAGCCGGCCTTCTGCACGAGATCGTTCACATATATGTGGCCGCTGTCGCACAGTTTTTGCACAAACGCGCGGCTGAGGCGCGGCAGCACGCCAACCACAAACGAGTCGAGGCGCGCCCCGCGCTGCGTTTCGGACACGTAAATTGCCATAGACCTAGCCCTTCGGCCTTGGCCGCAGCCCTACGGCTTGCTGGGCACGCAGGAGCGTGGCGTTGGCTGTATCGTTCATCTGTTGTTCGCTGTGTTCAAGCTTGCTGGCGATGGCCTGGCTGTCTACCTGCTGGAGCCTAGTCTGGAAATCGCGCAGGAAGTTGCTGACCACGCCGGCCGTGGCTTTTTTGAGGTCGCCGTAGCTGCTTTTGCCTTCCCATTCGGCTGCCACCTCTGGCTGTGGGCGGCCAGAGAGCAGCGCCAAGATTTGCAGCAGGTTGCTGATACCCGGCCGCTCTTTTATATCAAATTTGATTTCGCCAAAGCTGTCCGTGGTGGCGCCCATGATTTTTTTGGCGGCCGCCTCGGGCGTGTCGCCCATAAAGATGACGCCGCGGCCGGTCTCGTCGCTTTTGCTCATTTTCTTCGTGGGGTCAACCAAGTCTTTGATGCGCAGGCCTTGGTCTTTGCCAAAGAACTCGTGCTGTTTGGGCACGGGCAGCGGCACGGTAAAGATGTCCCCAAACTGGTTGTTTATGCGCTCGGCGATGTCACGCATGAACTCTAGGTGCTGGGTTTGGTCCTCGCCCACTGGGACGTATTGGGCGTTGTAGAGCAGGACGTCGGCGGCCATCAGGACGGGGTAGTTGAACAGCCCGACGTTAATACGGTCTTCGCTGAGCTTGCTGGACTTGTCTTTGTACTGCGTCATGCGCCCCATTTCGCCCATACCGGTGAAGCAGTCCAAGATCCAGGCCAGCTCGCTGTGGGCGGGCACGTAGCTCTGGCGGAATATCCGGACGTTTGGGTGGTCCAGCGGCAACCCGGCGGCGGCGTATATGCGCAAGCCGTTTTGGATTTGCGCCTGCAGCTCGCCATGGTCGATAGGCGTTATAAAGCTATGCAGGTCAGCCACCATGAGGTTGACCTCATAATCTTCGGCGTGGTTTTTGGCCATGTCTACCATTGGCAGCAGGGCGCCCAGATAGTTGCCAATGGTGAGGTCGTTGTTGGCACGGATGCCGGTAAGGATGACGGGTTTCATAGTAGACTCCATTATACAGTATATAAGAGGTAAAATTGGTGCGGCCTGCTCCTGCGTGCGTTAGCGGCGCGTTTCGCGCTTGAAGCTGTAGCCAGAGTGCAGCAGGAGCAGCACTGGCGCGGTGGCCAGTATGGTGAGCGCGGTAGCGAGCGCCGGCCCGTAGAGCACGCCGCGCCACACCACAATGCAGGTGTAGCCAAACGCGCCAAAGGACACGCCTGCGCAGAACCACATCAACTCGCGCATGGACCGGGCATAGGTGGCGGTGACGTTGCGGCTGATGGTGCGCGCCATAAACATGGCCAGCAGCGCTACGGCGCCCAGTGTCATTAAGCTGGTGAGTGAGAAAATATAGTACCCGGGCTGCGCCGAACCCCTGATGGAGGCCGTTAGCGAGGCCGCCCCTATGCCCAGCGCACCGCAAATCCCGAGCCACCACAGCGAGGCCGCGCTGCTGCGCAGCTGGAGCAGCCGCGCATATTTCCGTAGGCCAAGATATATGACAACTAGCGCCAGCGTGGCATAAATAGTGAGGCCGCCGTATTTGTGGAGCGGCTGCATGTCGCGGTGTGTGAGGGTAATGAAGACGAAGCTCACAAACTGCAGGCCAACCCCGATACTGCCCATGCACAAATATCCGAAGACGTGTCTGAGCTCCACCTTAAAGTTACTGAGCGATGTCAGGTAAAACCAGGTGTTTAGGATGGTCATGAACAACATACTGATAATGGCGGCGCTCACCGCCCATACATAGAGCGAGCCAAGTGGCAGCACGGTGGCCACAAGCGTTCCGCCAAGCACGGACGCCACCACCGCTATGAGGAAACCGAGGCTGGACTCGCTCTCTGGTGCTGCGGCCTCAAGCTTGGCGTGCAGGCGGTCCTCCAGCGACGCCAGGGTGAAATCACGGATCGGGTCATTGCGCACCAAGTACAGCTTGAGCTCCACAATGACTTTTTCCAGCGCCTCGCGGTCTTTTTGCGGCAATGGCGATTCGCCGTCCCACTGCGCCATGGTTATGCGCACTGTGTCCAGCAAAACGTCGATCCCCTTCGGGTCAGAAATGAGTGAGACGAGGTAGTTGATCTTATCTAGCAACTGGCGCCCTGTCTCCGGAGCTGGGACGGGCTTGATGGGCGAAGGCGGCGCCGGCGGCGCAAAGGGCGCTGGCTGGGGTGGTTGGGGCGCAGTATCCATTTTCATTATCATAAGCGCCGGCGGCCTAGTGTGCAAGTTGGCTGTATTCTGTGCCGATAAGCTCCTCGGCGTACATATCTAGGCAGTCGTAGGTAGGAACTAGGGCGTCTGCCATATTGAACAAAAGCGGCAGCTCGGTGCAGCCAAGTAATAGCGCCTCTGCGCCGCGCGCCGCCAGCGACTGGCCAACTGCGGTGAGCGTGGCCTGCTCTTGCTGGCCGGCAGTGCGGGCAATGACAGCCCGTATGGCAGCCTCCAGTGCCGCTTGCTGGGCGGCAGTGGGCTCGAGCACGCGCACCCCAAGCCCGGCAAGTATGTTTGTATACAAGCGCGTGCGGATTGTGGTTGGCGAGGCCATAAGGCCAATGGTTTTTCGGTTATCCTGCTGTATTTTTTGGGCTACAACCTCCAGCATTGATACAAACGGCGGCTGCTGCAACATTTCGACCTCTGTTGCCAGCAAATGCGCCGTGTTACACGCTAACGCAACTTGCCCGGGATGTAAAGCCTTGACGAGCGGGGCAAGCTGGTTTAGTGTTTGCGCGGCGGCGTGCCTGGCTGACTCGCCGCTTATAAAATCGGTAACTGGAATGGAGAGATGTACAATGTAGGGGAACTGGTCATTATCACCACTATGGAACGCCATCGACTTTTCAATAAGTAACTGCTGGAACCGGATGGAGGCCTGCGGCCCCATCCCGCCTAGGATGACAATTGGCTTACGCATGTGCGGCAACCTCCTGTGCACCTTGCGCGGCAAACGCTTGCAAATAGGCAAGGTCCCTGGCGACACTGAGATTTTCTGGTGCCGCATCAAGCTGCCCGCTAAGGAGTGCCGTTAGTGTAGCGTCAGATAGTGGCGGCTCGCTACCATGCGCCGTGGGCTGGTATGGCGGTATGACGTGCTTGGTGAAAAACTGCGCGGTATCTGCTACTTGGCCAGGGATAGCTACGCCCTGCGTACGGCATGCCATGCGCGCCAAGTAGAACGGCCGCTCGCTCTGTGCCCCTAGGCTAATGATGCGCCTGGGGAAAACGGGCGCCGCGTCGTCCTGCCGCAAAGGCGGTAGCTCCGCAACCGAGTCGTGCATCTGTAGGTGCGCTGCCACATACGGCACGACATCGCTGCCGCGGCGGGCGCCAGAGGCGAGCAATTTGTCGCGCGCAGCAGCCGGCAGTTGCTCCAGTACAGCTTCAACGCCAGCAGTATCGATTTGGGCCGCTTCGGCCGGGTCGGTCAAAAAGGTGACCCGGTCTTGGCTCATGCCGCACGCCATTAGGAGTGCGCCGCCCAGCTCCGCAAATTGCTCCGCTACCTGTCGGGCACGGCGTAGGTCAACTTGGTTGACGCGTTCGGCAGTGTGCAGTGTATGCACCATCTGCACCTGGGCATATGGTAAGTAGGCCTGCGCAACATGCACTGCGCTGGTCAGATAGCCCAGCGCCCTGAGCGGCATGCAGTCAGCAGCAACCGCGCCAAAGGCAGGCCCGTATAACGGTGCCCTGGCCGCCCTCCTGAAGGGCGACAGCCAAGCTTGCCCGGTCGTTGCGCCCTGCGCTTTCTAGGTAGGCGTGTGGATCAGCCACTAGTTTTTGGATTACTTTCATACACAACTCCTTATATAGATATAGTAAAAGACCGCCTCGGTGACGGCCTCTTCGGTATGATAGGATCCGGAACGCCGGACAAATTACGAGCACACAGAGCAGGCCGCCACAGTAGTGTAGGCTTGCCAGCAGAAGATGTCGGTGCGTGCTAGGGTCATAATTGGCCTATTGTAGCGCACGCCGTACAGATTGTCCAACTACAAACACCCCAAATTCTAGGCCGGCATGGAAAGCCTGTTCGCGCGAATGGATCTCTAGCCCCAAAAAAGCTTGCCTTATGTGGGTGCTGACGGTGGCCTCACTTAGGCGATGCCTCTTCGCAATCTCCAGGTTCGTGAGGCCGCCCGCCGCATCAGCAACCACATGCAGGCGCCTGGGCGGCATGTGCAGGGGTGACTTTGGGGAGTCTGGCATCGCTACCGCCCCTAATATTGCAGCTTTTGTAACAAGTGCGGCAGTAGTGTCCACGCCCAATCTACGCCGCAGTTTGCGTATCCATACCCTGGCGTCTCCCTCGCTTATGCAACGCCCCAGCGTTGCGCTCATATCGCGTGCCACTGCCGCGTGGTCTGGCAACCGTTGCCGCGCATCCAGTATGATGAGGTCCTCTTCATCCAGGCGTGGCATGCGTGTGGGCTGCCCATGCAGCGCAAAGACCATGCGCCTGGGCACTGGCGCTATATAACCTTGTTCGTGCGCAGCGCGTATGAGCGCGCCCAGGCCGCTGGCGCCCAAAAAATCCTGGGCGTCCCTAAGACGGGCTGCCTTGTAGTCTGCCCGGCTCCCGCCCAAAATGTCCGTTAGTGTCCGCTGCACTTCCCCAGGCGCATCCTTTGTCTGCCATGCGGGGCGGTCAGTAGGGATAGGGGTTTTTAGGTGCCCCGTCCGGCCGATGGCGGCGTGGACGGCCTGTGCAAGAGTGCCTACGCCGTAGACCTCTTTCACACCTTTCAGTCCTGCGGCCACGTCCCCGACACTAAGTTGCAGTCCACGGGTTGCCAAGTATCGAACTATCTCTGCAGGCGTGTTATTGTCCCGCGAGTATGCATCCAGCACCGCAAGCTGGTTGGCCGGAGGCTGGGGGTACTCGCTGCCGGGTACAACAAGCCCGGCCTGGCGTAGCGACGGCGCTGTATCAGGGACGACGATAATCTCATGGCCTGGGGCGCGGAATGGTGGGAAGGTTTGCGGCGTCATTGTTTAGCGAACCTCCCTACCACAAATATCCCCGCCCTGAGTCCCGCAGGCATCAGGCGGTTGCGCCTTTCGATCCCGAGCATTTTCATACCGCTGCTGATGCTTGATTTAACCGCATCGAAAGTAAGGCCCACCCTGCGCGCAATCTGGCCGTTAGTTAAGCCGCATGCCGCGTTGGCCAGTATGCGCAGCCGGTGGGCTGTGCGCAGCCCCTCATCTACTTCTAGCCCAGCGTTTGGTTCTATTTTAAGCGCGCCCACCACATACGCCTTTGTGATAAGCTCCGTGATGTCCCCGGCGTCGAACCTTTCCGCCGACCGCGGCATAGCCAACAACCTCTTGAGCTGGTCGCGCGTGGGCGCCGGGGCGCCGGGCATGGCGCTTAAGGCATCCACCGTCCTATCTGTCGATGTCTGGGTGAGGTGTGCTTGGAGGAGCATTCTCTCGTCCGGGCTCAACATGTCATCGGGCTGCCTACCGTTCTGCTGCGGCGGGAGGGCGAAGACTGCGCGGCGGGGAGGCACTTTGCGGTAGCCGAGCTCATGGGCGCGCCGCACCGCGGCACCTAGGCCGTTGGCACCAAAAAATCCAAGCAGCGCGTCCTCCAGACTACTGTTTAGGATAGCCTCTTGCCCATCGGCTATATATGTAAGCGCAGTGCGCACCGCCCTCGGCGCGGCGCGCTCATCCCACGACCGTGCCACGTCGGGGCTGTCTGGTTGGACAGAGAGATGGCCGTGCTGCTCAATAGCGGCGCACACTGCCTGCGCCGGGCCGGCTGAACCGTAAAAATCGGTCGCGGCACGGAGGCCTTCGCGCGCTTCGTCCGGGGTAAAATCCGGCAGGCCGCCGTGCAGCGACAGCTCAGTGGCTATGGCCTCTGGACGGTTGTTGCCCGTAGAATACGCACGCAGCACGGCTAATTGCCGTGCTGGAGGTGGCGCACATCCCTCGCCAGGGATAACTATACCGGCGTAGTTGAGCGCGGGATAGGTGTCCGGGACAACGGTGAGTTCCCAACTCATCTTGGCCGTGGATGCTAACGTTTAGTGAACTGGCGTTGCTTACGGGCGCCCTTGAGGCCAAACTTCTTGCGCTCACGCTCACGCGGGTCGCGGCTGAGCTGGCCTGCGCGCTTCAGCGTGCTCTTGAGGTCTTCGTTCATAGCCACCATGGCCTTGGCAATGCCGAGGCGGATGGCCTCTACTTGGCCAACGTGGCCACCGCCGTCCACGCGGACGGTGATGTCAAACTTGTTCTCTTGCTCGAGCGTGGCAAACGGCTTGTTAAGCTCGTTTAACAGGTTGGCGCTGCCGGCGAAATACTCTTCGGCTGGCTTACCGTTGACGGTAATAGTCCCCTTGCCGCCCTTAATGCGGACGCGGGCCGTGGCGCTTTTGCGGCGGCCGAGGGCGTAGAAGTAGTCGTTCTTCGTTGCCATATTATTTGTCCTTCTTTTGTTGGTTGGCGGCCGACGGCTTTACAGAGATTGCCTCCGGCTTTTGGGCTTCGTGGTTGTGCTCGCCCCCGGCGTAAATCTTCAGGCGGTCCAGGCGCGCATCGCGCAGCTTGTTGACCGGCAGCATGCCGCGCACCGCTTGGAAAACGGCCGCGGTGGGGTCGCGCTCCAGCTTCTCGCGCATGGTGAGCTCGGTGAGCCCGCCCGGGAAGCCACTGTGCTTGTAGTACATTTTGGTGTCCATTTTGTTGCCAGTCATGACCACATTGGCGGCATTAATGACTACCACGTAGTCGCCGGTGTCGATGTGGTGCGTAAACGTGGGCTTACCTTTGCCGGTGAGCAACGTGGCGATTTTGGTAGCCACGCGGCCCAACGGGGCTTCGCTGGCGTCCACCACGTACCACTTGCGGGTTACGTCGCTGGGCTTGGCGCTAAAAGTTTTCATTACTTGGTCTCCTTCTTGGCGGCCGGCTTTTTGGCCGGTGTTTTAGCAGGAGTTTTAATGGCGGCTTTGGCCGCGGCGGCTGGTTTCGCTTCGGCGGCCTTGGGGGCCTTTGCGGCGGCAACCTTGGCTACCGGCGCTTCCTTCAAGTTGTCAACAAAGCTGACGCGGGCCATCTGGGTGTTGTCACCGCGGCGCAAACGGGTCTTCTCGATGCGCAAGTGGCCGCTCACGCGCCCAGCAAGCTTGGGGGCGATTTCGTCTACCAGCTTGTGTGCGCTGGCAACCGTTTGCAGGTCGGCGATGACCTGGCGGCGGTTGTGCAGGTCGCCCTTCTTGGCTTTGGTGATCAGTTTTTCGGTGTAAGGGACGATTTCCTTGGCTTTGGGCAGCGTGGTTTCGATGCTCTCGTACTTCACGAGGCTGTCGGCCAGGCCCTTCAGCAGCGCGCGGCGTTGGTCGCGCTCGCGGTGGAATTTACGTCCTTGGTAATTGTGACGGTGCATGCTACAACTCCAGCTCCGCTAACTTTTCCTTGACTTCGTCAAGCGCTTTGCTGCCAAAACCCTTGAGGTCGCGCAGCTCGGCATCGCTCAAAGAAAATAAGTCTTTGATGGTGTGGATGTCGTTGTTCACGAGGGCGTTGGTGGTGCGGGCGCTCAGGTTGAGGTCCTCGATGGGGGTGTTGAGCGCGGCTGGCTCGTCACCGCTGTCGTCGCTCAGGCGGGCGGCGGTGGCGGGAGTGCCGGTGCCCATGGCCTCGGCAGCTTCCACGCGGGTCTTGCCGGCCAGCGCCGTGTATTGGTTAACCAGGATAGCGGCCGCTTCTTCAAAGGCGTCGCGCGGGCTGATGGTACCGTCGGTGTCGATGGTGATTAGCAGCTTGTCAAGGTCGGTCATTTGGCCAACGCGGGTGTTCTCCACCTTGTAGCGGACGCGCAGTACCGGGCTAAAGATGGCGTCGAGGGCAACGTAGTCGCTGGCCTTCTTGGCCGTGCCTTCTTCAACGGTGCGGTAACCGCGGCCGGTCTCTACCACGAGATCCATAATGAATTCGCCCTTGGCGTCGTCAATGGTGGCGATGACTTGGTCGGCGTTGACTACTTCAACGTCGGCGTTCACTTGGATGTCTTTGGCAGTGACCACGCCCTTGCCTTTTTTGACAATGCGCACGGTTTGCGGCTCGTCGCCATACACGCGGAAGCGCACAGCCTTGAGGTGCAACATGATGTCCACGACATCTTCCTTCACGCCCTTGACGGTGGTGAACTCGTGGGTCACGCCATCGATTTTAAAGCTGGTGACGGCGGCACCGGAGATGCTGGAAAGCAGCACGCGGCGGAGCGAGTTACCGAGCGTCATGCCGTAGCCGCTGTGCAGCGGCTCGACGACAAAGGTGGCGCTGGTGGCGCTGTGGTCGTCTACTTGCACTAACCCTGGTGTGTGAATCGTTTTTGACATATAACACAGCCTCCTTAGCGTGAGTAGTATTCTACGATTAATTGTTCGTTGAGGTCGGGCTCGGCGTCAGCGCGGGTCGGCTCGGTGCTGACCTTGAAGGCGAATTTCTTGCGGTCGACTTTCAGCCATTCAGGGGTGGTTGAGGGGGCGGGGCTGGTGTCGTCGAGTTTCTTGAAGTATTCGCTGGCCTTGCTGTGGTCGCGGACAACCAGCTCGTCGCCGGCTTTGACGCGGATGCTCGGCACGTCCACGCGGACGCCGTTGAGCATAAAGTGGCCGTGGGTCACCAGCTGGCGGGCAGCGCGGCGGCTCACCGCGAACCCGGCGCGGTACACGGCGTTGTCCAGGCGCTGCTCAAGCAGCTGCAGGAGCACTTCGCCGGACTGGCCTTGCTTGCGGTTGGCTTCCTTCATGAGGTTAGAGAATTGCTTCTCCAGCAGGCCGTACAAGCGCTTGACCTTTTGCTTTTCGCGCAATTGCAGCGCGTACTGGCTGGTTTGCCTGCGCATGCCGCCCCGTGAGTTGCCGTGTTGTCCCGGAGGTGTGGGGCGCTTCACCAAAGCTTTGTGGGCCTTGGGGTGCAGCGCGTAGCCTTCACGGCGGGACATTTTTACAATGGAATGAGTATCTCGTGCCATATTTGTATCCTACCTAGACCCTTCGTGCCTTGCGTGGGCGCACACCACCGTGCGGCACACCGGTTACGTCAGTGATCGTTTCTACTTGCATGTTCAGGTTTTGTAGCGTGCGCACTGCGGCGTCGCGGCCCAGGCCAACGCCCTTCAAAAAGACGTCGACTTTGCTGAGGCCGTGTTGCTGCTTGGCGGCGTTGCCAGCTTTTTCGGCGGCAACTTGGGCGGCGTAAGCCGTGCCTTTCTTGGAGCCGCGGAAGCCCAACGCGCCAGCGCTGGCTGCGGTCAGCACAGCACCATGCGTGTCAGTAAAGGTGATGATCGTGTTGTTGAACGTCGCTAGAATGTGGACCTGCCCAGCAGGGACGCTGCGCTTGGCCTTCTTTTTCTTAGGGGCGGTGTTTGCGGAAGTATTTTCTGCCATATCTATATCCTCGTCATTGTCGTCTTAGACCTAGGTCTTCGACGCCACCTTCTTAGCCGTACCGCCAACCGTAACCTTGCGGCCGCGGCGGGTGCGGGCGTTGGTCTTGGTGCGCTGGCCGCGCGACGGCAAGTTGTTCTTGTGGCGCAGCCCGCGGTAGGAGCCAATGTCCTTCAGGCGCTTGATGTTGCCCACTACAATGCGCTGCAACTCGCCTTCCACGGTGTACTTTTCGTTGATGATTTCTTGGATGCGGCCAACTTCGGCATCGGTGAGGTCTTTGACGCGCACGGTCGGCTCAACCTTGGCGGCGGCCAGGATGTCGGCGCTGCTCTTAGGGCCAATGCCGTAGACATACGTCAAAGCAACCCACACTTGCTTGTCGGTCGGGATGGTGACACCACTAATACGCGCCATACTTAACCCTGCCTCTGCTTGTGCTTAGGTTTTAACTTGTTGAGGACATATAGCTTGGCTTTGCTGCCACGCTTTTTGCCTTTGCGCCAACGGATGATGTCGTCGTCGCTCATTTTTTTGACACTTGCACGCACTTTCATGCGGATCATGCTCCTTTCAGGGTGCACAACACACTGCTTTATTTTGTGAAGGGCTAGCCCGTGTGGGGGCTAGCTTTTGCGGTAGGTGATTCTGCCCTTCGTGAGATCGTAAGGGGTCAACTCGACCGTAACGCTGTCTCCTGGCACGATGCGAATGTAGTGTTTCCGCATCTTACCGGCGACGTGGGCTATAATCTGGTGGCCGTTCTCAAGTTCGACACGAAATTGAGTGCCTGGTAAGGTCTCAATAATCGTCCCCGTCAACTCGATAACTTGCTTATTGCTGGCCATAAGATATAACTAAGTTGAAATTATATCAGGTGGAGGAGACAATTACAACACCTAAAAAGAGGTGGCCTGGTGCGGCCAAGGCTGGGCGCTGGCCGCGCTAGCGGCTGGCCGGGGTTCAGGCGCCGGGTTTGTAGGCCTTGAGCCAGCTGCGCGCTTCCTGTTCGTTGTCATAGTAGCGCACGTTGTGGCTGCGGCCAGTGGCGCGCAGCATGAGGTTGGTGCCAAAGCGCATGAGGCCGCCTTTGCCTACCATGACGGCGCGGTCGTAGTCCAGGGTTTTGGCCAGCTGCACCACCAGTTTGCGGCCGTCCGGCCCCACCGGCCCCAAATCCAAGAGGCTATCCAGGATGAGCGCCGGCTTGCCCAGCTTGCGCTGTTCCGTAATAAGCGCCTCTATCTCGTGCCCCATGGACTCTATGGATGCTTCGTCTTGCGGCCCGTGGGTGTCGATGACGATGATGCCGCCATCGTCCAGGTATACGTGGTTTTGCATACGTATATTGTACGCAATGCAGTGCCGCCCTGCCAAGCCGCAGGCGCTTTCTGGTATTATGGAGGATATGGCACAAGGGGAAATCGACGCCGCTTCCGGCGCGCAGACAGCGGCGGCCAACGCCGGCATCATGTACGAATTCAACCTGGACAGCGGCGAGCTGAAGTGGAACGATACGCTTTATTCACTGCTGGGATTCCCGCGCACCGAGCCGCTTGACCGCCTGGAATGGTGGGTCGGGCACATCCATCCGGACGACGCCATGATCTTGAACCAGGCCATGGACAAACTTGACGACCCCAAGGCGCCCGGATGGACCGTGAATTACCGCTTCCGCGGCGGCGATGGCGCGTATGTATTTGTGCGCGACCGGGCGTCGATTTTGCGCGGGCCCGACGGACGCGCCACCGGCCTCATCGGGACGTTGTCCATTAACCCGGCGCAGTCACGCGGCATTTCACCAGATGAACCCCTGCCTATTGCGCCCAGCGCACCGCCTGCCGCGCCCACCGGGCAACCTGTACCGCCAGCTGGCGGCTAACGGGCTATTTTGCGGCTTTGTCCTTGCCCTTGCCGCGCCGGAACGGCAACAAGCTAAAGCGGCGCTTTTTGCTGTTTTGGATGTCCTGCTCTTCCATTTCGTGGAAGAAATCTGGCTGGGCGTATTGGTCGTACGTGACCATTAGGGCGCGGGATTCCACGGCGCGCAGCGTCTCCAAAGACACCGACACCAAGATGAGCACGCTGGTGCCGCCAATGGCGACGTTGGCATTGGGCAGGAAAATCTGGGCGATAATTGGCCCCAGCGCCAACAGCCCCAAGGAGAACGCCCCAAACAGCGTCAGGCGGTTCACGATCTTGCTGAGATGCTTCTCTGTTTGCGTGCCGGAGCGCACGCCCTCTATAAAGCCGCCTTGCTTCTGCAAATTTTCGGCAATCTCTTTGCTGTTAAACGTCACACTGGTATAGAAGAACGTGAAGACGAACACCAGCAGGAAGTACGCCGCCGGGTAAATGTAGGCGTGCGCGTCGCCAGCTACAAACGAGTTGGCCGTAGGTGCGGTAAACCACTTCACCAGGTTGCTGCCCAAATGTGCCCAGTGCGGGTTATGCGCGCTGGTGAGCAGTTGCCCCACAAAACCCGGCACGCTCAGGAACGCCACGGCAAAGATAATGGGCACCACACCAGCGCTAATAAGCTTCACCGGCAGCATGGTGGTGACGCCGCCATATGTCCGGTTCCCCTGCACGCGTTTGGCGTAATTGACGGTGATGCGCCGGGCGGCTTCGTTGAGTTTTACCACCAGCCAGGTCACCACAACCACCGCCACAGCTATAACCAGCGCGTAGAGCGCACCCTTGGCGCTGACGTGCAGCTTATGCCCAAACAGCTGCCAGGTGCTCGTTTTATTGAAGACCATTTGATAGATGGTGACGATGGTGGCCGGCAAGCCGCTCACAATGCCCACGGTAATGACCAGCGAGATGCCGTTGCCGATGCTGCGCTCAGTAATCAGCTCGCCCAGCCACATTAGCAGCATAGAGCCGCCGGTGAGCGCAGCCACCATGAGCCCCCATTGCCAGATGGAGCTATGCGCGGTAATGTCCCCAATGCCGCCAATTTGCGACGCCGTCTGGCGCACCAAGTAAATGGCACCAATAGACTGCAAAATGGCCAGCGGGAACGTTAGGATGCGGGTGTACTGGTTGATTTTGCGCTGGCCGTACTCGCCCTCTTTGCGGAGCGCCTCTAGCTTGGGGATAGCCTTGGTGAGCAGCTGCATAATAATGGAGGCGTTAATGTACGGCCCCATGCCGGCAATCATAATAGAGAAGTTGGCCAGCGCGCCACCGGACAGCACGTTAAGGAAACTGAGCAGCTGCGGTGTCCCGGAAGATGAAAACAAGTTTTGCAGCACTTGCTTGAGCGTTTCCGGGTCGGCCAGCGGCACCGGGATGTGCGCCATGATGCGGAAGACCAACAAGATACCCAAGACGGCCAGAATACGCTTGCGCATATCTTTGTGGCCCAGCGACTTCACAATAATTCCCCAGTTCATGATGCTCGATTCACCTCTTTTGAATTCTTGCACACAGTATACACGGCCAAGGGGTAGCTATACAAACGCAAGTTTTAGCTTGCGTTTTCGTTTACTGCGCCGCGCTTGTCTGGCACGCCCATGTAGCCGCCGCTTTGGTGCGCCCACAGCGTGGCGTAAATGCCTTTTTTATCCTTGAGCAGCTCGTTGTGCGTACCTATTTGTACCACCCGCCCCTTATCCATGACCACGATGCGGTCCATGCGCTGGATGGTGCTGAGCCGGTGCGCCACCACCAGTGCGGTGCGGCCCTTCATGAGCCGCCATAGCGCCTGCTGGATGAACTTCTCGCTGCGGCTGTCCAGGGCGGAGGTGGCTTCGTCGAGCACCAGGATGGGCGCGTCTTTTAAGATGGCGCGGGCAATGGCCACGCGCTGCCTTTGTCCGCCGGAAAGCTTTACGCCGCGCTCTCCCACCTCTGTTTGGTACTGGTGCGGCAGGTTGTCTACGAACTCGTCAACGTAAGCTAGTTTGGCGGCCTCCTTAACCTCTTTGGCAGATGCCGATGGGCGGCCGTAGGCGATATTCTCGTTGATGCTGCGGTGGAACAGCAGCGGCTCTTGCGGCACGTAGGCAATGGCCTGGCGCAGCTCGCGCTGGCGTACGTCCCGGATGTCCACCCCGCCAATACGGATGCTGCCGCCCGTGGCGTCCATAAACCTGAGCAGCAATTTGGTGAGCGTGGTTTTGCCGCTGCCAGAGTAGCCCACCAGGCCAATCTTCTCGCCCGGCGTAATTTCCAGGTTGAACCCGGCCACGGCCGTGGCGTGTGCGGTGGCGTCGTCGTAAGTGTACGTGAGGTCTTTAAAGCTAATCTTCAGGCTATTTTTGGGCAGACGCTTGGGCGCGGCCGGGTCAAGCACCGTAGGTTCCACTAACATGGTTTTCATGGTGGAATAGGCGGCGCCCATAACATTCTCGTATTGTTTGATAAGGTCGGCGATGGCTTGCGTAGCGGCGATCATGCGGATGACATACAGCTGCACCAAGGCCACGATGGCTATGGAAATGGTGCCGTGCTGGTACATGCGCGCCGCCATAAGGAGTAACACGCCCGTGGCAATAGCCGCCAGCAGCATCCGCCCGTCGTCTGCCGGGATGGACGACATCCACGTGCGGTACTGCACCTTTGCCCATGCGGCGAGCGTCGTGTCTAGGCGAGTTTCTTCGTAGTCGTCGCTGGCAAAACTCTTGACGGTTGGGGCGTGGCTAAGCGTGTCGCCGATCTGGCCTGCCAAGTCGCTGTTGGCTTCACTGAGCTGCCGGCGCAGCCGCAGCCGCCAGGCGCTCATTGTGACCGTAAAGCCAAGGACGGCCGCCATACACAGCAGCGTCACGAGCGCTAATATGGGCGATTTCCAAGCCACCACACCGATCCCGGCCACTATCGTGACCGCCTGCGATGGGCCGCCCAACAAAAATATCTGGCTGTATTCGCTGTACACACTGCGCAGCTGGACAGCTTGCGACCCAAGTGCGCCAAAGTACGTGTTGCTGTAAAAATCGTAGTCTTTCTGCAGAAAATTAGAAAACACCGTGCGCTGGACATACGACGAGCCCCGCACGCCATTACGGGAGATGGTGAAGCCGCCAATAGACCAAAGCACTGCGTAACCTGCCGCACACAGCAACACCAGTAACACATAGTGCGGCACCTGGCTAAAGTGGCGCGTCACAATGGCCTGCACGCCATATGCGACCTGTAGCGGGATGAGGACGTTGAATAACACGAGTGCTGGGATGCGCGTCGCCAGGCAGATAACCAGGCCGGGCGCATCGGCCAGCGTTGCATCCCGGAACAGACGGTGGACAGCGCGGCTAATGCCTTGGTCGCGGTTGGAACGGAGGCGCATGCGCTCTAGTATACCATCCGCACGCTATTGTTTGCTCCTGCGCCTCTGCCAAGTCCAAGCAGGTGTTGTCAACGTGATATTTATCTCTGCAACGTTGTGATATTTTGTTGTTCCGCGCTGTACGGATTTAGTTATTATCAGAATATGAAATAACGGAGGTGCAGATGGCTGGTTTGCCACTTTCTGAAACTGTGGGCGCGTACGTTTTGCGGCCAGCGGCGCCACCGGAAGCGTATCTCTATCCCCAGGCGGCCGAGCCTGATCCACGAACCGCCCGCGCCCGGGTTGCTGAGTTCATAGAGTTGGGGGCGGCCAGCACGCTCATACAGGTTTCTGTTGCGGCCGAGGCCGCCAGCGGGCTGGTGCGCGGCCTGCGTTTGTCGAGTAACGTCGAGCCCTGGACAGCCAGCATCGACCCAGGCGAGCGCACTGGGCCGCCCACTGTCATTGAGGCCTGGCAGCGCGCCCGCGAACGCGTCATCCTGGGCAACGCCCTTGGCCGCATGGTGCGCGCAGCCGGCACCTATGACTTTTTGGAGGCCACCCAGCCCGGGCGCCCAGACGCCCAAGTGGAGATTTTCGTGGCACCGCCGCGCGCCAACGACCCGCTCACCAAGGCTCGGCGGCAGGTATCGGATGCGCTCAACGGCGTGCGGTTTGCCGATAAAGACGGTGACAAGGTCACCGAAACAGCGATCTCCTACGGGCCGTATGCGGATAACGACGTCCGCTTCCTCACCGTCATCCACCACGCGGGCGACGCAAAAAACCCGCCGCGCACCGACCCGGCCGCTGCGCTGCGCATGGCCGGCCCGGTCACCTACCGCACCTGGTACGGCGGCAAAAAGGTGCGCACGCCGCACAGCGTGCTGGAGTTGACATCGGCATTTGGCGTGGACTACGAAAAGTCGCTGCGCGCCACCCGCTTCCCAGACGGCAGTGGCCTGCCAGAAGACCTCCAGGAATTCTACGCCAACACTTGGGACATCACCCTCACTTCAATGGACGACAGCCTGGCGCAGCGCGGCGGCCGCGTGGACGTGCGTGTACAGATGGCACAGTACAAGGCGGCGCTGGCGTACATCCGGGCAGAAGCGCGGCGCACCGGCAATAGGCACACGCAGTACATCATCGGCGTCATGGACGTAGACGTGATATACGAAAGCCTGCATTCCCGCGGCCCAGAAGACTGGGTGGAGGCCGCCGGCGTGGTGCGCCAGACGGCGATGAGCCGCAAGCCGGGCTCAAACATCAGCACCTTTGCCATTGGGCGGGTCAGCTCGGAAGACCCAGCAGACAACAACCACTGGGAGGCGCACATGCGCACTGGCGAATCGCGCTGGTGGCGCTACTTCTTTGGCGACGAGCTGGAGGCCAAACGGCGTGTGGCCATCACCGGCCTGGACATTGTGCCGCGGCGGCTTGCCAGGGCTGAGTTGCGGGCAATGCGCGCCGCACGCAAGCAGAAGCCGCCCGTGCAGCGGCCGCCCGTACGCCCATTTTAAAACACGCCCCGCGGTGGTGCGGGGCGTGTTTACTGTAAGCGCGCGGAGGTTTTACGCGGCTTTTTTAGCCTTAGCCGCTGCTTTGGACGCAGCGTTGGCCTCTTTTTTCTCGGCCTTTTTGGCGTTGGCCGGGCGGGCGAGGACATCTACCTTTTCAAAGCTGCCGCCGGCTTTTTGCACGGCTTCCAGGGCACTGGCGCTAATGGCCTGGGCCTTGATGGCGACTTTTTTGGTGACTTCACCCTTGGTGATGACCTTTACCTTGACATAGGCGCCAGAGATGAGCCCAGCCTTAGCCAGGGTCTCGGCGTCTACGGTCTTGCCGCTGAAGGCGTCGAGCTGACGGGTGTAGATTACCTCAGCCCTAGGCTTACTGGAGCGGAACCCCGGTAGCTTAGGCAGGCGTTGCATGAGCGGGTTCTGGCCACCTTCAAAACCGGGGCGTTTGCTGGAGCCGGTGCGGGCCATCTGGCCCTTGGTACCGCGGCCGGCGGTTTTACCCTGGCCGGCAGCAATACCGCGGCCCACGCGCTTGCCAGACTTTTTCTTGGCGACTTGCAGTTCGTTGATTTTCATAGTTTAGGCCTCCACTTTCTTGGCGGAAGCTTTCTTTTCGGCCTTTTCGGTGGCTTTTTCAGCCTTGGCCTCAGCTTTTTTCTCGCCGCTGCGGGTTACCCACTTGCCGGCCGGGACCAACAGTTGCAAGGCTTCTACCGTGGCGTACGCCGCGTTGGTCTTGTTGTTGGAGCCTAGCGACTTGCTCAGTGCGTTCTTCACGCCGGCAACTTCCAAAACCACGCGCACGGTGCCGCCGGCGATCAAACCGGTACCGGGGCTGGCTGGCTTCACCAAAATGTTGGAGCCGCCAACTTTGGCCGTGACTTCGTGCGGGATGGTGCCGTTGTAGTGTGGCACGGTGATGAAGTGCTTCTTGGCAATTTCGGTAGCTTTGGTAACAGCAGCGGTCACGTCGGCGCCCTTGGCGGTGCCGATGCCTACGCGGTTCTTGCGGTCACCCACCACCACCAGCGCGCGGAAGCGGAAACGGCGGCCGCCCTTTACCACACGGGCGACGCGGTCGATGTGCACCACACGCTCATCAAATTGCTTTTCCTCCGGAGCTTGCTCCGGACGGCGGCCACGGGGGCCGCCAGGGCCGCGGCGGTCACCGCCACGCCCACCGCGCGGGCCACCTTGTTGCGGGCCTTGGGCCTGGGCGGCGGCTTCGGCAGCGGCTTGCTGCTGCGGCATGTTTGTCTGCTCAGCCATATTAGAACTCCAATCCTGCGTTACGGGCGGCGTCGGCTAAAGCGGCGACGCGGCCGTGATAAATGTGCCCGCCGCGGTCAAAGACCACAGCCTTCACCTTGGCAACGGCCGCTTTTTTGGCAACTTCGGTGCCGACCCAGGCGGCGCGTTCGCTCATCGAGCCTTTGGCAGCTTTGCTGCTAACGGTGGAGACGTAGGCCAGCGTTTTGCCGGTGGTGTCGTCGATCACCTGGGCGGTGATGTGGCGGTTGGAAATGTGCACGCTCAGGCGCGGGCGCTCGGCAGTGCCGGAGACGGTAGCGCGCACGCGGTGCTTGCGCTGCCATTGGTTCTGTAATTTGTGCAGAAGCGCGTTCATGCTACTTCTCCTTTCCTGACTTGCCGCTCTTGCGCAGGATGCGCTCGCCGGCGTATTTAATGCCCTTGCCCTTGTACGGTTCCGGCTTCTTCAGCGCGCGGATCTCGGCAGCCACTTGGCCAACCTGCTGCTTGTCGACGCCGCTCACCGTGATGGTGTTCTGCTCGGTCTTGGCGGTGACGCCCTGCGGCAGTTTGTAGATCACATCGTGGCTAAAGCCCAAGTTAAACTTGAGGTCAGCGCCCTGCATGTTGACGCGGTAGCCAACACCGTTAATTTCCAGCTTCTTTTCGAAGCCCTGGCTCACGCCCTGGACCATGTTGGCCACCAGCGTGCGCATCAGGCCGTGCTTGGCCTTGGGGCCAGCTTCGTCATTTTCGCGGGTAACGATTGCCTGGCCGCCGTCAACCGTCACGGTGACGCCCGGCATCGTGAACTGCTTGAGCGTGCCCTTGGAGCCCGCAACAGTCACGAAATCAGGGTCGACAGTGATTGTCACACCAGACGGGATCGGGATAGGCAGTTTTCCTATACGACTCATAATTTCTCCTTAATATACCTTGCAGATTAATTCGCCGCCCACACCTTGCTTCCGGGCAGCGGCGCCGGTCATCACACCCTTGGAGGTGCTAACGATGACGATGCCACGGCCGCGCTTGACCACCGGGATTTCCTTGACGGTGCTGTATTCGCGCCGCCCCGGCTTGCTCAAGCGGACAATTTCGGTGATGCGGGCGTTTTCGTCCGCGTGGTTGATGACGATGGACAGGGTCTTGCCCACACCGCTGGCAGCGTCAGCCACCTTCACGTCGCTCACAAAACCACTGTCTTTCAAAAGCCGTGCGACCGCTTCCTTGGCCTTGCTGTGCGGCAGCGAGATTTCGCTTTTGCGCACGGCAATGGCGTTGCGGATGCGGGTCAGCATGTCGGCGATGGGGTCGGTTGAAGTCAAATTGCTCATCATGCTTCCTTTCTACCAGCTGGCCTTTGTTACACCGGGGATTTCACCCTTTGACGCGTGCTCACGGAACGAGATGCGGCTTAAGCCGAACTGGCGCATGTAGCCATGCGGCCGGCCGGTCTCGACGCAGCGGTTCTTGAGGCGGGTGGGGCTGGAGTTGCGGGGCAGCTTGGCCAAGCCCTCCAGGTCGCCCAACTGCTTGAGCTCGGCGCGCTTGGCAGCGTACTTGTCGTGCATTTTGCGGCGCTTGAGGTCGCGCGCAACGTTAGATTTTCGTGCCATTACTTGGCCTCCTTTTCAAATGGCATGCCAAATTTTTCTAGGAGCGCTTTGGCGTGCGCCGGTTCCACACACTTGATAGTGAAGACGGCTTGCAGGCCGTGCGCGGTAGTGGTTTCGTCGAAGGTCAGCTCCGGGAAGACCGATTGGTCGGTCATGCCCAAAGAGTAGTTGCCCTGGCGGTCAAACGCCTTGTTGGGCACACCGTGGAAGTCGCGCAGGCGCGGCAGCACCACAGTGATCAAGCGGTCGAGGAACTCGTACATCCGGTCCCCGCGCAGCGTGACCTTCAGGCCAATCTTGTTGCCCTCGCGCAGCTTAAAGCTGGCGATAGACTTCTTAGCCACCGTTTCCACCGGCTTCTGGCCGGTGATTTTGGTGAGCGTGTTGGTGGCCACTTCCATCATCTTTTTGTCGTCCTTGGCTTTGCCTAGGCCGATGTTAATGGTGATTTTCTCCAGGCGCGGGATAAGGTGCGCGTTGGTGAGCCCCAGCTCTTTGTGCAGCTCGCCAGCGATTTTCTGGGAATACGCGGCGCGGAGACGTGCAGTGGCCACGGTCTTTGCAGCTGCTTTGGCAGCGGGCTTGTCAGTTGCGGTAGCCATTACTTGATCTCCTTTCCGGTCTTCTTATATATACGTGTCTTGGTGCCGTCTTTGGCCAGTTCGTAACCAATGCGGCTGGGTTTTTTGCTGCCCGGCTCCACAATCGCTACTTTGCTGACCCACATTGGCTTGGTGATTTCGATTATGCCACCCTGCGGGTTGGCCTTGCTGGGCTTGACGGCTTTCTTGACAATGTTGATGCCTTCCACCGTCACCTTGTTCTCACGCGGGTGCGTGGCGGTGATTTTGCCGGTCTTGCCCTTATACTTGCCAGCGGTCACCACCACGGTGTCGCCCTTTTTCAGGCGGATCTTGTAGATCTTGTCTTCAATCTTGTTCTTGGTGCTCATTACAGTACCTCCGGCGCAAGGCTGATGATCTTGGCGGAGCCGAGGTCGCGCAGTTCGCGCGGCACCGGCCCGAAGATGCGGGTAGCCTTGGGCAGTTTGTCGTCGCCGATGATCACGGCAGCGTTGTCGTCGAACTTGATGGTGGAGCCGTCCTTGCGGCGGATCTTCTCACTGGTGCGTACCACAACGGCCTTGACGACCGACTTCTTCTTAACGTTCCCCTGCGGGTTCGCTTGCTTAACGGTGGCCACAATGATGTCGCCCACGCGGGCGTAGCGGCGCCGTGTGCCACCGAGGACGCGGATGCACAGGATTTCCTTTGCGCCTGAGTTGTCACAGACAACGAGGCGGGTTTCTTGCTGGACCATTACTTTTCGCCCTCCTGGGCTTCGGCGGCTGGTGCGGCGGTTTCGCCTTCAGCTTCGGCGGCTTCAGGCTTGGCGGCCTTCTTGGAAGCTGGCTCGGCCTCAACGTGTTGCACGCCGGCCTTTTCCACGATGCGCTCCAATCGGAAGTGCTTGCGGGCGCTTACCGGGCGTGTTTCCACGATGACCACTTTGTCGCCTTCGGCGGCTTCGTTGTTCTCATCGTGCGCCATAAAGCGTTTGGTGATGGTGTATTGCTTGCGGTACAGCGGGTGCGTCAGGCGCACGTGCTCGGTGACGACAATGGTCTTGTCCGTCTTCTTGGAAGCAACAACACCGGTGATTGTCTTGGCCATTACTTGGTCTCCTTTGCGAGTTGCTCACCGAGCACCGTCAGCAGCCGGGCCAAGTCCTTGCGCTTGCCGCGGATAACGCGGACGTTTTGGACTTCGCCAAGGCTGAGGCGACGCTTCAGTTCGATAATTTCTTCCCGGAGTTTGGTGCTCTCGGTGGTGAGCTGCTCTGTGGACAGCTTGCGGATGTCAACGATTTTCATATTACAGCTCCTCCTTCACCAAAAATTTGGTTTTTACCGGGAGTTTGTGGGCGGCCAGGCGCATAGCTTCGCGCGCGGTTTCCTCGGTGACGCCTTGCATTTCAAACATGACAGTGCCGGGACGGACCTTGGCGGCGAAGTATTCCGGGCTGCCTTTGCCGGAGCCCATCTTCACGTCCAGCGGTTTTTTGGTGACCGGGGTGTGCGGGAAGATGCGGATCCAGATTTTGCCGCCGCGCTTGATGTAGCGGGTCATAGCCTGGCGGGCAGACTCAATTTGGCGGCTGGTGATGCGCTCGTGGCCTTGGGCCTGCAGGGCGAATTCACCGTAGGCGATGTAGTTGCCGCTGGTGGCCGGGCCGTTGATTTTACCCTTGCGAACCTTGCGGAACTTAGTGCGGTTGGGGACTAACATTACGCTACCTCCCCTTTGTAGATCCACACCTTAACGCCGATGATGCCCGAGCCCGGGAACAGAGCCGGGACCTTGGCGTAGTCGATGTCGGCGCGGATGGTGTGCAGCGGCACGGAGCCTTGCACTTCTTTTTCGCGACGGGACATTTCGGCGCCGTTCAAGCGGCCGGCAACCTCGATGCGGATGCCCAAAGCACCAGCGCGCATGGTGGCAGCAGCCGAGCTCTTGATGGCGCGGCGGAAGCTCATGCGGCGCTCAATCTGGTGGGCGATGTTCTCGGCCACCAGCTTGGCAAACAGCTCTGGCTTCTTGATTTCTTCGATGTTGACGCGGACAGGCACACCGTAGATTTTCTCGATGGTCTGCTTCAGCTCGGTAGCGCCCGAACCGCCGCGGCCAATCACCACACCGGCCTTGGCGGTGGTAATGGTGACGGTCACCAGGTTGGGCGAGCGCTCGATGTCAACTTTGTTGATGGCAGCGCGGCTGCCGAGTTTCTTTTGGATCATGCGGCGCACGGCGAGGTCATCGGCCAAATACTTGGCGTACTCGCGCTTGCCCACGAACCATTTGCTGCGCCAGTCCTTGTTGACCTGGAGGCGCATGCTAGTGGGGTTTACTTTCTGGCCCATTATTTTGCCTCCTTCTCGGCCTTAGGTGTCGACTTTTCAGCTTTTTTGGCTGCGGCGCTGGCGCGTTGCTCGCCGTCAACAACCACGCGGATGTGGCTGGTGCGGCGCTGGAACGGCAGGGCGCGGCCGTGTGCGGCCGGGCGGAAGCGCTTGAGGCGCGGGCCGCTGGTGACGCTGATTTCCACGATCTTCAGAGTGTCGGGTTTGTAGCCGTGGTTGTGGTCGGCGTTGGCGGCGGCGCTCTTGACGGTCTTCAGGACCGGCAGCGCAGTGCGGCGCGGGGTGTGCTCGAGGATAACGAGCGCGTCGGCAACGGTGCGGCCGCGCACCAAGGCGGCAACCACGCCGACCTTACGCGGGCTCATACGGACGCCCTTGGCAATTGCTAGTACGCCCATGCTACTTACCGCCCTTTGCTAACTTGCCGCCGTGGCTGCGGAACTTGCGGGTTGGCGCAAATTCGCCCAGCTTGTGGCCGACCATGTTCTCGGTAACAAACACCGGCACGTGGACTTTGCCGTTGTGCACCGCAAACGTGCGGCCGACAAATTCCGGTGCGATGGTGCTGGACCGTGCCCAGGTCTTGATGATAGTCCGGTCCTCAGAACCCAATGCGGCTGCTTTTTTGGCAAGCTTGGGGTCGATGTACGGGCCTTTCTTGAGGGAACGACTCATATCTTACCTACTTCCTCTTCGCCGCATGACGGCTCTTAACAATGTACTTGCTGGTGGACTTGCGGCGCCTGGTCTTGTAACCAAGTGTCTTCTGGCCCCACGGGGTGCGCGGTGCCTTGGCAGTACCGTGGCGGCCACCGTCACCACCACCGTGCGGGTGGTCGGCTGCGGCCATCACCACACCGCGGACGGTTGGGCGGACGCCCATGTGGCGCTTGCGGCCGGCCTTACCAATTTTGACGTTTTGGTGCTGCTCGTTGCCCACCACGCCGAGGCTGGCGGTGCACTCCAAGCGTACCAAGCGGACTTCGCCGCTGGGCAGGCGCACCTGGGCGTAGTCGCCCTCTTTGGCCATTAGCTGGGCGCTGTTGCCGGCGCTGCGCACCATTTGGGCGCCGCGGCCAGGTTTCATTTCGATAGCGTGGATGGTGCTACCCACCGGGATGCTCTTCAGCGGCAAACGGTTGCCGTTTTCCACCGGGGCTTCCTCGCCGCTGTTGATCTTTTGGCCAACTTTCATGTCTTTGGCGGCAAGGATGTAGTGGTAGGTGCCGTCATTTTCTTTGATGCGGGCGATACGCGCGCTGCGGTTGGGGTCGTACTCGATGTGCTCGATAGTGGCCTCCACGCCCTCAGCCAGGTTGAAGTTCACCAGGCGGTAGAAGCGGCGCACGCCGCCACCCTTGTGGCGGGTAGTGATGCGGCCTTGGTTGTTGCGGCCGTTTTGGGCGCGCTTGGCAACCAACAGGGAGCGCAATGGCTTCTTGGTGGTAATCTCAGCCGTGTCCTGGCTGGTCATGCCACGCCGGCCCGGGGTGGTCGGCTTGTGTGCTTTAATGGCCATTACTTATCCTCCTCTTTCTTGGACTGCTTGGCGGCCTTTTTGTCGGCTTTCTTCTTGTCCTCTTCAGGGTCGTCGAAGAAGGGCAGGCGCTGGCCCTTGTTGAGGGTCACGTAGGCTTTCTTGATGTCTGAGCGTTGGCCCGCAACAGCGCGGCCGCCCTTGCGCACGGTGCGCTTGGCCTTGCCCTTGATGTTGGTGATGCGCACATCTTTGACAGTGACGTCAAACTGGGCGGCAACGGCCTCGGCCACGGTCATTTTGTTGGCGTCCGCCGGCACGTCAAAGACGTATACCAGGTTGGCCACAGCCACCGCGTAGGTCTTCTCGCTCAGGCGCGGGCGGAGCAAAGTGGTTTTACTCATTACTTTTTACCTCCGAGCCATTGGTTGATGACCGGCAGCGACTTCTCGCTGATGACCAACACGTCGGCGTTCATGATGTCGTGCACATTGAGGTAGGCGGCGTTGGCAGCCTTGACGCCCGGCAGGTTCTTGACGGCGCGGTCGGTAACTTCGTCTTTGTGTTCCAGGACAATAAGCACGTTGCCGGTAGCCTCAATTTTGCCGAGCAGTTTGGCCGTGGTGGCCACTTTGCCGGCGGCGTTGTCAAAGCTCTCGAGCACTTTGATACGGCCTTCAGAGGCGGCCAGGCTCAACGCTTGGCGCAAGGCTTGGCGCTTGGCAGCGACGTTGACCTTAATAGAGTAGTTTTCTTCGCCGGTAGGCCCAAAGGCAACGCCACCGCCCCGCCAAATGGGGTTGCGGCTGGAGCCGAAGCGGGCGCGGCCGGTACCCTTTTGCTTCCAGGGCTTCTTGCCGCCGCCGCTTACCAGGCCGCGGGTCTTGGTAACGGCTAGGTTGTCGCGGCCGTTGGCCAGGTAGGCGTTGTAGGCGAGCTTCAAAAGCTCGTGGTTTTCCGGCAGGACGGCAAACACGGCTTTGTCCAGGCTGGTAGCGCTGGCGGCCTTGGCGCCGGTCTTGCTATAGGTGGGGGCTGTTGATGCAGTAGCCATTACTTCGCCTCCTTGATAATTACAATGCCCTTTTTGGGGCCAGGCACCGCGCCAGTGACGCCAATGACGCCCAGCGTGGCATCAACAAAGGCAACTTTCAGGCCCTTGACGGTAACCTGCTCGTGGCCCATGTGGCCGGCCATCTTCTTGCCGGGGAAAATGCGCTGCGGGTACATAGAACCGATGGAACCCACGCGGCGGTAGCTGCGGCCACCGTGCGTTTTGCGGCCGCGGTGGAAGTTGTGGCGTTTGATGGTGCCGGCCCAACCCTTGCCCTTGCTGGTGCCGGTGGCGTCGATTTCGTCGCCAATTGAAAAGACCTCGGGGCTGATGTGTTCTCCAACCTTGAGGTCTTCGGTGATTTCGGCGACGCGGAATTCGCGGACAATCTTCGGCATGGTCTCGACGCCAGCCTTCTTAAAGTGCCCTGCCTGGGCTTTGGCGACGTTTTGCTTTTTTGCTTCCTCAAAACCGATCTGCACGGCAGTGTAGCCGTCCGTCCCTTCGGTTTTGACCTGCGTAATGACGCAGGGACTAGCGGAAAGCAAGGTAACAGCCTGCACGGCGCCATCTTCTGCGATGGTGCTCGTCATGCCAACCTTTCGGGTGATGAGTGCTTTCATAGTTTCTCCGATGTGCTTACGTCTTGGGCTGCACACCTTGTTATCCCTGTGGCCTCACACTTATGTCTTCGTACGTTTGACACAAAAATGCTCGGCTCCGGGTGGTTTCTACCCCTGTTAGGAGCGGACCTTCCCAAATCACCAAGTACAGGAAATTTGTATTACCATTACATCTTAACAGAGAAAACTACCTCTTGTCAATGTGTAGACTATTCTACAATGACTTACAAACACGGCTTCGTGCGGAATCATGTGCCCATGCCTTTTATGGAAAAATTAAATAGGGTTGTGGGACGTATGCCCTTCACCGGCAAGCATGCTGTGCGCTTTGCTTATGCCGAGGCGTCGCGCGCGGCACGGCAAGGCGACGAAGAAAGGCGCCGGTGGCATGTGGGAAGAATCGGCTATAAAACCAGCGAGCGCAAGCACTTGCCGCCCGGGCGGAAGCAGCGCCTGCGCCAGTTCCAACGCAGGTACCCCTGAGCACTCCACACGTTGGCCGTTCTCCCGCCCAGCCAACAATGCTCGAACGCGTCGTTACAAATGGCGGTACTGCTCTAGCCTGCCTGCCGGGAGCGCATACGATACTTCAGGGTCTCATCCACCACTAGCGGAAGTTGATATACAGCCCGTACGGCGCAAAATACCCCACCAGCATAGCCACCAGCAGCACCGCGTACTCTATTTTGCGGTCGATGCGGAAGTGCTCGTGGCTGGTAAAAAGCAGGCCTACAAATAACCCCACCGGCACTGGTATGTTCAGGCTGCCGCCGCGGCTGATTTTGAGCCACATGGAGCCCAGCAACAGATACAGCAGCATCTTCAACAGATACACGCCGTCGAACGTTTGCTGCGGCGGCCGGCTTTTGGCGGCACGGTTTGTTTTTGCCATTAGCAGTATGTAAGCACAGGTTGCGGGCTGCGGGCAACTATTTTTGCGGGTTTTGCGGCACGGGCGGCGTGGGCTCCAGCGGGTGTGCCGCAATACCCTGCGCTTGCAGCAACTCGGCCAGCATATGCGTGGGCATGCCCAAAACCGTATCGTAGCGGCCGTGCATGTGCCGGATGAGCGGCGCCGCACCGCTCTGGATGCCCCACGCGCCGGCCTTGTCTGCCCAATCACCGGAGGCCAGGTAGGTTTCGTTGGCGGCCTCGTTGTATGGCTTGAATTGCACCGTGGCTTCGTCGGCCTCGGCTATTTCCAGGCCGAGCGCCTTGCATACCAGCACAACTGAGGACGTAACCACCACTGTTTTGCCAGCGTGCGCCTTGAGCAGGGCGCGGGCGTCGGCCAGGCCGGTGGCCTTGCCCAGCTGCTTGCCGTCCAGCGTCACGATGGTGTCGCCGCCGATAACCAGCGCCTCCGGATATTTTTCGGCCACGGTACGGGCTTTGCCTAGGCCTAGCTCTTTGGCTACTTCGGTGGCCGGGCGGGCGTGGTCGAGCTGCTCGTCAAAGTCGCTGGTAACGGCCGTAAATGTCACGCCCATTTGCGCCAGTAGGTCTTTGCGGCGGGGCGAGCCGCTGGCGAGGATTACTTGGCGGGTCATTCCTGCGCCCCTGGGGCATAGTACCGCCCTTTCCACTGGTATCCAACGAGCGGCAGCGAGTTATCCCTCGCGGCCCGGACAGCCCGTGCCAAACCACCCAACACCACACCTGCTGGCCGCCGGTGCTCCTCTCGCGAGTCATCGGTCAACGAATTAACGCGTATCCCCCACCCGCTGTAGCCCTCCATTGGTGGCGCCAGCTGCAGATCTATTGGCAGCCCGTGCGCCCTTAGTAACCCAACCGTTGCCATCGACAGCTGTGCTGCGGAGATCTCCCTATCCCATAGCATAGGCATTGGTGGTCCGCCAGCCTCAGCGCTATATAATACAGCCATATCCTACATCCCTCTGATTGAAAAAGCGCCCGGTTGGGCGCTTGTTTCTTGTTACATTTTGATTTCGATGTCTACCCCGGATGGCAGGCTCAAGTTCATGAGCGAGTCAATGGTTTTGGGGGTCGGCTCGGATACGTCGATCAAGCGCTTGTGGACGCGCATCTCAAATTGCTCGCGCCCCTTTTTGTAGACGTGCGGCGATTTGACCACCGTAAAGGTACTGCGGTCGGTGGGCAGCGGGATCGGCCCGGCAATGGTAGCCCCAGTGCGCAACGCCGTGTCAACGATCTGCTTGGCGGCTTGGTCGATTACTTTGTGGTCGTACGCCTTGAGGCGGATACGGATCCGCTGCTTTTGGTCTTTTTTAGGTTCGGTTACCATTGCTTGTATTCCTCTTCAATGTGCTAGTTATTGGTTAACTCGTTGCGGGTTCAACTAGAAGTTGAGCGGCGGCGTTAGCCACTGCGACCCACCGGCTAATCTCATCAGCGGCTTGCTCTGCGGCTGGAGCGCTTTTTTCAAACACATCCAGTTCACTTGTTGCAAAGTCGTGATGGAGGGTTAGCTCGGTGGGCATAGCGATTTTACTACTTAATGACCTTGGTCACTACACCGGCGCCAACTGTGCGGCCACCTTCGCGGATAGCGAAGCGCAGGCCCTGCTCCATGGCGATCGGCTGCAGCAGCTTCACCTTGAAGGTGATGGTGTCGCCGGGCATGACCATTTCTTTGTCGGCCGGCAGCTCCACCTCGCCGGTCACGTCAGTGGTGCGGAAGTAGAATTGCGGCTTGTAGCCCTTGAAGAACGGCGTGTGGCGGCCGCCTTCGTCCTTGTTCAGGATGTAGACTTCGGATTCAAACTCGGTGTGCGGGGTAACGCTACCGGGCTTGGCCAACACCTGGCCGCGCTCGATGTCTTCGCGCTCGATGCCGCGCAGCAGGATGCCGACGTTGTCGCCAGCCTGGCCTTGGTCGAGGTTCTTCTTAAACATTTCCACGCCGGTGACAACGCTCTTGCGGGTGTCTTTCAGGCCAACAATTTCAACTTCTTCGTTGATCTTGATGACGCCTTGCTCGATGCGGCCGGTAGCAACGGTGCCGCGGCCCTTGATGCTAAAGACGTCTTCGATAGGCATCAGGAACGGCTTGTCCAGCTCGCGCTTGGGGTCAGGGATGCTCTTGTCTGCGGCGTCGATCAGCGCCATGATAGCGTCTTCGCTCTCTTTGTCGCCTTCCAAAGCCTTGGTGGCAGAACCGCGGATGATCGGGGCGTTCTTGTCGAAGCCGTTCTTCTCCAGCAGCTCGCGGATTTCGTCCTCGACGAGTTCGACGAGTTCCGGGTCGGCCAGGTCCATCTTGTTGAGGAAGACCAGGATGTACGGGACACCCACCTGTTTGGCCAGCAGCACGTGCTCGCGGGTCTGCGGCAGCGGGCCGTCGTTGGCAGCAACCACCAGGATGGCGCCATCGATTTGGGCAGCACCGGTGATCATGTTCTTGACGTAGTCGGCGTGGCCAGGCATGTCAACGTGCGCGTAGTGGCGCTTCTCGGACTCGTATTCCTGGTGGGAAGTGGCGATGGTAATACCGCGGGCCTTCTCCTCAGGGGCGTTGTCGATTTCGTCGTAGTTCTTAGGAACGTTGACTTTGCTGGGAAGGCGCTTGGCCAACACGTGCGTAATTGCGGCGGTGAGCGTCGTCTTACCGTGGTCGACGTGGCCCATGGTGCCGATGTTGACGTGGGGCTTGCTACGGTCAAAGTTATCTGCCATTAATGACTCCTATTAATTACATTTTAGTATCGTGGAAGGTAAACTCACACGAGTGACCTGCATATTGTACCGTAAAGTGTTTACGGTGTAAATACCTCTGAGGGAAAATGCAGATCCGGCTTAGTGGGCGCTTGGCGTAGGCGGCACGACACCAAACGGAGGTACGTCCTGCGGGATCTGGGCGAGCGCTGCGCGCAAAGCTGCAGCCTCCGCTTGTGGGTCGTCGTCGAGTGGCGGCAGGTCGTAGTAGGCAAGCTTGCCGGTGGCAAGGGCATGCGTGGCGCGTTCCAGAGGGTCAAGCAACTCAGGTGGGACGGTGTCGTAGTCGGCGGTCACCGCTTCCAAAACTTCATAGTCGAGCGAGCAAAGTGGCCGCTGCGCACCGCCCGCGGTGCCCGGCTCCACCCCGGCAGGGCCCGGACAGGGGCGCAGCAGCAGTTCGCCCAGCCCGGCGTAAGTTTCCGGGCGCATGTGCTCGGCGATGGGGCAACGGCCAGTGCGACAGCGATCAGAAAATATATCCATACCACCGCACCAGCCCGCTATTTATTTCGCGTTCTTGGCGATGATAGCCGTGGCCACATTCGGCGGGACGTCCTCGTAGTGGTCGAGCTCCATGCTGGAGCTGGCGCGGCCTTGCGTCATGCTGCGCAAGTTGGTGGTGTAGCCAAACATTTCGCCCAATGGTACGAAGGCGGTGATTTCTTTGATGCCGCTAGAAAGGTCTTCCATGCTCTCGATGCGGCCGCGCTTGCTGTTGAGGTCGCCAATGACGTCGCCCATGAATTCTTCAGGGGTGACAACCACCACCTTCATAACTGGTTCCAGCAGCACCGGGCTGGCTTTTTTAACGCCGTCTTGCAGCGCCATGGAACCAGCAATCTTAAAGGCCATTTCAGAGGAGTCCACTTCGTGGTAGGAGCCGTCGTACAGTTCAACCTTGATGTCCACCACCGGGTAGCCGGCGATGACACCGTTGTTCATTGCTTCAACAATACCTTGCTCAATGGGCTTAATGTACTCGCCCGGCACCACGCCGCCCTTGATGCTGTTGATGAACTCAAAGCCCTTGCCCATTTCGTTTTGGGACAGGCGCAGCCACACGTCACCGTACTGGCCGCGGCCACCGGATTGGCGCACAAACTTGCCTTGCACTTCCACGGCGTCCTTGCGGATGGTCTCGCGGTAGGCTACCTGCGGCTGGCCAACGTTGGCCTCCACATTGAACTCGCGCTTCATGCGGTCCACCAGGATTTCCAGGTGCAGCTCGCCCATGCCGCTGATGATGGTCTGGGCGGTTTCGTCATCGACGCGGATGCGGAAAGTCGGGTCTTCTTCGGCCAGGCGCTGCAAAGCGATGCTCATCTTTTCTTGGTCGGACTTGGTCTTGGGCTCAATGGCAATAGACACCGGCGGCTCTGGGAAGGTAATGCTTTCCAGCACGATGGGGCTGTTCGGGTCACACAGCGTGTTGCCGGTGGTGGTGCCCTTGAGGCCCACGATGGCGGCAATGTCGCCGGCGGTCACTTCGGTGACGTCCTCGCGCTTGTCGGCTTGCAGGCGCACAATGCGGCCAACGCGCTCTTTTTCGCCCTTGGAGCTGTTCAGAACGTACGAGCCGGCAGTGATTTTACCGGAGTATACGCGGAAGTAGGCCAGCTTGCCCACAAACGGGTCGGTGGTAATCTTGAAGGCCAGCGAGCTGAACGGCTCGGCGTCGGAGTGCTTGCGCTCGATCTCTTCGCCGGTTTTGGGATGCGTGCCCCAGACGGTGCTGCGGTCGGTAGGCGCTGGTAACAGGTCAACGACCAAGTCCAGCAACTTCTCTACGATGACGCCACGGCCGTCGCCGCCGGTGACGGCGTAGAACTTGCCGCCCAACACTGCGGTGCGGATGGCGCTGCGGATTTCGTCTTCGGAAAGACCCTCTTCGCCCACTTCAAAGAATTTTTCCAGCATGGCTTCGTCTTCGGCCACGGCGTTTTCAATGAGCAACGAGCGGTACTTCTTGGCTTGGTCGAGCATGTCGGCCGGGACGTCGCCCTCTACCAACTCGTGGTCGGTGAAGTCTTTGTAGGTGTAGGCCTTCATGTTCACGAGGTCAATGATGCCGTTGATGCTCTGCTCAAACCCAATCGGCAGGTGGATTGGGAAGGCGCGCTTGCTGAGGCGGTTGTGGATGCTCTCCAGGCTCTTGTAGAAGTCGCCGCCGGTCTGGTTGATTTTGTTGATGAAGCAAATGCGGGGCACGCCGTATTTGTCTGCTTGGCGCCACACGGTCTCGGACTGCGACTCCACACCCATTTTTCCGTCGAAGACGACAACGGCGCCGTCCAGTACGCGCAAAGAGCGCTCTACCTCAACGGTAAAGTCGATGTGGCCGGGCGTGTCAATAATGTTGATCTGCTTGCCCTTCCAGTAGCAAGTCACAGCCGCGGATACGATGGTGATGCCGCGCTCGCGCTCCTGCGCCATCCAGTCGGTGGTGGTTTCGCCCTCGTGCACGGCGCCGATCTTGTGCTTCAAACCGGTGCGGTACAAAATGCCTTCGGTGGTTGTGGTCTTACCAGCGTCAATGTGCGCGATAATGCCAATGTTCCGAAGGTCTTGAATAGTATATTTTCCTGCCATACGTTCCTATTACTTATTAATTGCTTTGCGGCTATTTTATCAGATAACGACGCTGTTGGCTATGCCTGTGGCTGGCCAAAATATGTGTTGAGGACTGCCTGCGTGGGGTTGTGGCGCATCACGTTGTGCACTAGGACGTCTGCCTCGTGTGCGCCGAGGCCGGTGACGGCATCGAGGGCAATGGGCGTCAACGCTTCGGCCAGGCTGTCGCGGGCTTCACCAAGTTCTTGCTGGCGGCCCGGCCCGGCGTCAGGAGTGGCGCCGTATTTGGCTGAGATTTCGAGGATGCTGCCGTGGTATATGTCGATGTGGTCTTGCGCCGAACCATCTGGGCGCGTCAATGCGCCGCCGATATCGGACAGCGCGGTACCGAGGCGGTCGAGCCTGCGCTCACTCTGCGCCAGTTGGGCGAACCGTTCACGCTGGTCGCCGTCTATGATGTCAATCGCGTCCAAGGCCCGCCCCTGGCGCCCCTCACCAAATTCCACGGCCGTGGAGACAAAACTGCCTATGACGAGGCCGTGGTATGCAAAAGGCACGGTTCTCTTCAGGCTCTCGTTGGTCATGCCGTACGCACCCACCAGATTGTGGGTGATGGCAGTGATGGCTACTAGACTACGCAAGCGGTCGCCCTCCAGCGGCGCGGTGTGTACGTCCGACGGGCTCAATGTGCCCATGCGCAAATACCGCGCCGCAGTGGCGCCTACCTCCGCAACCCCCGCCGACGGGTGCTGGGCGAGCACGTTTGTGGCACTCAGAAAGCGCAGATCTAGCTGGGTCACCGGGTTAACTTCGGTCATTGGGATGCGTGCCATAGGTACTCCTTGTTCCTTATTTCCACTCTAGGCCAGTGGAGACCTGGGATAGTGGTGTTGTATGATGCCCGCTCCGGGTTCGCAGCGCGCCATATTTCTGGCGGCAGTGCTCATGTCTGCGTATGGCACGGCGCCGGTGATTGCGTGCTGGATAAGGGGCCGGAGGTCCTCTGCCAGGGTCGCGCGGGCACTTTCCAGCTCATCTTGGCGCCGCATTACGGCGTCCTCTGGGCTCAGCCAGTCGCCACTGAAGTACTCGTCGATTTCCTCAGCCTTTAGCGCGTATGCTGTGGTATGACGGGTGGCTGGGCCATCAGGCGTATCAAGCTCCAGTGCAGCGGCCCGGTTGACTTGGTAAGCAGTATCGATGAAACCAGGGTCGAACTTCGCCAAATTAGCAAAGCGGGCGATTTCACTAGCAGTGGGCCGCTCGATGCGCGTCCGCGCCACCGGCTCGTTAGACGCGAGGTCAACCGTGGTGGTGATGAAGCTGCTCCGTACTAAGTCACGCCTATACCGAAGCTCTTGAGCCAGCCCGCTGCTTTCCGGAGCCCCGAGCAGCCGGCGGACGGCCAGGATGCTTGCGGTAACATGTTCAAGACGGCTGCCAGTTAAATCATCGGCAGCAATAACCCCGCCAGTGACGTTGCCGTCACGGATACCGCCCAGGGCGATCCGGCCGGCATCGGCAGCGCTACTAACCGGCACCCACGCCCCCTCGATGGCGGCGTGCCTCATAAAACTCAGGTCTAGCTCGGTGATTGTACGCGGCATGCAGCCTCCCGGAACGTATGTTAGGGTTTGCGGGCTCTATTGCGGTGTGGCGGGCGCACGCAACACGGATTACGTGCGGGCAAAGTGCGCGAAGGCGCGGTTGGCCTCGGCCATTTTGTGGACGTCGTCACGTTTCTTCACGGCCGCGCCTTGGTTGTTGTATGCTTCCATGAGCTCGGCGGCCAGGCGGTCGGCCATGCCGATGCCCTTGCGGCTGCGCGCGGCAGCTACAAACCACATGGTGGTGAGGTGCTGCTGGCGCTGGCCCTTGACCTCAAACGGGATTTGGTAGTTGGCGCCACCAACGCGGCGGCTGCGGGTTTCCATGTGCGGCTGGATGTTGGCCAAGGCTTTCTCAAAGACTTCCAGTGGGTTGTCCACCTTGAGTTTCTGGGCGGCCTTTTGCATGCCGGTGTACACCAAGCGCTCGGCGACTTGCTTTTTGCCGTCGCGCATAACGCGGTTAATGATGCGGCTTACTTGCACGCTGTTGTAGAGGCGGTCTGGGGCGACGTCGCGCACCAGCGCCTTGGTCTTGTGGCGGGGCATTACTTGCTCTCCTTCTTGGCGCCGTACTTGCTGCGGGCTTTCTTACGGTTGTTGACGCCTTGGAGGTCGAGGGCGCCGCGCACAATGTGGTAGCGCACACCCGGAAGGTCCTTGACGCGGCCACCGCGCACCAGCACCATAGCGTGCTCCTGCAGGTTGTGGCCTTCGCCGCCGATGTAAGCCCACACTTCGTAGCCGTTAGTAAGGCGCACGCGGGCAACCTTACGCAAGGCCGAGTTCGGCTTCTTGGGGGTTTTGGTGGTAACCTTTACACAGACGCCGCGCTTCAGCGGGCTGGCCTTTTCGTAGGTCTTGGTTTTGAGGCTGTTGACCACGCGCAGCATCGCCGGCGACTTGCTCTTGCCAGTCACCTTGGAACGCGGCTTGCGGACAAGCTGGTTGATTGTTGGCATTTTTACTCCTTAGATTGCAGACTTCCGCCACAGGCGCGCGCGGGCGAGTGCCAACTCTGCCAACGCGTAGGCCGCCTAGCTCAGGCTGCTTAGTGATAACTCTGTTATTCTAGCAGTTTTTATGGCTTGTCGCAAGAGTGGGCTCCAGGGGCTGGCTAACCACAGCCTCCGGCCAGGCGCCGCAGCCAACTTCATACAGCATATGTTCTACCAGCCACCGGGCAGCTGTGGCCGCGTCTGCCCGCGCGAAATTATCTTGGCATTCCGCGCTATCTAGGCCGTGCGACTCGACGATGGCAGCACCCTCATCATGCAAGTGCCGCACGTAATTCCGCAGTTGCGCGGATGCGCATTCGTGCGGGAGCCCGGGTTGCTCGCGTTCTATAATTGCCCCGGGGATTATTTTGGCAACCGCCAGGTCTGGCGGACAGTCGGCGGTGAGCATTTCTGGCGGGTAGTCCGGTACACCCATGCACCTCTCCTGCCAATCAGTTTGCCAGCCCATAACGCCGCGCAACAGACGGCTGTAGCCTTCCATAGCGGGCAGGCTAGCTCGGCAAATTGCCTGGTATCTCATTTGCTGGTTCTCGGCCGCTCTTCTGCGGGCATTGGAGCCAGCCGTCCATGGGATTATTAAAGCCTCCTCGGCGTCTCTTGCCGACCAGTACTTAATGTATCTGGCGAGCGCATCTGCCCCAATAGCAGAGCGCAGCGACAGTACATACGCCGTAAAGTGGATTTGCCCGGCCCACATATCACCTTGTGCCAGGCCCCAGGCGGCGTCCATGTTGCTACGCCTCAAACCGCCGCCCCGAGGTATGTGGGCAAGGCTGGCAACGTCGGCCATCATCGCCCGTTCTTCGCTGGTCTTCATAGTGCTACCCAGCAACGGGCCCTATTGCGGCCCGTTGCTTCTCCATTCCTGGTGTCTAGGTTAGTCCTCGGCAGACCGGTCTTCGGCGAGCCGGTCCTCTTCGGAGCGCCAGCCAGTGCCTACCGGGATGCGGCGGCCCAAGATGACGTTTTCCTTCAGGCCGAACAGCTTGTCGATGCGGCCAGATGTGGCAGCAGCGATCAACACACGCGTCGTGTCCTGGAAGGATGCGGCGCTCAAGAACGAGTCGGTGCTCAACGAGGCCTTGGTGATACCCAAGATCAGCTGGTTGTACTTGGCCGGCGTCTTCTTGCGGGTGGTCAGGTCGTCGTTGGCTTCCACGGCTGCCAGCTTGCTCACGACGTCGCCGGTGACAAATTCGCTGTCGCCCGCTTCCTCGATTTGCACGCGGCTGAACATCTGGCGCACGATGATTTCCAGGTGCTTGTCAGCGATGTTTTGCCCCTGCGCCGCAAAGATGCGCAGGATCTCGTTCATGATGTAGCGTTGGGTGGATTCCACACCTTGCAGGCGCATGAGCTCCGGCAGGTTGATGGAACCGTTGGTCAGGCGCTGGCCAGCTACAACGCTGTCGCCGTCCTGCACCATGATCTGCTTGAAGCCAGGGATTTCATAGCGCACCACGCTTTGGCCAGCAGGAGTGACGATGATGGACTTGTCGGTCACCTCGGCCTTGCCGGCCATGGGGACGATAATGGGCTCTGAGCCGTCTTCCAGGCTGGCGATGACGTCGCCTACAGCAACGTCGGTGCCGCTCTTGACCTTGGCAATGCGCTCACCGAGCTTGAAGGCCAAGTTTTCTTTGTCTTTGGCAGTCACCTGTACCACGTAGTGGTCGCCGTCTTCCCAGACGTTGGCCACGCCGGCGATGTCGGTGAGGTAGGCCTGGCCCTTCGGGGTGCGGATTTCGAACAACTCTTCGATACGCGAGAGGCCTTGGGCGGTGTCGTCGGCCATAACGGCGCCGGAACGGTGCTTGGAGTCCAGGGACAACTGGGTGCCCGGCTCACCAATGGACTGCGCGGCAATGACGCCGATGGGGTGGTGGCTGGCAACCATGTTGCCGGTGGCCGGGTCCACGCCGTAAGACTTCTGCGGCACGCCGTGCACGCTGGTGGCGCTCAGCACAGACATGATCTTCACGCCGTCGAGCTTGTCGTCGGCCTCAATGGCCTTGGCGATGTCGCGGGTGATGAGGTCGCCGCGCTTCAGGTGGCCCTTCACCGGCTGGGCGGCGTAGCGGCCTTCCAGGCGGGTGGCGTAGTCCACGCCGATTTCCTCGGCGTCGGAACGGTGCATGGCGAAGCCCGGGTCGAGCTCTTCGTTGTCAACGGCGTCGATAGTAAAGACATCTTGGGCGACGTCCACCAAACGGCGGGTCAGGTAGCCGGCGTCGGCAGTCTTCAGGGCGATGTCAATCAAGGCCTTGCGGGTGCCGCGGGTACCGGTGAAGTACTCGAGCGGGTCGAGCCCGTGGATGTAGCCAGACTTAATCGGCAGCTCAATGACGCGGCCACCGGCGTCCTGGAAGACGCCCAGCATACCCACACACATCTTCATCTGGGAGATGTTACCACGCGCACCAGAGGTGATGGCGATAGCCATGGTGGATTCCTGGCCGACCATCTGCTGCGACAGCATTTCCTGCACGCGGGAGTCGATCTTGGTCCAGTTGTCTACCGTCAGGCGGTGGCGTTCTTCTTCGGTGATGAAGCCTTGCTCGTACTGCTCAGAGATGGCTGCGGCGCGCTCCTCGCCTTCTTTAATAGCGCCGTCCATGCCGTCGATGCTGGTAAAGTCACCCATGCCCATGGAAATACCGGACATGGTGGCTACCTTAAAGCCAAGGTCCTTCAGGATGTCGGCGATCTCGGCGGTCTGCGCCTGGCCATATTTGGTGTACACCAAGGCCATGACTTGCTGGAGCTTCTTCTTGGTCATAGGCTCGTCCTGGAACGGAAAATCTTCGGGGAAGACTTCGTTGAACAGCAGGCGGCCAATGGTGGTCTCGCGGACCTCGCCGCGGAACGGCAGGCGCACGCGGCTCTGCAGCTTGATAACGCCGGCGTCCAGCGCCATGAGCGCTTCTTCTAGGCTTAGGTACGGGCGCAGTGCCTTGCCAGAAACGCTGGGGCGCTCGTAGGTGAGGTAGTAGCAGCCAAGCACCATGTCTTGCTCGATGTGCAGGATCGGCGTGCCGTCGGCCGGCTTCAGCAAGTTGGCGTTAGCGGCCATGATGTCGCGGGCCTCGGCCTGGGCTTCGTCGCTCAGTGGCAGGTGGACGGCCATTTGGTCGCCGTCGAAGTCGGCGTTAAAGCCCTTACAGACGAGCGGGTGCAGCTGGATGGCGCGGCCTTCGATGAGGACCGGCATGAAGGCCTGGATGGACAGGCGGTGCAATGACGGTGCGCGGTTCAAAAGCACATACTTGCCGCGGATGACTTCGTCCAGCGCGTCCCATACGGCCGATTCGCCGGTTTCGATCATGCGCGTGGCTGAACGGATGTTGTGGGCTTGCTCGCGGGCAATCAGCTCACCGATAACGAACGGCTTGAACAATTCCAAAGCCATCATCTTGGGCAGGCCACATTGGCTAATCTTGAGTTCCGGGCCGGCAACAATGACCGAGCGGCCGGAGTAGTCCACGCGCTTACCAAGCAAGTTCTGGCGGAAACGCCCTTGCTTACCCTTCAGCATGTCGCTCAAAGACTTCAGGCGGCGGCGCTGGCCGGTGGCGGCCACGGCGCGGCCGGAGCGCGCGCTGTTGTTGTCAATGAGTGCGTCCACGGCCTCCTGCAGCATGCGCTGTTCGTTGCGGCGGATAACTTCCGGCGCGTTCAGCTCAATGAGCTTCTTGAGGCGGTTGTTACGGTTGATGACGCGGCGGTAGAGGTCGTTTAAATCGCTAGTGGCAAACCGGCCGCCGGTGAGCTGCACCATGGGGCGCAGGTCCGGAGGGATCACCGGCAGCACGCTCAGGCACATAGAATTAGGCTCAATGCCGGCGCGCTCCATGCTTTCCAGCAGGCGCAGGCGCTTCATGAGCTTCTTCTTGCGCTGGCCCTTGGCCTCTTCGGCTTCGGTGGTCAGCTCGGCGATCAGGGCCTTCAGGTCGATTTCGTCCAGCAGGTTCTTCAGCGCTTGGCCGCCCATGCCGACTTCAATTAGGCTACGCAGCTCGTCCGGCAGCGCACGGTAGTCGGCCTCGGAAATAAGGTGCAATTTCTCCAGCGAGTCGAGCTGGGCCTTCAGCAGCTCAAAGTCCTTGTCGACTTCGGCGAGCTCCTTGGTTTGCATCTCGGCCAGGGCCTTGACGTTGGCGCCCTCGGCCTCAGCTTCTTTTTCAAAGCGAAGCTTGATGGCTTCTTTGGCCGCAGCAAACTCGGCTTCTTTGTCGGCGCGGTACTTGTCGCGCTTCTCGGTGTTGACGCGCTTGATGATGTAGCTGGCAAAGTAAGCCACGCGCTCCAGGTTCTTCACAGTGACGCCCAACAGCAAACCAATGGCCGACGGCGTACCGCGCAGGAACCAAATGTGTGCCACCGGCACGGCCAGGCTAATGTGGCCCATGCGCTCGCGGCGGACAATGCTCTTAGTGACCAGCTCGCCGTTCTTGTCCACAGCAGCTTCGCGGCTGCGCACGCCCTTGTATTTGGCGTCGTGCGGGTTGATGTCCTTTACCGGCCCAAAGATGCGCTCACAGAACAGCCCGTCGCGCTCCGGCTTTTGGGTACGGTAGTTGATGGTCTCCGGCTTGGTAACTTCGCCGTAGGACCAGTCCAAAATGTCGGCGGCAGAGGCTACGGCCAAGCGGACAGCGTCAAAGTCCGCAATGTTTGTGCCAGATGAATAACGGCGCATTACGCTACCTCCTCCTCGTTAGTGTCTGTTTCGGTGACTTCTAGGTCTTCGTCCAGATCGTCGTCATCAGTGGCGCTGCTGGCAACGGGGATGTTCTCTTCTTCGTCAGTGACTTCGCCTTCCATGGTCATGAATTCGTCCACGGCGGCGTCTTCGGTGACGTCAACGTCAGAGATGCTGGGGGCTGGGACTTCTACTTCGGCTTGGTTGACGGCTTCGTCGCGGACGTTGGTGGCGAGCACCTCTTCGGCGTCTACCAACTTGTTGCTGGCCACGAGGTCAACCTTCAGGCCCAGGCCTTGCAGCTCCTTCACGAGCACGTTGAAGCTTTCCGGCACCTTTGGCCCGACGATCTCGGTCTTCTTAATGATGGATTCGTACGCCTTGGAACGGCCATAGACGTCGTCTGATTTAATGGTGAGCATTTCCTGCAGCGTGGCGCTGGCGCCATACGCTTCCAGGGCCCACACCTCCATTTCACCAAAGCGCTGGCCACCGTTTTGGGCCTTACCGCCGAGCGGCTGCTGGGTGACCATGGTGTACGGGCCGGTTGAGCGGGCGTGGATTTTGTCTGCCACCATGTGGTTGAGTTTGATCATGTACATGCTGCCCACGGTGGTGCGCTCGGCAAACGCTTCGCCGGTGCGGCCATCGAACAGCTGCTGCTTGCCGTCTTCCGGCAGGCCGGCGTCGCCAAGCAGGCTCTGGATTTTGTCTTGCGGCACGCCGTTAAACGACGGGCTGGCAACCTTCAGGCCCAACGCGCGCGCGGCCATGCCAAGGTGCGTCTCAAACAGCTGGCCGAGGTTCATACGCGACGGCACGCCGAGCGGGTTCAAAATGATGTCCACCGGGCGGCCATTTTCCATGAACGGCATGTCTTCCACCGGCAGGATGCGGGCGATAACGCCCTTGTTCCCGTGCCGTCCACCCAGTTTGTCGCCAACGCTAATCTTGCGCATCTGGGCCACAAAGACCTGGATTTGCATCAGCACGCCGGCTTTCAGCTCGTGGCCGTTCTCGCGGCTAAACACCTTCACGCCAACCACTTTGCCGTGCTTGCCGTTGCTCATGCGCTGCGAGGTGTCGCGGACCTCTTTGGCTTTTTCACCAAAGATGGCGCGCAGCAGGCGCTCTTCAGAGCTCAGCTCTTGTTCGCCCTTCGGGGTAATCTTACCTACCAGGATGTCGCCGGGGTGCACCTCGGCGCCGATGCGCACAATGCCGCCGTCGTCCAGGTGGCGCAGCGCGTCCTCAGACACATTGGGGATGTCGCGGGTGACGATTTCTGGCCCCAGCTTGGTCTCGCGCACTTCAATCATGAAGTCCACGATGTGGATACTGGTAAGCGTGTCATCTTCCACCAGCTTACGGCTGATGATAATAGCGTCTTCAAAGTTGTAGCCGCTCCAGGGCATGAACGCGGCCACCAAGTCTTTGCCCAAGGCGAGTTCCCCGCCCTGGATGGACATGCCCTCAATAAGCACGTCGCCAGCCTTCACTTTGTCGCCGGTGTTAACCACCACTTTTTGGTTGATGCTGGTGCCTTCGTTAG
>DATIIT010000006.1:0-92240 GCA_035479375.1 Saccharimonadales bacterium (SeqCode) | reverse complement strand
CCCGCCCGTGGTATTTGGCGCGCCGGCCGCCCGGTAACCAAAACCGGGTTGACAGCCGGGGGACACACGCGTTTAATACGGGGATAATATTTAGGAGCAATACTGCCAATGACGTCCCCAGCCCGGCAACACCCTTTTCCTGATTTTCCGCTTGCCGAGCTGCACGCCCACCTAGGCGCCTCCATTAGCCCCGCTATCCTGTGGCAGCTGGCACACGAGGCCGGTATCAAGCTCCCCAAAAAAGAGTTCCACGAATTTGCGGATTACATCACGCTGTCGCAAAAACGCCGCATCGAAATGGACGCCTATTTTAAGGAGATCTACCACCCGGTGCTGGACCGCCTCAGCTCCGGCGCACGCGAGGTAGAGCAGGCCACGTACCACACCATGGTGGGCGCCTACCGCGACGGCATCACGCTCATCGAGCTGCGCAACAACCCCATGCGCCACAACCAGGACGGGCGCATCGACCTCGACCACCTCATCATGGCCATGTTGCGCGGCATGGAACGGGCGCTGTTGGAGTGTGAGGGCTTAAGTGCCGGCCTCATTTTCTGCATGGGGCGCATTATGGCGCGCGAGCAAAACGAAGTTATCGTCAACAAGGCCATTAAATACCGCAGCCGCGGCGTGGTGGGCATAGACATCGCCGACAGCCAGGCGCCGGGCTTCACCTTTAAAGACTACGCCGCGCTGTTCAAAAAAGCGCGCCAGGCTGGCCTGCACATCACCGTGCACACCGGCGAGGTAGCCAGCGCCAACGACATGTGGGACGTTTTGGAATACGTGCAGCCAGAGCGCATCGGCCACGGCATCTTGGCGGCATACGACGAGCCGCTCATGAAGGAGCTAGCCAAGCGCGGCACGGTGCTGGAAGTGTGCCCGCTCAGCAACATCGCCACCAAAGCCGTGAAAGACCTAGACGAAATGCGGCACATTTTGCGCACGCTTACCAAGCACGGCGTGCGCTACTGCATCAACACCGACTGGCCGGAAATCATTGAGGATTGCCACCTGCGCCGGCAGTTTACCTTTTTGCTGGAAGAAAAATTGCTCACCGGGCGCGAGCTGCGCGCCGCCAACAAAACCGCCTTCGAAGCCAGCTTTATACCCAAGCCCGGCGGCCTCGACGCGTATTTGTAAGCCTCTCTTTCAGGCCCTTTCCTACTTTCCCTAAAGTTGTGCGTTACACGCCAAGGACATATGTCCTTGGGTTGCACTACGCTTGACCCAACTTTATGAAAAGTAGGAAAGGGCCAGCCGCCTACTACACTTACGGCTTCAAAATTTTTTTGGGGGTGGGGAGCACGCGGGCGCGGCGGCGGCTACGGTCGGTCTCGTCTTCGATCTCGTGGCCGACGATTTCTTCCAGCAAGTCCTCAATGGTAACGATGCCCACAATGCGGTCGTCCTTCTCCACCGGGATGAGGTGCGCGCCGCCGGTGATAAACTTGCGGAACAGCGTGTCCAGCGCGGTCATGCTGCCCACCAGCTGCACCGGGTAGAGCGGCAGCTCGTGCACCGGCACGGCGCGCTCGTCAAAGTCGATGTCCACCAAATCCTTCATGAGCAGTAGGCCAAAACAGCTGGTGTGCTGGCGGTTGACGATGGGGATGCGGCTCCAGCCGCGCTGCTTGATTTCGTCGATGCGCTGCGCGTCGATGGTGTCTGACGGCGTCATCCAGTACACGTTGCGGATCGGCGTCATAATGTCGCGCACGCGTTTTTCGCTGAGCTGCAGCGCGCCGCGGATAATCTCCACCTCGTCGTCGTCCAGTTCGCTGGAGGCGTCGCCGAGGTGCTCGGTGATCATCATGCCCAGCTCGCGGCGGGTCTGCAGTGCGCCGCTTTCAGTCTCGCCAAAGAGCGTGTCCAGCAGCAGCTGCAGCGGTTTGGAGACGGGGTAGGTGGCGACAATCATAATGCGCAGCAAAATATGGAAGCGCGCGCAGTACAGCAGCGCCTTGCGGTTAAACAGCGCCTGCGGCATAATCTCGCCAAAAATCACGATGAGCAGCGTGCTGACGGCGCCGGCAATCAGCCCATACAGCTTAGATTCCAGCACCAACGAGCTGGCCGACACCGCCGCCACGTTCACCAGAAGGAGCGCCGCCAACGTCAGGTGGGTGTTTTTGCGCAAAGGGAGGACTTTGCGGGCGTCTGGCTGGCCGAGCTTGGCCTTGCGCTGTAAATCGGCCAAATCCAAAGACAGCAACGCCACGTTTAGCCCCGAGCAAACCGCCGAAAATCCAACCAGTATTGCCACCTCAATACAGAGAACTGCTATTTGCACTAGACCGCCACCAACCTTTTAGAACTTGAGCGTTTACGCATCTTATCGTGCTAGTATAGCACATTTACTTCTTGGGCGGAAGCGGGATGAGCAGGCTGGTGCGCTTTTTATAGGCCTGGTAGGTGGGGAGGTGCCCCCAGCGCGCATCGGCGCTTTTTTCCAGTGGCGGCACGCCGCTCACAAAACGCAGCAGGCTGATGATAAACAGCGGCCCGGCCAGGCTGACTAATTTTTGTGGCCAGCTGAGGCTACCGGCCACGGCTACCCAAATGCCCGCCCACACCAGCATCTCGCCAAAATAATTGGGGTGGCGGGACCAGCGCCAGACACCTTCCTGGATCCACTTGTCTTTGTTGGCGGCATTGCGCGAAAAGCGGTATTTTTGGAGGTCGGCCACGGTTTCCAGCACAAACCCGGCCAGCCAGACGAGCACGCCGCAGACGTAGGTTTTGGTGGTGTTGACGCCGAATGTGCTCTGGAAATACAGCAGCGCCGGCAGCAAAATGACCCACACGCTGACGCCTTGCGCCAGCCAAAAGCGGCCAAATTTCCAGAAGTTTTCGCGGATGCCGTCAAAACGCTTGTCGCGCTTGGTTTTCCAGACGCGGAACAGCAAAAAGCCACCCAAGCGCAGCGCCCAAATGGTAACGAGCGCCAGCAGTTCTTGCTGCCCGGCCACACCGGTTCCGGGGCCGCCCGTACGGAACGCGAACCACGCCAGCGCAATAAACGTCAGCGCGTACGAGGCATCGGTGAGCCGGTCGGTCTTAAAGCGGTAAGCCACCAAAAACAGCGCCAGGTTAAACGTTACAGACATGCCCAAAGCAACCAGCAGAAAATGCATCATATACGTATGATACAATACATAACCATTGCCGCTACTTGCAGAATTACCACCACCTACAGATGAACGATGCCTGGCAGTCGCACAATGGGTCGAAGAACGGCTTCGGCCGGTTGTGCACGTCATTGCCGAAGACTCGCAAGAACAGACCGAATTTGAAATGCGCCCCTACCAAGTTGAGGCCTGGGCCAGCCTAGACATTGCCCGCGAAGAGGGCAGGACGCGCGCTCTTGGCAACCTCGCCACTGGGCTCGGCAAGACCTTTGTGGCGGCCGTGGACGCCATGCGTTACCGTGAACTGTGTGCCGCGCAGGACCCGCCGATGTATCCGCGGATCTTGTATGTGTCCCACCAAAACGACATTAACGAGCAGGCCGCCAAGACCTTCCGGCTAGTGATACCGGACGCCAAAATCGACTTCTTTAAAACCAAACGGAAACATTTGCCGGACGCCGACGTCACTTTTGCTACGCTGCAGGGGCTGTTTAGCGAACTGGACCGTTTTGACCCCCAAGACTTTGAATACATCATATGGGACGAGAGCCACCACCTTGAAGCGGAAACCTACAGAGCCGTGCGGGACCATTTTGACCCGCTGTTTGAGCATGCCATAACCGCGACGCTGGAGCGCTCAGACGGCAAAGACATCCAAGAGTATTTTGGCGCGCCGCTGTACCAAAAAACGCTTCCGGAAGGCATCGCCGAGGGCTGGCTCGCCGACGTTGAGTACCACGTCATGTTTGATAAAACTATAAAGGACAAATTGAGGGACGGCTTCGAGCCCAAGACGCTCCAGGAAGTCAAAGAGCTGTTTAGGAAAAAGCCGCCGCCAGAAGCCATTAAGCAGGCCGTCGAGGAAGAAATTATCCGCCAGAAGCTAAAAAATCCCAAAACAATCGTATTCTGCAACGACATTAAGGAAGCCGAGGAGATGGCCGGGCTGCTGGGCGGGGTGGCCTACCATTCAAAAATCAAAGACCGCCACATGGTGCTGGCAAACTTCCGGTCTGGCGAAATCCGCCGCATAATTGTTAGGGATATGCTCAACGAAGGCGTTGATGTCCCGGATGCTGAGCTGCTCGTGTTCCTGCGTGTCGTAAATGGCCTTACCTTTGAACAGCAATTGGGCCGCGGCCTGCGCCGGACAAAATACAAGACTAAGGTGCATGTCTTTGACTTTGTGGCCAACCTTGAGCGCATCGTCAAGGCGCGCCAGCTGCGTGACGCCATCCGGCACAAAGCCGAGGCGCTCGGCAGCAGAAATGTGCGCGAACGGACGACAACGGGCGGTGGGCTTGCGGGTGACGCGCGTATCAGGACGCACACCCCGCACGCCAATTTTGATTTTGACAGCATGGCCATCGACCTGCTGAAAAAATATGAGGCGCTCACCAGAGAGCCGCCGCGCCCCGGCGAAATAAGCATCATGGATTTTATCGCGCAGGAAGGCGTCGCCTACCACACTGTGGGCGACCTATTGGATAAGCTTGTGGGAGAGGGGAAGATTGTGGTACCCACTAGGCGTTTTGGCACCAGAGATGGCAAGGCGTTGACCCCTGAGGTGCAGGCGCTACTGCGCGAGCATCCGAAGTTACAGACGAAAGCCAGCGGCGAGGTAATGAGCGTAAGAGCCTTTGCCAAGGCTGTGGGGGCGGGGCAGCAAACAGTCAAGGATATTATCGCTGCGCATGGCCTGCCCACCGTCCAGACAAAGTTCTTGACCGCTGCCGGGAGGGCGACAGCTACCGGCACTGGCCTAAGCCCTGCCACGCAACAGCGGATAAAGGACATACTATCTACAAGGGCGCCTGCTCCGCAAGATGGTGCGGTGGGCGTGAGTGTATTTGCGCGGCAAGCAGGGATGGCCTACCGTACGCTTGTGCGACTCATTAAGGACCACAAAATCCCAACGGTAGAAAGTAATTTTGGGGGCACCCGGGGGCTCGCACTGCCACCTTCCTCCCAGCAGCTGATCCTCCGGCTTCGAGGCCGGCAGTAGCCCTTTTTACTGCTCTCCTGGTACCATAGGGTGGCATGAGTTTGATCCTGGAGGGTTTTACCCCGGGCCAGTTGCGTATTGAATGCGCCGACCCAGACCTCTTGCTGCGCTATGTCCGCGTCGGCGTCTGCGCGTTGGCAGGTGCGGAAGCGGCGTACGACGGCGGCCCGCCGCCATACATGCCCCGTGCTATATACCCCGCCGGGTTCGTACGGCTGACCCGGAAAGAGCGAGACTTTTTAGCCCAAACGATTTTTTGTGGTCCACCCCAAAAGCCGCAAGGCGCTAATACGCTGCCGCCGCTCAAGTTTATTGATGCGACATCGTTTATGCCCCGGCTGCAAGAGCTGGCTGCGCGCTATGCCGGGGTGCCGCCTCTTGAGCAGCTGGCCGAAGCCCTTGGTGGCTATGGCTACGTAAAAAAGGTTTGCACGGCAACATCTATGGCCGGACTGGCCACCGCCTCAGTTGTTGATAAGAAAACGGACAACTATTCCCCGGATACGCCGGGCGAGCGGCCTGGCCTGCACATTGACCAATGGTACCGGATGCCGCTCGACCGCCGCTTCCACGTGGACAGTTGGCCGCGCCTCATTTTTAACATGGGGCCGGTGGGTATGCGGCGGGCAAATGTCATGTTCCCGGATATACAAACCATGGCGGATACGCTCGGGTTGTCACCCGGCCATATCCCTACTAGCAAGGATATGGCGACCTATGTTGAGCGGCAGAACCGGGAACGGCGGCGCGTCTTTTGCCTGAGCTTCCCGTTGCCGGCCGGCGCAGGGTATCTACTGCCGTCAGAGGCTGTGGGGCACGATGGCTCAACGCTGACCATTGCCGCAGACCAGTTGCCCACAACGACGCTCCTTATGCATACCGACCTCTCGGTCGGGGCCCGTGAGCCCTTCCCGGATATGTACGCCCCGGGATCGGCTTTTTATGATTTACTCGCCCGGGGTGCGCTGCTGGACGATTACCCGGTTTTTAGTGGGTAAGGCATTGCATATTCGTTAAGCTTATGCCATAATATAGACAACGCATTGGCAAGTTGGCAAGACATGGCCGTTGACGCTGAAGGCAAGAAAGGCGCCAGTATATATGAATGACACCCAAGACCCGGCAAAAATCCGCAACATCGCAATTATTGCGCACGTTGACCACGGCAAAACCACGCTGGTGGACGGCCTGCTGAAGCAGTCCAAGACCTTCCGCGACAACCAGGCGGAAATGAGCCAGACGCTCATCATGGACAGCGGCGACCAAGAGCGCGAGCGCGGCATTACCATCACCGCCAAGGTGACGGCCGTGCAGCACGACGAGTACCGCATCAACATCATTGACACCCCCGGCCACGCCGACTTTTCTGGCGAGGTGGAGCGCACCCTGAACATGGCCGACGGCTGCCTGTTGATTGTCGATGCCCAAGAAGGCCCCATGCCGCAGACCAAGTTTGTGCTAGGCAAGGCGCTGGCCGCCGGGCTGAAGCCCATTGTCATCATCAACAAAATAGACAAAGACGGCCGCCGCATTTCAGAAGTAGAGGACGAGCTGGCCGACCTGTTCCTGGAGTTGGCCGTGCACGAAGACCAGCTGCACTACCCCATATATTTCGCCATTGGCCGCGACGGCAAGGCCTGGAAAGACATGCCGGACGACCCCAGCCAGGACGCCAACCTGGACGTTATTTTTGACGCCGTCATAAACCAAATCCCGGCGCCGCAGGTGGAGCAAAATGGGGCGTTCCAGATGCTGGTCACTGCTTTGAGCTGGGACGCATTTAAGGGCAAGTACGCCGTTGGGCGCATTAGCCGCGGCAGCGTCAAAGCCGGCGACCAAGTGGTGCTGTGCAAAACCGACGGCTCGCAGGTGAAGGCCAAGGTGGAGTTGGTATTTATGAGCCACGGCGTCAGCAAATTTGAGGTGCCGGGCGGCATTGCTGGCGACATCGTACAGCTGACCGGCATTGCCGACGCGCGCATTGGCGAGACCATTTGCGACGCTACGCAGCCGGACCCGCTGCCGGTCATCGAAGTTGAGGCGCCCACGCTGCGCATTTACCTCGGGCCCAACACCAGCCCATTCAAGGGCCAGGAAGGTGAGTTTAACACCTCCCGCCAGATCGGCGAACGCCTGGAAAAAGAGCTGGAAACCAACGTGGGCCTGCGCGTGGAGCCAGACGGCATTGGCTTTACCGTGGCTGGCCGCGGCGAGCTACACCTCTCCGTCCTGATTGAAACCATGCGCCGCGAAGGCTACGAATTTGAGGTTGGCCGCCCGCAGGTGGTCACCCACGAAGAAAACGGCAAAACCATGGAGCCGGTGGAAGAGCTGATTATTGAAGTCCCGGCCGAACACGTCGGCACCGTGCAGATGGAGCTCGGTGCTCGCCGCGCCACCCTCACCGAGCAGTTCGCCAGCCCCAAAGGCGTCACCAAACTGGTATACGGGCTGCCCACCCGCGCGCTTCTGGGCCTGCGCAACATTTTGCTCACCAACACCAAAGGCACCATCGTTATGAACAGCCTCATGACCGGCTACCAGCCGCTGGGCGGCGCCTTGCAGCAGTTGCGGAATGGTGTGCTGATTTCGTTTGAAACCGGCACCACCATGCCGTACTCCCTGGAAACCGCCGAGGCCCGCGGCACGCTGTTTATTGGCCCTGCACAGAAAGTCTACGCCGGCCAGGTCATTGGCCTCAACACCCGCCACGAGGATATGGAAATCAACGTCTGCAAAGCCAAGCACCTCACCAACATGCGCTCCAAGTCCAGCGACGGCGTGGTGCAGCTAACGCCGCCCACTATCCTGAGCCTGGAACAGTGCTTGGACTTTATCGAAAACGACGAACTCCTGGAAGTGACGCCGCAAAACCTGCGCCTGCGCAAGCGCGAACTCGACCCCAACAAGCGCAAGCGCGCCGGGAAATAGTATGGGCAGCGCTGTTGCCGAGGGCTTCCCATTTGACGCCGAGGCCGATTACCGGCAGACGCTGGCTGACATCGTCACCACTTTCGAGGCTAACAAACGTGCGGCCATCGAGAACGGCGGCACCCAGGCCATCATTGCCGGCACTGCCGCTGCCCGGCAGGACATAGTGCCTGCCACGGAAATTACTACCGAGGCAAGCGTACGGCTTGTCATTGTGCGCCGCTCCGCAGGCCAAGGCGCTACGGCGCGGCACGAGTACGCGTTTGCCGCCCAGACCTACGGCGCCAATGGTGAGCCGGTGGGCTTGGAGGATGTTGCCACGTACAGCACGATGCCCTCGGAAAGCGATTGGGAAGGCCGCGCGCAGACGGCTGGCGTGCGCCACCGCAATTTGCTGGACGCAATACGGTTTGACCCGCTGGAGGCCGCCATGGCCATGCACGAACGTGCGGATGTTGGCGGCGGCGCATTTGGCGCCGGCGTGGAAGCGGGCGTCGGGGCCGAAAGGCGCCACTTAGGCAACCTGCGCCACCCCCGGCTCGCCCGTTACATGGGCGCGCTCACCCGCTTTTTCCGCGGCTAGCGCCGGAAGGCCTTCACCAGCAGCAACAAAACCACCGCGCCCATCACGGCCACAATCAGGCTCCAGGCGTTAAACCCGGTGACGCCGCTGCCGCCCAGCAGCCCCACCAAAAACCCACCAATAAACGCGCCCAAAATACCCACGATGATGTTGGCCACCACGCCCATGTGGTGGTCGTCGCCGATTAACAGCGAGGCGATCCAGCCCGCTAGCCCGCCTAATATAATCCATGCGATAAATCCCATAGCGATACTCCTTATGGGGCTTTATTATGCTGCCGCCCGCACGGCGCGTAAGTAAAAAATTACACTATTGTTCGAGCCGGTGGATGGCGGCGTGGTCCAGCCCAAAGTAGTGCGCCACCTCGTGCCACAGGGTGTGGTGGATTTCCTGGCGCAAGCTGGCGAGGTCGGCGGCATCCCGCTCCATGGGCCCTTTAAAAATGGTGATTTTATCTGGCGGCAGGTTGGTGAGGCCTTGGCGGCGCGCCAGGGGCACGCCCTCGTACAAGCCGTATAGGGTTTGGTTGCAGGCCAGGCGCAGCTGCCTACGCTGGGCGGGCGTGGGGTCGTCGGCATACACAATGGCCACGTTTTTGACGGCCTGGCGGTGGGCTTTGGGGAGCTGGCCGAAGGCTTGGTCGATTAAATCGGCAAATTCGTCGTCGGAAACGGTAAACATGCCGCTTATTATACTATACTGTGTATAGTAACGGAGATCCTGACATGGACGAAAAACTAGTCATCGCCGTCATTTGCGGCACCAAGCGCGAGGGACGGCAAAGCATCAAGGCGGCACAGTGGGTCGCCGAACAGGGGCGAAAGCTCCCTGGCGTGGAAATTATTTTGGTAGACCCTAAGGATTACCCGCTGCCGCCGGACGGCAACGACAGCGACGGCGAAAACGCGCAGTACGCCGGCATCACCAAGCGTGCCGACGCCTTTTACGTGGTGACGCCAGAGTACAACCACAGCATCCCCAGCTCGCTCAAGCGCCTGCTAGACAGCGAGTTTGCCAACTACCGCCACAAGCCGGTAGCCACCGCGGGCGTCAGCAACGGCCCGTGGGGCGGCGTGCGCGTCTGCGAGGCGCTGCTGCCGGTGTACCACACCATGTGGATGGTGCCCATCAAGCCAGAGTTGTACTTCCCCAAAATCCAAGACATTTTTGACGATGCCGGCGCCATGAAGCCCGAATTCACCGAAATGTATGAGAAAAACGTGCGCGCCGCCTACGACGAGCTCATATGGATGGCGCGGGCGCTTAAGTCTGCGGGTACAGCGGCGGCACAATAAGCCGCGGGCTGTACAAGCCGCGGCTGCCAGCCAGGTTGATGCTGGCGTGTGTCTGGGTTTGCAGCGCGCTTTCCGCGCCCCAGACGCGCTGGTGTGCCGGGCATTTCAACAGCGGTATGGCCGCGTCCTCCCAAATGCGCAGGGCAATGGGCATGAGCTCGGCGCCGTCTGGGCCGAGCAGCTCGTAGATGGCTTCGGTGTCTGGCCGCAGGGTATCTTCGGCCGGGGGATGCGCGGGCTGCACTTCACTGACCAGCGGGTGCATTTGCCCAATACGCTCCCAGCCGCCCGCCCCTACAAACTTGACCACATGCAGGGATGCCCGCCTGGTAACAATGGTGGACAGCTGGTGGGCAACGGCGATCCGCCGCGCCGCCGGGAAGCGGCGCGTCTGTTCGCTCTCGGAAAGCGCCCGGGCGCTGACCCGGGTGTAGCTCTCTAGCTCCAGCGGCATGCTGCCACCGATGCGTATGAAGTTTTCGGCGGCAGCCATGCCCTCTAGGCCAAGCTCGGCGTACCGTCCTAAGAAATGGGCGACGTGTGTGCGGCGGTCCTTCTCGGTGGCGAGTGCCGCCCGGAGGTACGAGTTGCGCAGAGTGTGGCTTAACCTTTTGAAGGGGTCGTCGATATTGTTGTCTGGCGCGGCGCCGCGCAGCCACCCGGGTTGGATGCGGGCATCGCGGCCGTGGCCAGTCGTCCACCTTTGGGTGGTGCGGTAGATGGCTGCGCTGGTTAGCGCAAAGCGCTCTACCCGCAGCAGCGCACTCATCGGCGGCAGCAGCCGGCCTTGGGCGCGGGCGATGGTGGCGGCACTGACGTCGTCACGCTTGGGGTCGTAAGCTGGCGCTAAGTACGCTTCCACCGTATCGCCAAGCAGCCGGCGTAGTTCCGGCTGGCTCCACCCGCCGGCTCTGGCCTGGCCTCGTTTGCTCATTGGTTGTAATTATTATAAAACAGTTGTTTGCAACAGTAAACAGGTTGTGCTTAACTACGTGCATGTCTGGTTGGAAAGGCCACATTACCGGAGCCGTGGTGCTCAATACCGCCTACGTTGCCGGCGTGCGTTTTTTGCCTGATACCCGCCTGCTGCAGCGCTGGGATTTGAGCCTGCAAGACTGGCAGTTGCTGGTTGGCCTGTACGTGGTGGCCGTGCTGTTTGGGCTGTTCCCGGACGTAGACACCAACTCCATGGGGCAAAACATTTTCTTTGGCGTGGCGTTTGTGGCGGAAATTGCGCTGATTGTCACCGGCAAGTTTGAGCCGGCGGCCTATCTTGGCCTGTTAGCCATGACGCCGATCATCGGCAAGCACCGCGGCTGGACGCACAGCAAGCTGGCTATGGTGCTGGTGCCGGCGCCTATTTTGGTGATCCCGTACCTGCACAACCACCACGTCTGGACGCTGGGCGTGGTCATTTACGGCGCCGCGGTGGTGGGCTACTTTAGCCATTTGCTGCTGGATGGGCTCATTGTGCGCTTCATCCGCTTCCGGGGATCCAACGGGCACTATTATCGCGATTAAACCGCGCCGCGCCCGGCGCCCGTAAATTAGGTGTTTGTGCGGCATCTGGTCTAGAATACAATCTAAGGACTAACAAACGAGGGCGACATGAAGAAGAATATGCTGGTGGTTGGTGGGGCGGCCGTGGTAGTTGTGGCGGTGGTTATTGGCGCGGTGGTGATGCACAAGGGGCCGGGCTCGGGCGGCTCGTCTGGCGGCTCTGGCAATACGGCGGGCGCGGCGGCGCAGGCCGGCACGCCGGCGGGCGGCAGCTACACCGTAGTGTCCGCCTGCAAGGCGCTCACTTTGGCTGACGCCACCGCAGTGTTGGGCAAGGGCACGAAGGCCGGCAGCGCCAACGGCTCCAGCGATACGGCCAGCGGCGACGTCTCGGTCAGCACCTGTAGCTACTCCGGGGCGGCTGGGCTCACCATAGAGGACACCAAGACGGTCACGCTGCTGTCGCGCTCAGCCAAAACTAAGGCGGGCGCCGACTCCAACGAATCGATCTTCACCACCAGCAAGCCAACCGGCAAACAAGACGTCCCGGGAGTGGGCGACGCGGCCTTCTGGGACGCGCAGTTATCCCAGCTGGACGTGCTGCAACACCACAACTGGTATATCATCGGCAACATGAGCGGTGCCCACGCCGACAGCGGCACGCTGGATGTTTCCAAAGCCGTGTACAGCCAAATTAAAGCCAAACTCTAGCGTATAATAAGAGGCCATGGGTAAGATCCATCCACTGCACCCGCATTCGCCGTGGCGCATTTTTACCGGTTCCGGTGTTATTTCGGCGGCCACGTTGCTGGCGATTTTGGCTGGCCTGGGTGTGCGGGCGCTGGCCGTGGCGCTCATTTTGATTGCCGTAGAAATCGCTTTTAGCTTTGACAACGCCATTATCAACGCCAAGATTTTGGGGCGCATGTCGCCGTTTTGGCAGCGCATGTTCCTGACTGTGGGCGCGCTGGTGGCCGTGTTTGGCATGCGCGTGGTGTTCCCGGTTGTCATTGTGGCGCTCACCGCCGACCTCAGCTGGGGCGCGGTGCTCAACCTGGCGCTGCACCACCCGCAAGAGTACGCCCGCCACCTAGAGGAGGCGCACCCGGCCATTTCCGCCTTTGGCGGCGCGTTTTTGCTGGTGCTGGCACTGGACTTTTTTTCCGACAACGACCACCAGGTGATGTGGCTGACGCGCCTGGAGCGCCCGCTGCACAAGCTGGCGCAAAACTGGGCGCCGCCCGTTATAACCTTGGGTGTTGTGGGCATGGTGGCGTTTTTGCCGTGGAACCATGACCGCCGCCAAACAGTGGTTGCTGGCATTTTGGGCGTGGTGGTGTACAGCTTGCTGCACGGCATCACTGAGGTTATGGGGCGGCTGGAATCGCGGCGCGCCAAACTCGCCACCTACACCGGCATGGCCGCGTTTGTGAGTTTTTTGTACCTGGAGGTGCTGGACGCCAGCTTCTCGTTTGACGGCGTTATTGGCGCCTTTGCCGTGACCAACAAAGTGGTCTTAATTGCGGCCGGCCTGGGCGTGGGCGCCATTTGGGTGCGCTCGCTCACCATTTTTATGGTGCGGCGGGGCACGCTGGGCACCTACAGATATATCGAGCATGGCGCGCATTACACCATCGCCGTGCTGGCTTGCCTAATGTTTGTGAGCATTATGTACGATGTGCCAGAGGTGATCGTGGGGCTCACGGGCGTGGGGATTATCACCTCATCGGTGGTGGCCTCGCGCCAGGCGGCGCTGGCCGCAGCCAAAAAGCGTACGCCCAAACACGCTGCCTAGGAAGTGCTATACTAGCTGGTAATGAATAGCAAAAATCCAACCAAACCAGCGCCGCGCAGCAAGCCGGCGCCCTCGTCACAGCCTGCGCAACCAGCGCGCATCACCCAAAAAATTGAGCAAACGCCGGAGCCGGTGGCCGCCCAGCCGGTGCGTTGGGGCTACGTGGCGCTCCTGGTGGCTGGCATTATTATTTTGGGCGTCAGCGGCGCTATTGCCGCCAGCAAAAAAATGACCGGCTGGGAGCACGCACTGTTCGTGAAGATAAACGGCGCGCACTTGCCGCACTGGGTCACTTCGCAGGTAGCCAAGCCGCTCAGTAACGCAGTGTGGGGGATTGTGGGCCTGGCGTTTGTGATGCTGTTGTGGCCAAAGTACCGGCTCATGGCCTGGCAATACGCCGTGGCGGGCGGCGGCACGTTTGTGTTTGAGGCGATTGTGGAGCAGCTGGTGGGCCGCGGCCGCCCGGCAGTGCTGACGCACGACGTTATCTTGCGCGCTTCCCAGGGCGGCGCTGGCTTCCCATCTGGGCACGTGGCTGTGCTCTCGGCTCTGTGCCTGACAATGTGGGCGTACGTTTCCTGGCCGTGGCGGGCGCTTTTGGTGCTGTTTGTGGTGGCCGAGGCGTGGGCGCGGCTGTTCCTGGGCGTGCACTCGCCGCTCGATATTGTGGGCGGCGTGGGCGCGGCCTGTATCGTGGTGGGTGTGCTGCATCTGTTGCCAGGCAAGATCCGTTCGTTTTTTAAGCTGCACGCCTAAAAAGGCTTGTGCTTTTGCCGGCGCGGGCGTACGATAAAAGTACGGAAGTGTGAGGCTTCCACAAGACTCGGGAATCTTCCCCGAGTCTTTTTGGTGCATTTTCTCGCATTGCAAAGCTGGGCAGGGTGCGGTAGATTGGACGTAGACAGCAAGGAGCACCCGGTGGACAACAACGATTTCCAACAAGCACCCATGGACGGCCTCGATTACCACGGCCAGAGCCATCAGCCGCACTTCCGGCAGCGGCCAAAATCGCGCAAGAAGCTATTTATTATTTTGGGCACTGTGGCCGGAGTGCTGCTAGTGGGCGGCGGCGCGGCCGCGTTTTTGCTGCTGCACAAACCGGCGCCGGCCAAGCCAGCCGCCTCACAGCAAAGTGCCAGCGCGGCCCAGGCCGCCAAAGTGCCGGCTGGCGCCACGGATAACGGCAGCAGCTACACATATAAAAGCGACACCCTAAAGGTGGGCGTCACGTACCCCAAAGCCTGGACTATGCGCGAGTCTCCCAACAAACAAGAGATCATCCTTACCTCGCCCCAGACGCAATATGTGAAGAAAGACGGCACCAGCACCTCTGGCGTGTTCACGCTCAAGCTGCGCAATGGAATTATCCCGGACGCTATTAAGACCACAGTGCAGAACTCGGTGGCGGTCAGCGATTCATTTGTGGTTGGCTACACCAAGCCCACCGGCGACCAGCGCCAGTACACCAACCTGTCCTACCTGGGGCCGGACGCCAACAACTTTAGTTTTGCGCTGGTAACCGGCTATACGGCGTACAAGGCCGGGCAGTCAGTGGGCGGTGGTGTGGACTTAAACGGCCAAGCGTATCTGTTTGGCGGCGGCTTTGGCGCAGATGCGGCAGACTCGTTTACCTTTGACCCGGTGCCTAAGGCAGATTACGACATCGCCACGTTTGAGCAGGCAGTGGCCATTTTGGAATCGCTGCAAATTTATTAGAGTTGAACAGGGGCGGTTGCACTTTTGCGCTTCGGAAGAATAAACCGCCCGCTGCCGCGCGCCAAGTGGTGCTATACTAAACGCACATGATTATTGCGGTGATTATTTTGGTGTTTATATGTATGGCGACTGTTTGCGCGGTGTTGGCGGTACTGCTTGTACGAAAGTCGGCTGTGCCGGCGGCTGACGCCAATGCCGCGCTGCTGCTCAAGCAGGACCTCACCCAGCTCAGCCAGGACATCACCAAGCTCAAGGATGGCATCCAGACGCAAATTACCGACCGCATGGACAAGAGCCAGGACCTTATGCGTGACTCCATGCAAAAGCAGTTCACAGCCAGTAGCAAACTCATTACCGACGTTACCGAGCGGCTCGCCAAGCTAGACGAGACCAACAAGCGCGTGATCAACGTCGCAGATGAACTTAAAACGCTGCAAAACGTCCTGCAAAACCCCAAGCAGCGCGGCGTACTCGGCGAGTATTACCTGGCGCAAGTGCTGGAAAACGTGCTGCCGCCGGACCGCTTCAAGCTGCAGTACAAACTGGGCAAGGACGACGCCGGCCACGACCTCATCTGTGACGCCGTTATTCTGCTGGAAAAGGGCAAACTGCTGCCCGTGGACTCTAAATTCTCCCTGGAAAACTATAACCGGCTGCTGGAGGAAAAAGACGCGCAGGCGCGCGACGGCTATGTGAAATCGTTTAAACAGGACCTCAAGAACCGCATCGACGAAACCAGCAAGTACATCCGGCCGCGCGAAGGCACCATGGACTACGCCTTTATGTTCATCCCCAGCGAGGCGATTTACTACGACCTGTTGGTGAACAAAGTGGGCGCCACAACTACCAACGCCCGCGACCTCATCGAGTACGCCTTCCGCGAGAAAAACGTCATCATTGTAAGCCCCACAACATTTATGGCATATTTGCAGACTGTGCTGCAGGGTCTGCGCGGACTGCAAATAGAGGAGCAGGCCAAAGAAATCCAGCAGCGCGTGGGCGAGCTGGGGCGGCACATCACCAGCTACGAGCAGCTCATGCAGAAGCTCGGCGGCAGCTTGGGCACCACCGTAAACCATTTCAATAACGCCCACAAAGAGCTCAAAAAAGTGGACAAAGACGTGGTGAAGATCGCCCACACCAGCGCCAGCGTGGAGCCGTTATTGCTAGACAAACCGGCCATGGAAGAGTAACGTGACCGGCGCCGAACTCATCAAGCGCACCCGCAAATACGCCGAAGACACCCTGCGCAAAGAGACGAACGCCCACGATTGGTGGCACGTTGCGCGCGTGGAAAAACTGGCGCTGCATCTGGCCCGGCAAGAAAAAGGCGCCAACTTGTTAGTGGTGCAATTGGGCGCGCTGCTGCACGACATCGCCGACTGGAAATTCCACAACGGCGACACCGAGATCGGCCCGCGCACCGCGCAGCAGTGGCTGGAAGGTTTGGGCACCGACCCAGAGGTGACCGAGCAGGTGGCCTACATTGTGCGCCACGTGTCCTTCCGCGGCGGCACCAACCAACACGCCATGGAGTCGCTGGAGGGCAAAATTGTGCAAGATGCCGACCGGCTGGACGCCATCGGCGCCATTGGTATCGCGCGGGTGTTTACCTTTGGCGGCGCGTTTGGGCGGCAAATGTACGACCCAGCGCACAAGCCGCAGCAGTTCACCTCGTTTGAGGCATACAAAAACCAGGTCAAAGATAACACCAGCATCAACCATTTTTACGAGAAGCTGCTGCTGTTAAAAGACCGGCTTAACACCGATGCGGCGCGCCGTTTTGCGGCCAAACGCCACGAATTTATGGAGCAGTTTCTGGACGAGTTTTATGCTGAGTGGGAGGGTGAGCGCTAGCGCGGCGCGGGCGGGTAGGCGCGGGCGGCGGCTGGGCTAGCGCAGCATGCGGCTGGTGGCCAGCGCGGCTACTGATAATTTGGCGCGTCTGGCAGCCCAAAGAATTGCTCGAGCGTGGGTACGGCGGTGCGGTGCAGCTCGGCGGCCAGGGGTTTGCCTATGAAGCGCACGTGCCAGGGCTCGTATTCATACCCGGTGATGGGCTTGGCGTTTTGCTGGTAGCGCAAGGTGAAGCCGTACTTCCAGGCGTTGGCGGCCAGCCAGATGCCCTCGGGAGTGTCGGCAAAGCAGGTTTGCACCTCGCATTTGCGGCTGAGCGGTTCAAGGTCTGCGGCCAGGCCGGTTTGGTGCTCGCTGTAGCCGGGGCGGGCGCTTTCTTGGTCGGCGCCGGCCTGGCCGTTGGCGCGCACCTCACTGTTGTACACCGAGACCTGCAACGGGTACGAGCGGTAGCCGCTGGCCAACATTAGGTGGAGGCCTTGTTGCGAAGCGGCGGCATTGAGCTCTTCCAGCCCGGCCGCGGCCGGGGCGCGCACCTGCATTTCGCCATCGGCTTTGTTGAGGCGGAGCGGCATATTGGGGTTTACGAGGTCGGCCGGCGCGTAGTCCAGCGGGCTGAGCGGCCTGTGCTTGTTCACCACCACCCACAGGCTGGCGGGGTCAGACTGGGAATACTGCTTTTTATTGAACTGCTGGGCTGTGGCTTGTTGCCCGGCGGGGTGGGCTGCCGGCCGGCCGGCATCGTGGTGGTGCCAGAAAAACGCAAACAGGAGCGCACCCACAACGAGCGCCGCCAGCGTTGCCAAGAACTCCTTGCGCGTCATGCGCTTGAACCGGGCGGAGCGCGGCGAAATTGGCTCCATGCCCAGCGGCTGGCGTTGGGTGTAGCGCGGGTCGCGGTACAGCGGGCGTTTTTGGCTGCCGGGCTGCGGGCGGCGGGGCTGCATTAGTGTTTGCCTTCCGCAGCCAAGAGGTCGATGGTGAGCGCCGCTGTCCAGCTAAATTCGCGCGCGCCGTGCGGCGAGCCGTCCAGCGGGTTGAAGTACTCGGCAAAGCCATGGTTTTTGGCCAATTCCAGGGTGGCCTCGGCAAGCGCCGCGGCGTGCTCGCGGTAGCCGTAGCGCCGCAGGCCGTCGATGACCAGCCAGTTGGTGTTAAACCAGCTGGGGCCTTGCCAGTAGCCGGTGGGCTGGAACCACGGCGAGTTGAGCGGCACGCTCGGCACCGGGAAAGCCGGGCCAAACAGGTGCTCGTTCTCCAAAGATTTTACCAACACGGCCGCGCGCTCTTTGGAGATAACGCCGGCGTACAGCGGCAGCAGCCCGGCGATGCTCGGCTCTTTTAAGAGGCGGTGGGTGATGAAATCGCGCGGGTAGTAGCTCTCGGTGTACGGGTCCCACAGCTCTTCAAAGGTCTTGGCGCCGAGCTTGATGCGCGCTTGCAGCTCCGGCGGGACATCGGCGCGCAGCGCCTTGGCAATATCCAGCAGGTGTTGGTTGGCGCGCATAAATATAGAGTTAAACGCCAAGTCCTCAATAGCAAACAGCGAGTGGTCCAAAATATGCTGGATGTTATACGCCTTGCGCTTCATGCGCCGCTGGGCGTCAAACATGGCCAGCGCGTCCACCGTGGAGTAACGCTTGCCGCGCGGCTCCACGTGCGAGTCGCGGCGGAACATGCCCACCAGACTGTCCAGGTGCGTGGCGCGCAGGGCGCGGATCCAGCCGGGCAAGAGGTGGTCGTGCATTTCGCTCATCCAGGGCGGAGTGTTGTCTAGGCCGGTTTCCCAGGGGTGGATTTGCAGGCTCAGGCCCTCGCCGTGCGGGTCACGCTCGGTGAAGAGCCACTCGTGGTAGGCCAGGAGGTTGGGGAACACTTGCCGGTACCAGCTGCGGCGCTCCACGGCCGGCAGTTTTTCGCCAATGCGCACAATGGCCTCGGCCAGCATGGGCGGTTGGGTGATGCCGCTGGTGGCGATGTCGTCTGGGGCGAACGGGCTCAGGCTGCTGTGCCAGAAGTTTTGGTCACGCCTAAATTCGTGCCCATGGCTAAAGACGATGTGCGGCACCATGCCGTTGCTCCACTGGCCGCCCAGCAGGCTTAAAATTTCCATTTTGGCGCGCTCCACGTCGTAATGCCGCTGGCCAATGGCGATAAAACAGCTGTCCCACAGCCATTGGTGCGGATACAGGCCCTCGGCCGGGATGGTGTACAGCCCGCGGTCGTTGGCTTCCAGGAGCGCTTTGGCGCCCGCCCGGAGGTCTTCGGAATCGCTCATGGTTACCAGTATAGCGCATTTTGGCGCTGCCCTGGGCGGCTATATTACGCTTGACGCGTTGGGGCAGCGCTCCTTACAATACCGGGACACGATACGTTTACGAGGTGGACCCATTAACACACAGCCCCAGCCCCCGGAATTTCGGCCGCCGGAGCAGTATCTTGTTGCTCCGGTTCTGGCCGTGCTTGGGCTGTCGGCAGAAGAGGCGTATCCCCAGGCGGTGCGCGAGATACTGCCCACCCTCACACCGCCCGAAGAAATTGACTGGCAAGGCTCTTCTGTGTACGGCACCACCTATGTTACCGGCCTGAGGGCACTAGCAGCTGTCCGCCGCCAAGCGCGTGGCCCCGATGGGCCAGTGGATGAAGCAACGTTTAACAGCTATCTGGCCGATTTGCAAAAGGGGGGCACCCCGGCCGCTGCCGCAGCCGTTGCGCTGCGCGGGCTTGTGGCGCCACACCATCCCCAGCTCCGCCATGCAGCAACCCAGGTGCGCATGGCCAGCAAATTGCTCACCACGCCCCCGGAATCGCTGCCCAGCGCCGCCTGGACGCGGCCGGCCACGGAAGACGGCGAGACCGATGCCCGCATCGGCCTGCAAGCCTATGTGGCAGACGCCCTGCGTTGGTTTACGGTGTCGCCACCGCGGGCGGCAGAACAAACGCGCATGGGTACAGTGGCGCGTTGGGAAAATGCCTTCCTTGTGGTCTCGCCAACTTCCAGCGGCAAGACCCTCATGGCCGGCGACTGGCTGGCCAAGAACGGTGCTGGGCCTGCGCCTGGCTCGCCCCGGGTGCTGTGGGTTACCAACGGGCAAAAAGCGGTCAACGATGCCATCGACCCGGATCGTACCCTGATGCGCTGCCTGCCCGAGGGCACCACCGCAACCGCCATTATGGAAGGCAGCATTGACGCGCAGGGCGCGAGCGGCAACCTCGTTGCCGTCACAACCGTGTCGGTGGGAAATGTCTTAAATTCAGACGGCGGTGAGGGCGCCCCGGAAGAGGACAAGGCCAGTGGACTCATAAACCCGGACGATTTCCCGCTTGTAGTAGTAGACGAAGCCGACACCATGCTCAGCGACCGCCGCCTCGACATCCTGGCGCGTTTCCCCAACAGCAAAATATTGCTGCTTACTGCCACGCCAAAACAGAGCGCGCGCAAGGACCTGCAGCGCATGGCGCACCACATCCGCCCGGTGACGCTGCTGGAGGCGGCCAAGCGCAATATTATTGTGCGGCCGCGCATCATCACCTTTGTGGCCCGCGACAAAGCGCATGCCCAAGAAATCGCCGCTGCGCTCACATTGGAATTCATCAGACAGCGCAAAAAGACTGTGGTGTACTGCCAACCCGGCGGCAAAAATGCCCAGGCCAGGGAGATCGCGCGGCTCGTACAAGTAGGGGCACCAGACTTCCTTGGGGACGAGTATGACCCAGACACCATCTATGCCGAGCCCATCGGCGTCCACCGCCCAGATAGCCAGGATGCTATTAGCGACTTTGAAGAGGCCGACGGCGGCTCGCTCACAACCACCGGCATGGCGGAGCGCGGGTGGGATAGGCCGGACATTGAGGTTGCGATACTGAATGGCGCGCAACCCCTCATATCCCTGGAACAGCGCATGGGGCGCCTGTTCCGTTTTGACCCAAACAACCCTAACAAAGTGGCCATCATTGCGCAGATCCTGTTTGAGCCAGAGGCAGGCAAGCGCCCTGTCGTTACTGCCGAGATGCTGTTTGGGTTTAACGAGATCACCGCAGGGATAATCGGCACGGACGACATTGAGGCTATAATCGCCGCCGCCAAGCAAATAGACGACGAGGCCGAACCCGCCGCAAGCGGCCCTGCCACGTCTGGCCGCAGCACTGCCCGCACCGCCAGCGGAAAATCTGCCGAAGACGACGACCTCCAACGCCTCATGGACGGCCTGCCGGTAGACGTCCGCGAAGCGCTCCAGCCCGCTGGCCGGCCGCTCGTTGAGGTGGTTATGGCCGACGACGACCCGGCGCGCGACAGGTACATCCGCCCGGAGGGCTACGAGACCACGTTCGCGCAGCTCGCCGAAGACTATCCAGGCATCAGCCGGTGGTGGTGGAAGAACAACTTGGCAAAGTTTGTGTACCAGGACGAAGACAACGGGCAAATGCGTAAAGGGGTGCCCTCTGCGCTAGTGTACAGTTTTACGTCCGAAGTTGGCGTCCGCTATTACCATACCGAAACCGTGCAAAAATACCTGGACACTCACACTATCCCTAAAGTAGCACAAGGCGAGACCTGGTCCGAGGACCAGGTGGGCGTCCTGCTGGGCATCCCACCCAGCCTCGTGACGGTCGGCGCGCGGGAATGCGGGATTGTGCTCACAGAAAAGATAAAACCAGCCGTCCCTCACAGTAAAGCCGGCTGGCGGTACACGTCCCAGCATGTCGACCAAATTGTCGCCTGGCTGGAGACCGTCCCGGTAGCTGATGATACAGTGGAGTGGCTCACCGCGCTCACCTCAGAATGTGGCGATAATTTTGTGACCGCATTTCTTGGGGCGCGAAATGTTAGGCCCGTCCGGCAGCGCCACGGGCCGGATAGTGCCTACAATGGTGTAAGCGTGTTCGTGCCCGCCGACATAGCCAGGGAGTTGCGCGCCGAGCACGCCCGCATCGCCGATTTAATGCCCGTGACACGGTCGGTGCCGGAGATCGCGCGCCGTACCGGCGTAATGGTGGCTACGGTCCTTTCCAATATGAATGAAGAGGACCAGGGGCAATACCAGGATCCGGGATTGCGTTTTATCCCGCACGGCGGCAAAAAAGCCACCCGGCACCTGCGTTTGCCGAACGCCGACGCGCTTGAGCGGCGCCTGACTGAAGTGTACGTTGAGCCATGGGATCTGCCGCGGTCCTACTTCGCCGAATGGTGTGGGCTTACTGAGTCTGGCGCCAACAGGCACGTCAAGAATGGCACCGTGCAGAAGCGCTTGGGCGACGCAGGCAACAGCGTGGCCGTACACCATATCGCCGACCTGGAGACATTTGCCACGCACTACCGCACGAAGGGTCGCGGCCGGGCCGGCACCAAAGACCCAGAGATGCTAGCCAAGCTCGACCTTATTGATTACGACAGGCTGCCCAAGCCGGGCGAGCCGGTGGCCGCTGAGCAAGCCGCGTATGCCCGCAAGGTGCAAATCGAGCTGCTGGGCATCCCCGAAGCAATGCTGCGCCCGCTGGCCGTGGCCGAGCCGGAGGCGGCACCAGAACCAGAGCCGGTCCCCGCGCCAGAGCCCGCCCCTCCCGCGCCGTCTGGGCCCGCACCCGCGGAGCCCACTGAGCAGGTTGCTGGCCCAGTGCCCCTCCCGCCCCAAGCAGCTCCCGCACTAGAACCCGCGCCGCCCCAATCCGACCACCCCGACCTTGTATTGAGCCTCGATGCCATCGCCGCAGCAACCGGCCGTTCTCGTGCTGCGGTGAATGGCCTTGTCGCCCAGCTTGGCTATGCGGGGTTAGTAGCTGAGGACAGGTTGCCATTTAACATTGCAACTGCCATCATCGGGGGGCTCCGTGGCGGCAAGCGTGGGTCGAACGGGTCAGCTCAACTCCCACTTCCGGAGGTGGTCCGCCGCGCCAAGCCAGAGGCCGCGCCCGCATCAGAAGACACTAACCCGGCGCACTGGCAAGCGGTCGGCGATTTCATGGCAGGCCTCACGTGCAGCCCTGTCGCCTTTAAGCGTCTGCTTGCCCAAGACCGGACGCCCGGTAACCGCCTGCGCAAGCTGGACGACGGCACGCAACAGATACACCGGGAGTTGGCATACCGCGTGGAGACCGCTGCCAAGGGTGCCAAGTCCGTCGAAAGTGGCTGGATGTTTAACGGGCAGCTGGCCAAAAATCTCGGCGTTGAGGCAGTAGATTTACCAGCCTGGCTGCAGGCCCACGGCGTGGTTCCTGGCCAGGGTGAATCCCGCGTTGCCCGCTCGTCAAGCCTATCTACTAAGTACGACGTCATATACGCCGCGCGCGTATGGCGTACCGCTATGCAGGCGTACGAGCAAGAACAGAAAAAGGCCAAGCGCTAGGCAGCTTGCCACAGCCTCGCCTATATTACGCTGCGGCGGCGAACTCGTGCTCCCGCGCAGGGAGCTGGACGCCCGTGGGTGCCGGCCGCTGCGGCCGGGCGTGGAATTGCTCAACGGCAGCCTCCACTGCGCGGTGTAGCACAATCGCGCCGGTAACCGGGCCAACACCATTCCTGGGCCCAGTGGCTGCCACGGTGCCGTCGGTGGGCAGTGTGGACATGTCTAGGTTGCCGCGGGTCTCGCGCTTGCCGGTAACCGGGTTGGTAACCGTGACCGAGCCGGCGTCAATAATCAGCAGGCGGCGCTGGCCAAAGAATTTCATGAGGCCGCGCCCCCAGCGCGCGGCGACAATCTTGCCGGCATCGATGATTTCGGCGCCGCGCGTAGCGCTCATGAGTACGCCAACTTCTTGCTCGCCCGGGTTCTTGACCCAGGCGGTGATCGGGCCTTGCCCGTCAACCACCGTGCCAGGGTGGGCAATTTGTTCCAGCCGGCGCCCCACCAGCTGGCCGAGCCCGAGCTGTACTAATAATTTCCGCGGAATCGCCCGGCCGGCAAAGTATTCAGCGCAGCGCCACACGGCACGTGCGGTGGCCTCGTCCCAGCGGCGCTCTTCGCGCGGCGTGTGTAGGCTGAGCCCGTCAACATCCTTGAGGTTGTTGGTGAAGGCGCGCCGGGTATTTTGGGCGCCTTCGTAGGTGTAGGTGGGCATCATGGCGATCACGGCGTTGGTCTCTGGGTTGTCGTTTTCGGTGGCCACGATGGCGGTGATTTTGGCGTCTTCTTCGGTGAGGCGGATGTCTATGTGCCTATCCAGCTCGGCGACGCGTCCGCTCATAAGGGAAATCTCAAAAGCGATGGTGCGCAGCTCGCCCCTGATTTGCTCCTCGGTAAAGCCGTCGGTGCCCTCGCCGTTGGCCAGCTGGGTTTGGATGAGCTCGTTGTCGGCGAGCCGCCGGAGCAGCTGGCTGCGTTCCAGCACCGGCGCCCGCAGGTCGTCCATGATGCCGCCCAAGTTGTGGCCGGTTGCCAGCGTTTTGGCCGGGTCGAGCCCAAGCTTTTCCAGCAATGCCAGCGTGTCCGGGTGCTCAGCAACTTCTCTGGGCAGGAAGAGCCGGGGCTGCACGCCGGCCTCGGCCGAGCGGGGCACCAGGCTGCCAAACGAATACGACGTGGTGTCGCCGTATGGGGCAGGGATTTCACCGGTGCGGGCGTAGCCCTCTATGGCTTCCAGCAAGTGTCCACGCTTTTCGCCGTAGGGCAGGCCGGCCACAATGGTGAGCACCGGCGTGGGCATGCCCTCGGCCTCGGCCGCTTCGCGCAGGCGCACGGCGTCGCCAATGATCTCGTCCACCAGCTTTTCGGTGGTTAGGATGGTGGGCTGCTCTGCGCGGGCGGCTTGCGGTTCCTCCGGGGAGTGCAGCGGCGGCAGCTCAACTGGTGGCGGCGTGCCAAAAAGCGCGGCGTTCAGTTCGTCGTTCGTGGGCAGGTTCCCGTTGGCGCCACCAGCACCGGATAATTCCGGAGCAGGCAACATTGTAGAGACGGCTTCCGCAGCCGCGGTGTGTATAGACATAGGCAAACAGGAGGTTTAAGTTGTTACCAACCCGGTATACGCCGATGTTCCCCAAAGGTCAAGATGTTCAGCAAAAAAGTAAACCCTTGACAAAATATAGTACCTTGTATAGCATAGTAGTATATGGATCAAGAAACGCCAGATATAAAAGAAGCAGCAGTGCCCGAAAGCACCTTCGAGAAACAGGTAGAGACCCAGATGCGCAAAGGCATGCTGGTGTACTGCGTGCTGCTGCTGTGCAAAGACGGCAAAGTGTACAGCTCGGAAATTATCAAGCGGCTGCACGCCGCCGAGCTCATTGTGGTGGAGGGCACGCTGTACCCGCTGCTCAGCCGGCTTGGCCGCGACAAATTGCTGGCCTACGAGTGGCAAGAGTCGGAGCAGGGCCCGCCGCGCAAATATTACTGGCTGACAGACAACGGCAAAACTGTGCTCGCCCAGCTGCAAACAACCTACCAGCGCCTCAGCGCGTCAATCGGCTCACTAGAGAAAGGAAAGCCATGAACGAAATCACTCACATCCACCTGGGCCGCACGGCCTTTACCATTGCCGTGGACGCCCACCGCGCCCTGCGCGCTTACTTACGTGACATCGAGGCCCAAACCGGCGACAACAAAGAAGTCACCGAGGAAGTGGAATCGCGCATGGCCGAGCTGCTTGCCGAGCGCGGCATCAAAGGCGACAAAGTCATCCTTCTTGGCGACGTGGACTACCTAAAGGCGCAGCTGGGCGAGCCCGGCGACTTCACCGACGACGATGACAACGCCCCCGCCCACAAACCAGCCAAACCCGCCGCCGACGACCACGAATCCCCTGGCAAGCGCCTGTTCCGTGACACGGACCACGGCATGGTTGCCGGCGTGGCCGCGGGCTTGGGTGCGTACTTTAAGCTTGACCCGATCCTGTTCCGTATCCTGTTTATCGTGCTGACGCTTTCCGGCGGTGCCGGTATCGTGGTGTACCTGGTGCTGTGGCTGCTGGTGCCGCCGGTGAAATCGGGCAGCGACCGCCTGCGGCTCAACGGCAAGCCCGTCACCGTAGAGAACATTAAAGAGACCGTGGCGCGGGCCGACATCCCGGGCGCGGCCAACCACGTGGCCAAGGGGCTAGAGAAAGTCCTGCGCGGTATCGCCAAAGTTGTTTTAGGGGTTATTGGTGTTGCGTTTATAGTGGCCGGAATTGGGGTGCTGTTGGGTGCGGCAACGGCGGCGGCGTTTGCCTTTGCACACGGCTACCAGCTGGGCGGCACCGTCCTGTTCCCGGTGGGCACCAGCGAGCAAGTGGCCGCGGTGTGCGCCTGCGTGCTGGCTGGCATGGTGGGCGTGCTGGCAATTTTGGCCGGGCGGGCGATGATCCGCCGCAAAATGGCCATGCCCGGTTGGCTGTTGGCCGCTTTTGTGGCGGTGTTTGTAGCTGCTGGCGGGGTTGGTGTAGCCACGGGCGTGCAGTCGATCACCCCGGTGCGCACCCGCTACCAGTCACTCATGCACACCGAGACGCGCCAGTTGGCGCCGTTTAAAAGCGGCACTGTTGAGCTGGGCAATGTCGACTTCTTGCTCATCCAATCCCCAGATTACAAACTAGACATCCAGTCATTTGGCCAGGTGGATACGCGCCAGATTACTGCCACCGTCAAGGACGGCAAGCTGAGCATCGACGCCGGCAACTTAAAGCACCGCACCACGTGCACCACGTTCTGCCCGTACGGCTTGGTGGACACGCGCGTGGTCATCTACTGGCCGCAGCAAAACGGCCTGACCATTAACGGGTCGTACTACCCCGGCTCCGAAGATGTCCAGCAGGAAGCGCCCAGCAACGTTTCGGTTCCCGCCGTGCCAGACTTTAAGCAGGACTAGGCCGCCCCCAGCGAAAACTAGCCGCGCCTAGCGGTAGTTGGTGAAGTTAAGCGGGAAGTCAAACTCCTGCGCGCGCAGCAGCTGGATGGCCGCTTGCAGGTCGTCTTTGCTGCCGCTGGTGACGCGCACGGCGTCGCCCTGGATCTGCGCTTTTACCTTGGGTAGTTTGTCGCGCAGCAGCGCCGTGATTTTCTTGGCTTTGTCTTGGTCGAGCCCTTGCTTAAACGGCACGTCTTTGGTGGATTTCATATTGCTTTCGGTGATGTCTTTGCCCGTGTCGAGCACCTTTTGGCTTTGGCCGCGCGCCGCCAGTTTTTTGCGCACAATATCCAAGATGGCGTCAATTTGCCACTCGCCGCTGCCGGTAATTTTGAGGCCGGTTTTGTCACTATTGAGCCACTCGATGGCCGCTGGCGTGCCCTTAAAATCGTAGCGGTTGGCCATTTCGCGCTCGGTTTGGTCTAGGACGTTGTTCATCTCGGCTTTGTCGTACTCGCTGACCGCGTCAAAAGAAAATTGCGCCATTATGCTACCAGCCTTTCTACCAGGGGGAATTCGGGGTACGCTTGCTGCGCGGCGTTGCTGCCAAAGTGGCCCTCGGCGCGGATAATTTGCGTGCCGCCCAGGGCGTCAAACATGACGCGGCCTTGTTTGTCGTCGCAGCCCCAGGGGTCGTTTACCGAGTTAATAAATACGAAATCATTGCAGTTGCCGCGGATCTTTTTCCAGTCGTAGCTGTCCTGCAAAATAGGGTCTTTTTCCACGCCCTCAAACGGCAGGCTAAAGCCGGCCACCAAAATGCCTTGCTTGAATGGGCGCTGCTCGCCAATGCTCAAAATGAGCGTGGCGCCGGCGGAGTGGCCAATGAGCACCGTGTCTTCGGTGATGGTGTGCGCTGCCAAAATTTTGGGCAGGAAGGTGGCGATGCCTTCGCGGTTGATGTCTGGCATAGAGGGGGCTTCGACGGTGTAGCCGCGGGCGCGCAGCTTACCGGCCAGCCAGCCGTACCAAAATTGGTCTGGGGTGCACTCGGTGCCGTGGAAAATAATGGCGTTCATGAGGGCATTATACCTTATAACAATGGCGGGCGGTTTCCGGGAAAAGCCACTTCTAAGGCGCCGTGGATTGTCGCCGGTAGGCCTTGGTGTATTTGCCAGCCAAATTCGTTGGCGACATGCCGGTACTCGCTGAGGCCGGGCATTGAAGGATTCTCGAAGCCTATCACAATCGGGACCGCCCGCTTGCCAAGCCACTGTGCCATGCGGCTGAGGCCGACAAGGTCAGAGAACTCGCTGCGGGTGCCTTGCGCATAAGCCCGGCCGCTTTCGTTTGGAGCCGGCGCGTCCGGGTCTTGAGCGGCGAGGTAAAAAACGGCCACGCTTTGGTTGCCCTTCTCAAGTGCCATCCGCGCCACAGCGAGGTAGTGTGCCTTCTCCCAGGTGCGCTGGTCGTGGGGCTGGTTACGCCTCTCCGGGATGATATCTGTCCAACGGGGGTTAACCAGGTGCGCAATTTCGTTTGGGGGAATTCTAGGTATGGTCAACGCTACAGCCTCCGCTTGCCAGTCGGCTGCCCCCATAATTGGGCCGCAAAAGAACATAACCCGCTCAAGCCTGCGCCGCCTGGGGGGTCTGTGCACGAGTGGCTCGCGCCCTATTGGCAGGGTCGGGAGAGGGCAGCTTAATAACTCGTCATTGCGCGGCCGGTGTACGACAACACCCATACCTTAACACTACCACAGATGGTATACTCGCTAGAGTATGGAATACCAAAACCCCCGCATTGCTGAAGTTGCCGAGCTGCTCAAGGCGCGCTTCCAGGAGCTGCAAGACAAGTCCGAGATCCTAAAAGCCGTGGAGCTGCGCGCCCTGTACGCCGAGATCCCTACGTTGCCCGCAGACGGGCGCAGTGCGTTTGGCCGCGAAATCAACCAGCTCAAGGCCGAGCTGGAGCAGCTGCTGGCCGCCCACCAGGAAGTGGCCGAGACGCTGCCACCCATCGACGTCACTGCGCCGTTTGACCTCAACTTGCCGGCAGACAAGCGGCCGGCGCTATTGAGTGCCAGCCACGGCAGCCAGCATCCCTTGACGCAGGAGTTGGAAAGCGTGCTGGGCATCTTTTACCGCATGGGCTTTACGGCCATCGAATCGCGCGAGCTGGACGACGATTGGCACATGTTTACTAGCCTGAACTTCCCGGAAGGCCACCCGGCGCGCGACGATTACGACACCTTCATGACCACCCAAACAGATAAAAACGGTAAAGCTTTGATTGCGCCGGCGCACACCAGCACCATGCAAAATCGCGTGCTGTCCATGTTTAAGGACAACTTGTCCGCCAACCAGCCCATTGCCGTGCTGCTGCCGGGCCGCGTTTTTCGCAACGAGGACCTTGACGCCCGCCACGAGCACACTTTCTACCAATTTGAGGGCGTGTACGTAGATAAAGGCATCCACGCCGGCAACCTCATGGCCACCTTCAAAACCTTCCTCAGCGAGTACTACCAGCAAGACATCGAGATCAAGAGCCAGCCGTTTTACTTCCCGTTTACCGAGCCGAGCTTCGAGCTCGCCCTCAGCTGCCCGTTCTGCCAGAAAAAAGGCTGCCAGGTGTGCAGCTACTCCGGCTGGATCGAACTTTTGGGCATGGGCATGATCCACCCGCATGTGCTGGAAATGGCCGGCATCGACCCCAATGAGTACACCGGCTTTGCCTGGGGCTGCGGCCTGGAGCGCCTGGTGATGATGAAATATGGCATCGAGGACATCCGGCACTTTGAGGCCGGCCGGCTCAGCTTCCTGAAACAATTCGCCTAAAAAGGACCCGACAACGACATGGCAGACAAATCAGTTTTTGAAAAAATCGCAGACAACGAAATCCCCAGTTTTAAGGTGTGGGAAGATGGCACGCACCTGGCGTTTCTAACGCTGTGGCCAACCACGCCCGGGCAGACGGTGGTGGTGCCCAAGAAAAACATTGGCGCCTACGTGTTTGCCTTGGGTGACGACGAGCTCACCGCCCTCATGCACGCCGCAAAAAAAGTGGCACAGCTACTGGAAAAGGCGTTCGGCGTGCCCAAAGTGGCCGTGGTGTTTGAAGGCGAGGGCGTGCCGCACGTGCACGCCAAACTGTACCCGATGCACGGGTTGAACCCGGGCGAACCGGTGGGCGTGTCCCACGTGAAGTTTTTTCCGCAGTACCCTGGTTTTATCGAGACCGGCGAAGGGCCGCGCATGGGTGACGACGAACTGGCACAGCTCCAAGCCAAAATCAAGGCGGGCGCCGGGCAGGACGTGGCATGAAAATCAGCACCCAAGCCCTGAAGTTTATTAACGAACATTACGGGTCGGCCGGCGGCCCGGCGGCCAACGGCGTAGACGACCTGGTGCAGCGCATCGGCTCGCAGCTCGGTGCCGTGGAAGAAGTGGTGGACAATAGCCACAAATATGACGGCGCGGTGGTGGTGAAGATCGTGTCGTGCGTGGACCACCCGGACTCCGACCACCTGCACATCTGCATGGTGGACGATGGGGGCGTGGTGCAAAACGTGGAGCGCGACGCTGGCGGCCTGGTGCAGGTCATCACCGGAGCACCCAATGTGCACGCCGATTTTACCGCCGTGTGGCTGCCACCGGGCAGCACCGTACCAGATACGTTTGGCACGCCCGAGCCGTTTGTGCTGGAGGCGCGCCCGCTGCGCGGCAAAATGAGCTACGGCATGCTGGCCTCGGCGCGCGAGCTCGGCCTTGGCGACGACCACAACGGCATCCTGGAAATTTCCGGCCACCTTGACGAACACCAAGTGCCGGCGCCTGGCACCTCATTTGGCGACGCCTACCACCTCACCGGCGACGTCATCATAGATATGGAAAACAAGATGTTTACGCATCGCCCGGACTGTTTTGGCTGGCTAGGCATCGCCCGTGAGATAGAGGGCATCTACCATCGGCCATACAAGAGCCCGCCTTGGTATACCATGCACCCGGAAATCCCCGGCGTAGAGGCCGACGAACTCAAGCTGGAGGTGCGCAACGAAATCCCAGAGCTGGTGCCGCGCTTCACCGCCATTGTGCTGCGCGATGTGGAGGTCAAGCAGAGCCCGGTGTGGCTGCAGGCCGACCTTGCCCGCGCGGGCATTCACAGCATCAACAACATCGTGGACTACAGCAACTTTTTCATGCTGGAAACCGGCCAGCCGATCCACATTTACGATTACGATAAAGTCGCTGCGCTGTCCGAAGGCGGTCAGGCCACGCTGGTGGTGCGCAAACCGCACGAGGGCGAACAGATCGCGCTGCTCAACGGCAAAACCATCACGCCGCGCGCCGAAGCCATGATGGTGGCCACGCCGCAAAAATTAATTTGCGTGGGCGGCGCCATGGGCGGCACCGAAACAGAGGTGGACGCGCACACCAAGAACGTCATCATTGAGGCGGCCAGCTGGGATATGTACTCTATGCGCCGCACCAGCATGGCGCACGGCATCTTTACCGACGCGGTGACGCGCTTTACCAAGGGCCAGTCGCCGCTGCAAAACCTAGCCGTGGTAGCTAAAATAACCGACGAAATCCGCAAGTTTGCTGGCGGCAAAGTGGCCAGCCCGCTGGTGGACGACAACCATGTGCCGGCCGAGGCGCTGGAGCGCGGCAACCTGCACGCGCCAGTCCAGGTGCCGGTGGCGTTCATTAACGCCCGGCTCGGCCTCCAACTGTCCGCCGAAGAAATGCAGGGGCTGCTTACCAATGTGGAATTCCGCGTGGAAATCCAGGGCGACGGGCTCGTGGTGACCGCGCCCTTCTGGCGCACCGACATCGAAATTAAGGAAGACGTGGTAGAGGAAGTGGGGCGCCTGTACGGCTACGACCACCTCCCGCTGGAATTGCCCAAGCGCACCTTGCTGCCACAGCCTACCAACCCGCTGCTGGACCTGAAGGCCGCCATCCGCCGCACGCTGTCTGCCGCCGGCGCCAACGAGGTACTCAGCTACAGTTTTGTGCACGGCAATGTGCTGGACAAAGCCGGCCAGGACCGCGGCCAGGCCTTCCAGCTCAGCAACGCGCTGAGCCCGGAGTTGCAGTACTTCCGCCTGGGGTTGGCACCGAGCCTGCTCGGCATGGTGCATCCCAACATCAAGGCCGGCACCGACACCTTTGGCTTGTTTGAGCTGGGCCTCGTCCACAACACCAAAGACTACAGCGACGACGAATTGCCGCGCGAGGCCAACTCGCTGGCCTTTGTGCTGGCAGCAGACGCCAAAGCCGCCGCGAGCCGTCCCGGCGCCCCATACTACCAGGCGCGGGCGTACCTGACGCACTTGCTGGCGACATTTTCCGCCAAAAACAGTGTGTATTTCGAGCCGCTGGAGGCTGCCGCGCCAACCCTCGACCCATGGCTGCAACAGATGGCCGCGCCCTATGATCCCGGCCGCAGCGCTGTGGTGCGTGACGCGCAGGGCTTGGCCTGGGGCGTGGTGGGCGAATTCCGCGTGGGAGTGCGCCGGGCCTTCAAATTGCCGGACTGCGTCGCTGGGTTTGAGCTCGACCCGCTGCTGTTTTTGCAAACGGCCCGCAAGAATGATTACGTCCCGCTGCCGCGCTTCCCCAAGGTAGAGCAGGACATTTGCCTTAAAGTGCCGGCCGCCACACCGTACGCTGAGGTGTTCAATTTTGTGTGGGAGCAGCTGGGCGTGGCTTGCCCGGAAAACACCGTGCCGTCACTTGGCCCAGTGGACATTTACCAGCGCACCGACGACGCCGGGCACAAGCAAATCACCCTGCGCCTTGGCCTGGCCAGCTACGACCGCACCCTGACCGACCACGAAGTGGCCGCCATCCTGGACACCATTGCCGCGGCCGCCCAGACCACGCTGCACGCCGAGAGGATTTAGCGCGCATGCCCTACATCGATTTATCTGTCCCCATTACCAACGGCCTGCCGGTATACCCCGGCGACCCCGAGCCCCGCGTGGAGCCGGTGGCCAAATATGCCTCCGAAGGATACAACGACCACGAGCTGCGCCTGGGCACGCACGCCGGCACGCACGTGGACGCGCCCTACCATATGGTTGACCACGGAAAGACACTGGACCAATACCCGGTGGAGCAGTTTGTGGGGCGCGGCCGGTACATTAAGGTAGACGGCGCCTTTAGTCTGGCGGCCGTGCAAGCCGCTGGCGTCCAGGCGGGGGACATTGTTATTTTTGATACCGGTATGGCCCGGGCTTACGGCGAGGCCGATTATTTTGAAAAATTCCCGCATATGCCCGAAGACGTGGCCCGCTATTTGGTGGCGCAAAAAGTGAAAATGGTGGGCGCCGACACCTGCAGCCCAGACGCGCCGCCGTTTGTGGTGCACAAGCTGCTGCTGGACGGCGACGTGCTGATCATCGAAAACCTGATGAACGTCAGCGAGCTGGCCGGCAAGGAGTTTACCGTGTACGCACTGCCTATCAAGCTGCAGGTGGACGGCGCGCCGGCGCGGGTGGTTGCTGAAATCCGTTAGATCCGGGCGGCATATAGGCATGGGCGGCACAGGGGTTAGACCGTTCCGTTGGCCTGCGCCTGCAGGCCTCACTGGCATGCTACGCCCCAGGTTAGTAGTAAGAGGCGCCTTATGATATAGTTATGCCCAACAATGACTGATCGGTATCCGTATCACATAGCATTGGGTGCGGAGGTGTACTGGCAAAACTGGCAGACTGGTGAAGCTGGTTCCCGGTGGCAGGGCGTGCCTCCTGGCCCTATGCCCAAGGTGGATTTTATGCATAGGGTTATAGACGGCATCAATGACACTACCCGTGGGCATGAAGCGCTCCGCCTCATTGACCTGGCCGAAGGCGGCAACTATTTTAGGAAGGGTGAAATCCAGGAAATTGGCCAGGGCGGTACATTGGGGATTGATGGGGTGGGGCAATATGACCTCATCCGCATGATGGTCGACGAGCGCCGTACCGATGATGTGCATTTGCGGCTGGGGCGGGCAACGGCCCCGGCTGTCTTTGACGCCGCGGCCGACACCATAGGACAGGGTATGGATACGCCCAGGCTGGTCACCTTCAATGCAACCTGGCATACGTCAAAAGAGGGGGCTTGCGTGGTTGGCCGGCGGATGCTGTTTGGTGTCCGGTCTACGAGCGGCGGGCAGGTCATCGTAACCGATGGCGACATCAGTCCGGAAGCGTCCCGAAAGCCATACACCCACCTACCCGGCAGATTGGCGGTTGGCATGGTGTACCAAACAGCTAAGGGTGAGGGCTGCCGATTAAAAGTCGTGCGCGCCCAACATATCCCACTCACAAGCCGCACGAATACGGTATAGTGGTGGTATGAAACGGTTCGTAGCGGCCTTTGGCGCGGCGTGTTTGCTGGCTTTATGTGCAGTGGCGTCTTTATATACCCCTGTTGCGCATGCGGCAGGCGGCGTCAACGATTTTACCGTTACGTCATTTACGGCCGACGACACGCTCAGCACTGCCGACCCGCAGGGCGAGCTGCACATCGTAGAGCATATCAACGTCGATTTTACAGCCTTTAACCACGGCCTCTTGCGGGCGATCCCCAACGCCTACAAGCAACACCGGCTGATGCTGCACATTAATAGCGTGAGCTCCGATTCCGGGGCGCCCACAAAGTACACCACCTACCAGCAAAGCGGCAACACGGTGCTTAAGATTGGCAACCCCCACAAGACGGTGACCGGTAGCCAAGAGTACACCGTAGATTACACGGTGCGCAACGTCATTACCTTTTACGGCGACCATGACGAGCTGTATTGGGACATTAACGGCGACCAATGGCAGCAGCCGTTTGGCCTGGTACGGGTAACGCTGCATTTGCCGGGCAACCTCAAACAAAGCCGCACGCCAATTTGCTACGCAGGCAGCTATGCCGACACCAGCCAGGGAAGTTGCACTGCGGCTGCCTCCGGGCAGACAATCACCGCGCACACCACCTATCCGCTGGGCGGCTACGAGACATTATCACTGGTTGCCGGCTTTGACAAGGGCGTGTTCCATCCATCGCGCTGGTACGAGACGCTGGGCGAATATGGCGTGTACCTTGTATTCTTGGCCGTGCCAATTGTGCTGCTGGCCGGCACCACCGGCGTCATCTGGTTCCGGCACGGCCGCGACCCCAAGGGCACCGGGGTCATCGTGCCGCAGTATGACGCGCCAGACGGCCTCGGCCCGCTGGAGGTGGGCACGCTCATCGACTTCAAGACAGACAATAAAGACATCACCGCCACCATTATTGGCCTGGCCATCCGGCGTTACCTCACTATAATTGAGCAAACCAAAGACCGCGCCTTGCGCCGCGACCTCACCACTTACACGCTGCGGCTGGAAAACGCCGACTTTAGCGCGCTTACCAGTTTTGAGGCCAAAATTATGCGCGCCTTGTTTGACGACGCCAAGCCCGGCCACGAAATAGACCTCGCCGCCCTCAAGTTCAAGCTGTCTACCACGGCCACCTCCTTGCGCCGCCTCCTCAAGAAATCATTAACGGACGCGCAATATTTCCGCCCCAGCCTGGCCAGCAACCATAACGTATTGCTGGGAGCCGGCATCATCGCCGTGCTGCTCATCATGATCTTCCCGGTGAAATATTATGATGGTGCCGTGTACTTTTTGCCGGGCGTTGCTGTGGGTGCTATAGCTGCCGTGGCGTTTTTGTACGCCATGAAGAGCCGCACCGAAAAGGGCGTGGCCGCGCGCGAGCACATCTTGGGCCTCAAAATGTATCTGGAGGTGGCCGAAAAAGACCGCATCCAGAAACTGCAAAGCCCAAACGCTGCCTATGCCCCCAAAACAGCCCCGGCGCACACCGTACAGCTGTTTGAAAAACTACTGCCTTACGCCATGGTGTTGGGCGTGGAAAACCAGTGGGCGAAACAGTTTGAGGGCATCTACAAATCGCCGCCCGATTGGTACAGCGGCAACTGGAACGCCTTTAGCATCGTATACCTTACCTCCAGCCTGGGCAGCGGGATTGGCGCCCAGGTGAATAGTGCCTTCACGGCGCCCAGCAATGCTTCCGGCAGCGGTTTTGGCGGTGGCGGAGCCGGTGGCGGAGGTGGCGGCGGTGGAGGTGGCGGCTGGTAGTTCTACCCCTGTTCTGTATTTGCCTTTACCTGGCTATTATGCTATTATAGCAGTAATATGTCACCTGAAGCCTCTGCAGCGACTGCATCTCCGTTGGCGCTCCGCCTGGCAGGCGCTACACTGCTTGTTGGCGCGGCCTTGACAGCTAGCGGCTGCACGCCGCACATCGGGCAGCACGAGGGCGCCGCTCCGGTAGCCGACGCCTGTAAGCAACCTGCGTACCTCGACTCGCAGACCGACAAAGAAACGGCGGCCAAGCGCTGCCTGCGCGCCATGGAGGCCGGTACATTAGCGGTCGTTAATTTTGGCGTACCCGCGGACGCCGCCCAGGCGGTAGACACGCGGCTCGGCGACCTTATCAAAAAGGCTACGAACGGCAAAGTTACGGTAAAGGTGCAGGGCTTTACTGCCAGCGACGCCGCCCAAGCTGCCTTACAAAAATCGATGGGCACCCCCGGCTGTATTGACTCGACCAAACCCGACAAATTCGCCGGCGCAGCCGCCGACACCACCATGCCAGAGGTCCACAAGGCTGACTTCATCATAACGCTGGCGCCCGAAAAGGCGTGCACCCCTGGTGTGGAGGGTGCAGACGGCGGCCACTACAGTGACGCCTATGCGGGCAACATGCCGGAGTACGTAAAAGCTAACGCCCTGCCACGCGGCTTAGAGCTAACAGCCCTGCACGAGTTTGGCCACATGATCGCGTTAGGCCACGTGGGGAGGGTGCTCCGTGACGGGCGAGTAGCAACCGGGAACATGGGTGACAACATCGACATTACCCAGTTCTTGCAACAGACAGGCATCAAGTATAGCGAATACGACGGCGACAACTTCATGGGTCGCCTGGAGGCTCCCGACCAAATACTCCGCGACGTTGTCCAGGAGTCGCAGCTCCATTGGCCGCAAGACATTTTGGATGGGTCGCAGAGCAGCCCGGCCAAAGGCCTTGCCGGAGGCCCGGTTAGCTTTGACGCCAAGGCGGCCGCCGACGGGCAGTTCGCCGTAGCGGACCTACGGGACTCTATAAGGCTCACCGATGACGAAGCCAAAAAGGAAACCGCCGGCCAGACCGGGACGCACCAGTTTAACGGCTTGGCCATCGTACCCCGCATTAGCGACAAGGGAAACTTCGGTGTGGAGTTAATACTCTTGGGCGACGGGAATGTGCTAGCCTCACTTGGCACGCTCGGTAATGGCCCAGAAACTAAGAATGCTACATCCATCATTACCATAGATGGCCAGCGGATAGAGGTGCGCGTAGCCGGTGGGCGCACCACTGTGCGTATGTTGGAGCCAGCGAGCTAATGCCGGAAGCGGCCAGGACGCTGCCATTGTCTGTGCGCCTAGCTGGCGCCGCCCTGGCCACGGCTGGCGCGGCAAGTTTGGCCAGCTGCGGGTTTGCGCCGCAGCCGCACGGGCCGGTAGATGTTAATCCGGGCTACCTGGGCGCACCGGCAAATACCCCGCACGGCGTCTGTGAGCGGGTGCCAGGCACCGACCAAGAAGAGCACGACAACGCCGCGCGCTGTGCTACCGCCATGAAGGGCGCCAAAGTGGCGCTGGTGACATTTGGGGTCTCCGCCCCGGAGGCGCAAAAACTGGCCGCCGGCACCGCGGAGCTCGTGCACCGCGTGACTGAGGGGCTCATCACCCTGGACGTCACGGTAGTGCCGGCCAGCCCGGAAGCCGTGCAAGCGCTGGCCGCCGCAGCCAGCCCGGACTGCGTTGATACCCAGCAAGTCGCCCACATGGCGTCCGCGGCCGCCGACCAAACCATGCCGCAACTGGCCGCCGCCGATTTTGTGCTGGCCGCCAATAGCGCGCCAAGCTGCAGCCGTAAAATCGCTGGCGTTGCCGATTACAACTCCGGCCGCCGCGCCGACATCTACGGTGCCGGCTCCAACCCGCCGGTTGACGCGGAAAACGCCGCGCACGAGTTGCTGCACGACTTCGGCCTGGGGCACGCCGGCCTACAGACGCCTGACTCAAACAACGTCCGGCTGCGCTACACTGGCAAGGGCACGTCGGTGGATCTGCGCACCTACCTCACACAGCAGAGTACCTTTGCGGAATACGGCATGCCCGGCGACATCATGGGTGGCGGCGGGACAACGTTTGCCCACTCCGACCCGTTGGACCTGGCATTCCTCGAGTGGCCGCAGGGCGTTTTGGGCGGCCCGGCAGCCGACCCCATAAAACGCCTCCAGCACGGCGAGTGGACAACGCTCAGCGCCCAAGACGCCGGCGCGGGCGACCTCATCACTGGGCGGCTACAAGAGTCAGCCTTCATAAAAGACGATGATGCCGCCCAGGCCACGGACGGCAACGTCACCGCACACGCGTTCACCGACCTATCAGTGGTGCCGAATGTCTTTCGCGGCCACATAAGCGGCGCGGAGCTGTACCTGTCCGACGCTGACCACGCCGTCGACCTAGTGGGCCGCATTGTGGACGACAACCTGCGCACCGGCACCGACGACATGTTTTTCGTATATGGCAGCCAGCGCTGGGAGATGCGCTTCAGCGACGGCGGGCTGAGCCTCCGCGAACTCACGGCCACGCAACCCTAGCCACCGCTGCCGCGCCAGCGTATAATAAGCCAAACAAGAGGAATGGAGGTGTCTAAGTGGCGGAAACACGACCACATCAGCGAGTTATTGCGTTGGTAGTTGCAATCTTATTTTTTGGGTTCTCGTTTGCGGCAAGTTTTGCCGTAATCTGGCAGCTATATAAAGACAATAAGGAGGCCAAAGCGGTGAACAACCCCTCAACCAGCGTTACCAGCAACAATAGCAGCAAGAAATTGGAAGGCACCAAATTGGCCGGCTTTACCCCAGTAGACGGCGTAGACAAGCTGCAAATCACCGACACCAAGGTGGGTACCGGCACCGAGGTGAAGGCTGGCGACACCGTGACCGTGGACTACACCGGCGCCGTAGCCGCCACCGGCGTGGTTTTCCAGAGCTCGCTAGACACCGGCCAGACGGCCACGTTTAGCCTCAGCCAGGTCATTAAGGGCTGGACAGACGGCATCCCCGGCATGAAAGTGGGCGGCACGCGCCGTTTGCTGATCCCGGCCGACCAAGCGTACGGTGCCAATCCGCCGAGCGGATCCGGCATCCCGGCTAACGCGCCGCTCGTCTTTGACGTCACGCTGCAGTCCATTGGCCAATAGGGATACGCCGCCCGCGCCATCTGGCAAATAACGTAAAAAACACAATATATGGTGCATTGCGCGAAACGTAAGCGCTATATACAATATACGTAAGACCGAAAACAAAACAGAAGTAAGGGGGATAAAATGGTCAAGAGCATCACTATTTTCACTACCAACACCTGCGCGTACTGCGCCATGGTAAAAAAGTGGCTGGACGCCAAAGGCCACGGCTACGAAGTAGTGAACCTAGACGAGAAGCCCGAGCGCCAAGAAGAGGCCCTGCGCCTCAGCGGCGCCCTGACCGTCCCCGTTACTGTTGTTACCAAACACGACGACAGCCAGGAAGTTATCGTTGGCTTTAACCTGTCCAAGCTGGCTCCGGCCGTCGCCGCCTAACCCCGAAAGAGTATATGGCAGACCAACCCACCCCCGCCGCATCGGAAACGCCGGTGCACGACGTCATTATTATTGGCGCCGGCCCGGCAGCTTTGAGCGCCGCTATTTACACCACGCGCGAAGACATCGACACGTTGCTGTTTGAGCGCGGCGTGGTGGGCGGCCTGGCGGCCATCACCGACTGGGTAGACAACTACCCGGGCTTCCCCAAAGGTGTTGCCGGCCTCACGTTGGCCGACGAGCTGCGCGAGCAAGCCGAGCGCTTTGGCGCGGTCATCGAACTAGGTGAGGTCAGCAAGCTAGCGGACGAGGGCAAGTACAAGCGCCTCACGACCACCAGCGGCGACATGCTCGCCAAGGCGGTGCTCATCGCCACCGGCAGCGACTACAAAAAAGTGGGCGTCCCGGGCGAGCAAGAATACTACGCCCACGGCGTACACTACTGCGCCACCTGCGCCGGCGCCTTTTACCGCGACAAGCGGCTGGTGGTGGTGGGCGGCGGCAACTCAGCGGTGCAGGAAGCAATGTTTTTGACGCGCTTTGCCAGCCACATCGACATGCTGGTGCGCGGGCCGGAGTTCCGGGCGTCGGAAATTTTGCAGCACGACCTCATGAATAAGCACCAAGACAAAATCACCGTGCACTTCAATACCACCACCGATGAAATCGTCGGCCAGGACGGCAAAGTGGTAAAAGTGGTGGGCACAGACAAAACCACCGGCCAAAAAGTTGACTTTGAAACGGACGGTGTGTTTGTATTTGTGGGGCTCAAGCCCAACACCGAGTTTTTGCAGGGCGCCAAGGACGCGGGTACAGAAGGCGCGGCAGACGCCGCTAAGGAAACGGCTGGGGAAGCCCCGGCGGCCAGCACCGCCACGGTGGAGCTAGACGAAATTGGCTTCATCAAGAGCGACGATAAACTAGAAACCGCAATGCCCGGCGTCTTCGTAGCCGGCGACGTGCACAGCGGCGCCACCATGCAAATCGCCAGCGCCGTAGGCGAGGGCGCCACGGCCGCGCTCCGCATCCGCGAATTTTTGGACGAGCACGGCCGCAAGCACGGCGGATCCGGCGCGGTAGAACAGTAGTCGCGGGCTGGGGCTATGTGCCGCCTAACCGCTTGGGCAATAGTTGGCGGCTAGCGCACCTGGCGCATTTTATTGGGGTGGAGCTGGCTTTCCACGTTGGCGTGGACTCTGTTCCGTTGGGCTTTATCGAGGGCAACAGGCACGAGAAGCGTGCCCGCGTGCCCATCTTCAGGCTGGGTAAGGAAGTAACTTACCCGGGCGCCAACCAGGCTGCTGTCCGGGCCAAAGACGCTGTAAGTGCTCATTACCAGCGCTGAACCAGGATGTTGTTCTGCCACGCCGGCTGGCGCCTTGGTAAAATGGGTGTGCGTTTGGACGATTCGGCCCTGGGTGCCGGGTATGGTGGGCTGCCAGCCGTTGACCCGCTTGACCACCTCCACGCCCCGCACTGGCAATACCAGGCCCGGGTCGGGCTCGGCTGGTTCGTAAAAACGACGATAACCCTTAGCCTGGGGTTTGCCGGGGCGTCTGTCTTTGCCTAGCAGGCGCAGGGCAGCCGCCTGCACTTCAACTGCTTCGGCGCCTACAATTTGCTCGCAAGGGCCCTTCTGGCGTTCGGCGATAATAAGCTGGGGGTCAATAGGCGTGCCGCTGCGGATTGTTTCGGCGGCGGCAGTGAGGGCTGCTTCTATGGCTGCGGGGTCGGCTACCTCTACTGGTGCTGGGCCTTCCGACGTTTCTACGTCAGTCCAGACACCCGCGGCAATGTGCCCCTGGTTTCTTCGTGCTTGGAGGGTGACGGTTTGGCCGCCTGGGCTGGTGATGCGGGCGGTGTAGTCCGTCGCTGCCCCCTGGAATTTGCCCGCAAACAAGCGTGCCAGGCCGTCACCGGCGAGCCGCGCCAGCGAGGGGTGGGCGGCGACCTCTACCTCACCTGCCAATCCCGACGAGTGTACCTCCCTCGCGGTTAGCTCTACTTGGGTACCGTCGGGGGCGCACAAATGCAGTTCGCCAGTGCCAGGTATAGTGTACTCAAAATTGGTGGCCGCCGCACCGTGCGCAGCGGCCGCAAAATCGGCGGCGGGGCCGGGCATGCCGCCAACGAGCTCAACAAAAAGGCCGTCCGGGCTGGGCGCCTGTGCGAATGGGTCGGGCGGAAGGTTGCCGCCTAAGGGGAAAGACATAAGCTAATACTAACATTTTATAAAGAAAAATGCAAATATTTTACAGGGGCGGCTACACGGATCCGTATCCGTGGAAGTAATCAACTACCAGCCGCTCGCCGGGGATACCCACGGCGCGCAACTCCCTAAAAAGGCTTTCCACCATAATTTCCGGGCCAGACAAGTACACATATGGCGCAGCACCCCCTATATGCTGGAGGATCCGCTTGCTGGTGAGGGCGCCACCGCCGTGCGCCGCCGGCTGGGTTTTTACGAGCGGCGTTAGCTGGATGCCGGCCGCGCCAAAAATATCCGCAAAGGCGAGGTCTTCGGCGCGGCTGACGGCGTACAACAGCTGCGCGTGCCGCTTCTCGCCGCTGTCCGCCAGGTATTTGGCCATGCTACGCACTGGGGTAATCCCAGCGCCGGCCGCCACAAATAACAGGGGTATGGAGGTGTCTTTGGGCAGCACGAAATCGCCCATCGGCTCGGCCAGGACAACTTCAGTACCGGGTTGCAGCCGGGCAAGCTCGCGCTTAAAGCTGCTGTGCCGCTCATTGTCCGCCGCAAAGCGGGTGGTGATGGCCAACAGCGGCTCGGTAGGCGAGCTAGACAAGGTAAACCAGCGCCGCTCGCCACGTGCGTCAGCTGTGTGCGGCAAATAGAGCTCGGTGAACTGGCCGGCCACGTAGCGCACCGGCTTTTCCGGGCGGAACCAAAAAGTCACCAGGCGGTTGGCCACTGGCTCGGCGTGGTCAAAAACAGCTTTCATGCGGCTTTGCGTGCCGCTGGTGGTACGGCTGGCGCCTCGCGCAGCGCGCTAAATTTTTCTGGATGGTCGGTGCAGATATTCACGTTAGGGTACCAGCGCGTAAACAGCCGCCCCATAAAGCCGCTGTTAAGCGTGTATACATACAGTTCCAGGTTGTAGCGCTGTGCTAGGTAGTAGGTGAGCGGGTTCATGAGCCACTTATTGAGCCCAATGCCGCGCGCCCGCAAATTCACCGCGCTGTGGATGATGTCCCACGGTGCCAGGTGCTCCAAAACGTACACCGGCACATCTGGCAGCCGGTCGCGCAAAACGCGCAGCTCACTGTGCTTAAACGACGCAAAGCTGACGCGCGCCTTGGGATGGCGCAGCAGCGTCTGCACCAGCTCGCCGGCTGAGCCCTCATCCTTGACGTCAATAATAATGGGTTTGCTGCCGAGGATTTTCAGCGCGTCGTCCAGCGTGGGCAGCGTCTCGCCGTTTTTGAGTTTGAGCCCGCGCAGCTCGTCCAGCGTCACGCTGTTGATGGCCACGTTTTGGGCGGCTACGCGCCGGGTGTCTTTGTCGTGCAGCACCACCAGTTTGTTGTCTTTGGTGCGGTGGACGTCGAACTCCACCACATCTACGTCCGAGCGCAGCGCCGCCCGGATACTCTCCGTGCTGTTCTCAAGCGCCAAACCAGCCGCGCCGCGATGCCCAATGATCTTCGTCATGCCTTCATCTTATAGTACAATATCCGGGAAGTGACTAACAGCCGACGAGGAGAAAAAGATGGCAGACTTTAACGCAGTATTAACAGTGGGCGACTGGCAAAACGGCACAGTGAACACCGTGGTGGAGATCCCGCAGGGCTCGATCCTAAAGATTGAATACCGCCGCAAGACAGCGACATTCGAAATTGACCGCGTTGAACCCAGTATTTTTGCCAAGCCCGCAAACTACGGCTTTATCCCGCAAACGCTGGATGATGACGGCGACGAGTTGGACGTGTTGGTTGTTTGCGACGAGCCTATCCCCAGCGGCGTGCACCTGCCAGTGCGCATCATCGGCGTGCTTAATTTTGAGGACGACGGCGAAATGGACCACAAAATTGTGGGCGTGCCGGCTGACGACCGCAACACCGGCGACCGCATAAAAGCCGTGGACGACCTCGGCGAGCGCTGGAAGCAGCAAGTGGAATACCACTTTAACCACTACAAAGACCTCAAGAAGCCTGGCACTACCATTGTGCAGGGCTGGGGCGACGTGGAGGCCGCTAAGCAGATCATCGCCGAGTCCATAGAGCGCTGGAACAACCGGGAGAAATAATGGGCGCGCAGCCCTTCGCTATCGTCAAAGTCCTGGTGGTGAACGACGCCGGCGAGATGCTGGCCCTCAAGCGCGACCCCAACGACGTGAACCGCCCGGGCGAGTGGGATTTCCCCGGCGGCAATGTTGACCCGGGCGAGGACTTAATCCAGGCCGCGCTGCGCGAGACACAAGAGGAGGCCGGGCTGGACTTTGCGCTGGACGACCTCAAATTGGTCTACGGCGCCACCGGCACTAACCCCAAGGGAAGCATTACTTGGCTGTTTTTCCGTACATTTGTCAAAGGCCGCCCAGCAGTAAAGATTAGCCACGAGCACACCGAATACACCTGGCTGGCTGTGCCGGTGTTTTTGGAGCGTTGCGTGCATGAGCGGCATAAGCAAGCGCTTAATTATCTGTTAGAGCAGCATTTGCTGGATGCCTAGGCCCTTGCTGGCCAGATCTTCGCTGTGACTTCGGCACATAAAATTATTTCCCTCCTTCAGGCCGGGACGGCGGCCTTCATGCGGAAAATAATTTTAAGTGCCCGGCCACCACGATAAGGAAGGAATTAATGCCCCCTTAGCTTGCCCTGGGTAAACTAAGCCCACTGGTTTTTCTTGACCCCTGGTGGCCGCGTGCAGAAAATAACTTCCCGTATAAGGCCGAAGTCCCGGCCGAAGAAGGGAAGTTATTTTCTGTGCCGCAGTGAAGACCAAGGCCTAGTACACCTCTGCATAAGCGGTATGGTATAGTATGGGTAACCAAAAAACGCATAATAACGGAGGGTGATGATGACAAAGGTAGCAATAAACGGCTTTGGCCGCATCGGGCGCAACGCCTTTAAAATTGCGTTCGACCGCTCAGATTTAGAAGTGGTGGCCATTAACGACCTCACCGACACCAAAACGCTCGCCTACTTGCTCAAGCACGACAGCAATTACGGCACCTACGATAAAGAGGTGGGCTACGACGACACCAACCTCATCGTCGCCGGCAAGAAAATTAAGGTGTTGGCAGAAAAAGACCCGGCCGCGCTCCCCTGGAAAGACCTGGAAATCGACGTAGTTATTGAGTCCACCGGCTTCTTCGTAGACCCGGACAAAGCCAAGGCACACGTCACCGCCGGCGCCAAAAAAGTGGTCATTAGCGCCCCGGCCAAGGGCGAAAACGCAGACAGCGCCCCCACCGTGGTCTTGGGCGTGGACGAGGACGACCTCAAAGCCGGCGCGCCAGTGGTCAGTAACGCCAGCTGCACCACCAACTGCATTACTCCGGTGGCCGCGGTCATTGAATCGCACTTTGGCATCGAAAAGATGATGATGACCACCATCCACAGCTACACCGCCAGCCAAAAATTGCAGGACGCGCCCGGCGGCAAGGCGCTGCGCGATGGCCGTTCTGCCGCGGAGAACATCGTGCCCACCACCACCGGCGCCAGCATCGCCGCGGCCAAGGCGCTGCCGGCTCTGAAAGACCGCTTTGGCGCGCTGGAAATGCGCGTGCCCACGCCGGTAGTGTCCATCAGCGACTTCGTGATCCTCACCAAGCGCAACGTCACCGCCGAAGAAGTCAATGAGGCCTTCAAAGAAGCGGCCAAGAACCCGTATTACCAGGGAATCCTCGACGCCACCGAAGAAGAGTTGGTGAGCAGCGACTTTATCGGCAACAGTCACTCGGCCATTGTTGACCTCAAATTGACGCAAGTGGTTGGCGGCAACCTGCTGAAAGTCTGCGCCTGGTACGACAACGAGTGGGGCTACAGCAACCGCTTGGTAGAAGAGGTGGCCGACCTCGGCAAGCTGCTGAAGTAGCCCTCGCGCACAACCACGAGCGCTTTTAGGACACATTTTTGACATTCTACTGGAAAAGTTTGGCGAGCTGAGTTATCATAACGGCAAAAGAGGTGGCAGGCCGGTATGCAAGCGCGACATTTCAAAATAGTTCTCTGGTTTAGTGTGCTGATTGTCGTTTGGCAATTGGGGCGTTCTGACATGGTGCTGAACTCGCTGTTTTTGTTTGCTGCCGTGGGCGCTGTGCCGGGCACGGATATAACCCTGCAGCCAGACCAAGTTTTTTGGGTACTTGGCAGCCTTTTGGGCTTGGCAGTGCTGTTGATTTTTGCCACTAACCTGCGCCGCGGGATTGTGGCCTTGTTCCGCCGCCGGCCAGTAGATGGGCTGGCGCCGGCTATGGAATTGGCGCCCGCAGTGCCCGCCCCGGTAAAAGCCAAGCGCCTGCGTGCCGCCAAAGCGCCCAAGCCTAAGGTTGTGGTAGTCATTAAGCCGTTGCGTAAGCCCGGTAAGTTGCGGTTGGCGGTGCGGGCGTTGGCTGCCGCCTTAGGGGCTGGCACCCGGCGCGCTGGCAGGTTTGCGCACGCCCGGTATCCGCACGCGGCTGCTGCTTGCGGCCGGGTTTGGCGGAAGGTGTCATTGGTGGTTAAAAGAGCGGTGCTTTTTGCCGTGCGCACGGGCGCCCGCGTTGGCGCCGTCTTTGCCCGGCTGCTGCGCCGCGAGGCCATCCATGTGGCAATTATCATTGGCCGCGCCGCGGTCCGCGCTTGGGCCTGGGCAGAGCCGCACCTGCAAATTTTTGACTACTGGCTGGGCGTGCAGTACCACGCCGGGCTGGACAAGCTCAAGCGCCACGAAACCTATAAAACCGCGAACTATTTCCTAAAAGAGGTCAACAAAGTCATTGCCCTGGGCCGCGCCGAAGTCCGCGACGTTTTGGCGCGCGTAGTCGAAAAATAATGGTCGCCTAGCCCAGGGCGCTTCCAGCGGCGCGCTTCCTAAAATCCGCTGCGGGCGCTATAGTATAAGCGGAATGAAAGTGTACATTGGCGCCGACCACAACGGTTTTGAGATGAAGCGCGCCCTCACCGAGGGCTTGGTGCGCGCCGGCTATGCGGTTATTGATGAAGGCGACGACCACCTCGACCCCCAAGACGATTACCCGCAGTTTGCCGCCAAAACCGTGGCCGCCATGCGTGCCAGCGACGATAGCGACGCCCGCGGCATACTCATTTGTGGGAGCGGGCAGGGGATTTGTATGGCCGCCAACCGCTTCAAAGGCATCCGCGCCGCGCTCGCCTGGAACCTGGAAGAGGTGCATGCCTCGCGTAACGACGACGACTGCAACGTGCTCTGCCTGCCAGCGCGCTACATGCAAACCGACGAAGCCCTGAAGCTAGCCGAGGCTTGGCTGGCCACGCCTTTTGCCGGCGCGCCGCGGTTTAAGCGCCGCATCCGCGAGCTGGACGAACTCGGCGGATAGCACCCGCGTGCCGCTTAAGTGCCGGCTGCGCGCTGGCATAAAAAAAGGAGCTTTACAGCCCCTTCCAAATGGTGGTCATAGCATCATAATCCGGCGGCGGCAGTTGCAGCCGCTTTTTGGGTTTGCTTGCTTGGTGGTTTACAATCTTGCCGCTCATACACTTATAGTATACCAAGTAACAGCAAGAAACCCAAGCCGGTAATGCCAATGGAAACCAGGGCGGCGCGCATCCGTAGGTTGTTGAGGCGCGAGTTGTGCTCAATGGCCGCCTGCGTGGTAGATAGAAGCTGTAGCAACAGCTCGTCCCGGTCCATGTTGATGTAGTCGGTGAGGCGGTCGGTGGCCACGCCGGCGTATAAATACCTGCGCGGCCAGATAGAAAATAGGTTGAGCAGCAGCGAGAGCCCAAACGGCGCGTACAACGCCAAATACTCCCACAGCGCCAGGCCGTGCGCCGTCTGGTTCACAAAAATGATGATCGCTACGTTGGCGCCCAAAATGGCCAGCGCCTTGCTGTCTATGGAGTCGCCCTCACCAAAGATGAGGTCGAGTTGGTTTTGCTGGTTGGCCAGCAGCGGGTCGAGGTCTTGCTCGGTTTGCATAAGCGGTATACTCTAATTAGTAGCTAGTAAAAGTATACAAGAGTAACGATGGCAGCAGAAATTTGTCCCACAGTTTTGGCCGGCAGCGCCGAGGAGTTCCAGCAACAGGTGGCGCGGGTGACGGCGTTTGCGCCGCGAATCCATATAGACCTGGCCGACGGCCGCTTTGCGCCCACCAAGACCATTGGGCTGGACCAAGCCTGGTGGCCGGCCAACGTGCGCGCCGACCTGCACGTGATGTACCAGGAGCCCTTCCGCCACACCAAACTGCTCTTAAAGTTGCAGCCGCAGCTCATCATTGTGCACGCCGAGGCCGAGGGCGATTTTGTGGCCTTTGCCGAGCAAGCCCACGCCCACGGTATAGAGGTAGGCGTGGCGCTCCGGGCCGAGACCATGCCGCAGACAATTGAGCCGGCGCTGCCGTGGATCGACCACGTGCTCATTTTTTCCGGCCATTTAGGGCATTTTGGCGGCCAAGCCGACACGCATTTGCTAACGAAAGTGTTGCACTTGCGGCAGCAAAAGCCGAGCCTGGAAATTGGCTGGGATGGCGGCATCAACAACCAAAACGCGCATATTCTGGCGGCGGGCGGCGTGGATGTCTTGAACACTGGCGGGTTTATCCAGCATGCGTCTGACCCGCAGGCGGCGTATGAATCGTTGCAGGCTACGGTTGGGGACTATCCGTATCAAGAAGCGGCCCAACAAAAACCGGGTCCACCGGCGCGCCGCCTGGTGTAAATTCTGCCAGGTCCGCAGTGTGCGGCACGTCAAGGACGAAACAACCGATAGCTGTACAGAAGCTCCGCAAGTCTTGTGCGCGCCCTTCTGGGTCTCCCCGCAAGCACCGGGCGTCCAGGGACAGCACGATAGACGGATCTTCTTGAAGGGTAACTTCAGTAATGGGCGCCACGAATACCGGAACGTCGTCACTGAGTGGGGCGTCGTATGTTTCGGCCGCCCTCTCTTCTACTAGGGACATGAGCTCGTTAATGCCGTTGAGCACGGTAGCTCCATCTGCCCCGGGGAAGGTCATATCAACGAACACGGCGTCGCTCAGGAGGTTATTGTCGGGTAGCCATAGCATGTAACGCATGGGCGGCTTGCGGGAAGGTTGGTGCTCCATTTGTTCACCCTAGTATAGGTTGCGCCGTTTTGTCAAATTGGAGGCTGTGCGCACCACAGGTTCCGCTTCGCGCCGCGGGATGCTATCATATGCTAGAAAGCGTAAGCAAAAACATGGGACGATATGAGACAGATTTTTTCGATTGAAGCGCTGGAGCTCAAGGCCAACGAAATCCGGCGTGACATTATCAAGATGTTGGAGCTGGCCGGCAGCGGCCATCCCGGCGGCTCACTTGGCCAGGCAGACATCTACACCGCGCTGTATTTTAACCTGATGACGCACGACCCGTCCAATCCAGACTGGGACGAGCGCGACATCTTAATCCAAAGCAACGGGCACACCTGCCCGGTGCGTTACGCGGCCATGGCGCACGCCGGCTACTTTAACCGCAAGGAGTTGTGGACGCTGCGCCAGTTTGGCTCGCGCCTGCAAGGGCACCCGGAGCGCATCTTGCTGCCGGGGCTGGAAAACACCAGCGGGCCGTTGGGCTCGGGGCTCAGCCAGGCCGCGGGCATGGCGCTGGCCTTACGCATGGACAAGCAACAGCACCGCTGGGTGTACGTAACCGTTGGCGACGGCGAGCTTAACGAGGGCAACAACTGGGAAGCCATCATGCTCATTGGCAAGTACAAGCTCACCAACCTGATCGCCATCGTGGACCGCAACAACATCCAAATTGACGGCCCCACAGAAGTGGTAATGCCCTTGGAAGACCTGCGCGCCAAGTGGGAAAGCTTTGGCTGGTACGTGTTGGAGATTGATGGCAACGACGTCGAAGCGGTGATTGACGCCGTGAACATGGCCAAGGCCATTGTGGAAAAGCCAGTGGTTATTTTGGCGCACACCGTCCCCGGAAAGGGCGTGGACTTCATGGAGTACGACTTCCACTGGCACGGCGTGGCGCCCAACCACGAGCAAGCAAAAAAGGCCCTGCGCGAGATACACACCCTGCAGGGCAAAATCAAGAGCGAGAACGACTAACATGGCAGATTTACACTTATTGCAGCAAGACCTGCGCGCCAAAGACATCAAAAAAGAGTCGATCCGCGACGGCTTTGGCCGCGGGTTGTTGAAGGCCGGCCAATTGAACGGCCAAGTGGTGGGCGTGTGCGCCGACCTCACCGACAGCACTAAAATGAGCCTGTTTGCCGAGGCCTTCCCGGACCGCTTCATTGAGGCCGGCATCGCCGAGCAAAACATCGTTACCGTGGGCTCGGGCCTGGCGGCCATGGGCAAAATTCCGTTTGTGAGCAGCTACGCGGCGTTTTGCCCGGGGCGGTGCTGGGAGCAAATCCGTACCACCATCTGTTTAAACGAGCGGCCGGTGAAGATTGTGGGCTCGCACGCCGGGCTGTACACCGCGCCGGACGGCGCCACGCACCAGGCGCTAGAGGACGTCGCCCTGATGCGCGTGCTACCGGGCATGGTGGTGCTCGTGCCCTGTGACGCTGTGGAGTCAGAGAAAATGGCGCTGGCCATGGCCGCAGACAAGCGCCCCAACTACATCCGCCTGGCGCGCGGGCCGTCGCCGGTGCTCACCACGCTGCAGACGCCCTTTACCATTGGCCCGGCCTACGTCTTCCGCGAAGGCGCGGATGTCACCCTGGTGGCTAACGGTACCATGACGTACCAGGCGCTGGCGGCGGCCGAGATTTTGGCCAAAGACGGCATTAGCGCCGAAGTCATCCATGTGCCTACGGTGAAGCCGCTGGACGGCGCTACCATTATTAAGAGCGCGCAAAAAACCGGCGCGGTGGTCATCGCCGAAGAGGGGCAGGTAAATGGCGGCCTGGGCGGCGCAGTGGCTGAGCTGTTGGGCGAGAACCACCCGGTGCCGCTGAAGCGCATCGGCATGAAGGACGAGTTTGGGCAATCGGCCAAAGAGCCGGAGGAGCTTTTGAAGCACTATGGGCTGGACGACGTACACATTGCCATGGCCGCGCACGCTGTGCTAGACAAAAAGCGCTAGCCATTGCCCAAACATAAGCGTTATACTACGCTCATGGATACAGCTGCATTAGAAGAGATTGCCCACAAACTGGTGGCGCATGGCAAAGGCTTGCTGGCGGCCGACGAAAGCAATGCCAGCTGTGAAAAGCGCTTTGACGCTGTGCATGTCCCGTGCACCGAGGAAACGCGCCGCGAGTACCGCGAACTACTGTTAACGACGCCGGGCGCCGAAGACTATTTGAGCGGCGTTATCTTGTTTGACGAAACGTTCTGGCAGGCGACCCACACCGGCCAGATCTTCCGCGAGTACCTTAAAAACCACGGCATCATGCCGGGCATCAAGGTAGACAAGGGCCTGGTAGATTTGCCGGGCTTCCCAGGAGAAAAAGTCACCCAAGGCCTTGACGGCCTGCCGGAACGTATGGCAACATACGCCGGCGCAGGGGCAAAGTTTGCCAAATTCCGCTGCGTCATCACCATTGGCGAGGGCATCCCCACGGATGAATGTATTGGCGCTAACACCTACACCCTGGCGCGCTACGCCCGCATCTGCCAAGACGTGGGCATGGTTCCTATTGTGGAGCCAGAAGTGTTATTCGACGGCGACCACACCGCCGAGCAGTGCGAGCAAGCCCTGGCACACACACTGGATTTGTTATTCCAGACCATGCGTTCCTTCCGCGTGCACCTGCCGGGCGCCATCCTGAAGACCAGCATGGTGCTGCCGGGCAAAGACAGCGGCACGCCCATTAACCACGACGACGTTGCCGAGCGCACGGTGCGTGTGTTCCGCGGGCACGTGCCCGAGGAGCTGGGCGGCATCGTATTCTTAAGCGGCGGCCAAACCAGCAACGACGCTTTTGCCGACCTGGCTAAAATTGCCCAGCGCATCGCACAGCAGGGGCCGCACCCATGGGGCGTCACGTTCTCGTACTCCCGTGCGCTGCAAGACCCGGTTCTGAAGGCCTGGGCGGCCAACCGCAACGCCACGCAAGCCACCAAAGAGCTGTTCCACCGCCAGCTTGAGCTGGCTAGCGCCGCCACCAAAGGCGAGCTGGACGAATCGCAGCTCGGCGCTAGCACCGACGCCTCGCACGCCCAAGATCTTTAGCGCTGCAGCGCTGGCTGGAACAGATTAAGGAGAGCGTCATGGGGAGTGATATATATGTCCCCGGCGCCAGTGTTTGACCCGACAACCTGGCCTGTCATAGTGACGATCCCTGCCTGCGAGATAGCGTCTTGCGCCTGCCGGGGGTCTATCCCTTGCTCTAGGGTTGTCGCTAGCTCGGCATAATCGATTACATAGCCACGGTCTCCGCGCGCCCGGTAGAGGGTAAGTTCAATCGTCGCATCGTCGACGGGCGTCGCAACACCCGCAATTGCGCCCGGGTTATGCCGGTTTATCAGCGCAAAATGGCCAATGTCGGTATAAAGGGGAGACCGTGCATCAATTCTCCTTCCTCTCTCTGGTTTTGGGCGGGGGTGGCCATGTACAACAAGGGCCAAATCTGGGCGCACAATCTCGCCGTCATAGGAGAGCGTTTCGCTGGCTATGTCATGGAAGGGGCCTAACGGTTGTTGCTCCCGAGGGGCGAACGCCAACCGTGGCCCGCGGGAAAGGCTTTTCGCCGGCGATTTGTAGTAGGCGAAGGCGGCGTCGCCGTGCGGGCTCATCTCCACATGCCGGGCCACCGCTGTTACGGCCGCGGCAAAGGCTGGGGATTGTAGTGCAGTAAGCGCTTCACTGTATGTGGGCGCAGCAAGGGACAGCTCAGACATATTCATACAGTATCATAAAAAGATATGATTGCAAGGTTTGCCGCCCGACCTGCAGACTGAAGTTACGTTTGCATCGCCACCACCGCCTGTGGCACAATAAACATAAGCGAAATATAAAGTGAAAGAGGGGGCATGCACCAGTTTGACGTACTCAGCATTGGCGACATTGTATCCGATGCGTTCATCCGCCTGTTTAGCGACGAAGAAAAAGTAGAGCACGAGAAAAATGGCGAGCAGTGGCTGGCCATCCCGTTTGGCACCAAAATCCCGTACGACTACGCCCAAGTGATCCACGGTGTGGGCAACGCCGCCAATGCGGCCGTGGCCTTTGCGCGGCTAGGGCTCAAGAGCACCTTCGTAACCAATGTGGGCGGCGACGATTACGGCCGCGACATGATCCGCGCCCTTGGCAAAAACAAAGTAGACACCCGTTTTGTGCGCATCAACCCTGGCAAAGTCAGCAACCACCACTACGTGCTGTGGTACAAAGAGGAGCGCACCATCCTTATCAAGCACGAAGAGTACGATTACCACTGGCCGCACCTCCGCCCAAACGAGACGCCGCGGTGGGTGTACTTTAGCTCGATTAGCGAAAAAGCCATCGACTACCACGACCAAGTCTCTGACTGGCTGGATGAAAACCCCAGCGTGCACCTGGCCTTCCAGCCGGGCACTTTCCAGATGAAGGCTGGCACCGAGCGCCTGAAGCGCATCTATAAGCGCACGGCCATCCTTATTTTGAACCGCGAAGAGGCCGCGCTGGTGGGCGGCGGCAAGCACGACGACATCAACAACCTGTTTGACCACCTGCACGCCCTTGGCCCGCAAGTGGTGGTGATTACCGACGGCCCCAAAGGTGCCTTTGCCAGCGATGGCCACCAGCGCCTGAAAATGCCGTTGTACCCCGACCCCAAGCCACCATTTGAGCGCACTGGCGCCGGTGACGCCTTTGCCGCCGCGTTTGTGGCCGCAGCCGCCAAAGGCCTCAGTTTGGAAGACGCGCTGCGCTGGGCGCCTATTGAATCCATGAGCGTGGTGCAACAAGTTGGTGCCCAAGCCGGCCTGCTCAAAGAAAAAGAATTGTTACAGCTGTTGCACGAGGCACCCAAAGGCTACGAGCCCACGCCGTTGTAGGATTGTGCTTACAGGCCGGGCTAGCTTAAACGTACCTGCCCGCGCTACAGCCCGAGCGCCACAGCAATTTCCTCGTAACTATCGCAGATAAGGTCTGGCGCCACCGGCTGGCCGGCCAGCTCTGCTTTGGTGTAGCGCGTGGTGATGCCGCACACATACAGGCCGGCGGCCTTGGCGCTCATGATGCCGCGGGGGTCATCCTCAAAAGCGATGACTTTGGTGCGCGGGGTGTCTGTTGGCAAGCCTAGGCTTTTAAACGCCAGGTCAAAGGCCATGGGGTGCGGCTTGGGGTGCTCAAAAAAGCTCTCTTTGGTGACGATTTGCTTGTCTGGGAACAATCCGGCCACGCCAATTATTTCCAAAGACAGCAGGATGTCGCGCCGCGAGCCAGTGCTGGCCACGGCCATTTTGCCCTGGAAGCCGTGGGCGGCCAGCGCCCGCACGAAGGCGGCGGCGCCCGGCACCTCGCGGCCATGCGCCAGCAAGACGTCCTTGTGGAGCTTATCCTTGATTTTGACGATCTCTAACAAAAACGGGTCGGCGTAATTGATGCTGTCGCTGCCGGCCAGCCCGGCTTTTTGCAGAATTGCCCAGGTGGCGCCTTCCATGGAGTGGACGCTGGCGTTTTTAAAGGCGTCATGGTTGTCCTGCGCGCCAAAGTGGGCCAGGGCGGGGATGCCGTGCGTGCGCCCCACCTGGTGCACGGCTTGCAGGCGCGACTCCTCGTGCAAGCCCATGGGGTAATCGGGCGGGAAGTTGCTGATGAGCGTGTCGTCGACGTCGAAGATAGCGGCGGCAAAATCGGAATACTTTGGCATGTGAAAACTATAGCACAGGCGCGGTGCCGGTAGGAATGTGGTATGGTAGTGTTCATGTCAGTTATGAGCCGCTTTGCCCACCTTGTGGGACGCGCCCCGTTTGACGGCAAACACCATGTGAAGTGGGCATACGGGGAGGGCGTCCGGGCGCGGTTTGCTGGCGACCAACAGGCTGCGGCGGATTATGCACACCAGATCGACCGACACCGCCAAGGCAATATCGTGGTAGCTGTAGGCGCGCTCGCTGTAGGCGTCGCAGATGTTATGCCCGGTACGGCACTGCCAGAGGGTGTTGGCCTTGCCGCAGCGGGCGCCGCACTCGCGGTAGCGGCAGGGGCTGCAGCGAGTGCGGCAACCCAGCAGTACCTGTTACGGCGTTTGGGCAGTAGCAAGCTTGGGGATTCGGGCCCGGCGCGCCCTACCGGGTCAGTGACGGCCCCATCCACGGAGCCGCTATGTACGCTGCGCACGCCAGATAGTGGCGGCCTCTATCCATCGGCGACCCCGCTGGAACTGGTGGTGTCGCTGGGCGCCTCGGCATATGTGTCGCTGGACGGCCTCGCTGTGCTTGGCAATATGGCCGCCTCAATGTGGCAGTAGCCATAGCGCAAACCAAGCCGCTTGTGATAATCTGGGTGGAGATATGACACGCTTTTTGTCGGTAGCGCTGGGGGCAAGCGAACCCACGTTTAGTCAGGGAATTCAGCAGTTAGAGCAAGCCGCCGGCCGTCCGGGGACGGACATCCGGCTGACCACTGACGTGTTGCAGCGCACCCGGGCAAAAATCGCACAGCTGGGGCTCGACCCCAGTGACACCACCGGCCGCGAGTTGTATGGCCAGCTGCAAGAGCGCCTCAAACAGGATGAGCAAAAAGTGCGCGCCGCGCTCGGCATCACCGAAGACGCCAGTTCAGACGACATCATCTCCCGTGTGCAGCAATTTCTAGAGAAAAATGGCGTGCTGCACAACTGTTTTGCGCTGAAGGCCAGCGTGGCCAAGAAGTTGCTCAAGAAAAAGCCGCCAAAGCTGGCCATGAAGCGGCTCGGCTACCGCTCGCTAGATTCTATGCTGAAGCACGAGTCGCCCGCCAACCTCTACGCCGCGGCCATGATGTGCGAGCCCGCCACCTGGCATAAGGCCTTCCGCGAGCAGTACGCCAAGCTCACACCCAGCGATTTCGAGATGCGCAGCCTCGCGGTAGTACATCCGGCCGGCAAAAAATGGCAGGCCACTGCGCACGAGTTTGTGGCAGCCGCGCACCACAACATCCTGGCTTTCCGCGAGCTGGGCGCCGTTGTCCTGCTGCCTATTGACCAGCGCGTGGACGGCCTGGCCATCACCACGCTGCTGCTGGCGCTAGAAGAAATGAACGGCATCCGGGCGCACAGCTCGTACGCCAAATTGCAGCAGGTGAAGCCGGATTTTGGCAAGCGGCTGCAGGAATCATCGGTGGGCGAGCCGTACACCAGCGCCCAGCTTGCCGGCCAGCCTGTGCCGTGGCGCATGATCCAGCGCTATTATGCCCGGTTTACCACCGCCTACCACCCGGAAATTTTTGAGCCGCACGTCCAGCCCGAAGACTTACAGTGGATTTCCGGCGAAAAGACGCTCGCCCAGCTGGAGCCGGCGCTGGAATTTTGGGTGGATAGCGAATCGCTGGGCTTAATCGACGAGGGCGGCCAAATTGTGTCCTGTAACGCGCTGGACGTGGCGCTGGGCTACTGCAACCACTTGTCGTTCCAGGACCGCATTGTGCATTTTGTACGCGACAACCTCTGGCACGAGCTGATGGTGCGCTACCTCAACCAAGAGAACCTGGAGACGGCCGTGCACCAGCAGCTATCTGCCGAGCTTGGTTCCGGAGTGGAACTTGCCGAACAAGAGGCGTATAATTAACCACAACAACTATGGCACCTGATTTAGACGACCTCAAATACATCCGTTACTCTATCTGCGTCTCCGGTGCCGCCGGCGGCGATACCGTGGAAAAGGCGCACGGCCTAGCGGAGAAGACTGGCGCGGCGATTGCCAAATCCGGGCACATCATTACCACTGGCGCAACAGTGGGCCTGCCGTACTACGCAGCTTACGGCGCCAAGAAAAATGGCGGCACCAGCGTAGGCTTTTCGCCGGCGCGCAGCCTGCTGGAGCATATCCGCAAGTACCGGCTGCCATACGATGTCTTTGATTTCATCAATTTTACCGGCTTGCACTACGTGGGGCGCGACATGTACCTAGTGCAGTCCAGCGACGCGGTCATTACTATTGGGGGGCGGTTTGGCTCGCTGCACGAGTTTACCTCCACCCTGGAGTCGGGCAAGCCGTGCGGTGTGCTGCTGGGCAGCGGCGGCGCAGCCGACCTCATCCCCAAGCTCATGGAAACGCTGGAGCTCAAGCCTATTGAGCGCGACTTGGTGGTGTACGACGACGACCCGGAGCGCCTGGTGGGCAAACTGGTAAAAATGCTAGACGAGAAGTACGCCGAAGTGCGCACCGAGCTGCGCCACCACGATCAACACTGGTTCTTACGGGAACAGCAACGCAATCCGCGCGCTGGCTAGCGGCAAGAAAGGCGGCACGGGTAGCCATGGACGATAAGGAAAAACGTGAGTTGGCCGCCAGCGAAGTAGTCCTCATCATCCTGGCGGTGCTTGGCGTTGGGGTCGTGGTATGGCTAGCTTGGCTGAAGTGAAGGAGGTGCACGTGGAGCGTATAAATAGGCAAAAGGGTGTTGGTTTGCTTGTGGTGGCGCTGGGTATTGTGGTTGTTGCGGTACTTATTATTGTGTTGGTGCTGGTTCTGGGGCACGGCAAGAAAGGCGGCACGGGTAGCCAAGCCTCCCAGGGCAAGGCCGCAAAGCCCCAAGCGGCAAGCGCAGCCAACCCAAACCAGCTGGTTGCCGGTGGCAGCACTTGGCAGGTGCCGCCCACCACGGCGGTCTCTTTGAGTAACTGGAATGTGCATATGGCCTTGCCGGCAAGCAGCGTTGGCAACGCCTTATTTAAGTACAGCACCAGTAGCCCGGGGTACGTTTTTTCCACGAAGCAGATAGTGACCGACCCAAACTGTATATTTTTTTACAACAATAGTATTAGCCCGCCGGGCCTAGAAATGCAGCGCTACACCAAGGATTTTGCCGCACAAGGGGTGCTGCCCGACGTGGCTGATAACACCACCCTGGACCAATACTACACCGCCAATAAGGCTGCCGACGGCAACTATTTTGTGGAGCTGGACAACGGCGGTGATCCCACCGTGGTCCAGAAGCGATGGTATAAGGTGGGCGCGTATTTTTACACCATTGAGATGCCGTCGTTGACCACATCCTACACCAAAGGCGTTGCCCAATACTGCACGCAGTCACCGGCAGACTATTACACGCAGTTTGCCCAAATGTTGACCACTATCCAGGGCGGCCTGAAATAGCGGCCGCCATGAGGGTGAAATAGCTGCTGTGTCCGTGGCACTACTGCCGTGGCGCTTTGGCGGCGCCTGGCGTCCTACATCTGTTACAATATAATATATAGATGGCTACATTTAACCTGACGAGCGAGTACCAGCCCATGGGCGACCAGCCGGCCGCCATCAAACAGCTGACGGGCGGCCTCAACCAGGGTCTGAAGGAACAGACCCTTTTGGGTGTGACCGGCTCGGGTAAAACATTTACCATGGCCAACCTCATCCAGAATACGGGCAAGCCGACGCTGGTTTTGAGCCACAACAAAACACTCGCCGCACAGCTGTACGAGGAGTTCCGCAAATTCTTCCCGGATAATGCGGTCCACTATTTTGTGAGCTATTTTGACTACTACCAGCCGGAGGCGTACATCCCGCGTTCGGACACGTACATCGAAAAAGACTCGCAAATTAACGAGGAAATCGACCGGCTCCGGCACGCCGCCACCGATGCCTTGCTGACCCGCCGCGACGTGGTCATTGTCGCCAGCGTGAGCTGCATTTACGGCATCGGCTCGCCGTCAGACTACAACGACCTACGGGTGAGTGTCAAGCGCGGCGAGCGCCGCGTCCGCGACAAATTTTTGCGCCACCTCACAGACATCCAATACCAGCGGAATGACATCGATTTCCACCGCAGCACCTTCCGCGTCCGCGGCGACGTGGTAGACGTGTTCCCGGCCGGCGAAGAGCTGGCTTACCGCATCGAATTTTTTGGCGACGAAGTCGAGCGCATCCTTAAAATTGACCCGCTCACCGGCGAGATTTTGGGCAGGCCTGATAGCCTAGACATTTTCCCAGGCTCGCACTACGTGACGCCGCAGGACAAGCTGCAGCTGGCGCTCGGCAAAATTGAAAACGAGCTGCAGGAGCGCCTGGCGCTCTTCAAAAAACAGGGCAAGCTGTTGGAGGCGCAGCGCCTGGAGCAGCGTACCCGTTTCGATCTGGAAATGCTCCAGGAAACCGGCTTTGTAAAGGGGATTGAGAACTACTCGCGCTACCTCACAGACCGCGAGCCCGGCGACCAACCCGCCACGCTGCTGGATTACTACCCGGACGATTTCCTGATGCTCATCGACGAATCGCACATGACCATGCCCCAGGTGCGTGGCATGTACAACGGCGACCGCGCCCGCAAAGAGGTGCTGGTGGAGCACGGCTTCCGTTTACCGTCTGCCCTAGACAACCGGCCGCTCACTTTCACCGAGTTTGAAAAGCACATGAACCAGGTGGTGTACGTCAGCGCCACGCCGGCGCAGTACGAACTCAGCCGGAGCCCGGAGCCGGCGCAGCAAGTCATCCGCCCTACTGGGCTGCTGGACCCGCCCATAGAAATCCGGCCGGTGGACGGCCAGGTGGACGACTTGCTGGCCGAAATCCGCGAAACCATCAAGAAGCACCAGCGCGTGCTCGTGACCACGCTCACCAAGCGCATGAGCGAAGACCTCACCGATTACCTCAAAGAGCTGAACATTAAGGTGGCCTACCTGCACAGCGACGTGGACACCCTGGACCGCACCGACATCCTGCGTGACCTGCGCCTGGGCGTCTACGACGTGCTGGTGGGCATCAACTTGCTGCGCGAAGGGCTTGACCTGCCGGAAGTAAGCTTGGTGGCCATTTTGGACGCCGACAAAGAAGGGTTTTTGCGCAGCGAGCAGGCCCTGATCCAAACCGTCGGCCGCGCCGCCCGCCACGTAGAAGGCCACGTCATTATGTATGCCGACCATATCACAGATAGCATGAAAAAGACCCTGGACGAGACCACGCGCCGCCGTGAAATCCAGGAGGCCTACAACACCGAGCACGGCATCACGCCCACCGGTGTCAGCAAGGCTATCGAAAAGGGTATGCGCCCAGATCTGCCCGAAGATGCCAAACGCGCCAAGCTCGACCTCAGGAAAATCCCCAAAGACGAGTACGGCAGCCTGCTGCGCGACCTCAATTCCCAGATGGAGTTGGCCGCCGCCAACTTGCAGTTTGAACAAGCGGCAGAGCTGCGCGATATCATTAATGATATAAAAGGAAAAATGTAAATATGAGTTACGAACAATCACCTGCCGGCTTGCCGGTTTTGCCTATGCAATGGGATGCCGCATTCGGCGAAGTTATCGGTATGCCTCCGCCATACACCGTTGTTTCGGAGTATGCCAAAAGTGCTCAACAGGATATGCTCATGGGCCAGGACGGCATAACATTCGCTGGCGATGAAAGCGGCGACCGGTTTGCCGTGCTGGTAACCGTTGCTGTCTCCCCGGAATTTGAGGGCCGTATAGGTAAGGGCGAGCGAACAGTAGTAGGCTGCGCGCCGCCTGACGGCACAATGGCCAGTTGGCAGATGGGCCTAGCAGCCCCTGGTGCGACGCCAGGAAAATATTGGGCGTACGAGGGCAGGGCGAGCTATTCAGCTGTCGCATTGCCGTTAGCGGCGGGCGGCTTACGGGCGTGGCTTGGGCGGCTGCGCGTACCATTCATGGGGCAGCAGCTTGTTGATAAGGCAACGATTCGGGGAATGGGCCCAGGCGGCGAACTGTCGCATGGCCACGAGGGTCCGATTAGAGGCGTCACGATGGATGAGATTAGGCGTTTCTGCCCGGATGTTGCTCTAGTAGAGCCGCCGCGGTAGATACCTGCCGTCCCTGGCCAATATTGTTAACGCCGCAACTAATCTGATATAGTTAGAGAAATATGGCAGACCTCACACGAGACGATGTATTGAAATTGGCTCGGCTCGCCCGGCTTACAATCACCGACGAAGAAATCGAAAAGTACCGCGCCGAGCTCAGTGAGATCCTGGGCTACGTCGAGCAGCTGTCGCAGGTGGACGTCACCGGCCTGCAGCCCACCACCCAAGTAACCGGCCTCACCAATGTCATGCGCGACGATGTTATTGACGATTACGGTGCCACGCCGGACGACCTCCTTAAGGTGGTGCCCGCCACCGAAGGCCGCCACATTAAAGTGAAGAGGATGGTTGGATGAGCGCGCAAGACCAGGGCGCGCCCGCCCACAGCCAATGGCTCCCTATTGCCGACCTGGCCGCCAAGGTGCGCGCCGGCGAGCTGAAGGCTGCCGACCTCGTGGAGCAATCTTTGCACACCATTGAGGATAAGAAGGAATTCAACGCCATTATTGCCGTGACCGCGGAGCGGGCCCGCGAACGCGCCGCCAACATCGACGCGGCTGTACAAAGTGGCAAAGAAACCGGCCGTTTGGCCGGCGTCCCATTTATTGCCAAGGACAATTATTTGGTATTTGGCGCCGAAACCACCGCTGCCAGCAATATGCTGCGCGGCTTTACCGCGCCCTACCAAGCTACGGTTATTGAGCGGCTGGAAGCCGAAGGCGCGGTGTGCGTAGCTAAGGCCAACCTAGACGCCTTTGCGCACGGCGGAAGTACCGAAAATAGCGACTTTTTTACCACCAAGCACCCGCTTGACCAAGCCCGCGTGCCAGGCGGCTCGTCTGGGGGGTCGGCAGCGGCGGTGGTTTTGGACATGGCGCCGTTTGCCTTGGGCACGGACACCGGTGGTTCCACCCGCCAGCCGGCCAGCTTTGTGGGCTGCATCGGCTACAAGCCCACGTACGGGTTACTATCGCGCTACGGCATTGTAGCTATGGCCAGCAGCACAGATACCGTGGGCACGCTGGCGCGCACCACTGAGGACGCCGCGTTCGTCATCGACGTTATGGCTGGCCGCGACCGGCGCGATGCCACTACAATCGAGCGCGACAAGCAAGGCTACCTCGACCTGCCCAGCAGTGTCAAGGGCAAAAAAATCGGCATCATACAAGAGTGGATGGGCGACGGTGTGCACGACGGCGTCAAGCAGGTGGTGCAGGCCGCGGCCGATAAATTGCGCGCCGCCGGCGCCGATGTGCAGGAAGTAAGCCTGCCGTCTTTGCCACTCGCCCTCGCCGTGTATTACGTTGTTGTGCCAGCAGAGGTCAGTAGCAACCTGAGCCGTTACGACGGCCAGCGCTACCAACACGCCGCCACCGGCGCCAAAGACCTAGACGACAGCTACACGAAAGCCCGCAGCGAGGGCTTTGGCCCAGAGGCCAAGCGCCGCCTGATGATCGGCACTTACGTGCTCAGCAGCGGCTATTACGACGCCTATTATGCCAAAGCGCAAACCGTGCGCACCAAAATCATCAACGAGTTCCAGGACGCCTTCCAAAAGTTCGACTTTTTGATTGGCCCGGTGGCGCCCACGCCGGCGTTTAAGATCGGCGAAAACGCCAGCGACCCGCTGCAAATGTACCTGTCCGATGTCATGACCGTGGGCGCCAGCCTGGCAGGCATCCCCAGTGTGAGCGTCCCGGCCGGCCTTGCCGACGGCTTGCCCGTAGGCCTGCAAATCATGGCCGCCCAGAAGCAAGACCGTGCGCTGCTCGGCATAGCCAAGGCGGCTGAAGGGATTTTGGCATGATGGGCTTGGTTATCGCCGTCATCGCCGTGGTTGTCCTGGCGGCGCTGGCCGCTGCCGGCCTATTTTTGTGGCGCAAGCGCCCGCAGGAACTCAAGGCCACCGAGTATTACGAAGGCCAATGGAAGCAGCTCCAAAGCCTGCTCAAAGACAAGGCCCAGTGGGCAAATGCTATCACGCAAGCGGATAAGTTGCTGGACACGGCGCTCAAAAAACGCCACATCCGCGGCCGCAGCATGGGTGAGCGCTTGGTAAAAGCCCAGCGCCTGTTCACGGACAACGACGGCCTGTGGTTTGGCCACAAGCTGCGCAACCGTATCGACGCCGACCCCACCGTGAAACTGAAGGAAGCCGAGGTCAAGCAAGCCTTGCTCGGCACCCGCCAAGCACTTAAAGATGTAGGAGCCTTGCCCGATGCTAGCGCCCGAAACCAGAAATAAATACCGCGCCACCATCGGCATTGAGTGCCATGTGCAGCTCAAAACGGCCACCAAGCTGTTTGCCGCCGTGGGCAACGACGCCCGCGAGGCCGCACCCAACACGCTGGTGAGCCCCATCTGTTTTGGCTTGCCCGGCACACTGCCGGTACTCAACAAAGAGGCGGTGCACCTGGCCATGCGCGCCGCTTTTGCCCTAGACACCACGCCGCAGAAGTTTAGTATCTTTGAGCGCAAGCACTACTTTTACCCGGATTTGCCCATGGGCTACCAGATTTCGCAGCTGCACCAGCCGATTATCGTTGGTGGCCAGGTTAACGCCGAAACCGCCGAAGGCGAGCAGTTTACCGTGCGCATCAACCGCGTGCAGATTGAGGCCGACGCCGGCAAGAGCACGCACCCGGCTGGCAAAGATTACAGCCTGGTAGATTTAAACCGCGCCGGCACGCCGCTGCTGGAGATCGTCTCTGAGGCAGACATGCACACCGCCGCCCAGGCCAAGGCCTACACCCACGAGCTGTATCTGCGCATGCGCTACGCCGATGTCTCTGATTGCAACCTGTACTACGGCAACATGCGTTTCGACGTCAACGTTAGCGTCAGCGCCACAGACCAGTGGGGCACGCGCACCGAAACCAAGAACATCAACTCCTTCCGCGCGGTGGAAAAAACCGTGGAATACGAGATTACCCGCCAGATTGAGCTGCTAGAAAAAGGCGAAAAAGTGCAGCAGGAAACCCGCGGCTGGGACGACGCCAAACAGCGCACCTTCAAACAGCGCACCAAAGAGGACGCCGAGGACTACCGCTACATGCCCGACCCAGACCTGCCGCCGGTGGTGCTGGACGACGCCCAAATAGACGCCGTTAAAACAGAGATGCCGGTGCTGCCGGCGGAGTGGCGCACCCGCTTGCAATCGCTCGGCCTTGATAAGCCAGCCATGGAGCTTTTGCTAGAGGCCGACCTTGCCGACCCGGCCATCAGCTACCTGGCACTCATCGAAGAAGTTATTGCCGACAAAGACTTTGCCAAGCAACTGGCCAATTGGTTTGTGAACATCGAGGTGCCGCTGCGCAGCGACCCGGCCGCCACGCTGGCCGAAGGGCTCACCAACCAGGGCCGGCTGGCATACTACCGCGAGGTGGCCCAGCTCGTCAAGGCCGGAAAACTCAGCTCATCTAACGCTAAGCAGCTTATAATCGCCCTGTTAACCAGCGGCCAGCAGGTTGGCGACGTTGAGGCCTACGCCAAGCAACACAATCTCATCCAGGAGTCGGACGCTGGCGCGCTGGAGGCCATCGCCCAGAAAGTTATTGCCGAAAACCCCAAAGCCGCCGAAGACGTCCGGGGCGGCGAGATGAAGGCCATTGGCTTCCTGGTTGGCCAGGTAATGAAGGCGTCCCAGGGGCGCGCCAACCCGGCGCTGGCCGCAGAATTAATTAAAAAGCAACTTGCATTATAAGAAGGAGGGCTGAACATGCACCACCCCCGACCAACAAAAGCAATTATCGCCGCAGCTGGCTTTGGCACGCGTTTTTTGCCGCAAACGAAGGCTATGCCTAAGGAAATGCTGCCCATTGTGGACAAGCCGGTGATCCAGATCATCGTTGAACAGCTGGTGGCGGCCGGCGTTACGGACATTATTATTGTCACTGGCTACACCAAGCGCTCCATCGAGGACCATTTTGACCGCAACGAGGAGCTGGAAAACGACCTGCGCGCCAAGGGCAAAGACCAGTTCGCGGAGATCTTGCAAGATATCGCCACCATGGCCAACTTTGTGTACCTGCGCCAGAAGGCGTCGCCGCATGGCAATAAGGGCAACTCGCTGCCGTTGTTAAATGCGCGGCACTTATTAAAAGATAACGAGCCGTTTTTCTATCTGTTTGCCGATGACTTTTTCCGCTGCGAAACGCCATACCCCTTGCAACTTTTGGAAGCCTATGAGAAAACTGGCAGGCCGGTGATTTCCGCCGTAAAAGTCGAGCCGGCCGACAGCAAGCGCCTGGGCATGATCGACATCGAGAACCAGCTGGACGACCATACCTTTAAAGTGCGCGGGCTGGTGGAAAAACCTGGCCCAGACAACACGCCGTCCAACTTTGCCAGCGCGGGCAGCTTTTTGCTGACACCCGACATCTTAAAAGTGGTTGAAAAAGAGCAGGTTGGCGTGGGCGGAGAGATTGTGCTGGCCGACGCTATCAATGAGTACGCCAAAACCAACGACGTGTTCTGCCGCTTTATTGAGGGCAGGTGGCACGACGCCGGCGACAAAGCCCGCTACCTGGAGGCAATTGTGGACCACGCCCTCATAGACAGTGAATTGGGCGCTGGCTTCCGCGCGTACTTGCACAAGCGTTTGGCCGAGGACGATTAAGCCCGATTATTGTGCCTGGCCGCTAGGGCGGTCAGCCGGTTTGGGGGCTGGCCGGTAAATTGGCGGCGTGAATAGCTTGGCTCCAGGCGTAGCTGCACTGTTGGCGCCGTTAGGCGCAGCGCCATGCGTGCCGTCTATTGGTGCCGTTTGGCCGCCGCCATCGTTTGGTGTGCGGCGCCGGGAACTCCCAAGTTTGCTGGCCAAGCCGCCCACGGCCTGGACGGTCCGTGCTGTCCGCGACAAAACTGGCCCGCCGCGTGCTTCCAGAAATTGGAGGCATTGGCCTCTAAACTGCTGCGCAAAGGTTGGCACCACGGCATCCGGGACGGCGAGCAGGCGGCGCTGGGCGCGCTGCGCCAGCAGGGCTTGCAGCTCTGGTGGGGCATTGGCGAAATCGTACAGGCGCAAAAGCTCGCATTCTATGAGGCAGTCGGCTAGCGCGCGGTTGGCCAGGTCTGTGGCGGTGTCTTCTCCGCCGCGCAGGGGTACGTCATAGGTTTTCTCCAGGTGGAATAACGTCGCGTCCCGCGCTTCTGTGGCACCTGGCCGGGGGAGGCGGCCACCGGCATGGTTGCCAAGGCCAGCCACCAGCTGAAAAACATACGCCGGGACGTCTGTTGGCAGGTGTGCGCCAATATAGGCTTGCATGTCCTTGGGCAGCAGCCCAATGCCATGCAGTGGCGTGGTGCGTACAATATCTGCGAGCTTTGGCAGAAAATCGCCCAGGCGGCCGTGGTTTATTTGGGTGAAGCGCTCCCGGGTGTGCCCAGGGGTGTCGGTGAGCAGGTCGAGCATGGCCGCGGCTTGCAGCCGCGACACCAGCATCTGCTCGTCATTGCCGTGCGGTGGGCTGGCGGCGAGCCGGCGCGCTTCGGCCGGGTCGTGCGCAGCCGCGCGGGCAAACTCCAGGTAGGGGAGGGCGCTGTCCTCAAAGGCGCGCAAATAATCAGGGGACAAAAACGGGTGCGCGGCTTCAAACTGCTGTGCAGTGCGTGCCACGTCGGCCGCACGCGCTGCGCGCGCTGCCATGATGCGGCGGTAGTGGGCGCCTGGCAACAGGCGGCGTCCAGGTGTGGTGGCTACGGCGAGCCCCTCGGATACCTCGCGAACCCGCGGCATCCTGAGCCGGGTCGGGCCGGTGGGCACTGCGGCTTGTGCCGCGCTTTGCAATACGGCGCTGGGCGGCGGCGGATCCAGCGTAAACCACTCTGGGCCGGAGCCACTGGCCCGCGCCGTGAGGTCGCGCTGCACGGATAGCTGGTTGATGCGCGGCGCTGGCTCCACCTCCAGCCCGTGGGTTACCAGCGAGATGCCACACGCCACCCCTTGTTCAATGATGGTTTGCAGCCGCCCCTGGCCCTCGGGCGACAGGCGTTCATTATGGCCAAATAACACAACCAGCTGCCATCGCCGCCCTGGCCGCCCAGTGTGCGATACTTGGGAGCGCATCGTCGGGTACCCGTCCAGCAGCTCGCCATTCATGGCAACGATATGCCGCTCCAACCCCCGGAGCAGCCGTTCAATGTCCCCAACAATTTGTGATTGCCCGGCCTGCCCCATGGCGGCCAGGTCGCGGAAGCCCTCGCCCCGGCCGCGCGGGTCGTAAATAGTGACGTCTACCGTACCTGGCGCGAGGCTGGCCACCGAGCGGGCAATGAGGCCCCGGGCAGCGCCAACAGCGATCGTACGCTCGGCTTCCAACGCCTCCAGCCGGCCTTGCTCGGTGGCAGCGTACCAGCGGTTGGCGTCCCTCTGCCACTGCTTCACTTGCGAGACTGGCAGGCGCGGCGGCATCACCCGCGGGCGCGTCCGCTCCAGCAGCGCGGTATCGCCGATGCTGACATGCGCTTCGCCCAACAGCGGTGTCAAGTAGGGCACGCCACTCTCGGTCGTGCCGACGCGCACCAGGCCAGGGAGGGCGGTGGTAGCCGGTAGCTTGGCAACGGCGGCCTCCCAATCACGCCAGCCGGCGCTGGCCGCGCCGGGCGCCCAAAGCTCAGCGGCCTGCAGCCGGAGCGCGTCAGTTTCTGCCTGTTCCCGCACCAGCGGATGGAACGCCTCCGCAGGCAATGCCGGGCTATAGCGGTCTGGTGCACCACCCGCGTTCTCTGGCCCTGTATTCATACTTCACCATACATTGTACCACGCTGCCAAAAGCGGGCACGGTAGAATATTGGCTTGCTATCCTTACCGATCGCTGTATACTTGGAGTACAATTAGCTTATGAATACCGCCGAACAAATCCTCGTCATCGTCCTGGCAGCGGCACTCGCGCTGTTCCTTATTTTGGCGATTGCGGCCATGGTGCAGGTCATTAAGCTCGTTAGTACCCTGCGGGCAATGGCTGACAAAGCCCAACAGCTCATCAACTCCGCTGAGTCCGCTGCCGAGCTGCTCAAAGCCGCTGCCGGCAAAGTGACGGCCATGCGTTTTGCCCACTCTATTTTCGACATGGTAACGAAGCATAAACATAAGGACTAGGGGAGTATATGGCCAAGGATTCCAAAGACACCATCAAGAAATTCGCAATTGGGACGCTACTGGCAGCCGCCGCCGGTTACGTTGCCGGGCTACTGACTGCGCCGAAGAGCGGCCGCGAAACCCGCCAGGACATCAAGAATACCGCCAAGTCCGCCTACAACACCGCCGAAAAGGAGCTTAAGGTGCTGCACACCGAGCTCAACAAACTCCTGGACGAGGGCCGCGCCAAAGCCACCGAGCTAAAAGGTAGCGCCAAAGAGGGCATGGACAAGGCCATGGTAGCCGCCAAATCCGCCAAAGAAAAAGCCCGCGAGCTGTTGAGCGCCGTACACGAGGGCGACGCCGACGACAAAGACCTGAAGCACGCCATCGACGAAGCCAACAAAGCCGTTGAGCACCTGAAGTCGTACCTCAAGAAGGCGTAGCCCTAGTACAATTCTGGGCAGCAGGCCGGCCGTGGGTGCCGGCTTTTTGCTTATCCGCTGCGGACGCTGTCTACCATAATCCTTTTACCGTCTGGACCGTCTATGGCATATTGCACCCGCTGCGTAACGGGGTCTATTACGGAACCGTAGGAGTCTGCCGGTGGCGCTTCGGTGGGCCGGCCATGGTGTGCGTAGATAGCGTCCGATATATTAATAGCGAGCGGCACTTCTGCTCCGGTGGAGCAAGCGTCCAGGATCACACGGTAGGCGCTGCCTAGGTGGCGGCTGTAGTCGTTTGGCACGGCCATGGCCTTGCCGCCGCTATCGTTGAACTTGTTCATGCGCAGCATGGCCTCCACGTATGCCTCAACGTCGAGTATTCCGTGGTGGCTCAACGCAAGCCCGTCTGGGGCTCCGTGGCCGCTGATAATCACGTTGCGCACCGCCGATTCTTGTTGTGGATCCCGCCCGGCTGCCCGCTCGCGGTTGCCCACTTTCACAAATGCTCGCGACAAAGCCTTCTTGCTGCGCGCTTCAAAGTAGAATGAGCCTGGCTCGCCGAAAGTTTCGAAGAATTTTTTGGCTGCCCCTTTGAACGCAATGTTGTAGTCTTCTGGGGCGGCAACGGATATATTAACTGTTGGCTCAAATACGCCCTCGGCGCCGCGGACAGTACCCTCCCAGCGCATGAGCTGGTTGTGGAATTGCTGGGGCGTAGCGCGGCCAAAGTTCACGATGCCAAAGGTGTTGTGTAACTGTATGGCTTCCTCGCTGCCATACCGCTCGCAGTAGGATTGCACGTGGCTGGCTTGCTCGTACAGGACCGCGGCGAGTCTCATTGCGCCAATCCGCAACTGCTCGTCATCGAGGTCTTTTATCTTTTCTATTTTAAAAGTGGTTTCTGCGTATACGAAGGCGGAGAATGAGTCCCAGGCCTCGTACATTTCAGCGCCAATTTCGTCCGGGATGTCAAGGCTGGCGAAGAAGGTGTTGAGGCCATGCTCACGGAGTAGGGCAGGGTATTTGCTCTCTGCTTCGGGTTTCTCGCGTTCGGGGCTTTCCAGCTCAGGGTTCTCGAGTTCGGGATCTTCGGGCTCGGGTGGGTTGCCGGCTGCTTCCGCTTTGGCTGCTGCCCGTTTTTTGTCACGGACCTCTGTTATGCTTTTCAGCCGAGCGTCATAAACATTGCGCACGGCCTGCAGTTTGGCGCTATACGTCTCCAGCCGCAGCCGCGTTTCCTCTGGCCCGTATTTACCTTGCGCGGCAAGGATGGTCGCTAGCTCGTCGCCAAGCTTTTTTTCGGATAGGAGGCCGTAGTCTCCGGCATCGTGCGGGTCGCTAAGGGCCAGTTCTTGGCATTGGGACAGGCTGGCCACCAGCCCGGGGAGGAGTTGGTCATCCGGGCCGGTGTGCAGCGTCAGCAACCCCCGCGTGAGATAATCCAAGTTATGCCTAGGGGTGCCCACAGCCAGGAGGGCGTCGCAAATACCTGGCAGCAGGGCGGCCACGTCCCCGGAAATTGGATGCGGGGGCTTACCATTCTCGTACTGCACACCAAGCATGAGGCTAAGCGAGTACAAGGCGCGGTTAGCCTCCTGGTTTGGCGAGACCTCGGAGGCGAGCGCCAAAGCCATTTCCGGGTCGCTGAAGTAACCTAGAAACCGGATGGTGTCTGGCTGCACGTCAAGCCCGCCGTTACGCTCCCGCAACACTGCCAGGGCGTTGCTCATTCCCGTGACAAATGCCTCACGTTGGCCTTCGGGCAGCGTGCCGACTATGGGCAGCAGAGTGCCCAGATGCCGCAGCATGCCTCCATGGCTGATGGCATGCAAGCTGTGTATAGTTGTCTCCAGCGGAAGTTGCGCAGACATGACGGTGTAGCGGGTATCTTCGGGCAAGGCCAGGTATTGTTCCCAAAAGGAGGCGGGTATGTCCAGGGCAGCTTCTGGATCCGCCGAAAAGACGCGGGCCTCGGAGCTTACTCTTTCGCGCATTCTTTCGGGTAAGGTGGGCAGGTTTTCATTAAGCCGCAGCTCAAAGTCTGCAGTTTTCTGCGCGATGAGGGCCAGGATGTCCTCGTTAACTTGGCCTGAGCCTTCTTGCCCGTCACCGTGCAGCCGTGCCATGGCCGGGGCAAGCGCTGGATATTCTTCGTCCTTGGGCGTGATAAGGCGCAAGGCAAGCTCGGTCTCGCCTCCTTCTAAGAGCTGGGCGATGGCATCGTCAATGTCTAGTACGCCGGGGACGCGCTGCCGGTAGAAGTCGTTGACTCGGCGCTGCAGGCGCAGGTTGGTAAACACTGCGGCCTGCTCGTCTGGCGGTAGCTCCGCAGCTTGCCGCACTTGGTTGACGATCTGCTCGGCAGCGGACGGTGCAGCCTCGGCGGCGGCGAGTTCACTCATAAGCATAAGTATACATCGGGGCGGCGGCGCGGAAGGCAACTTGCAGTAAAACCGGCTCCAGATTTTTTCTTATGTCTATACGTTTCGGCTATAATAATTAACAAAGTTGTTTGGGGATATATGCAAATAGTTAGCGTGGCATTAAGAAACTTTAAGTGCTATCAATCGACGGAGATAGTACCTTTATTCTTTGATAACAAAAGATTTACAGGATTCATCGGCGAGAATGGTGTAGGTAAAAGTGCAGTACTAGAAGGTCTGTATGCTTTCTTTACTGGCCAAAGGTGGCTCCGCAACAAGACAGGTAAGAAGGGTGAAGGAGAATGTGGTGTTGCGCCGATTATAGAGTGCGATGAAGAAGACCTAAAGAAACTCAAACTGTCCAGTGGCGAGCTAGAGGAGTTGGTAAAATACTCGCCGACATTGCACAAGGCCCTAGCGACCAAAGGTGTACCGTTAGATGGCAAAAAACTCTATATCTCGTGTATTACCTATCTGACTGGTGTAGTGAGATTGTTTGATGGCATTGCTGAAATCAAGGGTTCAGAGGACATTGCTAAAGCCGTCCGGGAACTCATCCTTACTTCGTTTAAATACGTATACATAAACGCAGAAGTCGATATAGACGACGGCACTAACATAAACTCGGAGACAACAGAGCTCATTAAAGGTACCGGAATAGTGAGCGAGATAACGCAAATTCTAAAAAATTCGCCCGTATCTGACGGTAAGCGTAAGATAGGTTTGGCTGATCTGATTAATGAACGGATTGCGCGCTACCTTGAGGATGAAGTCGTTAAAAAGTTGCAAGAGGTCGACAGTAACTACAACTATAAGAGCCCCAAAACAGGAGGGCAATCTAAGCTTTCCGAAAAGCTGATTAGCGAGTTAGCGGCCCAAGCACTTTTTGGCAGGCGGGTACTAACCAAGCAAATAAAAGGCAAGTCAATAGGTATACACGATATGAGCTCCGGACAAAGGCGGAAGGCTTTCCTGGACTTTATAGGGGTAATGATAGATACCCTGGAGCAAAACGAGAAAAGAAGAATCATTTTAGCCATAGACGAACCTGAAATATCTGTGGATGCGGGATCAAAGATCCAGCAATTCGATAAGCTATTGAATCTTAGCCAACTAGGCAGCAGTGTGGTATTTACGACTCACTGGTACGGCTGGATTGCACAAGTTATAGATGGCAGCGCGGTTCTTATCGAAGAGACCGATGACGGCAGACAACTATATGCTAGCAGTGTAGACAACCTCTTAGATAAAGTCCTCAAAGATAAGGCGCCCTATGAAATGAGGATGATATTTGACTTCCTTTCGTCGCTTGGCTCATGGGCGGAGCGTAGCCCCAACATCAGGTTTGTCATATGCGAGGGGCAAACAGATTACAATTACCTTAAGAAACATTTTTCTGGCTATAAGATCAAGCCTGTCCATAGCAGAGACGAAGTCATAAGGATGTACCGGTTGTTTTCTGACTACTACTTAAAGGTAGGCAAGAAGCCGGCAAATATTATATTTCTGGTTGACACCGACCCGGAAAAATCTGATGAGTTGAGAACGCTAGAGAAAAGCGAAGGGAAGAACCTACGAAGGATTAGCCGCGATAGTAACGGTGATATAAAAATCGTTACCAGCCCAATAAATTACACTGAAAAGTGCGCGATTGAGGATGTTCTCTCTCCTCGGCCTCTGCTCAGCGCAATGAAAAAGGCGTCAGGTGAACTCCCAGATGAATCAGATAGAAAATTTATCGAAGATCTAGAGATTAAATACCCGGATCTCAGCGGCACAGAGGCGTTTGGGGTTGATGACAGGCAGAAACGGACACTTAGGAAGTTGTATAAGGTTAACCATTTTAAGGCTCGTATCTCTGAGTACTACGAACCGAATGATGAAGAGAAACAAAAATTTATAGATACTATGGAGTTGGGTTAAATGGAGGGGACAGAAGCAAAGCTCACGCCGGCTGATTACGTGCACCTGCACAACCACACCCAGTACAGCTTGCTGGATGGGCTTACCAAAGTGCCGGCGCTCGTTGATTACGTCAAGGACTCGGGCATGGCGGCTGTGGCGCAAACCGACCACGGCACGCTTACTGGCGCCATCGAGTTTTACAAAGAGGCCACCGCTAAGGGCATCAAGCCACTTATTGGCATGGAGACGTACGTGGCGGCGCGCACCATCCACGACAAGGAGCCAGGCAAAGACAAGGTCTACTACCACCTTATTTTGCTGGCCATGAACAACACAGGCTGGCAAAACCTGATGCAGTTGTCTACCATCGCAAACCTGGAGGGCGTGTACTACAAGCCGCGCATCGACCACATTTTGCTAGAGAAATACAACGAGGGCCTCATTGTGGTCTCCGGCTGTATCGGTGGCGAGCTGGGCGACGCCATGCGCCAAGGCCAATACGACCAAGCGGTGGAAACCGCCCAGTGGTACAAAAAAATCTTTGGTGACCGCTATTACATCGAGGTGCAAGACCACGGCCACCCCGACCATCCCAGCAAGTGGGATGAGCAGGTACGAGTAAACGAGCAGTTGCTTACATTGTCAAGGGAATTAGACATTCCGCCGGTGGTCACGGGGGACGCGCACTACCTCAGCCATAACGACCAAACCGCGCACGAAATCCTGCTGTGCGTCCAAACCGGCTCATTTTTAAGCGACGAAAAGCGCATGAGCCTCAAGAATTTTGAGCTGCACGTGGCCGACCCCAAAGAGATCATCAAGCGCTGGGAAAACTACTGCCCGGAAGCCGTCAGTAACACGCGCAAATTGGCAGATCGTTGTGAAGTTACCATCGAATTGGGCAAAATCCTGATCCCCAAATTCCCGGTGCCAGACGGCGAAACAGAGAAGACTTTCCTGGACAAGCTGGTATACAAAGGCCTGGCCGAGCGCTACCTGGGCCTGCCACGCGAGGAAGCCGCCAAGCTCAGCATCGACGAGGTCAATAAAAAGCTGCCGGCCGAGGTCCGCGAGCGGGCCCAGTATGAGCTGGGCGTCATCGACGGCATGGGCTTTAACGGCTACATGCTCATCGTGCAGGACTTCATTAACTGGGGCAAAGACCAAGGGATTATCTTTGGGCCGGGGCGGGGTTCTGCCGCGGGCAGCATCATCGCCTACACCTTATATATTACCGACCTCGACCCGCTACAGTACGGCTTGCTGTTTGAGCGCTTCCTCAACCCGGACCGCATCAGCATGCCGGACATCGATGTAGACATCCAGGACACCCGCCGCGACGAAGTCATCCAGTACTGTGCGGAGAAATACGGGCACGACCGCGTCAGCAACATCGTGACTTTTGGCCGCATGGCCGCCCGCGCCGCAGTGCGCGACGTGGCGCGGGTGATGCAGGTGCCCTACGCCGAGAGCGACCGTCTGGCCAAGCTCATCCCGCAGCCGGTGCAGGGGCGGCACATCCCGCTGAAAGTTAGTATTGAAAAAGACCCGGACCTAAAGCGCGAGTACGAAACCAACGAGACGTCCAAGCAGGTGATCGACCTGGCCATCGCCCTGGAGGGTACCATCCGCAGCCACGGCGTGCACGCCTGCGGCGTGGTGATTGCCCCAGACCAATTGGTGAAGTTTGTGCCGCTGGAAATGGCGCAGAAAGGCGTGGTGGCCGCGCAGTTCCCTATGGGGCAAATTGAGGAGCTTGGCCTGCTCAAAATGGACTTCCTGGGCCTCAGTAACTTAACCATCATTAAAAACACGCTGCGCATTATTAAGCGCGTGCATAAAACCGACATCGACCTGGGCGACATCCCACTGGACGACCCGGAGACCTTTGCGCTGTTGGGTCGCGGCGACACCACCGGCGTGTTCCAGTTTGAATCCTCAGGCATGAAGCGTTACTTGCGCGAGCTGAAGCCCACCGAGTTCAGTGACGTCATCGCCATGGGCGCGCTGTACCGCCCGGGGCCTTTAAGCGCCGGCCTGACAGACAGCTTTATCAAGCGCAAAAACGGCTTGGAAAAGGTGGAGTACGCCCACCCCCTGATGGAGCCGGCGCTCGGCACCACCTACGGCGTGCTCGTCTACCAGGAGCAAGTCATGCAGATTTCGCGCGAGGTCTGCGGCTTTACCGGCGGCGAGGCCGACACGCTGCGCAAAGCCATTGGCAAAAAGAAGCACGATGTGATGGCCAAAATGCAGGTCAAGTTCATTGAGGGCGCGGTGGCCAACGGCGTGCCGCGCGGCGTCATCGAGAAATTCTGGAAAGACCTTTTGGGCTTTGCCGACTACTGCTTTAACAAGAGCCACTCGGCGTGCTATGGCATGACCTCGTACTGGACTGCGTACCTGAAGGCGCATTATCCGTCTGCCTTCATGGCCGCGCTGATGACCAGCGACTTCGACGACACCGACCGCCTGAGCATCGAGATCAGCGAGTGCCAGAAAATGGGCATCGACGTGTTGCCGCCGGACGTCAACGAATCCTTCCACGAGTTCGCCGTGGTGCCAGATAAAAATAATCCCGAAAACCGCAAGGCGCCCATCCGTTTTGGCATGGACGCCATCAAAAATGTGGGCACCGGCGCGGTGGAAGAGATCATCCGCGCCCGCTCAGAAAACGGCAACGGCTTTGAGACGCTGGAAGATTACCTGGCCAAATGCTCCACGCGCATCTGTAACCGCAAGGCGCTGGAAAGCCTGGTGAAGGCCGGCGCCTTTGACCGCTTTGGCGACCGCTCGCAGCTGCTGCACAACCTGGACGTCATTTTGGCGTACGGCAACCGCATCCAAAAAGACCTGGTGAGCGGGCAAGTGGATTTGTTTGGCATGCTGGACGACGCGGCGGCCATTGCCGCGGCCAAGCCGCAGCTGAGCCTAGAGAAGGCGGCGGTTATCTTTAACCCGCGCGAGCAGCTGCTGTGGGAGCGCGAGCTTTTGGGGCTGTATTTGAGCCAGCACCCGCTGAGCATGTTCTCTAAATATTTGGCCGAGCAAACCATGCCCATCGCCGAGCTCAAGCCCGAGCACGACGGCAAAGCCGTGGTAGTGGGCGGTGCCATCACCGACATGCGCGAAATCACCACTAAAAACGGCGCCAAAATGGCTTTTGTGAAACTGGAGGACCCGACCGGCGAGCTGGAACTCATCCTGTTCCCTAACGCCTACCAGCAAACCACTGGCCTGTGGGAGCGCGACCGCGTCATTTTGGCCCGCGGCAAGGCGAGCGCCAAGGACCGCGAGGGCAACATCGGCGAGGAAATTAAGGTGATGGTGGACGATGCCCGAGAAATTACTGCCGAGCAGGCCCAGGCCTACCAGGAAACCGGCAAGCGGCTGAAGCTGCCCGGCCAGAAGCGCCCGGCCGCTGCCATGGTGAGCCCTGCGAAGGCGCGGATTGCCGCCTCGGCCGCCGCTGCCGCGGAGGCGCAGTCGCAGCGCGTCTATGTCCGGCTGCAAGACGCCGGCAATCAGGATTTGCTGCGCTCCTTGAAGCAGACCATCGACGAACATGCCGGGCAAACAGAGGTAGTTTTGGTGCTTGGCCCGGCCGAAAACCGGCAGATTATTAAGTTGCCGGCGCGGATTAAGGCGAGTGACGAGTCGTTAGGGAAATTGCGCGCTGTCGCCGGGGAGACGAATATTAAGTTGCAGTAGGGCTCTCGCCCCACTGTATCCCTCACTTCGGCAACAAAAAACCGTTCCTTTCTTCGGGCGGGACTGCGCCCTCATACAGGAACGGTTTTTTGTTGCGCGGCCACGTCACTTTGGGAGAAGACCGCACCCCTTAGTTTGCCCCAGGTAAACTAAGCTCACCGATTCTTCCCAACCACCAGGCGGCCGCGTGCAGAAAATAACTTCCCGTATGAGGCCGCAGCCCCGGCCGAAGAAAGGTAACTATAGGAGAGGTAAGTACCGGACTCTTCGTAGGCTCAACGTTTATAGCTGTTCGTGTGCGCCGCCGCCGGAGTACCTAGCGGATCACGCCCACGGTACGCGTCAGCACAATCCCCAGCACGGCCACAGCCACCAAAATAATGTCGAGCAGCTTGTGCTTCAGGATAAACTTCTCGCCCTTGCGCAGCACTCGGTGCCACACCAACCCGTGGCGCAGCAAGAAGACCGCAATGCTCACGGTGATGATAACTGACACGGCAAAGGCGCTCCACGGCGCAGCTTTGGTGTTGGCTAGCAGCTGCAGGCGGGTGATGGGCTGGGTGTTCACTTTGGCGGCTACTGGTTTGGCTGCGGCCGGTGTGTTGGCTGGCGCCGGCGTGGTATTGGCCTCTGGCTGGGATGCGCTGCTGGGTGTGCTGTCTGACGGAGTGGTGGGCACCGGGCTGCTGGCGCTGGGCGCCGCGGCCGGTGAGCTCGATTTGACGCTCGGCGTGCTAGAAGCTGGCGCGGCTGGCGCGGGCGCGGCAGCTACCTGTAGCGGGCTGGCGTATTCGGCCACCACAATCGTTTCGGGGCCGGTCCCCTGGTAGTTGGGGGCGTTGGCAATGCCAAATCCAACCTCGGTGTAGGTGGTGTTGAGGATGTTGGCGCGGTGCCCGGGGCTGTTCATCCAGGCGGTGACGGTGTTGGCACTGGTGTCGAAGCCATAGGCCAGGTTTTCGCCGGCGGTTTGGTATTGGTAGCCAGCGGCTGTGAAGAACGTCCACGGGGATTGCCCGTCCGGCGTGTCGTGGGACCAGTAATTGCGCGCGGCCATGTCGTTGGCCTTGGCCTGCGCGGCGTTATCTAGCTGGGAGTTCAAAACCAGCGCCCCCAAGCTGCCGTTCCCGGCGCGCTGGTTGTTGGTCTCTGACAGCAAGTTGGTAATGCTAACATCGGTGGCATAATCCAGTACGCCTTGGTGTGGCTTGCCCCACAACGAGTTCACCACAAAGCCGAGCGCCACAATCAGGCTTAGCGGAATGTATGGCCAGTACGTCTTTAAATAATGCTCGTTGTGCTTGTGGTGCTGGCCGGTGCGGCGTTTTTCGTGCGAGCGCCCAGCGCGTTTCGGTTTTACGGGAGCGAGTGCCATCTTACGCCCAGTGTAGCATATTGTTTATGCCTGCGCGCAAGCCTTAGGCGGTGAACCGGCAGTGGTACAGCGCCATGGCTGCGGCCTGCACCACGTTGTACGACTCTTTTTTGCCAAACATGGGGATTTCCAGCACCGTGTCGCAGGCGTCCAGCACTTCTTGCTCGATGCCTTCCACCTCGCGGCCCAAAACCAGCACAATCTTCTCTGGCGGATGGTAGCGCGGCAGCTCGCGCGAGTCCTCGGTTTGCTCCACGGCGGCTACGGCATAGCCGGCTTGTTGCAGCTTTTTGAGCACCGGCAAAATGTCGTGGTGGTATTCCCAGGCCACCAAATCCTCTGCGCCCAGGGCGGTTTTGTGGATTTGGCGGGTGGTTTTTTCGGCCTCGTGCGGCAGGCGGCGGTCATGGGCGTGCGAGGGGTGTGGCGTGTGCCCGCCCAAAATAACTTTGCTGACGCCGAGCCCTTCGGCGGTGCGCAATAGCGAACCCACATTGTGGCAGCTCCGCAAATTGTGCGCAACCAAAATAATATCCCGCATTACCATGTATTATGTGCGAAGACGGCTCATGGGACAAGAGGCTTATGCTTGCGGTGGCCAACCAGTGGCCAACGCCGCCGGAGCCGGCATATATCTTTTTCAATAAGTGACGGGCAGTAGTTGTGTGACGTGCCGGCTTGCGCATCCTGCTTGTGCTAGAATAAGTGCATATGAGCCAAGACGCGCGCCGCGACGAAGAAATCGCCACCCAGCGCCGGGCCCGCATTTTGGGGCTGGATTATATAGACACGTCCTCCTTGCAGAAGAAAGCGCTTATTAAAGACCTGCTGGCCGTGCAGCAAATGTACCAGTGGAAGGTCATCCCGCTGGAGGCGGACAAGTCCAACGCCCTGTTTGGCATTGTAAATACTACATCGCAACAAGTCGCCAAAGAGCTGCAGCAGCACTTTAGCGACAAGCGCGTGGCCTTTGCGCTTATTTCCGATGCTGGCTACCGCGAATACATGCGCTTATATGACCCGCCCAAAACCGTCACCTACCAGGATATTACCATCGCCAAAGCAGACGACAAACAGCTGCTGGACAGCATCTCGCGGACGCTGGGTAGTGTGCGGGCCGACGACGTCCTGGCCTACTTGGTGCAGCAAGCCTTCCGGCTAAAGGCCTCGGACATCCACTTGGAAAACCAGGACGACCACGTGCGTATCCGCTTCCGGGTGGACGGCGTGCTGCACACTATCGCCCAGTTTGACAAGCAAAAGTACCACCAGCTGCTGTCGGCCATTGCCAGCTCGGCCAATATTTCTACCGATTCGCCGGATGCGCAGACCGGGCACATCAACCGGCGTTCGCGCATGGCCACGGGAGAAGAAGTTACCGTTAACCTGCGTGTAGAGACCGTGCCGGCGGCATACGGCCAAGACGTGGTGATGCGCCTATTTACCATGCAACTGGAGCTACTCAAGCTAGACAACCTGGGGCTGAGCAAGCGCGAGCGCGACGCCGTAGACGACGTCATCCGCCACCCCACCGGCATGGTGCTCATTGTGGGGCCGACGGGCTCGGGCAAAACCACCACGCTGTACTCGCTCATTAACACGCTGAACACCGACGAGCGCAAAATTCTCACCCTGGAAGACCCCATTGAGTACTACATGCGCGGCGTGGTGCAAATCCCGGTGCAGGGCGATTACAACGCCCTCGGCTTTGCCGAAAAACTGCGCGCCGTGCTGCGCCTGGACCCGGACGTGGTCATGGTGGGCGAGATCCGCGACCAAGACACGGCCAAAACCAGCCTGCAGGCCGCGCTCACCGGGCACTTGGTGCTCAGTACTTTCCACGCTTCATCGACGGCAGCGGCGCTGACACGTATGCTGGACCTGGTGGGGATCAACCCCTTGTTTGCCTCGGCGATGCACCTTATTATGGCCCAGCGCCTGGTCCGCCGGCTCGACGAAAAAACGCGCCAGCCCTACCAGCCGGACGCCACGCTCAAAGCCCGGCTCCAAGAAGTCATCGACAGCTTGCCGCCCGGGGTAGAGCGTCCCAGCCTAGATAATGTCACCCTGTACAAGCCCGGCGTGTCGCCAGAAAGCCCGTTTGGCTACAAGGGGCAGCTGGCCATCCGCGAGCAAATGCAGATGACGCCCGGCATCCAACAGGAACTGCGCAAACCAATACAACAGATCACCACCGATTCGCTGCAGGCCGTGGCCGTGCAAGACGGCATGGTAACCATGCTGCAAGACGGCATCCTCAAGGCGCTCACCGGCGTGACCACCATTGAAGAGATTTACCGCGTCATCGTCTAGCTTTCTTGCCAATTTTAGTTGTGTCGTAGTAGTTGCATGCCACGGACAAGCAAAGAATAAGCCCACTTTTAGCTAATAACTTTGGCGACCGCCGCAGCCAGCCCAGGCTCGAGCACGCTGGGGATGATGTGCCCGGCGTCTGGCTGGGGTACTAGGGCGGCGATTGCCTCAGCGGCCTGCACCTTGTGCTCATCCGTGATTTCGCGCACGCGGTTGTCTAGCGCGCCACGGAAAATGCCTGGGAAGGCCAGGGCGTTGTTGACTTGGTTGGGGAAATCGCTGCGGCCGGTGGCTACCACAGCGGCGCCAGCCTCGCGGGCAACGTCCGGCATAATTTCCGGCGTGGGGTTGGCCATGGCGAAGATAATGGCGTTTTTCCCCATAGATTTGACCATTTCCGGCGTCAGCAGTCCGGCCTTGGACACGCCAATGAACACATCCGCGCCCTCCACGGCATCGGCCAGCGAGCCGTCTATGCCCGAGAGGTTGCTGTACTCTAGCAGCGCCTTTTTCTCGTCGTTAAGGTCGGTGCGGTTGGCGCTGACAATGCCCTTGCTGTCCACCACGAATATCCGCGGCCCGGCGTAGCGGTGCAACAGCTTCACGATAGCCGTCCCGGCCGCACCCGCGCCGGCCACCACAATTTTGGCATCTTGCAGCTGGCGGCCGGTCACCTTGCAGGCGTTAATCAGGCCGGCCAGGGTCACAATGGCGGTGCCGTGTTGGTCGTCGTGCATTACGGGGATGGCCAATTCTTTTTTAAGGCGCTCCTCCACCTCAAAACACAGCGGCGCGGCAATGTCTTCTAGGTTGATGCCGCCAAAGCTCGGCGCAATGGCTTTTACCGCGGCCACAATTTCGTCGGCGGTGTGCACGTCCAGCACGATGGGCACCGCGTCGATGCCGGCAAAGTGCTTAAAGAGCATGGCTTTGCCTTCCATGACCGGCAGTGCCCCGAGTGGCCCAATGTCGCCCAAGCCCAGCACGGCCGAGCCGTCGCTCACTACTGCCACGGTGTTGTTGAGCCAGGTGTAGTCGCGGGCTTCGTCCGGGTGTTCGGCCACATAGGTGCTCACCGCGCCGACGCCGGGCGTGTAATAGGTGCTGAGCTTGTCGCGTGAGTCCAGCGTGTCTTTTAGGGTGACTTCAATCTTGCCGCGCAGCGCCTTGTGCTTTTCTAGCGCCAATTTTCCGTAGTCCATAGTTCCTCCAACTGAGCGTATTGTAGCTCGCGGCTGCGCTGCTGCCAAATGGCGCACGCCCAGCCGCAGGGTGGCACTACTTTACAAGTCTGCCTAGCATGTCTGCGGGATTGCCCACTGAAACCCGCATGGGGTCGTGGACGGTAGCACGGGTGCTTTCAACTATAACGGCGTCTGGGGTAAGTGGTAGCTGGCACACGAGGTCTGCTAACGCGCTGTGGACTGCATCACGATCGTTTGAACCGTTTACCAACATGTACCCGGCCACATTGCTAATATTTACCATGGTCACCTTGCGGTCCTCTTCCTTAAGGCTGGCGCCAAGCACAGGGAAGGTCTCCACTATGTCCCCGGGGCAAAGGGCAATTTCTGTTGCCGCCGCACCCTCTTGGGTTGCATCATAGTTTCGCATCAGCCCCGATTGTTTGGCGGTCTGGAACTCTTCATCTATCAGCGTTTCAAATCCTGGGAAGAATAATTTGACTTGTCTGAGGTGTTCTTCCCAGGTCGGCGTGATTGTCTCGATTCCTAGAAGTTGGGCACGAGCCCGTACGCTTCGTCCAACTTCCTCATATTTGTCGGCCACTACCACCCGGGACACCCCCAGATACCCCAAAGTGTAGGGCAGCCCGCCTGCACCAACAACAACCGCCGTAGCTTCTGGGCGGTGCGGCTGCCGGGCAAGCAGAGAAATAAAACGATTAACAGTGGGACTGTCCCAGCTGTCATTTGAGAATAAGTACTTGGCGGAATCCCGCGACGAAAGACTACGACCACTCATTTAAGATATTATAACATATACTAGCGTACTACTCCAGTGTATAAAATTATGGTATAATATACATATGTTAGCACGCTTACCAGGGCTCAACGCGTTCCAGACCTTCCAGCTAGAATGCAGCGTGCAGGGCGTGCCCCTGAGCCATGCCATTGACCCGACGCCTGTCCTAGATACGGAGCCCGTAGACTTTCCCCATGGCCCAAGCGACTCGATGCTACGCGGAGTTACACGCGCCGCCACCTTGTTGCGTCAGGGTGAGCCACTGGTGCGGGACAACTCGCTCAGGGCCCTGGACTTAGGGCTCTTTGGCGACGACGTGCCGATGCGTACGCTGGCCGGCATGGTGAACGGCAGCCGGGAGGCAGTTACGGCCCAGGACAGTGTGCCGTCTTTTAATGGGCCGCGCCCCGGCAACCTGGACGTGTGCGTGGGCGCTGAAAGAAACTGGCTCACCGTGCTCACCGGTGCCCAAGACATTGGCGATCCGGACCAGCCGCTCGCCGAGTTCTTCACCGGCGCGGACGGCGGCGTGGTGATGGCGCGCAAACTGTGGACCGTCCCCAATGCGCTGACGTTTGTGGGCGTGGTTATTGGCGGCGTGGAGTATCCCGCGGGCTCGCTCCTAGCGCTCAGTACCAGGCACCACGGCGACAGCCGGGCGGCGCCGCCAGGTTACAGCGTGCGCCCGGCGGACGAGGTGATAAGCGCGGCATTCTTGCGCTTGTCCGGCTATGCGTTGCCGGAAGGGCAGCAGGCTATCTATGGGGTGGATAGCCTCACCAACGGGCTGGAAATCGCCACGGTGCGGGAGTTCGCCGAGACGGCGCTGGGCCATTTCCCGCCTGCCGCGCTGCCGCCTGCCGCTTAAGCCGTGGCCTAAAGGTAGCCCTTTTCATCCGCTAACAGATGTGCTATACTTGGGTCTAAGCGAAAAATAGTGTAAGGTTTAATGCAAATGCAATCTGTTATACAACAAATCGAAGCCAAGTTTAAGAAGTCGGCCGTTGTGGACGTCCAGAGCGGCGACACCGTAAAAGTGCACCAAAAAATCCGCGAAGGCAACAAAGAGCGCGTCCAGATTTTCCAGGGCATGGTTATCCGCACCAGCCGCAAGGGCAGCCACACTAGCCGCATCACCGTGCGCCGCATCGCCAGCGGTATCGGCGTGGAAAAGAGCTTTTTGCTGCACAGCCCGCTCGTTTTGAAGATTGAAGTCACCAAGCGCAGCAAGGTGCGCCGTAACTACCTCACCTACATGCGCAACCGCACCGGCAAGTCTGCCCGCCTCACCGGGGTAGACTTTGACCGCCAGGCCGTCAACGCCGTGGTAGATAAAGCCGCCGAAGAGGAAGAGGCCAAGCTGGCCGAAGAAAAGGCCGCCGCTGCCGAAGCTGAAGCCGCCAAGAAGGCCGCTGAAGAAGCCGAGGCCGAGGCCAAAGTGCAGGCCGCGCTCGCCAAGCACGAAGAAGCTTAGGCAACTAGATCTTGTTAGCGGCAAAACAGCTCCTCGCGGAGCTGTTTTTTATCCGTTAGCCGGCAGCTGCACGCCGCCGTTGGCTAATGCCCAGTTAAGGGCGGCATTGCCACAGGCAACCTCTGCAGTGCGGTTGGTGCGGTCGCCTGTGTTAGAGAAGCCGTCTGGAGCCGCTGGAAGTGGTGCACCTGGCGCGAAGTACGCGATGCCAACGTAGATTTGGTCGGCGGGGAAGCCGAAGTCGCCCGGGATGGGCACGTCTACCTCAGCGCCAACTCCTTCAGCGCCAAGCCCTTCGCCCACATAGGTGCCGGTTTTCTTAGTGACGGCGTCGCCCACCACCAAGTCGGCTACAGTAAAGACGCGGTTTGGATCGGCGTGCCCCGCAACAGTGACATGTGGCCGGATAACCAGGGTGTTGCCGCGGCGCACCGGCGTGCCCAGGTCGCAGGTGAGCGTGACGTTGGCGTCATAATGGGGGGCGTCTGTGGGGGTGGCGGCAGGCATTTCCGAGGTGTTGCGGTCTTGTAGTACCGGTGCCGACGCTGCCGTACTGGGCGTGCCGCCGAGGTGCAGCACCCCGCCCGGCGCAAGCGGGTTTGGTGCGCCCGCGCCAGCGCCTGTTTCAGCACCGGCCTTGCCGCCCGCGGCACGGCCGCCGCTCGGCACCCACAGTGGCGACGTGGCGCCGCCCACAAGGATGAGGGCAGTGAGCCCGCTCATGGCCTTTGCCCGCCGGGAAAGGGGATGGTGCGGTGGGCGCTCGGCCTTTGGCGTACGGGGCCAGTGAATGTGAGGGTGCCGGATGCGCAGTGTTTCTGTCATATCTATGGTGTAACAAATGTTCGTTTCCGCCCGATGTGATTGTTCTCTCACCAGAAAGCAGACAAATGTCACATTGCCTGCGTTGCGCGTGGGCAAGATGTGCTACACTGCGCCCATGATCGTAGGTATAGATGAAGTTGGGCGAGGCTGCTGGGCAGGGCCGGTGGTGGCGGGCGCGGTGCTGCTGGGCGTGCCCATAACCGGCCTAAAGGATTCCAAAAAACTCAGCAAACAGCAGCGCGAGCGGCTAGATGCCGAGATCCGGGTCTCGGCGTTGGCCTGCGGCGTGGGCTGGGTGACGGCCGAAGAGCTAGACCAAGTGGGGCTCACCGAAGCGGTGCGCCTGGCCATGGAGCGCGCGCTCGCCCATATAACTGTGCCCTACGACGAGCTGGTGGTAGACGGTAACCACAATTTTTTCCCGGACAATCCGCGGAGCCGCGCCCTGGTGGCGGCGGACAATTTGGTGCCGGCAGTGAGCGCGGCGAGCATCATCGCCAAAGTGGCGCGCGACCGCTTTATGGCTGAGGCCGGCGTAACCTACCCAGGCTACGCCTTTGAGCGCCACGTGGGCTACGGCACGGCGGCCCACGCCGCCGCCTTGCAAAAACTGGGCTTGTGCGAGCTGCACCGCCGCAGCTTTAAGCCAATCCAGGCATACATATAAGATGGCGCAGGGTGGCAGCACAACACAGACCGGCCGCCACGCCGAAGACGGGGCGGCCGAATTCTTGCGGCGCAAAGGCTGCGAGGTGGTGGCGCAAAACTGGCGCACGCGCTGGTGTGAAATCGACATTGTGGCCGTGCGCGGCGGCACCGTGTACTTCTGCGAGGTCAAATACCGGCGCACCGCGCGGCAGGGGCGCGGCCTGGAGTACATCACGCCCAAAAAATTACAGCAAATGCGCTTTGCGGCTGCAAGCTGGGTGCACCGCTATAGCTGGCGCGGCACTTACGAGCTGTGCGCCATCGAGGTTTCCGGCCCGCAGTTCCAAATTACCGCGGTGGTCAAAGATATATAGCGGCGGCCACCTGGCATATTTCCCTAAAGTTGTGCGTTACACGCCAAGGACATATGTCCTTGGGTTGCACTACGCTTGACCCAACTTTATGAAAATATGCCAGGTGGCCGCTATTTTTATCTATTTCCCGCCAAAGTATTCTTGTACGGCGGCGAGGTCGCGCTCCAGCCAGGCGGCGCGGTTGCTGATTTCTTCGATACCCATGGCAATGTTGCGCGCCAGGGCTTGCTGGTTAGTTTTTGGCTCGAAGAACGCGCTGTACTCATCCAGATAGTGGCGGGTGCTGAAGGCGCTGGCGGCGTAGCGCGGGAAGTTGTCGTAGGTTTGGTCGTGGGAGAAGGTTTTTTCGATCCAGCCCCAGTTCTTGCGGAACCAATCCCAGGCCACGTCGCGCACGTAGCGGTTGCGCAAGAGGTACACGAGCCAGAAGTCCACGTCTTGGGGTTTTACTTTGCTGGCGTCGGTGAGGCGGCCAAGCAGCACGCCGGCCTCTTCCGGGCTGCGGGTGCTGGTGAGCGCGCCCATGGCGTCGTCTTTGAGGTGCGGGTCGGAGGCGGTCTCGTGCAACTTCACGAGCGTATCAAACGCGCCTGGCACCGCATGCCGTACGGCCGCGCCAAACACAATGCTGCGCAGCTCGGAGTCCACGGCAGTGCTGTCTTTTTGGTAGGCCTGCCACAGTTCCAGGGCGCGTGCGGTGATGGCCTTGTGCTCGGCATAGACGCCCAGCGCAATGATGGTGGCGCGCAGCTTGGTGTCCTCGCTGTGTTCGCCCTGTTTGATGTCCCAGCCCAGGCGCTGGAACTGCGCCTCAATGAGGGTGCGCACCAGCGCTTTCATGGGTTCTTCCAGGCTGGCGTCAGCGTCGATAAAGCGGCGGCCGTCGGCCAAAATGAGCGCCATGATGTCCCACACTGGTTCGCTGTCCTCAGCGGTGTAGTGTTCCAGCAGGCGCAGCGTGGCGGCAAACGATTCCACCGCGCCGCGGGCCAGCAGCGAGCTGTCGCTCAACAGCATCAGGCGCTCGGCCGGGGTAAGCGCCTTGTCTGCCGCGGCCTGCGCCAGGTTTGCAGCGTGCGCCGGCTCGGTGTAGTGCACGATGTAGTGGCCAATGGCGCCGCGGTTCACCTGCACGTAATCGGCGGTGTCCAGGGTGAGGTGCGCGCCGCGGCCTTCCAGCAGCGCTGGCACCGAGGGGCTGTCCGCCAAAAGCGGCACCGGCCAGATGCGCGCCGGGTCAGCCTTGGACGGGTCGAGCAAGAAGTGCTTCTGGGAAATGTCCAGCGCAGTGCCCTTTTGGGTAACGCTGACCGCCGGGAAGCCGGAGCGCGTCAGCCACGGGTTCATCAGGCTGGCCACGTCTTTGCCGCTGGCGTCGCCGAGCGCCTTCCACAGGTCATCGCCGGTGGTGTTGCCGTACTGGTGCGTTTCAAAGTACTGCTTGAGGCCTTTCCTAAAATCGTCCTCGCCCAGGTAATTTTTGAGCATATTGAGCAAGCGGCCGCCCTTGGCATAGACAATGCTAGGGTCAAACAGGGTGCTGATCTCGTCTGGGTGGTGTACTGGCACGTGCACCGGCTGCACGCCAGGGATACTGTCGCGGCGCAGGGCGCTTAAGCCCTCGCCGGCTTTAAAGGAGTCCCAAATATGCCATTCTGGGAACAGGGCGTCCACGGCCTCATATTCCATAACGTTGGCAAAGCTTTCGTTGAGCCAGAGGTCGTCCCACCATTTCATGGTCACGAGGTCGCCAAACCACTGGTGTGACAGCTCGTGGGTGATGACCGTGGCCACGCGCTCGCGGCCAGATTGGCCAACGGTGTCTGGGTCGGCAATGAGGCACGTCTCGCGGTAGGTGACCATGCCCCAGTTTTCCATGGCGCCCACGGCAAAGTCGGGCAGGGCAATGTGGTCGCACTTGGCCAGGGGGTAGGGCACGCCGTAGTATTCATTAAAGAATTCGATGGCGCGCACCGCCACGTCCAGCCCAAAATCGAGCGACTCAGGCCGGTTGGCGCGGGTGGCCCAGACGCGCACTAGCACGCCGTCTTTGGTTTTGGCCTCTTTGTGGTGCAGGTCGCCAAAGGCAAAGGCCAGCAGGTAGGTGGACATTTTGGGCGAGGTCTCGAATGTGGTGGTGAGCCGGCCGTCTTTTTCTTCCTGGCGCGCTGGCAACATGTTGCTGATGCTGGCCTCGCCCGCGGGCGTGACCATGGTGAGGTCAAAGGTGGCCTTGGCTTCTGGCTCGTCGATGCAGGGGAAGACCTCGCGGGCGGAGTGGCTTTCAAACTGCGTGGCCACCAGCTGCTTTTTGACGCCGTCCACCTCGTAATTGCAGAAGTAGGCGCCGTGCATGGAATCCTGGATGGGCGCCTCAAACTGCAGCGTGGCGGTGTACTGGCCGGCGGGCAGCAGTTCGTCGGTGTGCAAACGCACCTCTTGCAGTTTTTCCTGTTTGTTGATGCGCGCCACGGCAATCTCGCGGTCGCCCTTTTTGTCGTTCTTAATAATAGTGGCGTTGGAAATGGCGAGGCCTTTTTGGTGGAAGGTGAGCCGCTGGCTGGGGCGCCCCAGCTTCATGCCGGTGATGGTGACCGTGCCGGTGAGGCACTTGCCCTCGCGGTCGGCGTCAATGTGCAGTTGGTAGTTGGTAGGGTGGAAGCCGGCGTATAGCCGCGAAACGTCTTTGCTCATGTGTCCATTCTAGCATAGGGGTGTGGGGTGGGCGCTGACATATGCCAGCGCCCTACACCTACATCTGGATGCCGGCTTCAGGCGAGCCGAATTGCCCCATATCTGGCCCAGGGCGTGGCGACTGCGGATCCAGCAACCTGTTAAGGTCGTCCACCGTCTGCGTGGCATCCTCGGCAGCCTCAGCGTAGAACGGGAAGATGCTTGGCCCGATGTCGTCCAGCCCGTCTGCCCAATGGTTGTGGGTGGGCGGGCTCAGGCGGCTAATTTCTACCACTTGGCTGAGCAGCCCTGGCCGGAATGGCTTGATGCCTACGGCGTAGGAGCTGGTATTAGCTTCGACAATCTCCCAGAGCGCCGCGCCGCCTGCCAGCTGGCTGACGTCGGCGCGCTGTTGCTGTTCTAGTATGCTGAGCGCCCGCTGCGCTTTACGGGTGTGTTCTAAGGTGCCCTGAATGCTAATCTGCGCCGCCGCGTAGATTGGCGGGCGGCCATTGGGCCTCTCTACCTCCACGTAGACCAGCCGGGGGTCAAGCCAGTAGTTGCGCCCCTTGTAACGGGAGAGCGTACTAAAACCGCGGACAATACCTTGCCAGCGTTGCCATGAGTCCTCAAATTCGGCGTACGGGCCATCTATATAGCGCGCCGCAAATTTTTCTGCGACGCGTTCAATGCCTTCATCCATGGGGTATATACTACTCAATGCTAATTTTATAGTATGTAAAGCTTAACTTGTCAAGTAATTGCCCGACAGCCCGTGGCCTTGACTGCGCCAGCAGCCTTTGCTACACTACAAGGGATTGGTCGGCCGCAGCGGTCGGCTTTTTTCGTATAAACCCTAAGCCCCGCACCAAAACGAAAGGAACAGACATGGACTTAGACTTTAAACAACTGGCTGGCGCCATCAAAGCCATCGCCGAGGAAAAAAACCTGCCCGAAGACACCGTAAAAGAGGTGGTTGAGCAAGCCTTGGCCGCCGCCTACCGCCGCGACTACGGCGAGCGCGAGCAAGAAGTGCGCGTCACCATGAACCTAAACACCGGCGACGTGGACGCCTACGTCATGAAAGAGGTGGTGGAGCGCGTGGGCGACCCAGCCTACGAAATCAACGTGCCAGACGCCCAGGCTATGCAAAAGAACGCCGCCATCGGCGACTTTGTAGAAGTGCACGAAAAGGTCAACGACTTTGGCCGCGTCGCCGCCCAAACCGCCAAGCAGGTCATTTTGCAGCGCTTGCGCGAGGCCGAACGCGAGATCGTCATGGCTGAGTACGAGGACAAAATCGGCACCGTGATTAACGCGCTGGTGAACCGCGTGGAAGGCAACATCGTGCGCGTTGACCTTGGCAAGGCCCAGGGCATCATGCCGCGCAGCGAGCAAATCCAGGGCGAGCGCTACTACCCCGGCCAGCGCCTCAAGGTCTACCTGAAGGATGTGGAGCGGGGCATGCGCGGGCCGCAGTTGGTCGTTTCCCGTGGTTGCAAAGAATTTATTGAGTGGCTGTTCCGCGCCGAAGTGCCGGAAATGGACAGCGGCGCCGTAGAAATTAAGGGCATGGCCCGCGAGGCCGGCGTGCGCACCAAATTGGCCGTGCACAGCACCGTGCCGGGCGTCGACCCAGTGGGCACCTTCGTGGGCGGCCACGGCACGCGCGTCAACGCCGTCATGAGCGAAGTGGGCGAGCAAGAGAAAATCGACATCATCGTTTGGGGTGAGGACGCCGTGGAGTACATCACCAACGCCCTCAGTCCCACCAAAGTCGCCAAGGTTGAGCTGGACGAAGCCGGCAAAAAAGCCCGTGTCATCGTACCAGAAGACCAGCTGAGCATCGCCATTGGCCGCGGCGGCCAAAACGTGCGCCTGGCCAGCAAATTGACCGGCTACGAACTAGACATTGAGGCCGAAAGACCGGCAGACGCCCCGGTGCATGAAACTGCTGCCGAAGCCGCGCCCCAAGCCAGCAAACCCCAGGCGGCTGCTGCCCCCAAGCCGGTCGTTGGCCCCAAACCCAAACTCAAGAAGAAGAGTGACCTAGAAAACAGCCTGCTCGACGCCATCGAGAGCCACGGCGAAGACGCCGACAAGTAGTTTCAATGGACCGGCGAGCATTTCGTGAGCGGGTAGGGGCGCATATCCCCATAAAGCTCCAACATAGAAACTGGAGCACGCCCCCAATCGCTACAGTAGAAGCCGACTTTACAGCCAACGGTTCTACGATATTGCTCGCTTCTCTATATTGTGATGCGGACATCTGACCCGCTCAGCCCGCGAGTCACTTTTGTAACTGCCCCAGAAGAGGGATCCCCAGACAATTGGCTCGGCCGCGATGTTAACGGTGCGGCTAACACTGAACTAGACCTTGGGACTGGCGTCTTGGTTGCCAGAAACGCAACTCTGCTTACGCCAAAGCAAAATGTTTTGGATGTGACTATGTCGCTCACCAACCCGGAGCTAGCCAGCACGGTAGGCGGCTTCACCCTCAATATTACCGATGTCACCTTCTTTTGAACTATGCCCAGGCTACCAATTAGCACTCTTGACACGTGAGTGCCAGACCGGGTAGTATAGAGGTTATGACACCAGAACCCGCCGATTTCCAAGACTTTTTGAACCACCTCACCAATAACGCGTTGGAGAGCCTAAAGCACGCCGACGCCATCGCGCGCAGCTTTGGCAGCGCCTACGTGGGCACCGAGCACCTGCTTTTGGGAATTTTGGCCCAAGATAGCAGCATGGGCGCCAAAATTTTGGAGGGCGCTGGGGTGACGCTGGACCGCGCCCGTGTGGCGTTAAACCTCACGCCGAAGACGCTGACGCTTAACGCCGGCGCCAAAGGCCTTAGTGAAACCGCCAAGCTGACGCTCAAAATGGCCTACGACACCGCCCAGGAATACAACCAAGATTACTGCGGCACCGAGCACATTCTTGAAGCCCTCCTCAGCCAAAAAAATGCCCGCGCTACGACTCTACTGCGCTCTATGAACATCGACGTAGACAGCCTTATGAATGAGCTAGACCAATTCCTAAATCGCCAGCAGTACGACGACGAAGACCGCAGCGGCAACGGCGAAACCGACACCCGGCGCCGCACCGGTGGCCGCAACAAGGGCCGCAAAACGGCGCTCGACTTTTTTGGCACCGACATGACTGCCGAAGCCCGAGCCGGCAAGCTCGACCCGGTAGTTGGCCGCGAGGCGCAAATTCGCCGTGTAATTACCATTCTTAACCGCCGTACCAAAAATAATCCAGTGCTCATTGGTGAGCCAGGCGTCGGTAAGACAGCTATTGCCGAAGGCCTTGCCCAACGCATTGTCTCCGAAGACGTACCCGACAGCTTGCTCGACAAGCGCATTATTATGCTTGACCTGGCGGGCATGATTGCCGGCACTAAATACCGTGGCGAGTTCGAAGAACGCCTTAAAAAAGTGATGAGCGAGCTAGAAAACGACAAAAAAACCATTGTCTTTATCGACGAGCTACACCTCATTGTTGGCGCTGGTGCCGCCGAGGGCGCCATGGACGCCGGCAACATCCTAAAGCCAGCGTTAGCCCGCGGCAAAATCCAGCTCATTGGCGCCACCACCACCGCCGAATACACCAAGCACATCGAGAAAGATGCAGCGCTTGAGCGCCGTTTCCAGCCAGTACAGGTACCCGAAACTACCGTGCCGGAAAGCCTGGCTATACTCAAAGGGCTGCGCAAACACTACGAATCGTTCCACGGCGTAACAGTGAGCGACGAGGTGCTCGACGACATCGTTACGCTTGCCAAGCGTTATATTAACGACCGTTTTATGCCCGACAAGGCTATTGATCTGCTCGACGAAACCGCTGCCCATCTTCGTGTGGACGTCGGCAAAACTTCGCCCGAAGTACGCAAGCTGCAAAAAGAGCTCAAGCTAGTAAACACCCGCATAGACGAAGCTGTAGATAACGAAGACTACCAAAAGGCCGCCGAGTTTAAGACCCGCGCCTCGCAAATCAACGAAGAACTCACCAAGCTGCATGCCAGTGGTAAGCACGGCAAGCCCATTGTTCTCACCAGCGAAGACGTCGCCGAAGTAGTCGCCCGCATGACCGGCGTACCCGTTAAAAAGGTTATTCGGTCCGAAGCCAAATACCTGCTGCATTTAGAGAAAGGCCTTGGCAAGTATGTTATTGGCCAACAAGAAGCCGTCGAGGCCGTAGCCCGCGCCGTGCGCCGCAACCGCTCTGGTATTGGCAGCGCCAAGCGCCCTATTGGCTCATTTATTTTTCTTGGCCCTACAGGTGTTGGTAAGACCGAGCTTGCCCGGGTACTAGCTCGTGAATTCTTCGGCTCCGACGACGCCTTGGTTAAGATCGACATGAGCGAGTTTGGTGAGCACCACAACGTCGCCCGCCTGGTTGGCGCGCCGGCCGGTTATGTCGGCTACGACGATGGGGGACAACTCACCGACAAAATCCGCCGCCGCCCCTATAGCTTGGTACTCTTCGACGAAATCGAAAAAGCTCACCCCGATACCTTCAACATGCTGCTCCAAATTTTAGAAGACGGCACGCTTACCGACGCCAAGGGCCGCAAGATAGACTTTACCAACACTATTGTCATCATGACCAGCAACATCGGCGCCGACAAGCTGCAAAAAGAAGCTAGTTTTGGCTTCCATGCCACCCGTACCTCAGACATCAAAGATTTGGATGTGCTGCACGAGCTTAACCGCGACAAAGTGCTCGACGACCTTAAAAAGACTA
>DATIIT010000005.1:0-12676 GCA_035479375.1 Saccharimonadales bacterium (SeqCode) | reverse complement strand
GCTGTTGCGCACGGCAGCTTTAGTGCTGGTGCGGACACGCTTTTTTGCTGACTTAATGATGGGCATTCGATGTACCTTTGTCGTTACTAATACATATAATGTACCAGAGGTAAAGGGGTTTGTAAAGGCGGCAGTACTATTACAAAAAGTTGTGCGTTACGCGCCACGCGCATATGCGCCTGGGCTGCACTACGCTTGACCCAACTTTTTGGAATAGTACTGCCGCCCCGGCGTCCTTCCAAAGGAATATCTGATATTATGAAGACATAACAAGGATGGCTGCTGTGAAGAATAACTCCAAAAAGATGTACAAGTCCGACGGCCAGGACCGTCTGCTCCCGAAGGTAAGCCTAGCGATCTTCAACCGGCCGCGTGCCGCCGCGCTGGTCTGGCTGCTGCTAACAGTCTTTGGGGTTGCGAGTTACACAACATTTCTACAGCGTGAGGGTTTCCCAAGCATCAACGTCCCGTTCTCTGTAGCCGCGGGCACGTACTTTGTAAACGACCCGGCTAAAGTAGACGCCCAGGTGGCCGGGCCGGTGGACGACATCATCCTGAAGGACAGCCACGTGAAGAGCGTGCAGTCCACCACGCAGGCCAACTTTTACAACATAGCCGTGCAGTACAAAGAGGGGACGGACGCCAATGTGGTGGGCGCGCAAATAAAACAGCGCATCCTGGACGCAGGCGTTTTGCCAGAGAGCGCCACGCTCAAAATAGAGACGCCCAAGCCCGGCTTTACCGCACGAGGGGACGACGGCGTGGTGTCGGTGTACGCCAGCAACGGCGCAGCCACGACCGAGCAGCTATCCGCCGAGGGCGACAAAGTGGCGGCGTTCATCAAAACCAAGCACTTGCCAAATTTGCTCAACATCTCTGTGGTTGACCCGTTTGTAGAAGGCACCGACCCAGTCACGCGCCAAATCGTCTCCAGCCAGGATAAATTCGACCGCTACGGCGCGCGGGTGGGCGGCCAGAACCGCTATTACGACTCGGTGTCCGTGGGCTACACCCAAAAGGCCGGCAGCGACGTCATTAAGCTGGACGACCAACTGCAAAAAGCCGTGGACGAGTACAACGGCGCGCACCAGGGCTCGCCGTTTACCGCGGTCATTAGCGCTACGTACGCCAACGACATCAAGGAGCAGATCGGCGGGCTGCAAAAGTCGCTGCTGGAAGGGTTGGTTGCCGTGCTGGTGGTGGGCTCACTGGTGATCGCCGTGCGCGCCTCGCTGATTACCGTGCTGGCGATGCTCACTGTGCTCACTATTACACTGGGCGCGCTGTACCTGTTTGGGTACACGCTGAACACCATTACGCTGTTCTCGCTGGTGCTGTGCTTGGCGCTGATTGTAGACGATACCATCATCATGGTAGAGGCCATTGACGCCCAGCGCCGCAAGCTCACTGACCCGCAAGAGGCCGTGCACGTTGCCACGCGCAAAGTGAGCCGCGCCATGGTGGCCGCCACCTCCACTGCCGTTTTGAGCTTTGCGCCGCTGCTGTTCGTGAGCGGCATTTTGGGCAGCTTTATCCGCGCCATCCCGGTGACGGTCATTGCCAGCTTGGTTACTAGCCTGCTGGTGGCGCTGTTCTTCATCCCGCTGTTTGCGCGGTACCTGCTGTTGGGCAAAAAACAGATGGGGCCAAAGGGTAAGGTAGATGAGCCGGCCGCTGGCATCGAGGCCAAGGTGGCCAACTTTGTGGGCAAACCCATGCTGTGGGCGCGCGGCTCCACCAAGAAACTGCTGGGCGTGGGCTCGGTGGCTGTAGTGGTTGGGCTGGGCTTTATTGTGGCCGCCGGGTTTTTGTTCCAAAAAGTGACCTTTAACATTTTCCCGCCCAGCAAAGACACCAACGGGCTCACGCTGAGCCTCACCTTTAACCCGGGCACCACCATCAAGCAGGCCGAGGGCGTGGCCGACCGCGCCGACACCGTGGTGGCGCAGCAACTGGGTGAAAATTTTAAGACCGCCTCGTACTTCACCAACGCCAACACGCAGAGCGCTACGAGCGTCATTTACCTCATATCGTTCAAAGACCGCAAGGTGACGTCGCCGCAGCTCAAGCAGCAGCTCAAGGATGCCTTTATGAACTTCCACGGCGCACAGGTGGAGGTGGGGCAGCTGGATGTTGGGCCGCCGCCCGGGGCGTTTGGCGTGCGCATTGTTACCGGCGACCGCGCCGCGGCCATGCGCCTGGCCAGCGACATGAACGACTTCCTACACGACAAAACCCTGACGCGCGTCAGCGGCAAAACCGCCAAAATTGTGGCCACCACCGTGTCCGACCCAGGCCTGTACCAGCGTGAGGGCGGCAAGCAGTACGTGGAGGTCACGGCCAAGTTCGACGCCGACGACACCAGCACGCTGGTGGCGCTCGCCCAAGACGCGGTCAAAAAAGAGTTCACCGACGCCAAGCTGCAATCCTACGGGCTGAAGCAGGGCGCGCTGGACTTTGACCTCGGCCAGGAAGCAGACAACCAGAACTCGTTTGCGGCGCTCACCAAAGCCTTCCCGGTGCTGCTGGTGGTGATCTTTGTGCTGCTGGCTGTCCAGTTCCGCTCGTTGCTGCAGCCACTGCTCATCTTTATGGCCATCCCGTTTAGCCTGTTTGGGATTACGCTGGGGCTGTACGCCACCAAAAACGCCTTTAGCTTCTTTACGCTGCTCGGGTTCTTTGCGCTGCTGGGGTTGAGCATTAAGAACACCATTTTGCTGACCGATTACGCCAACCAGCTGCGCCGCGGCGGGGCAGGCGCGGTGGAAGCGGCCGTGGGTGCGCTGCGCGAGCGGTTCCGGCCGCTCATCGCTACCAGTTTTACCGCGGTGGTGTCGCTGATCCCGCTGTATTTGTCCGACCCGTTCTGGGAAGGGCTCACCGTAGTGCTCATTTGCGGCCTGCTGTCCAGTACGTTCCTGGTGATCACCGTGTTCCCGTATTACTACCTTGGCGCGGAGTTTGCCCGGCAGCGCATTAGCCGGCGGGCGGTGCTGATATGGCTGGTTGGCACGGCTGTGGTTTCGGTGGGCCTGGTGAAGGCCGGCATAACGCCGGCATTTATACCGCTGGTGGCCATTGTGCTCGCCGTGGCGCTCACCATGTACAGCAAGATGCGCCGCACAAAGCGCGCCTAAGCCGGCCGTTAGGCCAACAAAAAGTTGGCAATGCTTACGCTTATATGCTACGCTGGCAATACAGGGTAGAAGACCAAAACATGGAACAAAAACAGGCAATCGCCGACCGGCTCAAACAATCCAACAACATTCTGGTTACTGTCAGTAATAATCCGACGGTTGACCAACTGGCGTCGTGCATCGGCCTCACGCTGGCGCTCAACAAAATGGGCAAGCACGCCACGGCCGTGTTTAGCGGCGCGGTGCCGAGCACCATCGAATTTTTGCAGCCGGAAAAGACCATCGAGAAAAACACCGATTCTTTGCGCGACTTCATCATTGCCCTAGATAAGGCCAAAGCCGACAAACTCCGCTACAAGGTGGAAGACACCGTGGTGCGGATTTTTATTACCCCGTACAAGACGTCCATTAGCGACAAAGACCTGCAGTTTAGCCAGGGCGACTTCAATGTGGACGTGGTGGTGGCCATTGGCGTGCACAACCAAAACGACCTCGACCAAGCCATTACCGCGCACGGCCGCATTTTGCACGACGCCGTAGTGGCCACCATCAACACTTTGCCGGGCGGGGAATTGGGCACTATTAACTGGCTCGACCCTAGCGCCAGCAGCCTGTCCGAGCTTGTAACGCAGCTGCTCACTAGCATGGACCCCCAGATTTTGGACGGGCAAATGGCCACCTCGTTGCTCACCGGCATTGTGGCCGAGACTGAACGTTTTAGCAATGCAAGGACCACGCCCGTAACCATGAGCTTAAGCGCCGCCCTGATGTCCGCTGGCGCCAACCAGCAGTTGGTGGCCACCAAGCTGCAGCAACCTGCCGTGCCCCAACCCCAGCAAACCGCCCAGGAACACACTAGCCCTAAGTTCCAGGACGAGCACCACGATGAAGACTCGCACACCACCGAAGATGGCACCCTCGAAATTAACCACCCCGGCAACGAGGGGCAGGGCGCCGAGCCAGCTGAGCATGAAGGGCACGACGAACGCCACGAGGACGAACACCACGACGCCGGGCCAGCTTCCGAGAACCACGAGGAATGGCACGAAGACAGCCATGAAGAGCACCATGAAGAGCCGCACCCCGAGCAATCCTCGGGCCCGGAGCAAAGCCACCAGGAGCCGCCGCGGGACATTTTCCAGTTCCCTGAGCAGGCGGAGCATGCGCCAGAAGAGGCTCCCACCCCTGCCAGCCCTGCTTTTGATGTGCCCGGCCCAGCTCCCGCCCAGCCCGCGCCGCCGCCCCCGCAAATCCACATCAGCGAAGATGGCGACCTGCAGGGTCTGCCGCCGCTGCCGCCGCGGGAGCCGGCGCACATCGACAACCATTCGGGCGACTCGCTTATGGGCAGCGCCGACCCCATGCAACACATGTCCAGCTCGCACATGATCCTTGAGCCGCCGGCCATGGCTGGGCAGATGGACGCGTCCAGTGCCAGCCCAGCCGATGAAGAGCTCCCGGCAGGCGCACCCATGCAGTTGCCGCAGCCCGAAACAGGCGGGTTTGTGGGCGGGCAGGCGAGCGACGGGTTATTTACCCCGGCCGCTTCGGCTAACATCACGTCGCCGTCCATGCCGTACCTGCCACCTAGCATGACGCCCGGCGCACCAGCCCCGGCTCCGGCCGCACCCGTAGTGCCCGAACCCGAGCCAGAGTCCCCGCCGCCATTTATGACGCCGTCGCCGCAAGTGGTGACGCCCACCGCGCCCCCGCCGCCCATGGCGCAGCCCTTGGAACCGCCCATGCCCGCCATGCCGCCCATGCCCGCGCCGCTGTCGCCAGCCCCAGGGGTAGAAACCTTGAGTCAGATCGAGGCCGACGTCAACAGCCCGCATATCGCTCCCGTGCCGGCCGCTATGCCCGCCGCCCAACCTGCCCAGCCCGTCATGGGCCCGGCCATGGGTCCGGCGCCCATGCCGTCGCCGCCGTCTATGGCGCCGCCATTGTCGCCAGCAGATGACATTTTTGCGCCCGCGCTCCCTCAGGCACCGCCACTTGCTGCGCCCGCATCCTCGCCATCCGGGCCTGCCGCCGCCCCAGCACAGGACGCTACCGCTGCAGACATAGATAACGCCCGTAACGCCGTACTACAGGCCATTGCCAACCACGACGCGCCGGTTGGGCCGGAGCCCATCGCCGCGCTCAACGCCCAGCCGCTGGGCGCGCCACTGCACGCGGCCGACGCTGCTGCCAATTCAGCCCCTGTAGTGCCCCCCGCGCCGCCGGTCAACATGGACGCCACGGCCAACCCCACCTTTTCGTTGCCAGACGCCCCCGGCAGCGCCGGAGCCCCGCCCGCCGTCCCGCCGCCTATGATGCCGCCGGCAAACCCCGGCCAATAGCCTGTACAATGCCTGCCCCAGCCGCTATGCTCTAGCATATGGACGGCATCTTGCTCATTGATAAACCTGCTGGCTGGACCAGCTTCGACGTCGTTAATAAAGTGCGCCGCATGTGCGGCGAGGCCGGCTTCAACACCACCGGCCGCAAGCGTTTCCCGGTAGGGCACACTGGCACGCTCGACCCGCTGGCCACTGGCCTTTTGGTGTTAATGCTCGGCAAGTACACCAAAAAGGTGCCGGAGTATACCAAGCTCGACAAAACCTACGACGTGGTGATGCGCCTTGGCCAAACCAGCTCCACCGGCGACGAAGAAGGGGAGAAGACGCCGGTGTCTGACGCCCGGCCGACGCTGCCGGAGCTACACATCGCCCTGGCGCGCTTCGAGGGCGACACCATGCAGACGCCGCCGGCGTTCTCGGCCATCAAAATCAACGGGCAGCGGGCGTACGATTTGGCGCGCAAAGGCCAGGCGCCCGTGCTTGCGCCGCGCCCGGTGCACATTGAGCGCTGCATCCTCACCAAATACGAATATCCAGACGTCTATTTTACGGTGCACGTTTCTAGCGGCACATACATTCGCTCGCTAGTGGAGGATATCGGCACATGGCTGGAAACGGGCGCTTACATGGCCGGCTTGCGCCGCACCAGGGTAGGGAAGTTTAGCCTGGACGATGCCGTGCAGATGCCAGATCTCACCCCCCAACGTCTTAGGGAAACATTGAAGTTTGCCAGTTAGATGGTATAGTTGTATCTATGAAAGAACTCGATGGTGCAGGCTCCCTTGGTTCGCTCTCTGAGGTGTTGCGGGTAGCAAGCGTCCGCAGCACGCTCAAAAGCGCTGGCGCCTTCTGTATCGCCGCGGCTTGTGCAGTGGGGGAAGGGTTTGCGGCACGCCAGGAGGCGTTTAGCCCGAACTCGGTTGCCGAAGGGGCGATGCTTGTTGCCGGGGTAGGCATCGGCTTTGCGCTTGGGGCGGCCGGAGTTTTCCTAGACCAGGCGGCCCGCAAGCGGGCGGACTACGAACTGATGGCCACCGGCTTTGCCGGCTACAACCACCCGGACACTCCGGCGGAACTCCACCCGGCCCAAACGGCGGTTGCCGAGGTTATCATCATCGCACCCATGCGGCCGTTGCCCGCGGCACAGCAGGCGCAACTGCCCCCGGCGGCTTAACCTCTTGCACCTGGCTGCCCTATCTGGTACAATGCCCCTAGTATGATTTCAAGTGAGAAAAAGCAGGCCGTCGTAACTAGCCTGCAAACCAGCAAAAACGACACAGGCTCCGCCACGGTGCAAGCCGGCATCATGACCGAGCGCATCAAGGAGCTCACCGAGCACCTCAAGGTAAACAAGCACGACTACGCCGCCCGCCGCGGGCTGCTGCAATTGGTTGGCAAGCGCAAGCGCCACCTGCAGTACATCGCCAGCAAAGACGGCCAGGCGTACCTCAAGCTTATCGAAAAGCTCGGCATCCGCCGCTAGTGCATGGACTCGCTGCCTCGATCCGTCGAGGCACACAGCTTGTGCACATTAACGATTCTAGATCGTCATAGCTCACGGGCAGGGGTCAGATATATCGCACCAAAAGCACAAGGGCGCCATATATTTGCACTTTGCCCGCCAGCTGCCTCTAGATGAAAGGACCCGATGGGACAGACAATAAACCCGTACGGAAAAGACATTATTACCGTAGAGACCGATTTTTGCGGCCGCAAGCTCAGCCTTGAGGTCAATCGCGTCGGCTTCCGCACCAGCGCCAGCGTCATTGTGCGCTACGGCGACACCGTGGTGCTTGGCACGGCCATGGTTAGCGACAAGCCAATTGTGGGCTTCGACTATTTCCCGCTCAGCATCGACTACGAAGAGAAGTTCTACGCCGCCGGCAAAATCAGCGGCTCGCGGTTCATTAAGCGCGAAGGCCGGCCATCTGAAGAGGCAATTTTGATTGGCCGGTTAATAGACCGCCCCATCCGCCCGCTGTGGCCCAAGGGCTACCGCCACGAGGCGCAGGGTGTGGCCTCTGTTTTGAGCACCGACCCGGCCTTCCGCCCAGACATGGTGGCCATGATCGCCATGAGCACGGCGTTTATGCTCACCGGCGCGCCGTTTGACGGCCCGGTGGCCGGCCTGCGCATTGGCCTCAAAGACGGCAAGCCACAGGCCTTTATGTCCCTGGAAGAAATGACCAAGAACGAGCTCGACCTCGTGGTGGCCGGCTCCGAGCACGGCATCATGATGGTTGAAGCCGGCGCCAGCGAAGTTTCCGAAGAAACCGTGGCCGAGACCATCGCCTGGGCGCACGACGCCATCCAGCCGGCCATTAAGCTACAAAAAGAGCTGGTGAAGAAAGTTGGCGTCACGCCGCAAGAATACGAGCTGAGCCTGCCCAGCGAAGCCATCCAAAAAGAGGTCGACGCCTTCCTAGACGGCAAAATGGGCGACAAGCTCCGCGCGCCAATGGCCGAACGCCACCAGCGCATGCACGTTTTGCGCACCGAGCTCATGGACCACCTCGCTGAAAAACTCGGAGACGATTGGGACAGCGTGAAGCGCGAGTACGACGATGCTTTTGCCACCGCCGCTAATAAAGACGTCCGCAAGGGCATCTTAAAGGACGGCGTCCGCCCGGACGGCCGCAACTTCACCGAGGTGCGCCCGCTCAGCTCCGAGGTCGGTTTCCTGCCGCGCGCCCACGGCTCCAGCCTGTTTACCCGCGGGCTGACCCAGGGCATGAACATCGTCACCCTGGCGCCGCTCAGCTACGCGCAGCTGGTGGACACCATGGAGCGCAACGAAGAGAAGCGCTACATGCACCACTACAACGCACCGGGCTACACCGTGGGCGAGATCAAGCGCCTGGGCTCGCCGGGGCGCCGCGAAATTGGGCACAGCGCCCTAGCAGAGCGCGCCATTTTGCCAGTGCTGCCCGCCGAGGACGTGTTCCCCTATGCCATTAGAAGCGTCACCGAAATTATGAGCCAAAACGGCTCCACCAGCATGGCCGCAACCTGTTCCAGCTGCTTGGCGCTCATGGACGCCGGCGTGCCGCTAACCGCGCCGGTCAGCGGCATCGCCATGGGCCTGATGATTGAGGGCGACAACGCCGTTATCCTCAGCGACATTGCCGACGCCGAGGACTTCGCTGGCGACATGGACTTCAAGACCGCGGGCACGGCCAAAGGCATCACCGCGCTGCAAATGGACATGAAGGTCCACGGCCTGCCAGTGGAAACTTTGAAGAAAGCCCTCTTGCAGGGCAAAGATGGCCGCGCGCACATCTTGCAGCACATGCTGACCACGCTGGCCGAGCCCCGCAAGGAACTCAGCCCGTACGCGCCGCGTGTGGAGTCTATTAAGATCAACCCGGACAAAATCCGCGAGGTCATCGGTAAGGGCGGGGAAACCATCCAGAAGATCACCGGCGAGACCGGCACCGAGATAGACATTAAAGACGACGGCACCGTCATGATCGCCAGCCCAGACGGGGCCAGCATTGCCAAGGCCATCCAGTGGATCAAAGACCTCACCGAGGAGCCGGAAGTGGGCACCATCTACTACGACAAGCCGGTGGTCAGCGTTATGGACTTTGGCGCCTTTGTGCAGATTTTGCCCGGCCGCGACGGCCTGGTGCACGTTTCCGAAATGGCTGAAGGGCGCGTCAACAAGCCAAGCGACGTCGTGAAAGAAGGCGACAAAGTCACCGTGAAGCTCGTGGCCATCGACGACCGCGGCCGCCTCCAGCTCAGCATGAAGGCCGCTGCCCGCGAGCTGGCCGAAGGGAAGAAGGGCTAGACGCCGGTGAAGGGTTGGGCGCGGCTGCAGCGCTGGCGGCTCACCACGCCCGGCTTGGCTATTTTTGGCCTGGCCGAGCTGGCCATCAGCTTTGCGTTCACCAGCCGCGCCTTCGACACCGGCAGCCTCATCGAATACTTTTTGGCGCTCGTATTCCTGGTGGCGGCGCTGCAAAACGGCCTGCGCCTAGCAAGGAAATGTATGGGTGGGCCAAAGCGGCGCTGACCTAAGAAAAGCCAAGCTCGACCAAACCGCGGCAGAGATTGTCACGCACAATATCTGCCCAAATTTGGCCAAGACAGCCAAACACTCGGTTTCCAGGGAAACGATCCCGGCCGAACTTTAATCTACATAGTTAATCAACTAACATCTCTAATTCTTAAGAAAGGAACAAACAGATGGAAAATGACCAACAAAACAACCAGCGGGGCAACTCCCGGCCGCCCAGGCGCGGCAACAGTAACGGCCAAGGCCAAGCCGGCCGCCAAAACGGCGGGAACCGCGGCGGCCGTGGCAGCAGGGGCAATGGGGGCGATGGCGGCGGCCAAAACCGCCAAAACAGCGGCCTCAGCATGCCCGGCGCCAACGCTTCGCGCGGCGCCGCGGTGCGCGCCCAGCGCCGCGTCCAGGCCGACGCCCAGAAAATCGCCAACCAGTACGCCTCGGCCGCCAACGCCGAGCAGCAACCCCGCCGCGCCAACGTCATCGCCGACGAAATGGACAAACTCAAAATCACCTTCCTTGGTGGCCAGGGCGGCATCGGCGAACAAAACATGCAGGTGGTGGAATGGCAAGACGACGCCCTCATCCTAGACTGCGGCAACAACCTAGATGTTGACCTGCCGGGCGTCAACTACACCATTTCCGACCCGTCGTACCTCGAGACCATCAAGCACAAAATCCGCGGCTACGTGGTGAGCCACGGGCACCTCGACCACATTGGCGGGCTCAAGCACATCGTGCCCAAGTACCCGGCGCCAATCCACGGCTCGCGCTTCACGCTTGGCGTGGTGCAAAAGACCTTTGAAGACGCTGTGGCCGAGACCGGCCTCGACTTCACCCCGGAACTCGTGGTCATGAACATGGACGGCCACGAGCGCCTGAAGCTTGGCGTTTTCATGGTGGAGCTGGTGCGCATCACGCACTCCGTGCCAGAATCGTCCTGCATGATTGTGGACACGCCGGTGGGGCGCATCATTAACACCGGTGACTGGCGCCTCGACCCCGAGCCGCTGGACGAAAAGCCCAGTGACGCCGACCGCCTGCGCGAACTCGGCGACGAAGGTGTCTTGCTGCTCATGAGCGACAGCTGTAACGCCCAGCTCCCCGGCCGCACGCCCACCGAGCACACCCTGCAGCAGAGTTTCCACGACGTCATCGGCGGCGCCGAGGGCCGCGTCTTCGTGGCGCTGTTCAGTAGCAACATGAACCGCGTGCAAATGACCGTCAACGCCGCTGTGGCCACGGGACGGCGCGTGGCGCTGGACGGCCGCAGCATGATGAGCTACGCCGAAATCGCCGTGCGCCAGGGAATCCTCAAAATCCCCAAAGGCACCGTGCTGCCCATGCGCGAAATGCCCAACATCCCAGACAACCAAGTCTTGGTGATCTGCACCGGCGGCCAAGGCGAGCCCGGCGCCGCCCTGCAACGCATGGCCGAGGGCGAGCACAAGCATATCAAGCTGCACGAGGGCGACACCGTGGTGGTCAGCTCCTCGCCGATCCCCGGTAACGAGCGCCGCTACGAGCAAATTGGCAACCAGCTGACCTTGCTCGGCGTGCACCTCTACCGCCACCCCACCCACGAGGTGGATGGCGTTGGCCCGCTGCACGTCTCCGGCCACGCCCGCCGCGACGAGTACCGCGAGCTGCTGCACATCATCCGCCCTAAATACTTCCTGCCCATCTACGCTGGCGCGCGCAACCGCCGCTACTTCTTTGAACTAGCCGTGGAAGAGGGTTGGAAGCGCGAAAACCTCATCATGGCCAACGACGGCGAAACCCTGGCCTTCACGGCCAACAGCTGGGAGCGCGCCGGCGAGGTGCCGCACGGCTCCTTGCTCGTAGACCAGACCGGGGCAGTGGTGAACGGCATCGTGGTCAAAGACCGCGTGCTGCTCAGCGAGGGCGGCCTGGTGGCCGTGGTCATCACCGTAGACAAAAAGTCCGGCAACCTGCTTACCAGCCCAGACATCATCAGCCGCGGCTTCATCTATATGCGTGAAAACGAGGAGGTCATGAACGGCCTGCGGGGCGAGCTGCGCCGCGCGGTGCAGCAGCGCTTCAAGCGCGTCGACCTCGACCGCTTCAAGGCTGAACTCAAAGACCACATCACCCACTACTTGTTCGAGCAAACCAACCACACGCCCATCGTCATCCCAGTGGTCAACGTCATTGGCGGCAAAGCCGAGGGCGGGCAGGGCGCCAGCGACGGCGGCAGCCGCAGCAGCGGCCGTGGCGGCAACAACCACACCAACAGCGGCGTCCCGGCTGTCCAAACCGTCCACCAGGACGCGCCCACCCAAACCACCGAAGAGCTGGCTATCGACCAAGAAAAGCGCTTCCAGGCCATGCGCGCCCGCTTGCTGGGCGAGGGCTCCAACCGCGACTAAACGATACGTTTGACCTAAAGTAAAAAATGTGGTAATGTGCTTATGTTAACTACACCCAAAAACCAAAACAAAAGCCATGCCCGCCGAAACCCTCACTCGCACTTCTCCCGACGCCACAGCCGCATCACCTGTAGTGCCTTATGGGGATTACGCCCCTGACGCCTACGCGCAACGCACATACACCCCTTCCGAACAGCGCACTGCCGTCCTCGACCCGGCCGACACCGCCCCGCCGCTAAGGTACGACCAACCGGCCACCCGCCCGCCACTCGCCGAAGACGTCCACGCGCCCATCGCCCCGCGCCTGCAATACAATGGCGCCCAGAAGGAGCGCTTGCGCACCCACGGCCCGGGCTACGAAGAGGGCATGACACCCCAGCAGGCGCGGGAAGCCTGGGATGCCGACCCCAGCACCGTCGTGCTCAATAGCTACCAACCGCTGCTCAGCAAAGAGCAAGTGGCCGAGCAGCTTGGCACGGCCTTTGCGAATCTGGGCGCGCTGCAGGGCGTTATCCACTTGCCGCACGCCGAGGAGCCGCTGTACGTCTTCAACCGCTCCACCATAGAAGTAGGCGCGGACGGCAAGGAAAACCATGTGCCGCGCTTTGTGCTGGCCACGCCTACCCAGCTGGGTAAAATTCTTACCAATGCCGAAATCGGCCGTCCCAGCAAGCAAGAAATCCGCGACGAGCTGCTGGTGCTAAGCCGCCCGCTGCACGGCGGTGGCCGGCAGCGCGCCACCATCGGCACCGATGAGTGGCTGCCCGGCCGCCCGTACGGACCGCGCAGCTA
>DATIIT010000004.1:0-141654 GCA_035479375.1 Saccharimonadales bacterium (SeqCode) | reverse complement strand
GCTGTTGCGCACGGCAGCTTTAGTGCTGGTGCGGACACGCTTTTTTGCTGACTTAATGATGGGCATTCGATGTACCTTTGTCGTTACTAATACATATAATGTACCAGAGGTAAAGGGGTTTGTAAAGGCGGCAGTACTATTCCAAAAAGTTGTGCGTTACGCGCCACGCGCATATGCGCTTGGGCTGCACTACGCTTGACCCAACTTTTTGGCATGTAGGCTGGGCCCCACGCCGCTCTAGCGCCCGAGTTTGATGCCCTGCCATTTCATGCTATACTTATGTTTGTAGCGGTTAGGGAGCTACCTCTGTTAGAGTACGCATTTGCGGCACGGAGTATGTATCAGTAATCCAGAGAAGCACGATAGTTTAGGTGGGCAGCGCACACGCCAGCCAAAGGCGCTGTGGGTGCGTTTGCGCGCTATTGCCGGGCGGTTTTTTGCCAACCGGCGCGTGGTGCGCTATAGCATTATTTCCCTGAATGTGTTGCTGCTGGTGGCAATTGGCGGCTCGGTAATCCGTGGCACGCAAAAAGGCCAGCCCGTAGGCCAAAACGCCGTGCTATCTTCTACTGGCCGCGAAAATTCGGCCGTGCCCCTAGACCAAGTCTCTTCGGCGGATATTGCCGCTAACGCCGCGCTGGCAGCCGGCCTGGCCGAGACGCCGGGCGTCATCAACCAAGCCCAGAGCGCCCAAGCCGACCTCATCACCTCGCCGGCCGACACTACCGCCGTGGCCAAGCCGCAGGCCGTGGCCACTGCCCTGAAGAGCCGTAAAGACATCCGGCAGTATGTCACCCAGAGCGGTGACACCGTGTCTGGCCTGGCCGCCAAATTTAACGTCACCTCAGAGAGCATCCGCTGGTCCAACAACCTGAGCGGCAACACGGTAAATGCGGGCGTTACCTTGCAGGTCCCGCCGGTCAATGGCATTGTCTACACCGTGCAGGCCGGCGATACGCTAGACAGCCTGGCCAGCAAGTATCGCGCCAACCGCGACCAGTTGGTGGCCTACAACGACGCCGAGCTGAGCGGCATCCAAACCGGCGAGCAAATCTTGATCCCCAACGGGCAGCTACCGGCGCCGGTGGTGACGCGGGTGGTGGCCTCGGCGGTGTACGCCGGCGGTGCCTACAACGGCTACGATTACGGTTTTTGTACCTGGTACGTTGCCAACCGCCGGGCCGCTGCCGGGCGGCCGGTGCCCAGCAACTTAGGCAACGCCAACACCTGGACGGTTTTGGCGGCCAGCATGGGCATTGCCACCGGCTCCACGCCGCAGGCCGGCGCTGTGGCTGTCAAGCACAGCGGCGCACCCGGCCACGTGGCCTATGTTGAGCAGGTCAACGACGACGGCAGCTTCTGGATATCAGAGATGAACTCCTACGGCCAAGTCTCCATGGGCGACTCCACGCCACGCGGCGGCTGGGGCGTCATAGACTGGAAATTGATCCCCGCCGACGAAGCCGGTACCTACAGCTACGTTTACTAGCGGCGCGTAATCTGTTTTAATAGAGGTATGAACTTTGTTGATACCGCAACATTGCTGGTAAGCGCAGGCGACGGCGGCGACGGCCGCGTCAGTTTCCGGCACGAAAAATTCATCGACAAAGGTGGCCCAGACGGCGGCGACGGCGGGAACGGCGGCGACGTCATTTTGGTGGCCAGCCGCAACCAAAACACGCTGGCGTCCTTCCGCTTCCAAAAAGAGGTGGCCGCCGAGCCCGGCCAACCCGGCGACAAAGTAAAGCGCCACGGCAAGAGCGGCAAAGACCTGGAAGTGCCCGTGCCCGTGGGCACCATAGCCATTGACGCCGCCGGCTACATCCTGGCCGATGTGGACGAAGACGGCAAGCGCGCCGTTATTGCCAAGGGCGGCCGCGGCGGCTTTGGCAACGCGCACTTCATTAGCAGCACCCGCCAGGCGCCGCGCGTGGCTGAAAAGGGCGAGGACGGCGAGTCGCTTGCCGTTACCCTGGAGCTCAAGATGATCGCCGACGTCGGCCTCATCGGCTTGCCCAACGCCGGGAAATCCACTTTTTTGAGCGTCACCAGCAACGCGCGCCCGGAAATTGCCGATTACCCCTTTACCACGCTGGTGCCCAACCTGGGCGTGGTAGATGTAGACGGCCAGGCCAGCCTGCTGTTTGCCGACATCCCCGGCCTTATTGAGGGCGCGGCCGAAGGCAAGGGCCTGGGCGACGAATTCCTACGCCACGTGGAGCGCACCGCCGTGCTTGTGCACCTCATCGACGCCTACCAAGATGACGTGGCCGCGGCCTACCAGACCATTATGGGCGAGCTCAAGGCGTACAAAATAGACCTCTCGGCCAAGCCGCAAATTGTGGCGCTTACTAAAATCGAGGGGCTAGACAAAGACATGGTGAAAGACCAGCTCGCCAAGCTAAAGAAGGTGGTGCCCAAAGACGCGCAGCTCACGGCTATCTCGTGCATGAGCAAACAGGGCGTGCCCGAGCTGCTGCGCCACACGCTGGCCATGGTAGAGACGCAGCGCGCCCACGAACGAGCGGCTGTGGCGGCGGTGGAGGCGCCCGCGGTGCCCACGCTTACCCTGGAAGACGAGGGCGACACCTGGGAAGTCCTCAAGCAGGAGGACGAATTTGTGGTGCGCGGCCCTAAAATTGAGCGTTTTGCCGGCCGCACCGACTTCAACAACGCCGCCGGCGTGGAGCGCCTGCGCGACATCATGCAAAAGCAGGGGATTATGCACGAATTGGTGCGCCAAGGTGTGCAGCCGGGCGACTCGGTGCGCATCGGCAAGGGCTCGTTTACCTACTAAACCTATTACACGTGACATTTGTCACATTGACAAAAAGCAAGCGTAAGTGTTATAATATGCGCTGTTATGGAACGCCAACTAGCGCCTTTAACAGAGGCAGCGCCTGCTTTACGCGTAGGTGTACTCTCTGCAGAAGATATGGGTGTATTGGATCGAGTGGCTCCTGTCTTGGACATAGCAGCCGCTACCGGACAAGAAGTGGCTGTGGGTTTTACTAGGCGGCAAGGTGAGCGCCAGGTAGTTGGCCTGCGGGCCTGCTCGGACTTGCGTAGTGACCGTGCGCTAAGGGTGGACGAACGCCCCGGCGCGTGGCAGTTGGTGAAATATGACAGCGAGGGCAACCCTGTTGAATTCTCCCAGCTTTCTAGGACTATGGGGGATGATGGCGCGGTGTACAGCTTTAGCGTCATTGACGGTAGCGGAGGCGATCTCAGGCTGTCGTCCCCGGACGAGCTAGGACACCAAATTGCCTTGCTAGGCCGCATAGCCGACGCCCACCAACTTGCATTGATCGCCGAAGCCAACCGTGCAGTTGCAGTGCCGGCCGAAGCGGCTCTGGCGGAGCGTACCAGCGGTTGGCTTACGCGAGCCGCTCGTGCCGTCGGTAGACTGGTGGGCGCCCACGTCCAAATTGTCGAGTGATCTTACGAAAGGGGTGGTACACTGGTAGCTATGGCTGCCAGTTTTTTCTTTTACGACCTGGAAACGAGCGGGTTTAGCCCGCGCGAAGCGCGCATCATGCAGTTTGCCGGGCAGCGCACCGACCTAACCCTGCGGCCGGTGGGCGAGCCGGTGAACCTGCTCGTTAAACTCACCGATGATATATTGCCGGATGTTGACGCCACTTTCATCACCGGCATTACGCCACAGCAAACGCTCATGGACGGCGTTACCGAGGCCGAGTTTTTGCGCATTTTTACGGATGAAGTCGCCACGCCTGGCACCATTTTTGTAGGCTTCAACACCGTGCGTTTCGACGACGAATTCATGCGCACGCTGCACTACCGCAACTTTTACGACCCCTACGAATGGCAGTGGCAAGAGCAGCGCAGCCGCTGGGACATGCTGGACGTGGTGCGCATGACGCGCGCGCTCCGGCCAGCCGGCATTGAGTGGCCGTTTGACGCCAAAGGCAAACCCACCAACCGCCTGGAGCTGCTCACCGCCCTCAACAAGTTGGAGCACGAGCACGCCCACGACGCCTTAAGTGACGTTGAGGCTACCATCGCCGTGGCGCGCCTCATCCGCAGCAAGCAAGAAAAGTTGTTTGAATATTTGCTGGGCATACGCGACAAAAAGAGCATTGCGGCGCTGGTGGAAAAGCCAGAGCCATTCGTGTACACCAGCGGCAAATACCCCGGCGAATTTGAAAAAACCACCGTGGCCGTGCGCGTCTGCCCGCACCAAACCAGGAATGGCTGCGCGTATGTGTATGACCTGCGCCACGACCCGGCGGACTGGCTCAGTAAAACGCCTGAGCAGCTGGCCGAGGCCTGGAAATGGAAAAAAGACAGCACCGAGCCGCGCCTGCCCGTAAAAATGCTGCAATACAACCACTGCCCGGCGGTGGCGCCGCTGGGTGTTTTGGATGCAGAAAGCCAGGATCGGCTCAAGCTTGACCTCAAGCTGGTGGCCAAACATGCGGCCGCACTCAAAAAAGACAAAGCGTTTGCAGACAAGCTGTACAAGGCGGCAGACATGCTGGAAAAACACCAGCAAGCCCGCTTCCTCACCGACGAAAAAGACGTGGACGGCCAGATGTATGACGGGTTTTTTGCGCCGGAGGACAAATCGGCCATGAGCGTGGTGCGCGCCGCGCGGCCGGAAGAACTGGGCGACCTCGGCCTGCGTTTTAAAGACCAGCGCCTAACTGCGCTGCTGCCCCTGTACAAAGCCCGCAATTATCCCAAGCAGCTCACCGGTGAGGAGCGCGAGGCCTGGGAAAAACTGCGCGCCCGCAAACTGCTGGCCGGCGGCCAAAGTAGCCGCATGGCAAAATATTTGGCGCGTTTGCAGCAAGTCGTGGCCGATGGCGGCCTCACCGGCCACCAGGAGTATCTGGTGGAGGAGCTCAAGCTGTACGCCGAAAGCGTCATGCCTGACCTTGACAGCGCGAGCAGCGCATCGTAGGGTGTAGAAAAGGAATACCGCCATGTTACTCAACAAACACGTCACCACTTGGTCTAGCTTCGCTTGCGACGGCTCCTGCTGCTAGCAGGGGCGCCGCACGCGTGGGCGGCCTCTCGTTTTACTATTTGAGAGGAGTTTTAGATGATCCGTAAGTTTGATTTTTTGGTGGCATTGTATGTATTCGGCGTGATGGTGGCCGAGCTGATGGGCGCCAAGACGTTCTCTTTGGGCACGGTGGGGCACTGGCATTTGAGCGCCAGCGTGGCGGTGTTTGTCTTTCCGCTGCTATTTACCGTGACCGATGTGATTGTAGAGGTGCATGGCCGCCGGCGGGCGCGCAGCGTAGTGTATTCCGGCATTGCCATGGTGTTTTTGCTGGCCTTATTTGAGCTGCTGGCCGTGCATATTGCGCCGAGCGCGCGGTTTGCGCCATCTGAAAAAGCGTATGACGCCATTTTTGGCGCCAGCCTGCGCTTGGCCGGTGCCAGCCTGGTGGCGTTTGCCGCATCGGAGCTGCTGGACGTGGTGGTGTTTGCCCGGCTGCGCAAAGTATTGCATGGCAAGGCGCTGTGGCTGCGCAACAACGCCTCTAACTTTGTGTCGCAGCTGGCCGACTCCACGGTGTTCCTCACGCTGGCGTTTTACGCCTTTGGGCACAGTTTTGGCGCGAATGCGTCGTTTTTGCTGGGGATTATCATCCCGTACTGGTTGGTGCGCTGCGCGCTATCTTTGGTAGAGACGCCGCTGGTGTACCTGGGCGTGTGGTGGCTGAAGGGTAAGCCCGCTGCTGGCAAACTGAAGGCGGAAGAGGCGGCGGCGTGATCGTCACTGCCCTGAAAACACGCAAAGTGACCGCTGGCGCCTTGACGCTGGCGGCGCTGCTGGACGAATCCTTGGCCGCCATGCCGGAGCGCGGCGTGCTGGTGATTAGCTCCAAAGTGGTGTCGCTGTGCGAGAACCGCGTACTGCCCAAGGCCGGCACCGACCTCCAGAAATTGGTGCGCGGCGAAGCCGAGTGGTACATGGCCGATGCGCACGAGCAGCACGGCTACACCTTTACCATTGCGCACAATATGCTCACGCCCAACTCCGGCATAGACGAGTCAAACGGCGACGGCCAGTACGTGTTATGGCCGGCAGACCCGCAGGCCAGCGCCAACCAGGTGCGGAAATACTTGGTGGAGCGGTTTGGCTTGCGCGAAGTGGCGGTTATTATTACCGACGGCAGCTTTTTGCCGCTGCGCTGGGGCGCCACTGGATGCAGCCTGGCATTTAGCGGGATTGAGCCGGTGCGCAGCTACAAAGATAAAGCAGACCTGTTTGGCCGCCCGCTCGTGCTGACCCGCACCAACGTGGTAGACACCTTGGCCGCGGCCGCCACCCTGGTAATGGGCGAGGGTGCCGAGCAAACGCCGCTGGCGGTCATCGAAGACGTCCCAGACGTGCGCTTTGTGCGCCGCGACCCCTCGGCTGAGGAAATCGCTGCCCGGCACACGCCGCCAGAAGAAGACATGTTTGGCCAGCTGCTGACGAGCGTGGAGTGGCGGCCGGGCGGGCATGCAACAGGGGTGTAGCGGTTGTGCGGGCACCGCGGAGGTGCTATAATTCAAAGTCATGGCTGAGATACCTAGCGGCTTTCCGCACATGCGTAGCGTCCCCTATGGGCTGACTTTGTTCCATACGCATATAACACACGGGTCGCTTTTTACGTCACGTGCTGATGTGGCCGGCGATATGGCGGCCGCCGGCGTACCACCGGAACTGAGCGCTGGCTTTACGAGCTGGCATATGCCCGGCCACCTTGGCGAGATACCCAAGACTGCGGTGATGTTTGAGCGCAATGCCACCACCGATGACCGCGTCGCCGCCGTCCGGCAGGGCGCCCGCTTTATGGCGGGCTTGCTTGGCGTGCCCGATGCCGCAGCCGCCGAACATTTCCCAGGCCGCACACCGGCAGGGGCAGAACGGTTCTTTGACGGCGTGCGTGATACGTTTGTGCGCGGCGAAGTGCAAGATTATAGCGGCAATGGGCCAACCCACCAGGCCCCCGTCTTGAACCTGGCTGCCCGCATAGGACAGCAAGTGGTGCCAGACGAGAGCCGCCGCCAGGCAATCGGCGAGTTATATACCCAGTGGACGGCTACTTGGCTCGACCAATTGAAGGCTGATGGGCGCGACCCGCAAGAGCTGGCTCGCCTCGCCCAGCATGCCGGCAAGTTATCTACCGCTATGGGCGCCCTGCTGGTGCTCGGCAACGAAGGCCATCCGGCGCTCGCCCAGTTGGGTGCTATGGGTGGCATGGAAGAGGCGGCAAACCCGTTTGCTGGCGTCCGCCGCCGTATTCACACATACACAACAGCCCTGGTGATGCAACATGGCGGTAAAGTGGGGCTACGCGAGGCGGCCAGCCTGCGCAGGCAAACAGAGGCGGACTTGTATCGGGAGGGCGTCAAGGGGTTGGACCGGCGGCAGGCTGGCGTGTTCGATACAGTGGCATGGTTTGCCATTAAGGCGCCCTGGGTTGACCGCGCTGGAGATGGTTTTGCTTGGCCCTTGCGCCGAGTATCCGCCCGCCATCTAGAGACTGCCGTCAAGGGCACCTGGCCGCGTTAGGCTAATCCGGGCAATCGTTGCCTTGGCTGTTTTTTTGGGCTGCCGAACCAGGCAGTTTAGCGGCGCGGTGGAGTAGGCGCCTACTATGGCGCAGAGTACGTTTGAGCGCCCCCAGCATCCAATCGCGGACTTTTTCGGCAAAGGCGAATTCCGTGGCCAATATGGCAAAGCCGAGCAGCATGGCCGCCCAGCCCGGGCCGGGCGTGACCACCATTACCAGGCCACCGGCCACCACTGCGCTGCCCACCATCAGCACCAGTGTTTTGCGGACTGGCCCCGGCACCTGCTTCCAATTGCGTTTCCACTGCTCCATATATAAGCATTATAGGGCATTCCGCAGGCCGGGACGGTAAGGCAACTCACATGTCCCACAAAGTTGGGTCAAGCGTAGTGCAACCGGAGCGCATATGCGCCCCGCGTGTAACGCACAACTTTGTGGGACATGTGAGTTGCCCGCACAGGTTGGCTAGCGCGCCCGGCATTTTTCCGGTATAATCTATCTGTTTATGAGTGAGCACATCGTTGTTAAAGGGGCGCGCGAACACAACCTCAAGAATATTGACGTGAGTTTGCCGCGCAACAAAATGGTGGTAGTCACCGGCCTGTCCGGGTCGGGCAAGTCCAGCCTGGCATTTGACACCATTTACGCCGAGGGGCAGCGCCGCTACGTGGAGTCGCTGAGTTCCTATGCCCGCCAATTCCTGGGGCTTATGGAAAAACCGGACGTGGACCAAATTGACGGCCTGTCGCCAGCCATTTCCATCGACCAAAAATCTACCAGCCGCAACCCGCGCTCTACCGTGGCCACGGTGACGGAAATTTACGATTACCTGCGCTTGCTGTTTGCCCGCATTGGCGTGCCGCACTGCCCGGTGTGTGGCAAACCGGTTACGCGCCAAACCACGCAGAACATTGTGGACCAAATTACCCAGCTGCCGGACGGCGCCCGCCTCATGGTGCTTGCGCCAGTGGTCAGTGCCAAAAAAGGTGCCTTTGAGCACATCCCGGAGCAGTACCAGCGCGCTGGTTTTGCCCGCGCCCGGGTGGACGGCGTGGTATACGCCCTGGACGAGTTCCCAGAGCTCGACAAAAACTACAAGCACACCATTGACGTGGTCATCGACCGCCTGGTCCAGGACGAGGCCAGCCGCTCGCGCTTGGCGCAATCGGTAGAGCAGGCGCTGGAAGTTGCCGAGGGCAAAGTGCGCGTGGTAAACGCCGACAACAACGAAGAGTACCAGTACAGCCTGATGTACGCCTGCATCGACCACCCCGAGGTTGCCATACCGGAATTAGAGCCGCGCACCTTCAGCTTTAACTCGCCGCAGGGTGCCTGCCCGGTGTGTACTGGCCTTGGCTCGCGCCTGGAGGTTGACCCCGAGCTAGTCATCCCCAACGGCCGGCTGACGGTTGCCGAGGGCGCCATCCGCCCCTTTAACCGCGTCAACGCCGACGCTTGGTACATGAAGAAAATGCAGGCCGTGGCCGACCGCTACAGCTTCAGCCTGCACGTGCCCACCGCCGAGATCAGCAAAGAGAACCTCGACCGCCTGCTTTACGGCACCGGAAACGAGCGCTACCGCGTGGCGCTGGGAGGCGGCCGCACCTTTGAGACCACCTACGAGGGCGTCATCCCTAACTTAGAGCGGCGCCACAAAGAAACCGAGAGCGAATTTATGCGCTCGGACATCGAGCGTTTCATGGTGGAGAAGCCATGCTACGCCTGCAAAGGCCGCCGGCTCAAGCCGGAAGTTTTGGCCATTACTGTCGCCGACTACAGTATTATGGACATCTGTGAGCTGAGCATCGACGACGCGGTGGCGTTCTTCGCCGGCCTCAAACTGAGTGGCAAAGAAATGCACATCGCGGCCCAGGTGATGAAGGAGGTCAACGCCCGCCTGGGATTTTTGCGGGACGTGGGGCTAAACTACCTCACCTTGCTTCGGAGTGCAACTACTTTATCAGGCGGCGAGGCTCAGCGCATCCGGCTGGCGACGCAGATCGGCTCTGGCCTGCAAGGTGTCTTATATGTATTGGACGAGCCGAGCATTGGCCTGCACCAGCGCGACAACGACCGGCTTATCAAGACGCTCAAGCATTTGCGCGACCTCGGCAACACCGTGCTGGTGGTAGAGCACGACGAAGACACGATCCGCGTCGCCGACTATTTGGTAGACATTGGCCCGGGCGCTGGCGTGCACGGCGGGCACGTGGTGGCGGCCGGCACTCCTGCAGAAGTAGAGAAAAACCAGGAAAGCATCACCGGCCAATATTTGTCCGGCAAGAAGAACATTGCCGTGCCCAAGAAGCGCCGCAAAGGCAATGGCAAAGCGTTGTGGATTCGCGGTGCCCGCGAAAACAACCTGAAGAATGTAGACGTGGAAATCCCGCTGGGCATGATGGTGGTGGTTTCCGGCGTGTCCGGGTCGGGCAAGTCGAGCCTGATTAACGACATTTTGGCCAAAGAGCTGCAAGCCCGCCTGATGCGCGCCAACACCGTGCCCGGCAAGCACGACGACATCGAGGGCATCAAAGAGCTGGACAAATCCATTATTATCGACCAGTCGCCCATTGGCCGCACGCCGCGCTCCAACCCGGCCACTTACACCGGGCTGTTTACGCCCATCCGCGAGCTGTTCGCCGGCGTGCCCGAAGCCAAGCTGCGCGGCTACGGCCCGGGCCGCTTCAGCTTCAACGTCAAAGGCGGACGCTGCGAAAACTGCGCCGGCGACGGCATCATCAAGATAGAAATGCACTTTTTGCCAGACGTGTACGTGCAGTGCGAGGTCTGCCACGGCAAGCGCTACAACCGTGAGGCGCTGGAAATCCACTACAAGGGCAAGATGATCAGCGACGTCTTGGAAATGACTTGCGAGCAGGCGCTGGAGTTTTTTGAAAACCAGCCCAACATCGCCCGCAAGTTGCAGACGCTGGTGGATGTGGGCCTGGGCTACATCGGCCTGGGCCAGCCGGCCACCACGCTTTCCGGCGGCGAAGCCCAAAGGATCAAGCTGGCCACCGAGCTTAGCAAGCGCCCCACCGGCCGCACCATCTACATTTTGGACGAGCCAACCACCGGCCTGCACATGGCCGACGTGGACAAGCTCCTGCAGGTGCTGCACGCCCTGGTGGACACCGGCAACAGCATGGTCATTATTGAGCACAACCTAGACGTTATTAAGTCCGCCGACCACCTCATAGACATGGGGCCAGAGGGCGGCTCCGGCGGCGGCACAGTAGTGGCCACGGGCACGCCCGAGCAAGTCGCCAAAGCGCCGGCCAGCTACACCGGCCAGTTCCTGAAGCGCATGCTGTAAAAAAATGGCGCGGCGGCCGGTGCGGTGTGGTACCATATCCTCTACACCACCACATAACGACACCTTATGGGAGGAGTGATATGAGAAGAGGAACAATAGCCCCCGGCATAAGCCGCGAACGGGGCAGGGCGCCTAAAGCCGTGAGTTTGCTGACAGCTGTTGCGTTTGGCGCGGCCGGCTGCGGCGTGCATGTTACTATCGGCGGCGAGTCATCGCCGGCGCCAAGCGCTGCTGCGTCTACTGCGCCTGGCGGCCCGGAAGCCGGCAAAAACGTACTCCACACCAGTGGCTCGCCAGCCGCTGGCACAATCCGCGAATACGTCGATAACCACAATGGCGCGCCCATTTTTGCCGACCAATCCGGCCGCGCCGTGCCTGATGGCCCGAGCCGCTTGCCGTTTGACACGCCAGTTGATGTCACCTGCTACCGGGCTGGTGAGATTGGCGGGATGCCGAGCGTTACAGGCGCCTACCTGGTTGCCGATGTTGAGCAGCTGGATGGCACCGTAAGCACAGCGCTAGCGGGTGACCTTATCGTGTCGGATGATATGACCAACGGCGGCCCCCGGGGCAATACCTACACTGGCCCGCGTGACCCGCTCGTCAGAGCTTGCTAGTAATAAGCGGGTGGGGTATAGGAGGCAGCTATGGCTGAAGCAGGTACCCTAAGGTTGGCTGAATGGCCACTTTTGCATCCCAGCCACGTCGTGCCAGAGAATGTGCTCGAAAATATTACCCAGGTAGAAGGCGCCAGGATAACAGTTATGCGGCTCAACGTGGTGGGCGCTGCAAATGTGCGCACGCACCTTGACCTAGGTGTGGGTGTGCGGGAGCCGCTACCCGGATATGAGTATCTGCACCACCTCGGTACGTCACTTGTGGAGGATGCCGCTGGCGACGCCGACACCACGGCAGATTTGGTGCGCGCCACGCCGGAGCAGGCGTTGCACCTGGGCGCGCTCACGGCAGGTGTCACAGTTTCCCAGATGCTTCACCGGCACACCGCCGGTGCCCCAGAGCGGGTGAGCCGGGCGGCGCTTGATTTTGTCAACGAGGTTATTGCCGACGGGGCGCTCAGCTACCAAGAGAAAGACCGCGGCCCGGTGCTGGCCCAAGCTACTACGCTACGCGACAGCCCACGGACCCGCCTGGAGCGCTGTGCCACCGTTGTTACTCATACCGGCATGCAGGTATACAAAACCCTTACGGAACGGGAAACTGCCGAAGCCGCCACTGCCTTTTGGCAGGGAAAATCGGCTACCGATGTTGCCCGTGTGGCGGCGAGCGACGCCCGGGAGCATAGCCCGTACTACTCATACACAGGGCAACTGCCCGACACCGTAGACGCGCGCCTGGCCAGCACCAGTACCTTTGTGCGGCACGTCTTTAACGGCGCAAAAGCCCGCCCTAGCAAGCTCGATACAACGCCGCCCCTTGGCCACTATGAGGTGGGCGTACGCCGGGCTGTGGCCTACGTGGCGCTTGTGGCCAAGGAATTCGCCCGACAGGCCGGGGTACGGCCGTAGCGGTGTCGGCAAATTATAGAAGAACATGGTATAATAATTCCAGCAAAGGAGGTCCATCATGCCCGAACAGATCCCGCTCGTAACTCTTGCCGAACAGCCGGTGCTACATTTTCCTATTGTTGCGCCTGCTGAGGTACGTGCTGGGCTGGGCTTTGTCAGCGCTGAGCGCGCTGTCATGGAACTGGGCGAAGAGAGTTCGGCGGCAGTGCAGGCGCGCTTGGCGGAAGCGCCCGGCGTCTTCCCCGAAGGGCTGGAGTTTTTAAGGGATTTTGGGCAAGGCGTAGCCGAGGGCTCTGTCCAGTCGAGCTGGCTCGACCGTGACTTGGCGCGCGCTACCCCTGCGCGGGCACGGCTGCTGGGCGCCTGGACAACGGCAACGGCACTCGACCGCCTACTCCAAGAGCAGCGCGCTGCCGTCGCCTATGAAATTAGTGATGAAGTACGCGTGCGTGCCGCCGATATCTTGGCTACGCAAGCTGCGGCATACGTTGCACCTGACCGTGAGGCGGCCTTGGCCGAGGCTAACCGCCTTTACTACAACATGGCAGCCCGTGACGAGGCTGCAGAGTTTGTTGCGCAGGGCTTGACCACTGCGGAAGCTGCACTCCCCCCAGAGGCGGCCACCGAAAAGGCTATGCAGCACTGGCATACCGTAAAGAGCCGCCATGGCGCGGACGCGGACCAGCAAGAAGGCCGTGAATGCGGCCCCTACGTAACTGGCATGTGGGGTATACTGGTGGACGAACGCCTTCAGCAATCATCAGCCTTTGTGCAGCGGATTGTAGCTGGCGCCGAGGCCAGCCTGGCCGCGGAACCCGAAACTAACCCAGCGACCACCACCGCGCTCGACCGTTTTCGTGCCGGCGCCGAACGCGCAATGGCCTGGGTAGCCACGGCCACCGCCGTCTACGCCGGACGATAGCGCATTAACGCTTAGCGCCGCTTCAACTTGGCCAGCAATTGCCGCCGCGCCTCAGCATCGCCCAGCAAGTGCCACAGCATTGGCGCAAAACTCAGCACCATAACAGCAACCACCGTGGGCAGCACGTAGTGGTCGATGTTGTGGATGCGGCTGCCAAACCAGTAGCCCAACAGCGTGATGAGCGCCGCCCACACCACGTCGCCAACAGCGTCATACAGGAAGAACTTCCAGCGCGGCATCTTGCCCACGCCGGCCACAAACGGCGCAAAGCTGCGTACAATGGGGATAAAGTGCGCCAGCAGCATGGTTTTGGCGCCGTGCTTTTCGTAAAAACGCTCGGTGCGCTCCACGTATTCTTGCCGGAACAAAATGCCATCTTTCTTCTTAAACAGGCGCGGCCCTAAGCCCTTGCCAACGGTGTATCCGGTGTTGTCGCCCAAAATAGCCGCCACCGCAATTGCGGCAATGCTCAGGCCTAAAGACAATTTGCCCTGCGCGGCAAACACACCAGCTGCCAACAGTAGCGTATCGCCTGGTAAAAAGAAACCCAGCATCATGCCGGATTCCGCGAAAATAATGGCAGCGATGGCCAAAATGCCGCCGCCAGAAATAATACTATCTACATTCATATGTCTAACATTACCGGAGTGCGGCGCAAACGTCCACTGTTTGCTATACTTATTATTAGGATGGGTAATTGACCTAAACAGGAGGATATTTTATGGAAGACTTTATTTTGAAGCTCGCTACCCGCGAAGTCACTGGTAAGGCCGTGAAGCACCTGCGCCGTGAAGGCCAAGTGCCGGCCGTAGTGCACGACCATGGCAAGCCGTCGGTGCACGTCAGCGGCGAGTATGTGGAAGTGGTCAAGGCCTACAAGGCCGCTGGCAAGCACCACCCGGTGAAGCTCAAGGCCGGCGAGAAAAACTACACCGCGCTCATCAAGCAAGTAGACATCGACCCCAAGCGCCACACCCTGCGCCACGTGGTGTTTAACGCCGTAAAAGCCAACGAAAAGGTCACGGCCGAAGTCCCGGTGCGCATCAAACTGGACGAAGGCAACGAAGTTACGCCGGCCGAGCGCGCTGGCTTGGTAGTGCTGCACCAGTCCGAGGCAGTGGAAATTGAGGCTACGCCCAGCAAAATCCCTGACTTCCTGGAATTTGACGGCGAAAAATTGGCCGAAGTGGGCGACCACGCCACTGCCGCGGACCTCATCATCCCCGAAGGCGTTACCCTGAAGACCGATGAAAACCACCAATTGGCCGCCGTGTTTGAGCCAAGCGCCCTGGCCGCCGCCAACGACGCCGCCGGCGGTGACGCCACCGACGAAGAAGTGGTTGCCGATGTAGACGAAGGCGAAGCCGCCGAAGGCCTGGAGGCCGAAAAGCAGGCCGAAGAGTCCCAAGCCGAAGCCGCCGAAAAGAAGGAGTAAGCCCTTGAGCAAACCCGCGCCCCAGCCAGCTCCGCCGCCTGCCGCACGGCCAACTCCGCCGGCCCCAAAAACCGGCCAGTGGTTCCATCCGCGTACGCTGCTAGACAAAACGTACGAGATCGGCATCCTTATTAAAGGTGTCGATGGCGTGCTGGAGCTGCTGGGTGCACTTTTGCTTGTTGCTGTCCCTACAACGACGATCCGCAGCCTGACACATTGGCTGACGGCCAACGAGCTAGCCAACGACCCGCACGATTTTCTGGCCTCGCACGTTGCCCACTTCGGCAACGAGCTGGCCAAAGGCCACAACACCTTCGCCATTTTATTTTTGGCCACGCACGGTGCGGTAAAAGTGGCGCTGGTGGTGGCGCTGCTGCGCCAAAAACACTGGGCGTACCCCTGGGCGCTCGGCGCGCTGGGCGCATTCTTGGTGTACCAAGTGTACCTGTTGGTGGTTAAGCCCACCTTTGGCATGGGGTTCTTAACTGTGCTGGACGTGGTGATTATCTGGCTGGTGTGGCGTGAGTGGCAGAAAGTGAAGGGTGGCGCTTTGGGCGCGGGCGCACCGGACGCGGGTTAGTGCCGGCGCCCTGGGCGCCTGTGGCCCGGCCAGCGCGGCAAAATCCGCAGGCTAATCCTCAATAAACCCGCCGCTCTGGTGCTTCCACAGTTTGGCGTACAGGCCTTTGTGCTTGAGTAGCTCGGCGTGCGTGCCTTGCTCTACAATTTCGCCCTCGTCCAGCACCAAAATGCGGTCCATTTTCTGGATGGTGCTGAGCCGGTGGGCAATGACGATGGCCGTGCGGTTCTGCATGAGCTTCCAGAGCGCGTCCTGGATGAGCACCTCGCTCTCCGAGTCCAGCGCGCTGGTGGCTTCATCTAAAATGAGGATTGGCGCGTCCTTTAAAATGGCTCGGGCAATGGCAATGCGCTGCCTTTGGCCGCCAGACAGCTTCACGCCGCGTTCGCCCACCACCGTGTCGTAGCTGTCTTTGAGCTTGTCGATAAACTCGTCGGCATGCGCCAGGCCGGCCGCGCGCCGTACTTTGGCCAGCGCCACGCCCGGGCTGCCGTAGGCGATATTTTCGCGCACCGAGCGGTGGAACAACAGCGGCTCCTGCGGCACGTAGGAAATTTTGCTGCGCAGCGAGGCCTGCGTCACCGCGGCCACATTTTGCCCGTCAATGAGTATTTCGCCGCTGGCAATGTCTTCAAAGCGCAGCAGCAAGCGGGTGAGCGTGGACTTGCCGCCGCCGCTCGGCCCCACCAGGCCGATTTTCTCGCCGGCTTTAATCGCCACGTTCAATTTTTCAAATACCGTTTGGGCGGTGGTTTCGTCACGGTATTCAAAGGTGACGTTTTGGAGGTCGATGGCGCCGTGCGGCACTTGCAATGCCTTGGCGCCCGGCCGGTCGGTGATCTCGATGTCTTGCTGTAAAATCTCGGTCATTGGCGAGGCCATGAGCAGGCCGTCCTCCGCCGCCCGCAGCATGTTGTTGATGTCGAACAGCCGGTTGCTGAGCGTAATGGTAAACGAGAACGCAAAAATGCCAATGCCCAGCAGCGCCGGGTCATGCTGCACCAGCCTGAGCACCACCACTACAAAGACGGCCTGCATCACCAGCAGCGCCGCAACGCGGTTGCTGCCGTTTTGGGCGGCTTTGCCCCAGTCGCGCAAGCGCATATCGGCAAGTTTGCGGCCGTAGACAGCGTGGGACTGCAGCTCGTCGTCCTCGCGGGCAAACGTCTTTACCGTTTGGACGTTTAAAATGGTGTCTGCCAGGTGGCTGGTGAGGTCTTTGGTAACGATGAGCCGGTTCCGGCGCAAGCCAGAGCGCCGGTTACTCTCGTATATGCCGCTGCCGATAGTGACAACAGTCATCAGCAAAATTACCAGGCCAAGCTTCCACGATTCGCTAAAAATGACCGCCGTGCCGGCTAAAAGTATCATGCCCAGCGGCAGCAGGTTGGTGACCACGCCGTTTACCACTTGGCCAAAACCATTGGGAAAATCGATGGCGTCGGACACCAGCTTGCCGCCAACGTTGTTATTGTGGAAGCCCACGCTGCGCCTGAGCAGGGCGGCTAAGGCTTGCTCCTGCAGCAGCCGCATTACCTCGGCCTGTAAGCGTAAAAACGACACAAAACCAATGCGGTTACAAGTAAACCCAATAGCCGCGGCCGCGCCAAAATACCACACATAGTGCATGGTGGGCGCATTGCCGTGCCCCAAACTGGCCAGGATTTTGCCCACAAACAACGGCACCACCGTATTCAAAAAAACACTGCCAATAGGGCTCAGCGCCGCCAGCCACAGCAAATGCCGCGGCGCACGCAGGGTAGCCTGCCAAAATAAACGGATACTAGACCGGTCAACGGATACGTCTTCTCCCATAGTTCCCTCTAGTATACTATATGCTACACTGGGCGGATGGCAGCCGGAGAAGAGTTACTTGGAATTGAGGGAAACCCATATTTTGCGCACCTCATAGATTACGGTGAGCGCCCTGTTTTTTCACCGGACGACCTGGCAGAGGCACAGCGCGCGCTGCTTGCCCAGGACTATAACACGGCCGCTAACTCCGACGACCCTGCTAGGGTGAGTGTGCTATTTGGCGCGCAAGAGGTCTTGGTGTATGGCAGGGCGGGGCGGTCTTCGTTTCCGTATAATGAGGTGCCGTATACTGGCATAGACGCCTCCCATAGGGCGCAGCCGGCCCGCGAAGGCACCCCGCTATGGCTCGGGCGCGCGTTGTTTACGCACCTTGTCTTGTCTTCGCCGCCGGACACAGTGTTTGGGTATGCTGACCTTGTCACCGCCATGGCGCCCGGAAGGCCGGACGCGGTCTTGGGGTATCCACAGCGCCAGATGAGGGCGTGGTGGGAAAGGCGGTTTGTGCACGGCGGGCGGCGACTCGTCCTTGGCAATAATGTTAACAGAACGGTTATCCTGGCTAACCCATCTGTGCCGGTGAGCGTGGGGACGACGCACGAGTGGGACGTAAAATACAGGGCAGCGCACACGGCGCTGTCGCAGCGGGTTATTCCTCAATAAACCCGCCGCTCTGGTGTGCCCAGAGTTTGGCGTAGGTGCCATTGTGGGCGCGCAGCTCGTCGTGCGTGCCTTGCTCGGTAATGGCGCCGTTTTCCAGCACAATGATGCGGTCCATTTTTTGGATGGTGCTGAGGCGGTGGGCAATGACAATGGCGGTGCGCTTTTCCATAAGCTCGCGCAGGGCGGTTTGGATGAGCTTTTCGCTTTCACTGTCCAGCGCGCTAGTGGCTTCGTCCAGCACCAAAATAGGCGCGTTTTTGATGATCGCCCGGGCAATGGCCACGCGCTGCCGTTGGCCGCCAGACAACTTCACGCCGCGTTCGCCCACCAAAGTGTCGTAGCCCTCGGGCAATTTGCTGATGAACTCGTGGGCGTTAGCTTTCTTGGCGGCCTCAATGACGTCTTTGTCGCTGGCGTCCAACCGGCCGTAACGGATGTTTTCGCGAATGGTGCGGTGGAACATCACCGGCTCCTGCGGCACGTAGGCAATTGCTTGGCGCAGGTCTGTAATGCGCACCGCGGCAATGTTTTGGCCGTCTACCAGCAGCTCGCCGTTTTGGATGTCCACAAACCTCAGCAGCAGCTTAGTAATGGTAGACTTGCCGCCACCAGAGTGCCCCACCAGCGCGATTTTTTCGCCCGGCCGGATGTGCAGGTTAAGCCCCTGGAACAACGGCCGCCCACTTTTGTACGAGAAGTCCACGCCGCGGAAATCGACCTCGCCCTTGGTGACGTGCAGACGCTTGGCATTGGGCACTTCCTGGATGGCCGGCGGCGCCAGCAGCAGCTCGGTGAACTGCGCGGCCTCGGCAATGGCGTTTTCCAGGTTGCGGTAGGTTTGGTTAAACTCCCACAAAATGCGCGTGGCCGAAGCAAAGTAGCTAAACGTCACAAAAATGGTGGCTACTTGGTTGGCACTGTGCCCTAAAAGCACGGCCAGCGCCAGGCCGAGCACGTTGGCGCCGACGTACAGCGGGGAAATGGACATGTCTACGCGCAGGGTGTGGTAATCCCAAGACTTTAGCGCTAGGTCCATGTAGGTGCGCACGTTGTGCACGTGCTGTTTTTGCTCGTATTCGTGGTGGGCAAAGGCCTGCACGGCGTCCATGTTGCCAATGACGTCGGCCACGTGCCCGGCCATGACGTTGCTGGAGTCTTCGCGGATGGCCACCAGCCGCCGCCGCTTGCGGATCAGGGGCATAATAATCGCCCCGGCGCCCACCAGCATGCCCAGCAGCGCCGCCACCAGCCACGGCGAAAACCGCCACAGCACAAAGCCTACAAACAACAGCGGCAGCACATTGGCGCCAACGTTAAAGTTGAGCGTGTCAAAAAAGTTTTCAAAGTTTTTGCCGTAGGCCAGCGTCTTTTTGGTGAGCGAGCCGGCGAAGTTGTTGTGGAAAAAACCAATATCTTTCTTTTGCAGCTCGGCCAGGCCGTCTACGTAGAGGTCGTTGATGGCGCGGAACTCACCGCGCGACAGCAATAGGAAGGTGGCGCGCCACAGCATCTCGCCCAAAAACCAGGCGCCGCCAAACAGCAGCAGGTACGGCGCGAGCTGGTGCAGGCTAGGTACGGTGTGCGGAAAATGCCGGATAAGCGCGGCCACGGCCAGCGGCGGCAGGTACGACGTAAAGACGTTGCCGAGCGCCACCAGCACAATTGCGCTCAGCAGATACTTGCGGTGGCGCCAAATTTGCCGGGCGTAGTGCCGCACGGCCAAGTTGGTGGCTGCGGCGCTCGCTCGTTGGGGGTTGGGGTTACTCATATTATTCCTCTATAAATCCGCCGCTTTGGTGCTGCCAGAGTTTGGCGTAGATGCCGCCGCTGTCTAGCAGCTGGCGGTGCGTGCCTTGCTCTACGATTGTACCTTTATCCAGCACCAAAATGCGGTCCATTTTTTGGATTGTTGATAAGCGGTGGGCAATGACAATGGCCGTGCGGCCCTGCATGAGCCGCCACAGCGCGGTTTGGATGAGCTGCTCGCTTTCTGAGTCTAGGGCGGAGGTGGCTTCGTCCAGCATGAGCAGCGGCGCGTCTTTTAGGATTGCCCGGGCAATGGCCACGCGTTGTCTTTGCCCGCCAGATAGCTTGATGCCGCGCTCGCCCACCAGCGTGCCGTAGCCGGCATCCAGCTCGCCAATAAAGCCGTGCGCCTGGGCGGCTTTGGCAGCGGCCAGGATGGCCTCTTCGCTGGCGCCCGGCTTGCCGTAAGCGATGTTATCGTTGATAGAACGGTGGAACATGGCCGTGTCCTGCGGCACATAGGCCGTGAGGTTGGTGAGCTGGCGGGTGTCTATTGGCGTGTTGTCTAGCAGCAGCTGGCCGTCGGCCACGGGGTAATATCCCAAGAGCAGCTTGAGCAAGGTAGACTTGCCCCCGCCGCTCGGCCCCACAACGCCCACGCGCTCGCCGTGCTTAATGACCAGGTTGATGCCGTGCAGCACTTCCACATCCGGCTTGTCCGGGTAGGCGAAGGAGAGGTTGCGCAGCTCCAGCGCTTGCTTGAACGCGGTTTCCGGCAGCGCTTTGGGCGCCGGCGGCAGCGGCGTGGTAAAGATGTTGCGCGTGCCAAACAGGTAACGGTAGGCTTCCTCGATGGTGGCGACCTTAATATTGAGCTGCGACACGTTCCAGATAACTTCCCATATGAAGTTAGAGAACAGCACAATGGCGGCCAGGAAGGTGGTCATCTGCGCCAGGCCCATATGCCCGTGCACATATAAATAGACGTTCACGATGAAGGTGGCCGGCCAGATAATCCAGCGCACAAACAGGCTCATGCCGCCCCAAAAGAAGATGTCGCGCTTCCAGGAGGCCTCGGCCACGCGGATCAGCTCGCTGCGCTTGTCGTGCACGTGGCGGGTTTCGCGGCGCTCGCTGCCGTAGGCTTTGATGCTCACAAAGTTGGCGATGGCGTCCACGATGTGGCCGTGGAGGTTGGACTCGGTATCTGTTTTGCGGCGCTCGGCCACGGCAGCCAGCTGGGCGAGCTTGCGGCCCAGCACGAACATCATGAGCACCGACGCCACAAAGATGCAGCCAGTGTAGATATTAACCGTGAACATCGTGGCGGCGATCACCGGCATGGCCACCACCAGGTTAATGTAGCTTTCAAAGCAGCTGTCCATGAGGCTGCGGTATTCGTTGCCCAGCCGGTTGGCGTAGCTGCTGATTTTGCCAGTAAATTTGTCTACAAAATAGCCGTATGGCTGCTGCACAATGGCCTCAAACACGACGTCGTCGAAGCGGTTGTTGCGCCAGATGATCAGCTTTAGAATCAGCACTTCGCCGCCGCGCCACAAGAAGTCGTGGCCGACGCTGGCCACAATTAACAAGGCCGTCCACAAGATGATGTGCTGGTTGTGGTGGCTCAAACTTTGCGCCAGCCGCCCAATGAGCCACGGTATGGTGGCAATCACCAGGTTGGACATGGCGAACACGCTAGACGTCAGCCAAAACGCACCCTTAAACCGGCCAACGTAGCTCAAAAATGCCCGGATGGCGGGGTAATTTTCCATGTTAGTCCTCAATAAACCCGCCGCTCTGGTGCGCCCAGAGTTTGGCATAGGTTCCTTTACTCGTCAATAGTGACTTATGTGTGCCTTCTTCGGCGATGGCGCCATCCTCTAGCACAATGATGCGGTCCATTTTTTGGATGGTGCTTAAGCGGTGGGCGATTACAATGGCCGTGCGGCCTTTCATAAGCTCCCATAAGGCGGCCTGGATGAGCTTTTCGCTCTCGCTGTCCAGCGCGCTGGTGGCTTCATCCAGCACCAAAATGGGTGCGTCTTTTAAGATGGCGCGGGCAATGGCGATGCGCTGCCGCTGCCCGCCGGACAGCTTCACACCGCGTTCGCCTACCAAGGTGTCGTAGCCTTGCGGCAGGTGGGCAATGAACTCGCCGGCGTAGGCTTTGCGCGCCGCTGCCTCGATCTCTTTTTTGGTGGCGTCCGGCTTGCCGTAGGCAATGTTTTCGCGGATGGTGCGGTGGAACAGCAGCGGTTCTTGGGGGACGTAGGCCACGTTGCGGCGCAGGTCGTCCTGGGTGATGGCGGCGATATTTTGGCCGTCAATTAAAATCCGGCCACCGTCCACGTCGCTGAAGCGCAGCAGCAAACGGGTGAGCGTGGATTTGCCCGAGCCAGAGTGCCCCACCAGCCCAATCTTTTCCCCGGCTTTGATGCGCAGGTTGAGCCCATCAAACAGCGTCTCGTTGCTGCGCGAGTCCGGGTGGGTGAAGGCCATGTTGTCGAAGGTGATCTCGCCTTGTTTAATGCGGACTTTTTCTGGCTGTTCTGGGTCGAGCACCTCTGGCTCAATGGCCAAGACGCCAATCATCGCCCGGGCGTCGCCAAGGCCGCGGTTGTAGTTGCGTAGCGTCCCGCGCACAAAGTCCCACAGCCGTTGGGTGATGCCGCTGGAGTAGGTGATTACCAAAAACGCCGTGCCGACGTTGGCGTGGAACAGCACCATGCTAGCCACGGCCAACACCAAGGCCACGACGCCGGCCAGCGTGGTGCTGGCGCCAAAAATGGCGTCTTGCTTGGTGGCGGCGCGCATCACGCGGTGCGAGGCGGCGCCCGTCTCACCAGTTGCCCGGGCAAATAGTTTGCGCTCAATACCTCCGCCGGCAAAGCTTTTGACCGCCATGATGTTGGTGATTGTGTCGGACAGCTGCCCGGTCTGCGCGGTTTCGGCGCTAGCCTCTCTGTGGCGCAACTCACGCACGTTTTTGCTGATTTTTAGCGACAGCGCGATGAACACCAGGGCAAAGCCTATCAGGAAAGTGGCAATCCACGGCACGCGCGGCACTAAAATTACAAAGGTGAAGATGAAGGCCAGGGCCAGGGTAAGCGTCTCGAAAATAACGGCGTCGGCCAGCATGACGTAGGCGCCCGCTAACTTGTTGGTTTGCGAGACGAGCGAGCCGCTGAAGCGGTTACTGTGGAAGTTAGCGCTCATGCCCATGAGGTGGTCGAACACGTCGCGGTAAACGTCGCGGGTGACGTTAATTTCTAGCGTCCATACAAAATACACGGCGATGCGCCACAGGACCACGCCACTCAGCAGCACCGCGCCGGCGTACAAAAGTAGGTCTGGCCCAAAACTGGCCCACAATTGGCCATGCACGTAGTGTCCGCTGCTAACTCGTTGTAGAATACGCGACACAACATAAGACGGGATGAAGCCTAGCAGCAGCACTGACAACGGCACGGTTATAAAAATGCCCAGCAGCTTGCGCGGATATTTGCGCATGTGCCGCCAGTAGTAGCGGATAGTTTCTTTGGTAATATCTGATTTTTCCATAGCAGGGTCTCCGCTTTTCGGAGTTAGGTAATATGTATGACAAAAATGTCTAAAACGAGGGCACGAATGGTGCGCAGCTTAGCCGCGCAGGCGGCCGCTGACACACGCAGCAGTGCAACCGGTAGGTAGTGATGTCATGTTGGCGCCTTTCCATTAACGTTTACAATAGTTCCCATTATAGCAGGATTGTCAAGCAAACAGATAAAAATATGTTGTTTTTACTACTATGGATTGTTATGGTAACGGTTGATATAAAACTACCGCCGGCGATTTTGGCCGGCGGTAGCATCCCGAAAGGAGGGGGTTAAAGGTGTTTTAAGAAAGGTTTTTAGTTTACCGGCGTGTTCATGTCGGTGCCCACCTCAGTACTGGTGAGTGCGCGGTTGTAGATGCGCACGTCGTCCAGCATGCCGTTGTATTGCAGGCCGTCCTCCAAGTTCAGGCCTAGGCTTACATCGTAGCTGTTGTTATTGAGTGTGGCGCTGTAGCTGTAAGTGTTTACTAAGCTGCCGTCTACGTACACCTTCTTGTAGGTGCCGTCATAGGTGGCGGCAAAGTGGTGCCAGCTGCCGTCGTTGAGTGTGTCGGTGTTGTAGGTGCTGCTGCGGGCGTCGTGCCAGGAGCTGCCATTGTAGGTGCTGTAGTCTACGCTGTCGTAGCCGCCGTAGCGTCCCAGGCTCCATGCTGAGTCGCCCTTGGCCACCCATGTACCCCAGGTGGCGCCCCAGTCGTAGGACGGGGAAGGTGTCTTAAACCAGAACTCGACGGTCATGGCGGTGGTGAAGTCAAACGGCGATTCTACCGAAGTTTGCAGGCCGTCATTGGTGCCGCTAAAGTCGTAAGCGCCGCTGCTGGTGCCGTGCCCGCCGCTGCTGGTGTAGGTGGCGCAGGTGCTGGTGCAGGTTAGGCTGTAGCCGTTGCCGGAGCTGTCGGCCATGGGTGTGCTGGAGTTGTTGAAGCCCCAGGCGGCTACTAGGCCGCTCGGTGCGCTGTTACTCACGGTGACGCTGACGCCGGAGCTGGTGGTGGTATTGCTGTTGGTATCGCGTGCCACGGCTGTAATAGTGTGCGAGCCGTTGCCGACACCGGTGCTGTCCCAGGTTACTGAGTACGGCGCCGTAGTGTCCTCGCTGCCCACGTTGGTTCCGTCTACTTTAAACTGCACGCCGGCGATGCCGCGGTTGTCCGAGGCGCTGGCGCTCAGCGTCACGCTGCTGCCGCTTACTGTGGCGCTGGCGCTTGGCGCGGTGACACTCACCGTGGGGTTGGTAGTGTCTTCTTCAAGCAGTAACAGGGCGTAGCCATGCGTGGAACTACTTGGCTTCGTAAAGCTTTGGCTGCTGCTGCCGCCGGCCACTGGCGAGCCAGTGGTTATGGCCTCTGTAGTCACGTCATACCAAGTGGGTATGACGTTGCCGGCCGTATTGCTTAAGTCCACCGTAAAGCTGCTGGAGCCGGATTTAGAGAATACCAGGTATTGGTCATCGTGCGCCGTCCCGTCGTTTACCAGCGCATAACCGGTAGACGATTGCGTATCCGACGGCACCGCATGCTTGAGGTCAAGCATGCCCATCCAGGTGCGGACCTGCCCCATATTGTGGCGCATATTCTCCCAGGATGAATCAGACCGGACGTCGCCCTGGCTATAGGCGCCGTTGCCATAGCCTGCGCCGTCGTAAGTATCCATTAAGGATATATTTTGCCCCCTTGTTGTCGCCAACCACGGCCACTCGTTATCGGTACAGGTGCCGCAGACGTGGTCGGTATCCTGGATGACTACTTTCGTGCCGTCGTTAAGCGGCGGGTTAGAGATGCTACCGCCAAAGGAGGTCCAGTCGGCGTTGGAAGTGTCCATGGCAAAGAGGCTGCCGTTTGGCCACTCCAGCGTGAAGCCCACCATGGGCGTGGTGCTAAATTCGCTGTAGCTGTAGCTGTGCACGAGGTCTACCATGTGGTTCTGCCAGGCGCGGTCCAGTGAGCTGCCGTTGCATTCGTTGCAGATTTCGTACATGACGTTGGGCAGGTCGCCAACGGTGTCCACGACTTTCTGCACATAGGCGTCTTCCATGCCCACGATGGCTACGCTGTTGGCGTCGCCGGAGTCATACTCGTGCACCTCGTAGCCCTGGCCATCATTGTTGGGGTCGCCGTTGATGCTGTTGATGTTATTGGCCGAGTTGTACGGGTGCCCCACAAACGGCTGGTTGTAGCTGCCGCAGCTGCCGCCGGTGCCTTTGCACTCCGTGCTCCAGCCATTGAAGAGCATTACCGAGACGTAGTCGCCATCTTCACCGGCCTGGATCACGCGCGAGCGCATGCGGTCAAAGTAATCTTGGTTGAAGCTGGTGAGGTCAAACTTGTTGCCGCCGTCGTTGGCCGTGCCATGGCCGGTCACGCGGTTGTAGGCCGATTGCCCAAACCAGTAGCTGTTGTCGCTCGTCTCGTTAGACCAGCGGGTTTGTTCCCAATCCCATAGGCGGAACCAGTTGGCGCCGCGGGCGTTTATATATGATAAGTAGTCGCTGTAGTTAAAGGCGCTGGGCGGGTTGCCGTTGCCCGAGTCGATGAAGTTCTGCCAGGTATGGTCGCCAAACAGGAACACCGGGTTGTTGTTGCTGTCGGCGAAGTACCGGCTGTTGTCCGTGCTGACATGCAGCGGCGAGAGCGTAACTGTGGCGTGCGCCTTAAGCGGCGCGGTAAGCACGGGGACAATTACCGAAATAACCAGGGCCAGGCTGCTTATGACCATATTGGTGCGGTGCAGCAGGCGCCATCTATGGAGTCTCGTAAACATTACATCCACCTCTCTGTTAAGTTTCCGAGTGGTGATGCCCGCCGATGTGCCACCTCCTGCTGGTTCCGCTGGAGCGCCCACTCAAGCCCATTGTGCTTATATAATGCGCTCTACGGAGTACGCACCACAAGCTGGATTTTGCCTCCAGATTTCCATGGGACACGCCGGCGCCGCCCCCGCCACCCGTATGAAAATTGTTGTGTATTATGTAACGATCACCGTAAGAACAAACCCGCCTGCACCCGCCCCAGCCATCCTGCTATACTAGATGGAGCAATGGGAGGGGCCTAACGTGGCATTGCAAAGCATTCCCGATCCGGACGAATACAGGCTGACCGAGGCAGATATTCTACGTTTTGCCGACGAGCAACGCCGCGGCATGGCCAGCCCGCAAGACCCGCAGCTCAACAACCGGGCGCAAACGGTGCCGCCCGAGAAAATTACAGCGCCGCAATTCCAGGAGCTGGTCGCCCGCATGTACGCCATTGCGGCGGACCAGCGCCGTAAGGGCGACGGCCGCAAAAAGCGCCGCACGCTGGTGGGCTTGGCCGCGCCGCAAATTGGCGAGCCGTGGCGCATCATCCTTATTGACACCAAAGTTGGCATGGACCGCCGGCATTACGGCAAGCTAGAGTGCTTTATAAACCCAGTGGTGGTGTGGCGCTCGCGCGAGACCGTGGAGGAGCGCGAAGGCTGCTTTTCCACCGGGCCGGTGTGGGGGTTGGTACGCCGCCCGCTGGCCTTGAAGATCCGCGGCCTCGGCGCCGACGGCGTGTTGCGCGAAAAAATACTGGAAGGTTTTAGCGCCCGCATCGCCGCGCACGAAATCGACCACCTGGACGGCATCCGTTTCCCCGAGCGCATCACCAGCGACCGCAAACGCCACTGGGTGCACACCGAGGAACTCTTAGACTACCCAGACCGCACCAAACAGTGGCCGCGGCACTGCACGCTGGAGCGCTGGCTGGAGTTTAAGCGCCAGAAGCCAGCGCAGTAATGCTACACTGTACAGATGGTACGGGGTGAATCATCATGGACAGTGCGCGCCGTAGGCCTTACGCTTACAACCAGCTTAGGCTTTGCTGGCCTGGCGGCCGACGGCCGGCCCAATCCGGAAGGGTATTATCTGGACTGCCAACGCCAGCCACGGGCAAGCATCGTGGTGCCGGTGGACGCGCTGCACCCCACGGTCATTGATATGGGCGACATGCGCACCAGCGCCGATGGCACACCGCTCGGGTGGCGCGAGGACATAACCGTTGATACATTGGACGGCGCCGGCGAAATCGCCGTAACAGTAGATGGCTTTGGCCCGATTCTTAGATATAACGACCTGGCGGCCGGCGGCCTCTGGTCCGCCATGCAAATGACCGACGACAACACTGGCGACATGCTGCGCGTGAGCATGCCAGCCCCGTCAGCGTCGGATGGCTCGCGGGCGCTTGTTAACTTCATTTTTACTTGCGGCCCGTCATAGCCGCCCGGGCGGTATAATAAAGACATGACCGACGCACTGGCGCAAAAGCTCAAAACCCTGCCCAAAGACCCAGGCGTGTACTTCCATAAAGACGCGCGCGGCGAGATTATTTACGTGGGCAAAGCGGCGCGGCTGAATAACCGCGTGCGGCAGTATTTCCAAAAATCGCGGCAGCGCGACCCCAAGACTGAGGCGCTGGTGGCCGAAATCCACGATACCGATTGGATGGTGGTGGAGAGCGAGATTGAGGCGCTCTTCCTAGAGGCGGAAATGATCCGCCGCTACATGCCACGCTACAACATCATGCTGCGCGACGACAAAAGCCTGAGCTACATCCGCATCGATTACGACAGCGGCTATCCCACGGTAACCACCACCCGCCGCCCGCTAGACGACGGCGCGCGCTACTTTGGCCCGTACCTGAGCACCCTTAGCGTGCGCACCGCGCTCAAGCTGCTGCGCCGCATCTTCCCGTTTGCCACCAAGCGCGCGGCCGGGCAAAAGCGCGCCACGCTGTACTACCACCTGGGCCTCGACCCTGGCCTGGAAGAGGGCAAGACCAGCCTGGAGGCCTACCGCGCCAACCTCCGCCGCCTCATGGCCGTCATAGAGGGCAAGCGCCAAACCATCGAGCACGAGATAGAAAAAGACATGCGCGCCGCCGCCAAGGCCAAAGATTTTGAGCTGGCCGCCCGCCTGCGCAACCAGTTATTTGCGCTGCAAAACCTCACCAAGCAGGTCATTTTTAGCGAAAAAGAATTTTTGGACATCAGCAAAGACCACGCCCTTACCGAACTCGTGGATCTCCTGGGCTTGCCCAACTACCCGGCGCGCATCGAGGGCTACGACATCTCGCACATGCAGGGCACCGACGTGGTGGCCAGCATGGTGGTCTTCACCAACGGCGTCAGCAACAAGGGCGAGTACCGCAAATTTAAGACGCGCAAAGACCACAACAACGATTTCTATAATATGAACGAGACCATCTCGCGCCGCTTAAGCGACAAAAACCGCAAGGCCTGGGGCGTGCCGGGCTTGGTGCTCATAGACGGCGGCAAGGGACAACTGGACGCCGCCATCCGCGCCCGCGACGCGGCCGGCTGCGCGCGCATCCCGTTTATTGGGCTGGCCAAGCGCGAGGAGCAAATCGTTATCCAGCACGGCACCTCCAATGTCACGCTCAACGAAGACGCCATGCACCGCCTGGGCGGCTTCAAAACCGTAAGCGACGATTTTACGCTGGTAAACCTGCCGCACAGCACCAATTTGGTGAAGCTGCTGCAGCGCATCCGCGACGAGTCTCACCGCTTTGCTGTCACCTACCACTCAGTGTTGAAGCGCGGGCGGCAAACCAGCTCGCACCTGGACGACGTGCCTGGTGTGGGCCTGGCCACGCGCAAAAAACTGCTGCGCGAGTTTGGCTCCTTGCGCGGCGTCATGCAGGCACCAGAGGCCGAGCTGGCCAAAGTGGTGGGCGCGGCGCGTGCCCAGGCCATCCGCGCCGCACTGGGCTAGGCGCCTTCGGTGCCCGCATCCGCATTATGTGCTATACTAAAATGCTGAAATGGAAGTGGAGTTTGGAAGCGACTTTTTTGCGGCCAACCGCGAGCGCCTGCGCCAGCTGTTTACCGGCACGGCGCCGATTGTCCTGACCGCCTTCGGTGCCCAGCAGCGCTCGGCCGACGAAGCCTACCCGTTTAAGCAGGATGGCAGCTTTTGGTACCTCACCGGCGTCGATGAGCCAGACGTCATTTTGGTGATGGACAAGGGGCGAGAATACCTCATTGTGCCCAAGCGCGAGGCGGTTATAGAAACGTTTGACGGCGCCATCGACACCGAAGATCTGGCGCGCCGCTCCGGCATCAAAGACGTCCTCACCGAAAAAGAGGGCTGGAAGCAACTGGAGGCGCGCCTTAAAAAAGTGCGCCACGTGGCCACCCTGGCCGCGCCGCAGGCTTACCTGGATTTTTATGGCATGTACACCAACCCGGCGCGGCGGCGGCTGATCGCCCGCATTAAAGAAATTAACCCGCACGCCGACCTCCTGGACCTGCGCCAGCACCTGTCGCGGATGCGTATGGTGAAGCAGCCGCTGGAAATCCAGGCGCTGCAACGCGCCATCGACATCACGGCCGAGAGCATTAAAGAAGTGACGCGGCCGGTAAGGCTCGCCAAATACGCCTACGAATACGAGCTGGAGGCGGACATCACCCGCGGCTTCCGGCGGCGCGGCGCCGAGGGCCACGGCTTTTCGCCCATTGTGGCCGGCGGCGCCCGGGCCTGCACCCTGCACAACGTGGCCAACAATGCCGCACTGGCCAGTGACGAGCTGGTAATTTTAGACATCGGCGCCAGCTACAACCACTACGTGGCCGATATTTCGCGCACCATTTCGCTGAATGGCCGGCCGTCGCGCCGCCAGCAGCAGGTGCACGAAGCCGTGCAGCAAGCGCAAGATTACGCGTATTCCCTCTTAAAACCGGGCGTGCTGCTGCGCGAGTACGAAAAGCAAATCGAGGCCTTTGTGGGCGAGAAGCTGCGCGAGCTGGGGCTTATCAAGAGCATCACCCAAGAGGCGGTGCGCGCCCAGTACTTCCCGCACGCCACGTCGCACTTTTTAGGCCTGGACGCCCACGACGCCGGCGATTATGACGAGCCGCTCAAGCCCGGCACGGTCATCACCGTGGAGCCGGGGATTTACATCCGCGCTGAGGCCATTGGCGTGCGCATTGAAGATGACGTGCTCATCACCGAAGACGGCTGCGAGGTGCTCACCCGCAAACTGCCCCGCGAATTGTAAGCTGCTTGTGCTATACTGGAGAAAAGCATGAACCACGGATTTTTGTATCGTTTTCTGGTGCGCTGGTTTGTTTGCAGCTTAGGGCTGTGGATTGCGGCTGGGCTGCTCAGCTCGCACATCAATTTCCAGGGCGGGAGCCGTTTTGGTGTGGTGCTGCTGTCTGGGCTCATCCTGGCCGTGGTCAACGCCGTTATCCGCCCGGTGGTCATTATTTTGAGCCTGCCGGCCATATTTTTCACGCTGGGGTTGTTCATGGTGGTCATCAACGGCTTTAGCGTTTGGCTGGCCAGCGAGCTGTACTCGCCGCTGCACGTCACCAACTTTTGGGGCGCGGTGCTTGCAGGAGTTATCATCGGGCTGGTAAACTATCTAGTGACAGCTGTTTTGGAGATGCACGAAAAATGACCCACCCGCTTAGTATTTACAATTACATTACGGTTATCTCGATGCTCCTGATGACCATCCTTGTTTTGGTGCAGACGCGCGGCGCTTCTTTGGGCGCGGGCCTGGGCGGCGCGGGCGAAATCAACACCGAGCGCCGGGGCACAGACAAGACCATCTACCAACTCACGATCATCATGGCGGTCATTTTCGCCAGCTCACTCATTTTAGGCGTAGTGATTTCTAAGTAGGGCGGCAAGATGGGCAGCATTGACCGCAGGCGCGCGCTCAAACTCCGCTTCCGCCGTACGCTGCGTTTGCAAAAGCGCCAAGTAGAAGAGATCGGCGCCGTTGCCGAGCAACGCCTGGAAGACGATTTTTTTAAGCGGCTGGAGCGGCTTGGCGCAGTCTGGCGCTTTATGACGGCCTGGATTTTGTTGGTGGTGCTGCTGTTGGGGGCGGTGGTCTCGCAGACGCGGGCGCTGGGCGGCTACTTCCAGACGCTGCAGCCGGCGGCGGGCGGCACGTACACCGAGGGCGTGTTGGGCATGTTCACCAACGCCAACCCGGTATACGCTACTAGCCTGGCAGACACCACGGTTTCGCACCTGTTATTTTCTGGTTTGCTGCGCTATGGGCCAAACAACCAGCTGGTGGGCGACCTGGCCAGTTCTTGGGGCGTGGATGCCCGCGGCACAACCTACACCGTACAGCTGCGCCCCGGCCTAAAATGGCACGACGGCCAGCCGCTGACGTCCGCGGACGTGCTGTTTACCTACCAAGTCATCCAAAGCGCCGACGCCCACTCGCCCCTGTATGGCAGCTGGCAGGGGATTACCGTGGCCGCGCCCGGCCCGCTCACTGTCACCTTTACGCTGCCCAATGTGCTGGCTTCATTCCCGTACTCGCTCACCAATGGCATTATCCCTAAGCACTTGCTGGGGGCGACGCGGATGGCCGACATGCGCTCGGTGGCGTTTAACACCACGCAGCCGGTGGGCTCCGGGCCGTTCCAGTGGCAGGCCATTGAGCTGACTGGTTCCACGTCGGATAAGCGCGAGGAGCACATCGCCCTAAAGGGCTTTGCCGGCTACTATGCAGGCAAGCCGAAGCTCACCGGGTTTGTGGTGCGCACCTTCCGCTCGCAGCAGCAACTTATATCCAGCTTTAAGGATCAAGAGGTGAATGCCGTGGCCGGCCTTACCAGCGTGCCGGACAGCCTCAAAAAAGATGGCGGCACCCGCGTGTATAACTTGCCCCTGACCGCGGCAGTTATGGCGTTTTTTAACACCCTGGACGGTCCCACGTCCGACGAAGGCGTGCGCCGCGCGCTGGCCGCCTCCGAAGACACGGCGGCAGTTGCCGGCAGCGTGCCGTACGCCACGCAGTCGGTGCGCGAGCCCCTGTTGCATGGCCAACTCGGGTACAACCCGCAGTATGCGCAGCAGGGCTTCGACCCGGCTGGCGCCCAAAAAATCCTGCAAGACTCCGGCTGGATTTTGGGCAAAGACGGCACCCGCCGCAAAGGCAGCCAAAAACTGGAAGTGTCGCTGTACTACCACAACGATAGCGAGTACGGCCCAGTGGCCAAACAGCTGGCTGCCTACTGGAAAACCGCCGGCGTCGAGGTAAAGCTCATGGGCCAGGGCGACACCGATTTCCAGGGCACGCTGTCCCAGGCGCCGTCGCCGCAGGCCTCACGCCCGTACGACGTGCTGCTGTATGGCATTGCGCTTGGGGTTGACCCGGACGTGTATGTGTATTGGGACAGCTCACAGATCGATTTGCGGTCGCCGTCGCGGCTGAACTTCTCGGCGTATAATTCGCCCAAGGCCGATACCTCGCTGGAGGCCGGCCGCACCCGGCTTGACCCGGCGCTGCGCACCGTAAAGTACCAGCCATTTTTGCAGGCTTGGCAGGCCGACTTGCCGGCCATCGGGCTGTACCAGCCGCGCTTTTTGTACCTCACGCATGGCCAGGTGTATGGTCTGGACGAGACGCCGGTGAACACCGATGCGCAGCGCTTCAGCAACGTGGCCAACTGGGAGATCCGCGAAGTCCGGAAGTAAGCCCGGCCCAGGGCAAAACGTAGGCGCTAAAAGTTGTGCGTTACACGCGGCGCGCATATGCGCTCCGGTTGCACTACGCTTGACCCAACTTTTTAGCGCCTACGTTTTGCCTCCAAGGCACTACCCCTGGCGACAACCTTGTGTTATACTATCCCAGTTCACGCGCGAGTGGCGGAATTGGTAGACGCGCTAGTTTCAGGTACTAGTGAGCTTAACACTCGTGGAGGTTCAAGTCCTCTCTCGCGCACCAAATTAGCATTACAGATAAGAAGGTTCCCGAAACTCGGAGCCTTTTTGTTTTGTATCTGCTATTTGATTTCAAATCTTTCGCGGCGAAGGTCAAGTATCAAACCCAATGCCAAAGGCCTTCAACAGAAGGGGATTGTCTACGGTCAGTTTTCCGCTCCAATCTTTTTTGGCTTGGGCCCCCATTCCTTTTCAAACCGCCCCCACTCCCAGGTTGGTTCCCAGTGGTTGCCGCCCACCCGCTAGCTGCCCGATCCCGCTCATGCTATAATAAGCCAATTATAAGATTGTCTTAGAAGGGGGCGACATGGAGCCGAATGCAAACCAGCCAGGCGCTGACGGGCAAGTGCCTGGCGGCCCGCAAATGATGCCGCCGGGTTCTGGCGGGACAAGCGGCTCCGACTGGCAAAAAGGCCTCGGCGGCCCGGCGCAGATGCCGCCCGCCCCGGGGAACGTGCCCGGCGCCGGCGCTCCGCCATCCATGCCGGGTATGGCAGCGCCTGGCCCGCAGCCGATGCAGCCCGGAGTGGGGGCGCCCGGCGGTATGCCCAATATGGGCGCGCCCACCCCAGTAATGGGCGGCGCTGGCGGTGACGGCATGATGGGCGCTAACGCGCCCAAGAAAAAGCCCACGCCCATGCTGGTCCTTGCCGGCCTGCTGGTGCTGCTTGCCATTGTGGCCGCCGCGTTCTTCTTGTTTGGCGGCAAAAAACACGACACTGCCAACAACGCCGCCAAAAAATCTTCGGGCACGGCCACGGCCAGTGCAGTGGATCTGGGCACGCTCAACACCATTACATTTAGCCCGCCGGCCGACCTCAGCGCCTTTGACGCCAACAGCGTTACCCAAGCTAACGCCTACAGCTACAATGTCAAGGGCGCCACGGCAGACAAAGCCTGCAACCTGAGCATCGCCATCGTCACTGCCGTCCAATTGCCGGGCGCAGACACCAACGCCATTGTCGCGCCGCAAATTGACGCCCTGCGCAAGGCCGGCGCCACCGTAGATGGCCCCAACGCCGGCAAAGTGCTCCTGCTAAAGAGTACCGACGGCAAGGCCGCCTACAGCATGCCAACCCTTACCTATGAATTCACCGAAGGCAGCAAGCACGCCAGCGTGCATTACAGCGTCGTCATCCTCAAGGACACCACCCGCGCCCAAATCGCCCGCCAGTGCATTAGTGCCAGCGGCCCCACAGACACCGCCCAAATGGCCACCATGGACGAAGCCGCCACGCACATAACCGTCAGCCAGCAATAGCAGCTATGCTATCATGGTAAAGTTAATGAGTAGAACGTCCACGCCACCCACCAGAGGGAACAAAAACAGATGAGCAAAGTTGCGCATTATTTACAGGAGCACTTAGTTGGCGAGGTGATGATTAGCCCGGACGCCCGGCGCTACTTTTCCACCGATGGCAGCATTTTGTCTGTTGTGCCCGCGCTGGTGGCGTATCCGCGCAATGAAAACGACGTGCGCAAAACGGCGCGCTTCACCTGGCAGCTGGCCGAGCGCGGCCGTGTCATCCCTATAACGGCGCGTGGCGCAGGCACCGACCAATCTGGCGCGGCGCTGGGCAGCGGCATCATGCTGGCCTTCCCGGCGCACATGCGGCGCATCCTGGAATTAGACGACAAAACCGGCGTGGCCATTGTAGAGCCGGGCGCCAACTACGGCAAGCTGCAGCAAACGCTGCAGACGCACGGCCGCTACCTGCCGCCCTTTCCGGCTAGCCTGGAGTATTCCACCATCGGCGGTGCCGTGGCCAATAACGCCAGCGGCGAAAAAAGCGTCAAATATGGCAGCACGCGCGATTACGTCCGCGCCCTGCGTGTTGTCCTGGCCAACGGCGAGGTCATGGAAACCGGCCGGCTCACCAAAAAAGAGCTGGGCAAAAAGCTGGGCCTGAGCACTTTTGAGGGCGAAATCTACCGCGCCATCGACGCCATGTGCGACGAAAACGCCGAGCTTATAGAAAAAATGCGCCTTGGCGTCACCAAGAACTCCGCCGGCTACGACCTCATGGACATCAAGCGGCGCGACGGCTCGCTGGACCTTACGCCGCTGCTTGTGGGATCGCAGGGCACACTCGGCATCATCACCGAAATTGTGCTGGACACCGAGGCCTACAACCCCCAGACCACGCTGTTGGTAGCCCATTTTGACAGCATCGAGAAGGCCCAAAGCGCTGTCCTGGAGCTGCGCGCCCTGCCCGAAATGCCCAGTGCCATAGAGATGGTGGACGAGCAACTGCTTACCGTGGTAGACAAGCTCAACCCCAATTTGCTCAAAGACTTAGTGCCAAAGCCGTTCCCCAAGGTGGTGATGCTGGTGGAGCTGGACACGCCCGGCGAGCGCAACCAGAAAAAACTCGCCAAAAAGGCGCGCAAGCTTTTGGAGGCGCACGCTAGCAGCGTGGTGCAGGAAGCCGACCCAGTGAAGCAAGAGGAGTTGTGGAAAATCCGCCACTCATCAGCCACGGTGGTGGCGCACGGCGAGGGCGGCCTGAAGGCGCTGCCAGTTATTGAGGACGGCGTGGTGCCGCCAGAGCGTTTCCGCGAGTACCTGGAAGGCGTGTACCAATTGTTTGCCCGCAACCACCTGCAAGCCGCAGTGTGGGGACACGCCGGCGACGCCAACCTGCACATGCAGCCATTTATGGACCTCAGCCAGGTGGGCGACCGCCAAAAAGCCTTCCGCCTGCTGGACGAATACTACAATTTGGTGATCTCCTTGGGCGGCAGCACCAGCGGCGAGCACGGCGACGGCCGCCTTCGCGCCCCATACCTAGAAAAATTGTACGGCCCAGAAATTTACGCCCTCTTCCAAAAAGTGAAGCAGATTTTTGACCCGTACGGCACGCTGAACCCTGGCGTAAAGGTCAACGTCACGCTCGACGCGGTCAAGCCACTGCTGCGCAACAGCTATTCTATGGACCATTTGTACGACCATATGCCGCGGTCGTAGGCTAATGCCCTTCTTGTCCTTCCCGCGCGGCTTGTGCGGCGAGCCAGTGGTCGTTGGCCGCACCAAATGACCGCTTGGGCAGTTTGCGCAGTACGTCGGCGGCCGCAAGGTGCTTGGACTCTTGCCTGGTGCTGGCCGACCCAAGGCCAGTGTACACCGTGGCGTCAGGGTCGGTGTCGATGACGTAGACGACGCAGTCGTTAGAGGTTTCGTCTGGGAAGGTGTAGGTTGGGTGTTGGCCGCGGTTGGCGTCCTGGCGGCCATGTAAGAGGGTGAGCGCGTTAGACTTCTGGTCTATCTGCCCAGCTGGGACGGGGGCGGCGGGCGCTCGTTCAACTTTCAGGGTCGCAGCCGCGCTGGCGGCCCGGTTGTTGGCGCGCTCCCTGGCCCGTTCCACAAGCTGGTGCCGCAAGCGTGGCAGCCCGGCTATTTCCCCCAGAAAACCGATCTGGCTCTCTAATGTTTCTGTGCTTTTCGGGTTACGGCTGCCGGGAACTTTAAACGTCAGCCCGGCGGCAAGCGCTGGGTCAATGTGGCGCCGCGCCGTGGCCAGCTGTATAACGACGTTTGCCAGGTAGGGATGTGCGGCGATTATGCCCGCTGCAGTTTCTTTGGCATGTTGTATGTCTCGCTCTCGGCCGGCAGCCTCAAAGAGGGCTTTGGTTAGCACTGTTGGCGACACATATTTCCCTAATTCCAGCATGGCCTGCAACCCGAGGGCGTCAGCCGTAACGGTGTCCCACTCTAATAGCCGGGCGCGTACCGCCTGCCTCCGTTGGTTTTCCGCCTGGCGCCCATTCTCGCTCCGGGCGATGCTGCGCATGATATCTGCAGGAAATGGCGCTGGTTGGCCGTAGAGGAGTGGCGCCACTATGTTGCAGTTATTAATAAAAGATATAGTATCCCGCAGCGACCGGCTGATTGGCGCCAGGGAGTCTACGCCATACTGGGTGTTCACTACCGGGAGCCGCGTGTCCAACCATTTTTGGGAAAATGAGCCAAGGAGGCTTACACGGTCCTGCGGGTCGGAGATCTCCGGCAGCAGGTCGGCGGGGATGGCGGTATTGACGTGGAAAAGCCTGATGCCATGCCGCAGCGCAAGCCGGCCGATGCCTTGGCCGGCCGCCAGCGTCGCTTCAGTGACCAGTTTTTCGCCTCCGTCGAGACCATTCGGTGGGACTGGCTTGTGCATGTGCCGGTAGCGCCCCGCACGGTACAGGGTGAGCGCCTGCTGTATGCCGCGCAGGACTCCATGCTGTCTGTGGTGGGTATTGTGTAGTATGGCAGTGGCTTCCTGCGGGTGGAGCCGTTGGGCGTATAAGACGTCGCGTGTCACATAGGCTTCGCCCAGGCCGTGCCTGTCGATGGGCAGGTGGATGCTGAGTGCAGGGCGCCCGTCTTCTCCCAGTAGCGCGAACTGGCGGGGTTGGACAGCTGCCGACGACAGGGGGTGTATGTGTCTGCCGGTTGTGGTGCTGTGGGCATCGCGTGCAACTTGGGCGATAAACTGGTCTGCACCATACAGGAAGCTGCCGGGGTCGGCGACACTCACTGTGAGGATGTGCTGGCCGTCATTTGGGCCTGGCTGCCAGCTGAGCGCGTCCTCGGCCATACCTCCTGTGTCTATAGCCAGGCCGGTACGCACCTCCCGCTTGTAGCGCCAGGTCATGGGCAGCATGAAGTCGGTGCCAAAAGCGCGGGCATAATTAGTTGGGTCGGCCGGGGGCTGCTCAAGCATAGGTTTTGATTGTACATTATAAATATGGTGTGGCAAGTATTTTAGGCAGCGCTGCATGCCGTGCGCGGCGGCGCATCTTGAATTTTTGCCCCAAAACCGCTAAAATAGCCAGGCAACACGCGCGAGTGGCGGAATGGTAGACGCGCTACTTTGAGGTGGTAGTGGGAGCAATCCTGTGGAGGTTCAAGTCCTCTCTCGCGCACCAAGATGAATTTACAGATACAAAAGAGTTTGGTTCCGAACTCTTTTTGTTTTGATGTGGTATTTGATCTGTTGCATGGGTTCAAGTCCTCCCTGGTAATAGGCCTATAGGTCGACATGCGTTAAACTTAAGTCATATGGATATTCTGGATTGGTTAACGCTTCTGTCGTATATTGCCCTAAATATTGATATCGTCTTGCAGATTAGGCGTATTTACCGAAGAAAGTCATCTGAGGATTTATCTCTCGCCGGAATGACAATCCGTTACGCCGCAATCATAATTATTATCATTAAATTTGCCGCCCTAGGTGACGTATCTCTGATAATTGGGCAAAGTATTGCCGTAGTCACATTTGGCACCTATTTTGCAATGGCTTTAATCTATTTTCGCCATCGTAAGGACAAATAATTCGTAATTGACATTACCATACTATTTTGATACCATTTTAGTACTATGACTACAAAACTACAAATCCCTATTGATCAAGATGTTCGTGAAGGCTTGGAGCGTCGTGCTCACAGTTTAGGCTTTGATTCCGCGCAGGCTTACATTCGGGTATGGGCTAAGGCGGAGGCTGATGGTCGCAAGCTTGATTTTGACGGTAAAGCGGTAGTCTTAAGCCCCGAAGCTAACGCTCGCTACGAGCAGATGATTGCCGAGCTTGACGAGGAAAAGAAGGCAGGCAAGGTAAAGGAATTTACTTCTGTCGAAGACTTCATGAAAGACTTGTAGGTATGAAGCCTATACGTCGTCACCGTAAGTTTGAAAAGAGTTTTCAAAGCCGCATTTCTCCGAACCCCAAACGCAAGAAGCAATTCCAGGCCCGATTCAAATTATTTACGGAGGGCATTCGTGACTATCCCTTAGACGATCATCCGCTTGTTGGGACAAAGAAAGGTCTACGTGCTTTTTCGATTGGTGGCGACCTGCGGGTTGTGTATCGAGAGACCGAAAATCATTATGAATTTCTCGACATCGGCTCGCATAATCAGGTGTATTAATTAACCTTTCGGTTGCTTATCAGCAGAGCTATCGAGGAGCTCCCGAGTCTCTTTTGTATCGGCTTCTAGGTCATCCGGAAAAGTTATCTTAACGTCTGCAATGGTGCACCAAGTTGAATTTACAGATACAAAAGCGTTCAATTTTTGGAACGCTTTTTGTTTTGCTATTTTCTCATCTGTTGCATAAGTTCAAGTCCTCTCTGGTTCATTTGTTTTTGGCTAGTTTTCTAGTTATGCTTAAGATGTGATAAAGAGAGTCTCCAAAGCTACATTTTTATTCGCTGGCGTATTGTTTTTAGCTGTGATATTAGGTTTCACTTTCTTTTTCTTTCATAGAAGCGCTGATCCGCGGACGGCCGGCTTAACGAAAGTGCCAGGATACGTTGACGGCGGTACACCCTGCGCAGCAATGTCTCCTTCATGCGGCCTATGTTACGGCCAGGTCATTGATAAACAATGTTACATAGACAAGGCTAAACTTACGTCAGAACAGTTGCACTACATGGGTTTTTAGGGGCTACCCAGGCTCCTTAATAGCACCTTCTTTGTAGATAAACCTAAATCAACCATCTTCTCGTACATCAGCAAAATGCTCGCTTCGATTTGGTTCCATCTAAGGTCGCATTGGTGCACCATGTTTTGATACATTATTTTCCAGACGAAAAGCCCCAAGACATCCTGGGGCTTCTCTGTACGCCAGCAATCTGTTGGCGCCGGCTCCTGGCCCAAGATGGTAGAATGGGAAGATGAAAATAAGGCACACCGTAATCTTCACGTTCTACGAATCTACCACCGAGGAGCAGAAGCAAGAGGTAATCGCACGCCTCAACGACATGGGCCGTTGGCTTACGGAAAAGCTTGGCGTCACTGACTGGACGGTAGCAGAGCACATCCCCGAGACGTTCAAACAGGGGCGCGCCCATTTACTGCAAGATGGTATTTTCCCCAGCCTGGAGGCCATGGAGCAACACGCCCAGTCGGCAGCGCACAAACGGGTGGTGGAGCTTACCCCTAACGTTTGCGATTGGATGACCGTGGATACGGTTGTGGAAGAGGCGTAAACCGTCATGGAGCGTTATTGCACCAAATGCGGCAAAATCGCCATCCAAAAGAACGACAGTTTGTATATGTGCGAGGCTGGCCACGAAAACTGGGTCAATCCGGCGCTCGGTGCCTGCATCTATATTATCAAGGATGGCAAAGTCCTCTTTGGGGTGCGCAGCGCCGACCCAGGCAAAGGCATGCTGGATGTCCCCGGCGGTTTTGTTGAGGTCCATGAGTCTGCCGAGCAGGCCGCAGTCCGCGAAACCAAAGAAGAGCTTGGAATCGATGTTACATTAGGGTCTTGTTTTGGGACATACCCTAGTATGTATGAGGGAAGGCCGGCGCTCAATATTGTGTTCCTCGCCTCTATGCCGCCGGGCCAAAAGATCACCCCTTCAGATGATATGGCCGGCGGCGAGCCAGTTTGGCGCGGCATGGAAGATCTTCCGGGCTCTGGCGAGGTAATGGACGACTGGATGCTCGCGACCCATACAGACCTGCTGGCGTGGTGGCGTAAAAGCCGCCCATAGGCGCCGGCGCATTGTGTTTGCCGCCGTTTCTTATTATGCTTAGCGGTATGGATACCCAACCGCTTCAGCCCTCGGGCCAGGACAACCAACAGCCGGCGCCGCCCATGGACGGCGTGCCCACAGCACCAGTGCCGCCCACGCAGCAAATGCAGCAAATGCCCGCCGTGCCAACCCCAACTCCCGGGGGCGGGCAAGGGCGCAAAATGCTCGTAGTTGTGGCCGTCGTTGTGGTGCTTGCCTTGGCTGTGGGCGGCTTTTTGCTGGCGCGCGGCCATAAGCCGGCTCCTGCTAAGGGCTCGCAGACGGGCGCAGCCACCACCACTTCAACCACCTCAGACCTCGCAAACGAAAAGGCAATCCCCCTGGGCGCTGCGGCAACTGATGGTACTTTCCGCGTTACCCTCCTGGGCGTCAAGCCTAACCCCGCCATAACCGGGGACGCGCCTGCCGCCGGGGACCAATACGTAGAAGCGGATTTTTCGGTCACCACAATCGCCAATAAAGATAACTACGCGTTTAATATGTCGTATCTGCCGTCAATAGTCCCCACTGGCGACACCATGGGCGACATTGAGCTCAACCCTATCGATTACGACGGCGGCACCACCAGCCCGGCCACCTTTGCCCGTATCCCAGCCAAAAAGGTGCAGATAGCCGGCAAAAACTCAATTGTGGCCAACGGCGTCATACCATACGACGGGTCGGCAAAGACAGTCACCGCCTACGCGCTGTTTGAAGTCCGGCAAGGCGACCAAGGGGAAATTGTTTGGCAGGGGCTAGACAACATCCCGTACCACTTTTTGACAAAATAGGCGCGCGGGGCTCGCTGGGTGGCTGGCGCGGCGTGGTGCTCCCTGGGCGCGTACGCCATATTCCCTTTCCCGCCGCAATCTGTTAAAATAAACCCACCTCCACGGGCACGGGCGATTAGCTCAGTTGGCTAGAGCGCCTGCTTTACACGCAGGATGTCGGGGGTTCGAGTCCCTCATCGCCCACCAGGCTGTTTCTAGATTCTACCTTGTATTAGGTAGAATTTTATGTTTATATAGAGCGCAATGAGTGAACAAATTTCCCTATCTGAGGCTCCTCGCCGGGCGAAAGTAAACCGCGCTGTCGCCATTGGTGCTGTGGGGGTGGTTGGTGCCGGGGCGGTGCTGGGCTTTGGGCTACCGGCATTGTTTGGCAATACCTCGCCACAGGTAGATATTGCCCCGGCCCAGGCGCCATTTGTGCCCAACCCAAACCAGGAGTCGCTTGCGGCGGTTGAACTCGCCAAGGGTCTGGACGGCTCGTTTGTGCGGCCCGACCCCAGCCAGCCCACGCCCCGCATGGGTGGCGATGGCCCGAACCAACTGCTTATATTCAACGGCACCGTCGATATCGTTGCCCCAGACGGCGCTACAGATTACAGCATCAACGACCCCATTGTTTCTTCCACTGAGCGGCCGGCAAGTGAGCTAGGCGGCGGCTGGGTTGTTACCCAGAATCCCCACACCGACGGCACAGTGAGCTTTACACCACTGGATTTGAGCGGTTTCAACACCGTGTTACATCCGGTAGACAGCAAAAACCCATACGAGACTGTGGATGCCGCGCGGGGTGTCCCCGGCCAGAACGGCTTGGCGGGCGTACACGTCTTTGAGGCGAATGCAGACAGCAGCATAAGCCAGGGCGCACAGCTGCCCGGCTTTGAGTACAACTTCCATCCCATGAAATAGGCGGTTGCCGCCATTTCTTGGCGCACCTGCAGTCTAGTGCCGCGTGAGGCGCCACCAAAACGTCGGGCCGGGCAAGCCTGCCGTCATATTGATGCCTGTGCTGCCGGCGCTGGTGCCGGACGTGACAGATACTGTGCCCACTGACGTGCCAGCCGTATAGGCCACGCCAGCCCGCTGTAGCTCCACCTTTGGCGTAATGGCCGAGCCCTTCCAGGCTACCAAGCTGAGGTCTTTTTGGGCAGTGGCCGTGGCGCTAGCGCCCCATACCGTATGGTATGTGGCAATGGTTTGGCCGGCGTGCACCGGCGTGGCCACGTACACGTTTGCCTTTACCGAATCGAGCAACGGCGGCGTGGTGTTTAGCGCCGCATCCAGGCTGTTCAGGCCCATGACCACGCCGATGATTGTCACCGGCTTGCCCTTGGCCGCCTCAGCCTTGGCGGCGAACAGCAAATTGCCGCCCACCTCATCGCTGTTGCCGGTCTTGATGCCAATGATGCCGTCTTGCCCCACGAGCCGGTTCACGTTATACACTGTGTAATCGTTTGTGGAGCTGCCGGTTGGCAACCCCGCTGATTTTTCTGCCACGATCGCCGCCAGGCTGACGTTGGCTAGCGCCTGCTCGCCCAGGCGCACCATGTCGCTGGGCGTGCTGGTGGTGCCGGGGTCGAGGCCGCTGGCGTCGGCGCCAATCGTGGTGTTGGTGAGCCCCAGCCCCTTCAGGTACTGCGTGGCCGCGGTTTTGTAGGCATCCAAGGAGCCAAACGCCCAGACCGCCAAGCTGTCCGCGATGTTGTTGGCCGAGGGCAGCATCAGCGCCTCCAGTGCCTGGCGCTCGCGCATTTGCTCGCCCGGCGCCACGCCCACCACCGAGCCGTCTTTGGCGACGTAGGCGTTGTACCGGTCCAGGTCGGCCTGCGTGTAGGTGATGACCGGCCCCAGCTCGCTGGCGCTGGCCAGCGGATATTTCTGCAAGACCGTCAGCGCAGTAATGACTTTGGCGATGCTCGCCGTGGGCAGCGCTTTTTGCGGCCCGTTGGTGAGGATGGGCGTCACGCCCTGCACTTCCACTGCCGCTTCGGCACCGGCTGGCCAGGCCAGGGGAGTGCCGGGCTGCGTGGCCGCCACTACCGGCGCTTGCGAAACAGCCACCGCCGCCACCGGCCGCAGCACATTCCAGGTGGCCACGCCCACCAGCAGCGCCACAGCGCCGGTGCCCGCGCCAATCCACCTCCATGGCCGCCGGTGAGATTTTTCATACCGCATACGCCTAGTATACCTGGCGCACCAGTGGCCGGCTAGTGTATACTATCCTTACAGAAGGAGAGCATATATATGATGATCGGGATAATTGCAGGAATCGTTATTCTTATACTAGTGGTTTTCGTTGTGGCCGCCTACAACGGCTTGGTGCGCCTCAACCAGCAGGCTGACGAGGCCTGGAGCGACATCACCGTACAGCTGAAGCGCCGGCTGGATCTCATCCCCAACTTAGTCAACACCGTGAAGGGCTATGCCACGCACGAAAAGACCGTGTTTGAGGACGTCACCAAGGCCCGCGCCCAGGTGTCGAGCGCCCAGGGCCCGGCGCAAACCGCCCAGGCAGAGAACCAGTTTGAAAGCACGCTAAAGACGCTGTTCGCCGTGGCCGAAAACTACCCGCAGCTGAAGGCCAGCGACAACTTCCAGGCGCTGCAAGGCGAGCTCACCGACACCGAGGACAAAATCATGGCCTCGCGCCGCTTCTACAACGGTGTGGTGCGCGACTTCAACACCAAGCGCAAGACCTTCCCCACAAACATTTTTGCCAGCATGCTGGGCTTCCACCAAGACAAAGAATTCTTCGAATTGGACGAAGCCGGCCAGGCCGCTGCCGAAAAACCGGTAGACGTCAAGTTTTAATCCAGCTTAGCTTGGGATAATCAGGGTATATGTACAGTGAAATTGCCCAAAACAAACGCCGCAGTTGGGTGATGCTGCTGGTATTTGCGCTGCTGGCTGGCGTCATTGCCTGGGTGTTTAAGCTGTACTCCGGCTCGCTGCCGCTGACGTACGCGGTGCTGGCTGGGGCAGTGGCTTATGCGTTGTTCGGCTATTTTGCCGGCGGGCGCATGAGCCTGGCGCTCAACGGCGCGCAGGAAATCACCAAAAAAGACGACCCGCGCCTGTGGCGCACCGTGGAAAACTTGGCCATTACCGACGGGCTGCCCATGCCACGCGTCTATATTATTAATGACCCGGCGCCCAACGCCTTTGCCACTGGCCGCGACCCGCGCCACGCCGCGGTCTGTGCCACCTCCGGCCTGCTGGAAATCATGGACGACGATGAGCTGCAGGGCGTCATCGCCCACGAGCTCGGCCACGTCAAAAATTACGATATCCGCGTGGCCATGCTGGCCTTTGCGCTCACCGCCGTGGTGGCGGTCATTGCCGACATTATCCTGCGCATGGCCTGGTTCCGGGACGACGAGCGCGAAAACAACCAGGCATTTTTCATCCTGGGGATTGTGGCGGCCATTTTGGCGCCTATTATTGCCACGCTCATTCAGCTGGCGGTGTCCAGACGGCGCGAGTACCTGGCTGACGCCACCGGCGCGCTCACCACGCGTTACCCGGAAGGGTTAGCCAGCGCCCTGGAGAAAATCCAGCAAACTGGCAGCGCGCTGAAGCGCCAAAACACCGCCACGGCGCACTTTTTCTTTGCTAACCCGCTGCGCGGGCACAGTATCACCAACCTGTTTAGTACCCATCCGCCCATCCAAGACCGCATTGCACGCTTGCGCAACATGGGCACGCACGCTTAAATAGAGGGATTATGGCCAAGAAAATTTCCGCCGCGCGCGCCACAAAAACTGCCAAGGGCAAGCGTCCGGCCGCGCCCCTGCCCAAGGCGCCGCCTGTTAGCCGCGCCAGCGAAGAAAATCCCGCCAGCCAAGGTGCGGCCGCTGCAACACCCAAGGCTCCGCCCATCCGCGCCAACGCGCTGTTTGAGGAGCACCCGCCCATACCTAGCGCCTTTGCGCTCACGGCTTCGGCGGTACGCATCATTGCCCGGTATTGGCAGATATTCTTGGGCGTGGCGGTGGCGTACGCGGCGTTGAATATTGTATTTATACAGGGGATGCACGTGGCCTCCAACATCACCACGCTGCAGAAGGCGGCCAGCCAGGTCCCGGGCGGCTTCTTTGGGCGGCTTGGTGACGGCGTGTCGCTGGTGGCAACGCTGATAGGGTCGGGCGGCAACAGCGTGGCGCCCACCTCCGGCCCGTACCAGCTTATGATGGCCGTGGTGGCCAGCCTGGCGCTTATATGGTTCTTGCGCGAGGCGTTTGCCGGGCACCAATTTAGCTTCCGCGACGGTTTTTACAAGGGCATGGCGCCGCTCATGACCTTTTTGCTCACTGGGCTGGTCGTGCTGGCGCACCTGCTGCCGCTGGCGGCGGGGGCGGCCATCTACAGTATTGTCGTGGCCAATGCTATTGCCAGCGGGCCGTTTTTACAGCTTGTCTTTATGACGCTGTTTTTGGTGCTGGCGGCAATATCGTTGTACCTGGTGTCGTCGTCGCTATTTGCGATGTATATTGTCACCCTGCCGGGCATGACCCCGTGGGCGGCCACGCGCACGGCGCGCGATTTGGTGGCGCACCGCCGGTTTACTATCATCCGTAAGCTGCTGTTTTTGCCGTTTTTACTGCTGCTGGTGTGCATAGTTGTGTTGCTGCCGTTCGTGCTGTGGATACCGGTGGCCGCGGCGTGGGTATTCACGGTTTTGGCGGCGCTGCTGCTGGTGTTTGCCCATAGCTACCTGTACACGCTGTATCGGGCCTTGATATGACCAAGGGGGACGGTGCCGCGGCCCGCGCGGCCAAACTCCGGCAACTCATCACCGACTACCGCTACCACTACCACGTGCTAGACGAGTCCACCATGAGCGAGGCCGCCGCCGACAGCCTCAAACATGAGCTGGCGCAGATCGAGGCCGCGCATCCGGAACTCGTCACGCCAGACAGCCCCACCCAGCGCGTTGCCGGCCAGCCGTTGCCGGGCTTTACGCAAATCCGCCACGCCACGCGCATGACCAGCCTCAATGACGTCTTTAGCCGCGAAGAGGTCGAGGCTTGGGTCGAGCGCATCCAAAAGTTGCTGCCCGGCGAGGCGCTGGAATATTTTGCGGATATTAAAATGGACGGCCTGGCCTGCTCGCTGGTGTACCAAGACGGGGCTTTACAGCAGGCGGTCACCCGCGGCGACGGCCTGGTGGGCGAGGACGTGACCGCCAACGTGCGCACCATGGACAGCGTGCCGGTGGCGCTGCGGGCCAGCGCCAAGTACGCGGCATTTTTGCAGGGGCGCACCGAAATCCGCGGCGAAGTCATTATATATAAGAAGGACTTCGTGGCGCTCAACAGACAGCGCGCCAAAGAGGGTCTGGCATTGTACGCCAACCCGCGCAATTTGGCGGCCGGCTCTATCCGGCAGCTCGACCCGGGGCTGGCCGCGGCGCGCCCGCTGCGTTTCCGTGCCTGGGACATCCTGCGCGATGACCCGGCCAACGTGCCCACCAACGCGCAAGCGTACGAAATAATCCGCGAGCTCGGCCTGGCGGCCAACCCCCAGGGCACCGTGCTCACCTCCGTCGACGGTATCATGCAATTTGCTGACCGCTGGGAAACAGCGCGCCAGAAATTGGACTTTAACACCGACGGCCTGGTCATCAAGCTCAACAGCCGCGCCCAGTCTGCCCGCGTGGGCATAGTGGGCAAAGCCCCGCGCGGCGCCGTTGCCTACAAGTACGCCGCCGAAGAGGCCACCACCATTGTGAAGGATATTGTGCTGAGCATTGGCCGCACCGGCGCAGCCACGCCCGTGGCCGTGTTTGACCCCGTGCAGGTGGCTGGCACCACCGTGCAGCACGCCAGCCTGCACAACGCCGACGAAATCGCGCGCAAAGACATCCGCGTTGGCGACACTGTGGTCATTTTTAAGGCCGGCGACATCATCCCGCAGGTCTCTAAGGTGCTCACCGAGCTGCGCCCCAAAAAAACGCACGCGTTTAACATGCTGGCCGAGCTTGCCCGTCAGTACCCAGAACTGGAGTTTGAGCGCCCCGAGGGTGAGGTGGTGTACCGCGTCAAAGGCGCCACCGGCAAATTGCTGCTCAAGAAAGCCGTGGCGCACTTTGCCAGCAAGGCGGCGCTAGACATCGACGGGCTGGGCGAAAAAAACGTCATCGCCCTGGTGGACGCTGGGCTGGTGCACGACATGGCCGACATCTACCTGGTCACCAAGGAACAGCTGCTGGAGCTGGAGCGCTTTGCCGACGTCTCGGCCACCAACCTGGTGCAGGCCATTGCCGCCGTCAAGCAGCCGGAGCTGCCGCGCTTCATCTACGGCCTAGGTATCCGCCACGTGGGGCAGCAAACAGCCATTGACCTGGCCGAACATTTTGGCTCGCTGGACGCATTGGCGCATGCCACGCTGGACGGGCTCATGCAGGTGGAGGGCATTGGCGACATTGTGGCCGAGTCGCTGCTGGCCTGGTTCGCCGACCCAGACAACGAGAAATTGCTGGCCAAATTTGAGCGCCTAGGCGTGCACCCACACTACGAGCCGCACGCCCGCGGCCCACTGCATGGCAAAAGCTTCGTCATCACCGGCGGCCTAGAACACATGGGGCGCGACGAAGCCGCAGAAAAAATCCGCGCCCTGGGTGGCACCTTCCAAAGCTCGGTGGGCAAAGACACTAGCTATTTGGTGGTGGGCAAAAACGTGGGCGAGTCCAAACTCGCCAAGGCGCGCAAGCTGGGCACCACGCAAATTGACGAAGCCGCACTCATTAAATTTATTTCATAAACAGGACGGGCAGCGGCATGATGGGCAGAAAACGTGATCCAAACACCTTGTACTGTTTTTCACCGCCGGTGATGGCCGCCACATTTATTATTGAGGTGTCGCTGGCCGTGTACACCTTGTGGCGCTACAAAATGGCGCGCACCGCGCAGCTGGCTGTGCTGGTGTTTGCAATGCTGGCCACCTTTCAGCTGGCGGAGTTTATGGTGTGCCGCGGCCCGGTTGCCGGCACGCTGCAGTGGTCGCGGCTCGGCTATGGGGCAATTGCGTTGTTGCCGCCGCTTGGCCTGCACCTACTCGTGACGATTACCGGCCAGCGCCGCCGTGCACTGCTGGCTAGCGCCTACACGGCTGCGGCCGCCTTTGTGGCGTACTTTTTGCTGGCGCCGGGCGCGGTTAACGGGCATGTCTGCCTAGGGAACTACGTTATTTTTGAGGTCGCCAAAAATTCTGGCGCCCTGTTTGGGGCGTACTATTACGGTTTGCTGGCCGCTGCGTTGTGGTTGGGCTGGCGGGCGCTCAAAGGGGCGCCGGCGCCTAAGCGGCGGGCAATTAAGGGCCTGTTGTTTGGCTACCTGGCGTTTATTGTGCCGGTGGTGTGCGTGAACCTGCTGAGCCCCAACACCATGCGCGGCATCCCTTCCATTATGTGCGGCTTTGCCGTGCTTTTGGCGCTGGCCTTGGCGTTTGAAGTTCTGCCTGGTACAGTAGCCAAAAGGTAAATATGCAGAGCGTTACATTTATCACCGGCAACCAGCGTAAAGTGGACTACCTCAAGCAGTGGCTGGGGCTGCCGGTGCGCCACCACAAGCTCGACCTAGACGAGCTGCAATCGCTAGATACCCGCGTGGTGGCCGAGCACAAAGCCCGCCAAGCTTACAAAATGCTGCAGGAGCCGGTGCTCATCGAGGACACGGCGCTCACCTTTGTGGCCATGGGTCGCCTGCCCGGCACCTACATAAAGTGGTTTTTGGAAGAGATCGGCGCCGCCGGCCTCTGTAAAATTGCGGGCACGCTGCCCAGTCGCCAGGCCTACGCCACCGTTACCTACGCTTTTTGCGACGGCAAAGATGTGCACTTCTTCACCGGCCGGGTGGACGGCGTGGTGGCGCCGGAGCCCCGCGGCGGGGGCGGCATGGGCTGGGATCCCGCGTTTATCCCAGACGGCAGTACAAAAACCTTTGCCGAGATGACGCCAGACGAAGTTACGCAGTTTTCGCCCCGCGTCCGCGCCATCAAGCCGCTGAAGGCGTTTTTGCTTGCCCAGCACAAAGGGGCCTCACATGGAAATTAACTTCTGCCGCCGCTGCGGCACGCCGCTCGCCTACGTAGCGGGTAACGCGTATAAGTGCCAAAAGGGGCATACTATTTTTGTTAACAGCGCGCCGGCTGTCGGCCTGCTTATAACTCGCGGCGACCAGCTGCTGCTTTTAGAGCGCGCCATAGACCCGGGCAAGGGCAAGCTCGACGCCCCAGGCGGCTTTTGTGACGGCGCCGAGAACCTGGAGGCCGCCATCGCCCGCGAACTGCTGGAAGAGACCAGCCTCAAGCCCACCGATTACTCCGCGCCAGAATTCCTGCTAAGCGCAGCCGACCCATACCCCTACGGCAGCGAGGAAACCACTGCGCTCGGCGCGATTTTTACCGCACACATGCTTACCGACGCCGTGCCCGTCCCAGCGGACGACGCTGCCACGGCGCGCTTTATCCGCATCCAGGACATCGACCCCGCAGACATCTACTTCCCCTCGGTGCGCGCCGCCGTTGCCCGGCTGCAGGGCCGGCACTCATCCTAGGGTGTACAATAAAGGGAAGCAACCTAACAAACACCGGGGCCGGTATGATCAAATATTATTTCAAAAGTGTGCGCAGCGAACGGATGCAGGATTTGCCGGCCTACAAACCCGGCTGCTGGATTTATGCCGAGGCGCCCAGCCGACAAGAGATCGAGCTGCTGGTAAAAAAGTTTGGCGTTACCGAGGGCCACTTGCAGGACGCCTTGGACGAAGACGAAATGCCCCGCCTGGAAAAAGAGGGCGAGCAGAGCTACATCTTCGTGCGTTTTGCCTACAAGAGCGTGGACGGCGATTTGCTGACCGCGCCGCTGCTGTTCATTTTTGGCGGCGAAACGGTCATTACCGTGTCGCAAATCCGCTTGCCGGCGCTGGAGGCCTTCCTGAGCGGCAAAGTTGGCGGCGGCGTCTTTGCCACCACGCAGCGCGCCAAGCTGGTGTTGCTTATTTTGCAACAAGTGGTAGAGCATTACGACGGCTTCATCTCGCGCACCAGCAAGCAAATTAAGCTGATCCGTTCGCGCCTGCGCGGCCACGAAATCACCAACCAAGACTTCATCGATTTTGTGACTATCGAGGACGAGCTCAACGAGTTCCAAAGCTCGCTGATGCCCACCAACGCCACCTTGCGCCGGTTACTCCTGGGCCGCTACATGCCGCTGTTTGAAGAAGACCAAGACATCGTGGAAGACCTGCTGCTCAACAACGAGCAGAGCATCGAGGCCTGCAACAGCAACATGCAGAGCATCATCCACATCCGCGAGGCATACACCAGCATCTCTAGCAACAACCTAAACCGTACCATGAAGATCCTTACCGTGGCCACGGTGATCATTGCGCTGCCCAACCTGTTTTACAGCATGTACGGCATGAACGTGCCGCTGCCGCTGCAGCATGAGCCCTGGATGTACTGGGTGCTCAACGCCTTTTTGCTGGGGCTGGTCATATCGGTGGTGGCTTTTGCCCGCCGCAAGCGGATTTTTTAGCTTTATTTTTGGTGCTCCATCTGTTAAAATCGGTACCTGAGAAGTTGCTCTGGCGCCCCCAAGGCGCCGCCCGCACTTTTTGGGGCTATAGCTCAGTTGGCTAGAGCGCTTGCATGGCATGCAAGAGGTCCAGGGTTCGAGTCCCTGTAGCTCCACCAGGAATTATTATCAGATAAGAAAACCGCAAACCTTGCGGTTTTCTTTGTTTTTAGGGATTGCCGTATCTGTTGCACGGTTTGATTCCTTTATGGCCATTTTTTGGCTTTACTTGTATTCGACTAAATCCATAAATAATGGTATTTATTGTTATGCGCTACAATCCTAAAATCTCTAACTAGGAGCCTAAGATTTCTAAGGAAGATCTTGTTCGTTCGGCGGTCAATGAAAGCTACCTGCCGATCCTAGACGCACTTCGGCGAGAGTATCCCGAAAAGTATCCTCGAGTCTGTGGTTCATACGGGATTGCTCTTACGCGGTCACCTTGGTTCGAGGCTACCGGCATCCCGCTCCAACTAGGAGGCGCTGACGAACGTTTCGAGTTGGAAGTAGGTATCTACAACCCCTCTCCCTCGTCTCGACCCGATGAACATACCTATGTGCGGTATTACACAGGAGCGGGTGATGTCGTTTACATTGATGGCATTTATCCACTGTTGTGGGGACAGGTTACAGTGCCGGTTCGCCCTATCATCAAGAAGTACCGGGAGAACGAGATCGACCAGGGGCTGGCAGAGGAGTACTCGCTCTTCCCGTTCAGTGAAGAGCTAGCCACCCGACTTGGTATCGACCTGTGGGGCGATGGGTCCGGCATTCCGCCAGACCCTATGAAAGACTATCGCGATACACGAGCCGTCTTTCACGACAGCCGCGCACTCGAAGGCATAATCAAGCTTAATTCGGGAGACACTAGGGACGCACGCGCATATCGCGGAGAAAGGATTGTGAGAGTTCTGCTGGCAGTCGGCGGAGCTGCTCTAATGCGCTGAAGGCCCACCGATTTCGGTTGGTGGGCCTTCGTCCATACCTTTACCACACACGCCAGCATCATCGAATAGCTCACGTATTTTCTTGGCATCACACTCTGTGCTCTCGCCAAAAGTTATCTTAACGTCCCCTATGCTCCACCAAATTTTGTACATAAAGAAAAACCGCGGAATACGCGGCTTTTCTTCTTAATTATGTGCACCCTACTTTCCGCTGAACTGCGCAATCTGGATCAAATTCCCGCAGGTGTCGTCAAATACGGCAATGGTGGCTGGCCCCATCTTGCGCGGCTTCATAGTGAACTTTATGCCCAGGGCAACCAGGCGCTCGTACTCTTTTTGCACGTCGTCAACGCCAAAGGAGCGCAGGGGGATGCCATCCTCCATGAGCGCTTTGCGGAAGGCTTTGACCGCGGGGTGGTCGTCGGGCTCAAGGAGTAATTCTGGGCCTTCGGGCTGCTCGGGAGAAATGACCGTTAGCCATTTGTATTTTCCCACCGGGAAGTTCCTTTTCTCTTTAAAGCCAAGCACCTCCGTGTAAAATTTCAATGCCTCGTCCTGGTCTTTGACAAATACGCTGTCGATGACGATTCTCATAATTTCTCCCTTTACTGCTTATTTTGTTGATACTTGCCCAACCAATGGGTGATTTCATGTATTGGCTTGGTGTTGAGGTGTAGCTGCTTGTAGCGCCCTGAGCGCGCGGCGGCAACTAAGCCGGCGCGTTCCAATATGGATAGGTGCTTTGTGACGGCTTGCCGGGTCATATCTATGCCGTGTTCCATAATGAACCGCGTCCTGAGCTCGAATAGCGTCTGGTTATCCTCCTCTAGTAACATGTCTAATATTAATCTACGGGTTGGATCAGCTAGAGCCTTAAATACTGGATCCATATTGCCAGTATAGGCAACTTATTAGTTGCCTGTCAAAGCTTTCGGCTTCTTGCGCCGAACCGGGCAGGCGCCCACCCGGCCATGGTATGATGACACAGTATGAACCGCAAACTCTGGGCTGGTGCCGGGCTCCTTTTCCTCTCGTACATAAACGTGCTGGTGCCGCAGGAATGGGCGCTGGCCAACCATTTTGCGGCCGGGTTTATTTTTACGCCGTGCATTGCGCTGTTTGTGTTTGGGGTTATTTTTTTGAGCGAGGGCGTGGTGCAAAAACTGGGCGGCGTCTCGTTGTGGAGCTTGGCATCTGGTGGCGGCTGGCGCCGGTACGTGCGCTTTTTTGTGGTAGCCGCCGTAGTGGGCTGCTTTTTGGAGGTTTGCGCGCAGTGGCTGGGCAAGCTGTGGTACTACCCATATTACCCCACGTGGTTTTACTGGCCGGCGTTCCTGCCAAGCTTCATCCTGTATTGGGTGATGATTGCCGAAAGCTATACGGCTGGTAAGGCGCTGTTGGACCGCCTACTGCACTGGGGTGGCCGCCAAAAGCTGCGGTATTACTGGTTTGAGCCGGCACTCTATTACGTGCTTGGTGCATGCGGCGCCGGCTTGCTGCTGTTTGGGCTACTGCGGGCGTACCTCGATTACGGCCTTACCGGCGGCTATTTCTTTAACGCCCTGTCGCCGTCAATGCGCGTCCCGCCGCTGCACTATATTATTTGGGCGTCGGTGGGGCTGTGGCTGCTCTGCGAGGGGGTGCTGTATGTGCGGCAAAGGCACTCGCTCCTGCATAGTATGTTGCATGGGTATGCGGTGCCGGCGCTGGCTATGGTAGGGGTGGCCCTGGCGCTAGCCTTGGTGTGGGAGTCGCAGAATGCGCGGGTGGGCTACTGGGCGTACCAGAACTGGCCGTGGCCGGGCGCGCGGCTGTTTGGTGTGCAGCTGTCGGTGCTGGCTGATTGGCCAATGAATTATGTGCTGTATTTGTTGCCGGCGGCCAGCCTGGTGCCGGCGTGGGCGCCTGTGTTTTTTGCGCGGCCTGTAATAGCGGCAAAAGAAAGGGGCAAAGGCGATGGACGACGAGTATGATTTTTCCGGCGTGTGGCGCTCAACATTTATATATGAAAGTGACCGGCGCGGCCCGGGCAAGTACGTGAGCACCCACGAGCTCATGGCGCAGCGCCGCGGCAACAAAATCGTATTCCAGAGTTTGCCCGAGGAAGGCGGCTCGTTTATGCTGGTGCGGCTGCGGTTGGATGGGCGGATCGCCAGCGGCGGCTGGGAGGAGACCAGCTCGCCGGACGGCCCGTTTGCCGGCGCCCGTTTTTATGGTGCGGCGCAGCTGGTGCTGGACGAAGACGGCAAGGCCTTTCGCGGCATGTGGCTCGGTGTGGGCAAAAATATGTACGTCAAAGCCGGCAAGTGGGAGATTGTGCACAACCCGCAGGCGCCGGTACATCTGGAAACAGCCTGAAGTTTGTGGTAGGATAACAAAAACTGCCGCGCAGACACGCGCGCACGCAGTTTTGGGGTATTAGCTCATTTGGTAGAGCGCCTGCATCGCACGCAGGAGGTGGGCGGTTCGAATCCGCCATACTCCACCAGGAATATATGCATCCATGCACCCCTAAAGAGGGGTGTTTTTGTTAGTCGTCGGTTTGGCGGAGTATCTGCAGCGCTGCATTGCGCAAGGCGACCCGGCGGAGCATGCCTGCCTCGGCATCGTGTCCAGCCCTTCGCAGATAGTCGGTGACATGGCGCATTTGGGCCGGGTCACACATGGCGTAAGCGAAGTGGAGGGCATATAGCGGCTCGCCCGCGTCGATGAGTGTGCGGGCGTGGCCATAGCTGTAGGTATCCCAGGCCGATGCGTCAGGAAAGTTGCCCCGGTAGTCGTTAAGCAGCCCAACTAAGTCCATGGTGTGCTCTAGGCTGGGGTCGAGCCGCAGCACCTCGCCGAGGAGCATTTGCTGCCTGGTGACAAACTTGCGCTGGTTTACCGGTATGCCCTCCCACATGGGGTCGTTTTTGACGAGTTCGGCCGCTCTGTCCCATTCGCCTCTGGGGAAATCCCGGCGTTGCAAATCTGCCCAGGCCTGCACGTGGTCGCGTCCGGGGTCGCGGGCGGTGAGGGCTTCTTCGTAGTGGTCTACAATCGGCTGGTCGTGCCAGCCCTCGTTTATAGCGTGGTTTGCCAGCCCCTGCAAGAAGTCCAGCGCCCGGCCGTTCTCTGGCAGGGCGTCCAACCGGCGGACATAGCCTGCCAGGAAGCCATTACCAGTGACGGCTAAAATGTCGTCCCGTTCACCGCCACCCGCGAGGGCGATCTCTACGGCAGTACTCGCGGCTAGGTGCGGCTCATGGATGGTGTCGAGCATATCGTGGGCCGGTGCGCGGTGGCCTTGCTCTTCAAGCCAGCAGGTTAGGTCGCCGCGTATGGCATTCCAAAGGTGTGCCCCTGGGTAGGCCGCCTCGCCGTCTGCCAGCGTTTCGGCCATGCCGGCCATGAAAGTGGGAGTGACTTCGCCATACTCGATGCGGAGTTTCCAGGCTTCTGCCTGGGCGCCGTGGGTGGCGGCTACCTCCAGGGGTATGGTTGTATCCGTGGCGGTAGTCAGGAGGGCGCCACGTTCGCTGGGCGGCAGCATCGTAAGCAGCTCCTGGTAGCCGGTGACGGCCTCCGGGGCGGGAATTTGCGGTGGGTGCCAAGTGTTTGGGCCGTCAGTCATCGAAGGTCTCCGGTTAGTATTGTATTTTTAGCATGGAAGCGTCCCGCCTGCAAACTGCAATTTTGCTGCAAATTATTGTTGATTAAACATTGCGGCACCAATATACTAAGCATAAATACAATTAATCTCAGGGTGGTAGCATGCAAGACGAAGACCTGCAAAATAACCAATCAACGCCGCAAGGCACTAACGCTTCGGCTACGCCAACGCCGCCAGCGGCCGACTCCGGCAAACCCATGTCTGGCATGCCAATGTCTGGCGGCCCGGGCAAAAGCAAAAAGATGATGTGGATGGTTGTGGCGCTGGTGGTTGTAGTGGTGCTTGCCCTGGGCGGCGCTGGCTACGCCATGATGCACCACAAGACGGCCAAAAAGACGGCTACCACGGCAAGCTTGCCGCACGTAAAGGTGGGCTTTATGATGGCCCAAACCGGCGGCGCGGCCAGCATGGGATTGGGCGCCATCAAGGGCGTGCAGCTGGCCATGAAGCAGTTGGCAACAGACAACATCCAGCTCATCCAGGTGGACTCCAAGTGTGACGCAGCCGACGCCACCACTGCCATCAAGCAGCTCATTGCCGACAAAGTAGTGGCAATTATTGGTGAGGGCTGCTCCAGCGCCTCAGTCGCCGTGCTGCCGTTGGCTAACGCGGCCAAGATCCCCATGGTGAGCCCGTCGGCCTCCAGCCCGGTGCTCAGCATCGCTAACGACTACTTCTTCCGCACCGTGCCTTCCGACCACTTCCAGGGCAAGTACCTGGCGGACTACGCCTACAAGAAGGGCATCCGCAAAGTTGGCCAGTTCTACACCGCTGAGCCGGCCGGCCAAGCCTTCACCGACGTCTTCAAGCAAGAGTTTACTTCGCTGGGCGGCCAAATTGTGTCCTCGGCTTCAGTGGACGCCGGTTCGATTGACGTAGCCTCGCAGGCCAGCCAAATCGCGGCCAGCAAGCCAGAGGCTGTAACGGTCTTCACCAACACGGTGACCACGGCGGTGGCGTTTATCAACACCGCACACCAGGATGGCTACTCGGGCGACTACTTTGGCTCTGACGCACTTTACGACAAAACGGTCATTGGCCAGACTGGCACCGCTTCCGAATCGCACCTGACAGTCTCTAACTTCGACCTCGGCACCAAAGCCTTCAAGCAGGCTATGGCCAACGAGTACCACTCCTCCGACCTCGCCTACGCTGCGCCGCAAGCCTACGATGCCCTGCACGCCATCTTCATTGCCACCCAGCGCGGTGCCACCACTGGCGAGCAGATCAAGAACATGCTGCCTTCCATCGAGTTTGACGGCGTCTCCGGCTATCACATCAAATTCGACGAAAACGGCGAGATCTCTGACCCGCGCTACGTCCGCTACTCGCTGCTGCAAGTGCAAAACGGTGACTTTGTCGAGCTCAACCAGTAACATTTAGCCCACCCGGGCGACGGTGGCTCCGGCCGTATGAAAATCACACAAAAGTTCATCCTACTGATGCTCTCTATAGGCCTCGTGCCAACGCTGGTGGTCAGTGCGGTTGCGTACGTGACCATCAGCCGGGAACTTACCGGCAAGACAATCAGCCAAGTCACCAGCCTAGCAACCAAGCAAGAGAGCAAGGTCGACAGCCTGTTACAGAGTGAAAAAGAGGATTTCATCAAGTTCGCCAACCTCTACACGCTCCAAACCGACCTGAACGCCTACGCCGGGGGCAGCAAAGCTGCGGCTAACGACATCACCAGCATCTTGTACGCCAAAAAGACGGATGATTCGGGCCTCGCCGCCCTGTACCTCACCGACCTGCAAAACAAGACCATTGCCACCACGGCGCCGTTTGTTGGGGGCAAGCCATTTGACATCGTGTCTGTGCTGGGGCATGCGCCATCGCAGCAGGCCGGCGTGTTCTTTAGCTTGCAAGAAGACAATTCCGATGGGCTCAACAAGTTGTTTGTCACCAGCGTGATCTCTATTAACCAGAAGCCGGTGGCCGTGTTGACGGCGGCGATCCGTTTGGACGATTTGCTTGCCGCCGTCGAAGACTACACCGGGCTGGACAGCACCGGCGAGACCGTCATAGCCGCCCGCCAGGGGGACAAATACATCTCGCTTTTCCCCTTGCGCTTCGACACCAACGCAGCCCTGAAGCGCGACGTGAGCGGCCTTAACTTCTCTGGCGCCCAAGACCAGTCGTACATTAGCACCGTTGACTACCGCGGCAAGAAGGTCATTGAGGTCATCAAGAACGTCCCCATAACCAACTGGTCGCTTGCCACTAAGATCGACAAGGATGAGGCGCTGCACCCCATTGTGCGGCTCGGCGACAGCGTGCTGCTGATTGTGCTGACGTCGTCGCTGGTGATTATTATTGCGTCGATGTATTTTGCGCGGGTGCTGACCTCGCCCATCGTGACGCTCACCGACAAAACCCGCAAGATTATGGGCGGCGACTTCAGCCAGCGCATCCTGGTGAAATCTAAAGACGAGATTGGCACCATGGCCGCCACCTTCAACGCCATGGCCGACAAATTGGCCGAGTCCTACGCCGCCCTAGAGCAAAAAGTGGTGGCCCGCACCCAGTCGCTCAACCAAAAAGTGCAGGAGCTGAGCGACGCCAAAGCCAAGGACGACGCCATTTTGAGCAGCGTGGGCGAGGGCATGATCGTTACCGACAGCGCCGGCAACATTTTGCTGGTGAACGAGCTGGCCGCGCAACTTTTGGGCATTGGCCTGGATGGCGTGGTGGGCAAGCCGCTGAGCGCCAACATTATTGAGCTAGGGGGCGAGCACCCCATCCCGCCGGAGCAGCGCCCCGTGGAAGTGGCTTTGCGCACCGGGCAAAAGACGACCCAGCAGGTGCGTTCGGTGTGGCCGGACGGGCAGAAGCGCGTGCTGGGCATCACGGCCACGCCGGTGCAGCAACAGGGGAAGATCATCGGCACCATCCAGATTTTGCGCGACATGACCCGCGAAAAAGAAATCGACCGCATGAAGACCGAGTTCATCTCCCTGGCCAGCCACCAGCTACGCACGCCGCTGTCGGCCATCCGCTGGTTTAGCGAAATGCTCATTTCTGGCGACGCCGGCCCGCTCAACGAGCAGCAAAAGGAGTTTGCCCAAAATGTCTACGACTCTACCGAGCGTATGACGCAGCTGGTGGGCTCGCTGCTGAACATCTCGCGCATTGAGTCCGGCCGCATCCGCATTGACCCGCAGCCCACTGACCTCAAAACGTTGGTTACCGGCATTGTCAACGACCTCAAGGGCAAGACCGAGGAACGCCAGCAGACCATTGTGGTAAGCGTGCACGCCGACTTGCCAAAAGTGAGCCTCGACCCGCGCCTGATTGGCCAGGTGTACCTCAACCTGCTCACTAACGCCATTAAGTACTCGCCAAAGGGCGGTGAAATTTCGGTGTTTGTGTCGCGCAAGGATGACCAACTAGTCTCGCAGGTGACTGATTCCGGCTACGGCATCCCGCTGGCCGAGCAAGCCAAAATGTTCCAGAAGTTCTTCCGCGCCACCAACGTGGCCAAAGTGGAGACCGACGGCACTGGCCTGGGCATGTACTTGGTGAAATCTATTATTGAATCGTCTGGCGGCAAAATTTGGTTTAAGAGTGAAGAGGGCAAGGGTACGACGTTCTGGTTTAGCTTGCCGATGAGCGGGATGCGGGCCAAAGAAGGCGAAGTGACGATTGATTAGGCTCTGTGCATGGGGGCCAGGCATATGTTGAAAAAGTTGGGTCAAGCGTAGTGCAGCCCGAGGGCATATGCCCTCGGCGCGCAACGCACAACTTTTTCAACATATGCCTGGCTGCCCAGACGCGGCCCAATGCTATACTAAGCACATGCAAGAACCGTCGGCCGCCGTATCTGCCCAGAAAGTTAGCGTGGTGCGTGGGCAAGTGCAGGCGCTGCAAAATGTGTCGTTTGCCATAACGCCGGGGAAAATCACCGGGCTGATTGGGCCCAGCGGCTCGGGCAAGACCACGCTGATGCGCTGCATTGTGGGGGCGCAGCGGCTGACATCTGGCGCGCTCACAGTGCTCGGGTTGCCGGCCGGCAGTAAACAGTTGCGACCGCGCATCGGCTACGTCACCCAAACGCCGGCGGTGTACCACGACCTTACCGCGCTGCAAAACCTCCAGTACTTTGCCCGCATTCTGGGCGCGCCCAAAACCGACCCGGAGCGCGTGCTGCGCGAGACAGACATGCTCAAGCAAGCCAGCCAACTGGTGGGCGCCATGAGCGGCGGCCAGCTGGCACGCGTTAGCCTGGCCGTGGCCTTGCTGGGCGCGCCGGAATTGCTCATTTTGGACGAGCCCACCGTGGGCCTCGACCCAGTGCTGCGCGAAAAACTGTGGAAGCTGTTTGCCGGTGTGGCCGCAGAAGGGCGCACGCTCATCATCTCCAGCCACGTCATGGACGAGGCTGAGCGCTGCCCGGAAATCCTGCTGCTGCGCGACGGCAAAGTTTTGAGCCACGGCACCAAGCAAGAGCTGCTGCACAAAACCGCCACGCACCGCGTGGAAGACGCCTTCCTAAAACTAGCCGGGGGCCTGGCATGAGCCCGCGCCGCACCCTGGCCACCGCCCGCCGCGTGCTGTTGCAGCTGGGGCACGACCGCCGCACCATTGGGCTGATTTTCATCGTGCCGCTGGTGCTTTTGGGCCTGCTGGCCTGGATTTATAACGCCACGCCCGCGGTCTTCGACCACATCGGCCCGGCGCTCCTGTGCATTTTCCCGTTTGTGGTGATGTTCCTCATCACTTCCATCACCACGCTGCGCGAGCGTTCTGGCGGCACGCTGGAGCGGCTGCTGGCCATGCCTATTGGCAAGCTGGACATTTTGCTGGGCTACAGCATCAGCTTTGGGCTGCTGGCAATTGTGCAGGCCACGCTGGCCACCGAGGTTTCCATCCACATATATGGCCTGGATATTGCCGGGCCGGAGTGGTTTTTGGTGGTCGTGGCGCTGGCTGACGCCGTGTTAGGCACCACGCTTGGCCTGCTGGCTAGCGCCTTTGCCCGCACCGAGTTCCAGGCCGTGCAGTTTATGCCGGCCTTCATCTTGCCCCAGTCGCTGCTCTGCGGGCTGTTGGTGCCGGTAAGCCAGCTGCCCACTGTGCTGCACTGGGTTGCCAACGTGCTGCCGCTGCGCTACGCCGTAGACGCCATGACGCGCGTGTCCACAGAGGCGAGCCTCTCGCACCACACGTATATTGACCTTGCCGCGGTACTCGGTTTTGCGCTGGTAGCCATTTTGCTGGGCGCGGCCACCCTTCGCAGGTCTACCAAATAACTGCTACAATACCAGCATGTTGCCTGAGCCACTCAATACCATCAAGCAGAAGCCGCTGCAGTCCTTGTACATTGGCGGCGCCTTGTTGTTGGTGCTGGGCGGTTGGCTGTGGTGGGCAAAGGTGGGCACCAACCCACGGCGCGTTTTCTGGGAAACCGTTAGCCAGAGCTTGTCCACCAGCGCCGTGACCATCCAGGCCACGCAAACCAACGGCGCGGCGAGCCTGAAGCAAACGGTGCAGTACTCGCTGGGCCCAAATAGCGCCAGCCACACCGTCACCGTGCTGAAGCAAAGCGGCACCACTGTGGTAGATGAATTAGTAGGCACGCCAACCGCCGATTACACCCGCTACCTCAACGTCCAAACCGACCAAAAGACCAAGAGCGGCAAGCCGCTCAATTTCCAGGGCATTATTGGGCAATGGGCCAAAAACGATGCCGCCACGGCCAAGCCGCAGCTGCTGGGCCAGTCGGTGCTCGGCACCGGGCTGCCCATTGGCGGCGTGGCCTTGCCCATTGGCAACCTCCCGGCCGCCAACCGCGCAAAACTCATAAAAGAGATAAAAGACGACGTTGTGTACCAGGTGGACTACGCCAGCGCCAAAAAGCAAACTGTGGCCGGCCGCGGGCAGTATGTGTACGACGTCACGGTGCAGCCCGTATCTTACGCCGCGCTGATGCAGCGTTTTGCCCAGCTTACCGGCTTGCACGAGCTGGACGGCCTGGATCCGGCGTCCTTTAAAGGCCAGCCGGCACTCAAGATGCAGCTAACGGTGGACATCCGCGCCCACCACGTGGTCGCCGCCGTGGCAAGTACCAATGGCGCCAAGCAAACGTATACCTCATATGACGTACCGGTTGCCATCGCCGTGCCAAAGCAGGCGATTAGCGTGCAGGAACTGCAGTCGCGCCTCAGCCGCCTGCAGCAGTAGGCGCCGAATTTGCAAAAGCGGCCGCTTATGCTAATCTGTCTCTAGCATCTAATTACTAGTGAGGCAAGGCGCTATGGACTCAGAGAATAAACCCACCGATTCAGCAAACAAACCAGCCAGCCCGGTTAGCGGCGCCGGCAGTACAGACGAATCAGACGACGCCGCCATTTTAGACGCCGCCGCGGCCAGCAAGCTTGCCGCTTCCGCCGGAGGCGGGACTGCGGCCGGCGGATCCGACGTTGCGCCTGCCAATGACGCCGGCCCAGACGCTGCGCCGGCAGACGTCGCAGAGCCAGCGGAGCCGGCCTCGCCCACGGCACCCACAGACGCACCGTCCACCTCCAGCGAGGCTTCCAGCCCCGTGCCGGACAGCCCTACGCCCAACATGGCAGATAGCTCTAGCGTGCTTGGCGCCGCCCCAGCGCCCGCCGGCGCCCCAGCCATGGCCACCTCCCACAAAAGCAAGAAGATGGCAGTCCTGGCGATTGCCGTTGTGCTGTTGGTGCTGGTGGTGGTTGGTGGCGTGGCCGCGGCCTTTTACCAGGTGGCCAACAGGCCGCAAAATGTCTTGGACACAGCCCTGCAGAACACCTTTTCCGGCACCAAGGCCGCGAGCGCCGATTTTGAAGGCTCCCTCGACATCAAGCCCAAGGGCAGCCAGACAATTAGCACGTCGTTCACCGGCTCAGCAGATAGCAAAACAGGCGCCTTTACGCTGAGCGCAAAATTTGACGCGCTAGTGGCCACCATCAACCTGGACATGCGCAGCACCGACGGCACCACGCTGTACCTGCGCCTCAGCGGCCTGGACGGCCTGGCCTCGTTGTTGTCGGGCGGCAGCGGCATTCCTGCCTCTGTTGCGGAATTCTCGCCGCTGGTCAGCGCTGTCAACAACCAGTGGATATCGGTTAACCCAGGCATGGTCAAGCAGCTTACCGGGACAGACACCGACCTCAGCGCCAAGCTGAGCGACGCCGACCGCCAGAAATTGGCCACCGCCTACAAAGACCACCAGTTCTTGGTCGCCGGCAAGAGCCTGCCGGACGAGGCCATCAAGGGCAAGCAGAGCAAGCACTACCAGGTCACCATCGACAAAGCTGCGCTCAAGGCATTTGTAGGCGTTGTGGCGAGTGAGCACATCGGGGGCATTAAGTCCTCAGCGGACAACCTCGCCAGCTTCAACAAGTCGGTAGATGGCATAGACACGGCCAAGTATCCGCTGGACGTCTGGATTTCTAAGGGCGATAAAATGATCGACCAAGTCTCGTTCACTGCCACGGCCAACGGTACGACCGTCACCTTACGCCTCACGGTAGACGATTACAACAAGCCCGTGCAAGTTACAGCACCGGCCGGGGCGAAGTCGATCCTTGACCTTTTAAGTAGCTTGCTGGCGAGCCCAACCGCGGGCGCCGGGCTGGACGCGTTGTCTAGCGGCGGCATCTCGCTGTAATGGGCGCCGCTGGTCGCGCTGCGGCCACGGCTGGCGTATAATTGGGACGACATGCAAGTTGTTGTTGACTCGCTGCTGACGCAGTATGAAACGCTCGGGGCCGGCAAGCTAGTGCTGCTCTTGCACGGCTGGGGTGACACCGCTGCTGGCCTGCGCGGCCTGCAAACGGCCTTGGCCAAAAAGTGCCAGGTTGTGGCCGTGGATTTGCCCGGCTTTGGCGGCACCGAGGCGCCCCACGGCGTGTGGGGCCTGGACGATTACGCCTCATTTGTGGCGCATTTTTTGCAGAAAATTGGCGCCGGAAAGGTGCACGTGCTGGTAGGGCATAGCAACGGCGGCGCTGTGGCCGTGCGCGGCCTGGCGCGCGGCGTGCTGTCGGCCGAAAAATTGGTGCTGTTGGCTAGCGCCGGTATCCGCGGCGAGTACAAGGGACGTGTCAAGGCGCTGCGGCTCATCACCAAGGCGGGCAAGGCGCTCACCATGCCGCTGCCCAAGGCGGTGAAGCAAAAGCTGCGCAAACAGGTGTACCACACCGTGGGCTCAGACATGTTGGTGGCCGAGCATCTGCAAGAGACGTTTAAAAGGGTAGTCACTGACGACGTCCGCGCTGACGCCGCGCAGCTCACCCAGCCCACACTCCTTATATATGGCGAAAACGATGACGCCACACCGGTAAAATTTGGCGAGCTGCTGCACGAAGCCATTACCGGCTCCACCCTGGAAATTTTGCCCGGCGCCGGCCATTTTGTGCACATTGACCGCCCAGAGGCCGTACTGCGCGCCATACAGGAGTTTGCAGCGTGATCCGCGGCCTCATCAGCTTGTATTCTTGGCGGTTGCCAACCGTTTTGGTGTACATGTTGCAAAACACCGAGTACCACGCCGGCCCGTACTTGCGGTGGTTCTGGCAAACCACGCACTTTGGCCGGGTGATGTACCGCCGCACGCTCAGCCGGACCCGCGCGGCGCGTCTGCTGCTGTTGGCCCTGCGTTTGGGCATGCTGGCCGAGGTTGCGGCCGGGCTGTTGCTACTGTACTTGGGTTGGCAGCACGAGGTGGCCGGCGGCCTTGCCTTTGGTGCAGCGCTGGTGTTGGCGTATCCGGTGGTGTGGGCACATCTGGTAGTTGTGCCGCTGGAGCTGGGGCGGCTGTTCATTGTGCGGCCGCGGCAGGCGCGGGCGATCCAGGCCTCGCGCGCGGTGTTTGCCGGGTTTACGGGCGTTAAAATCGCCGTTGCCGGCAGCTACGGCAAAACCAGCATGAAGGAGTTGTTGCTCACCGTGCTCAGCCAGGGCAAACACGTGGCGGCTACGCCAGCCAACAAAAACGTCTCTATCTCGCACGCCATGTTTGCCCGCAAACTCACCGGCACCGAGGACATCCTCATTATTGAATATGGCGAGGGCGAGCCCGGCGACGTGGCGCGCTTTACAGATATCACCAAGCCAACGCACGCCGTTATTACCGGCATTGCACCGGCGCACCTGGACCGCTACAAGACGCTGGAGCGCGCCGGGCAGGACATTTTCTCGGTGGGCAGCCACGTGCCGCCAGAGCACGTGTACATTAACGGCGACTCGCCCGACGCCCTGCCGTTTGTGCGCCCCGGCCAGCAGCTGTACAGCGAGAAAAGCGCGCTGGGCTGGAAAATCACCGGCATCCAGGTGGGTTTTGACGGCACCCGCTTCACCATGCAAAAAAGCGGCCGCAAGCTGGAGCTGCACAGTGCGCTCCTGGGGCGGCACCAGGTGGGGCCGCTGGCTTTTGCTGCGGCGATTGCGCATGAGCTTGGCCTTTCCGACGCCGAAATCAAGCGGGGAATCGCCGCCACCAAACCCTTTGAGCACCGCATGGAGCCGTACCAATTGAGCGGCGCGTGGGTCATCGACGACACATATAACGGCAACATCGAGGGTGTGCGCGCTGGCGCGCAGCTGCTGCGCGATTTGCCCGCCCGCCGCCGCATCTACGTCACGCCCGGCCTGGTCGACCAAGGTAAGGGAAGCGCCCAAATCCACGAGCGCATGGGCGAGATTATTGCCGGCGCCCAGCCGGACATGGTGGTGCTCATGCAGCACTCGGTGACGCCGGCTATCCGCAAAGGGCTGGAACGTGCTGGTTTTAAGGGCGAGCTGCTGCTGGAAACCGACCCGCTCAATTTTTACAACAACCTCAACCTGTTCGTTGCCGCCGGCGACGTGGTGATGATGCAGAATGACTGGCCGGATAATTATGCCTGATTTTACCCCGGTGCCGGGCAGCAGCACCGTGCGCCAATATGTTTTTGCGCCAACGCGCACCAAAGAAGGCCGCTGGCTCCTGGCCGAGCCGGACGTCGTGTTCCCGGACGGCTTCCAGCGGCTGGGTGGCGCCATAGTGCACCTCAACCCCAACGCTTGGGCGGCCAACCACAAGCACCAGCGCCAAGAGGTGCTGCTTGGATTGGCGGGCAACCTGTACCTAGTCTGGCGCGACAGCGATGGCTCCCGCCACGAAACGCCCCTGCTGCGCACCGACGGCCAGCTCCAAGCTTTTTTCATCCCGCCGTGGGTGCCGCATCTGGTGGAAAACCGCTCGGCCACCGCCGACGCCGCCCTGTACGAATGGGTTGACCTGGAATGCGAAGCCGAGCTGCTCACCGGCAGGGACAGTTTGCGCCCCACCAAGTAATTGCATACACTAATTGTAGGGTAAGATCGCACATCGAAAGGTTGGTAGAGCATGAAAACAATCGCCGTCATCTTCGGAGGCCGCAGCGCGGAGCACGATGTGTCCATTGTGACCGCCATTGCCAGCATCATCCGGCCGCTGGAGCTTACCAAAAAGTACCGCGTAGAAGCGGTGTACATCGCCAAAAACGGCGCCTGGTTTTGGGATGACAAGCTCAAAGACATCCAGCTGTATAGCTCGGGCGACATCGAGCGCTTTACGGCGCGCACCCAACCCGCCAGCGTGCAATTTGACGGCGGGATGACGCTAGTAAAAGCCAGCGGCTTGGCCGGGCGCAAGCGCCACCAACAGATAGACATCGCCTTTCCGGCCATGCACGGCACCTACGGCGAAGACGGCGCGCTGATGGGTCTTTTGGACATGGCTGGCCTGCCGTACGTGGGTTGCGGCTTGGACGCCGGCGTGCTCACCATGAACAAGATTTTAGCCAAAGAGGTGGCCGTGGCGCACGGCGTGCCGGTGAGCAAGTTCCTGTCGTTTAGCGGCCACGAATTGGAGCAAGATCCGGCTGCCGCGGCCAAGCGCATCACCAAAGAGCTGAAGTTCCCGCTGTTCGTGAAGCCAGCGCACCTTGGCTCCAGCATTGGCATCTCGCGCGCCACCCAGGAGACCGAGCTGCGCAATGGCCTGGAAGTGGCCGCCAAGTACGACGACGCCGTCATCGTGGAAGAGGCCGTGCCCAACCTCATTGAGGTCACGCTGCCCATTTTAGGCAACACCGAGCTCACGCCGGCCTACCTGGAGCAGCCGCTCACCCAGCCCGAAGACTTTTTTGACTTCGACACCAAATATATGAAAGGCGGCAAGGGCGGCAAAAAAATGGGCGGGGCGGCCGGTGCGGGCAAGGTGCAAGGCGCCAGTAACAGCGCCCAAGGCTACAGCACCATCCCAGCCAAACTCCCCAAGGATTTGTACGACAAAGCCGAGCAAACCGGCCTCAACGTCTACCGCGCGCTCAACTGCGCTGGCACCGCCCGCGTGGACATGCTCATAGACGGCAAAACGGGGAAGGTGTACTTCAACGAGGTCAACCCGCTGCCTGGCAGCCTGTACGCCCACAACTGGGCCAAAAAGGGCATCAGCAACGTCGAGTTAGTAACCCGCCTGGTGGAGCTGGCCGAGTCCCGCTTCCGCGCCCGCCAAAGCCTCAGCACGGTCTTCAGCACCAACTTTTTGAAGCAATTTTAGCCGGGGCGTTAGGCTCTAGCCATTTTTAGCAATTAGATATGGGTAAAATGTTCACTTTTGCGACATACAACACGAAAGACTACCTGCGCAATCCGGATGAGCTTGCCCGCGCGCGGCTCGTTGAGCAGGTGGTGGCCGGGCTCGGCGCTGATGCCATTGCGCTTCAGGAATTGCCGGGCCACAGCCCCCGGCGTGCGGCTGAAGGCCTGAAGCAGTTAGCGCAGGCAACCGGCATGGCGTGTTTACTACCCGGCGTACGCGGTGCAGAGCCGGCTCCGGCAATCGCCATTGGGCATGACCAGCTGAGCGTGGGATTGCTGTGGCGGCCAGGCACCGTCGAGCCGATTCCCGGAACGAGCCAGGCCTACGAAGGGGAGCAGGCGGGCTTTTGGCATGCCCTGCTTGCCGGCGAATTTGAGGTGCAAGGGCAGCGTGTGGCGCTGGCATCGAGCCACGCTCCGCCGCGCGCCGGCCGTGAGCGCCGTGTCCCGGAAGCGCATCGCCTGGCAGAGCTGCTGGGCGACTACGCGTTCGTGGTGCTCGGCCAGGACCGCAACAGCGTCGGCGCTGATCTTACTTCAGAAGGGAACTTCTACGATCCAGACCCGCACCAGCCGGACGCGCACAGCAAGTGGGGTGACCCGCTGCCGGAAACTGGATACCCCACCGACCGTACGCCCAGCGCCATCTTGACCGCCGCCGGCCTGGTGGATATGCAGCCTTACTTACGTCTCCCCTGGGAAGCTACCACCGGCCGCCACTGGCCGGACGAGCGCAACGGGCCCCGTCGCCTCGACGAAATCCGCGCCAGCGAGGCAATGGCCAGATGTGCCGTTTCGCTGGAGGTTGTCGATAGCAGGGATGCATTTGTTGCGTCAGACCATCTACCAGTAGTGGCCACGTTCAACCTGGCGGGATAACGGGCGCCGGGTAGCATACTCTGGCTGCTCCCTGCCGCACCAGAGAGCACTGTGGTATACTTATGGCCGGCTATGGCAGCAAAACTGATAAGATAGGTCTATATGACACGCTACAACCCCAAAGACATCGAGCCCAAATGGCAACAAAAATGGCTGGACAGCAAAATTTACGAAGCCCAGGACCACTCGGACAAGCCCAAAAAATATATCATGGAGTACTTCCCGTACCCCAGCGGCGCAGCCATGCACGTTGGCCACGTGCGCAACTATACCATTGGTGATGCTATCTCCCGCTACAACCGCATGCGCGGCTTTAACGTGCTGCACCCCATGGGCTGGGACGCCTTTGGGCTGCCGGCGGAAAATTATGCCATTAAGACCGGCATTAGCCCACAGGAAGCCATCAAGCAAAATACCACCCGTTTTAAGCAGCAGCTGACGCAGATGGGCTTCGGCTACGACTGGAGCCGCGAAGTTAACAGCTCTGACCCAGATTACTACCGCTGGACGCAGTGGTTCTTCCTACTGCTATTTAAGCGCGGCCTGGCCTACCAAAAAGACAGCCTGCAATGGTGGTGCCCGGTAGACAAAACCGTGCTGGCCAACGAGCAAGTAGAGAATGGCCGCTGCTGGCGCTGCGGCTCCGAGGTAGAAAAAAAGGCGCTCAAACAGTGGTTCTTCAAGATCACCGACTACGCCGACCGCCTGGAAAAAGACCTGGACGACGTGGACTGGAGCGACGGCATCAAGAACATGCAGCGCAACTGGATTGGCCGGAGCGAAGGCATGGAAGTAGCCTTCCCGGTTGAAGGCTTTACCGAGAAGCTCGACGTCTTCACCACAGCGCACGACACCATTTATGGCGCCACGTTCATGGTCGTCGCCCCGGAGCATCCGCTGCTGGCCAAGATTGTCCCTGATTCACACCGCCAGCAGGTGGAAAATTACCAGCAAAAGGCGCGCAACAAAAGCGACGTTGAACGCCAGGAAACCAACCGCGAAAAAACCGGCGTATTTACCGGCGCGTATGCACTGAACCCGCTGACCCAAGCCAAAATCCCAATTTGGGCAGCCGACTACGTATTAGCCAGCTACGGCACCGGCGCGATTATGGCGGTGCCTGGCCAGGATGCACGCGACTTGGCCTTTGCCCAGAAGTTCGACCTGCCGGTCGTCTACAACACCGACAGGGGCGAATTCGTTGACTACCAAAACGAGCTCAAGCCCAACCGCGCCCAGTTTAAGCTGGCCAATTCCGGCGAGTTCGACGGGCTGGATTATGTGGCCGGCCGCGAAAAAATCCGCGCCAAGTTGGAAGCTGCAGGCGCGGGCAAAACAGTGGTGAACCACCGCATCCGCGACTGGCTCATCTCCCGCCAGCGTTACTGGGGCGCGCCGATCCCCATGGTGCACTGCGAAAAAGACGGCATCGTGCCAGTGCCGGAAGACCAATTGCCGGTCACGCTGCCGCCCATGGAGAGTTACGAGCCCAGCGGCGATGGCCGCAGCCCGCTGGCCCGCGTGCCAGAATGGGTCAACGTGGATTGCCCCAAATGCGGCGGCCCGGCCGTGCGCGAAACAGATACCATGGACGGCTTTGCCTGCTCTAGCTGGTACTTCCTGCGCTTTGCCGACCCGCACAACGGCCAGCGCGCCTTTGACGCCGACAAAATCAAGTACTGGCTGCCGGTAGACGATTACATCGGCGGCGCCGAGCACGCCGTGATGCACCTGCTGTACGCCCGCATGTGGACGAAAGTGATGCAAGACGAAGGCCTCATCGACTTTGGCGAGCCGTTTAAGACGCTGCGCAACCAGGGCATGATCCTGGCGCCAGACGGCCAAAAAATGAGCAAATCCAAGGGCAACACCATTGAGCCGGACGGTTTAATAGAGCAAGGCTACGGCGCGGACAGCATCCGCGTCATGGAGCTGTTTATTGGCCCGTGGAACCAAATGGCGGCCTGGAGCGTGGAAGGTATGGGCGGCTCCTTCCGCTTTTTGCAGCGGGTGTGGGCGCTGGCGCAGGAGTGCACGGCCATAACTGCCGGCCCAGACAAACTGGACGGCCTGGAGCTCAAGCGCACCATGCACCGCACCATCAAAAAGGTGACTGAAGACCTGGAGGCGCTCAGCTTCAACACTGCCATCGCCGCCATGATGGAAGCGGTGAATGGCCTGTACGCGGCCAAGGCCACCACGCCGTACGCCCAGGCGCCGCACACCTGGCAGTGGGCCATGGAGTCCTTGCTGCAGCTGCTGGCGCCATTCGCCCCGCACATCACCGAAGAATTGTGGGAGCAGCTCGGCCACGCCGAATCCATCCACCTCAGTACCTGGCCAACCTACGACGAGCAATACCTAAAAAGCGACACCATGAGCATCGTGGTGCAGGTAAACGGCAAAGTGCGCGCTGAGCTAGACGTAGCCGCCGACGCCACCGAAGAGGCCATCGTGGCGCAAGCCAAACAAGACGAAAAAGTGGCCGGCTACCTGGCAGGCAAAGAAATCCGCAAAACCATCTATGTGCCGGGCAAACTGGTGAGCTTCGTCGTGTAGCCCGGGCTGCTTAGGCGACTTGTAATTTTGGGCGGGCAGTGCTTAATTAAACAAATGCTAAACAGTGCTGAAATCACGCCGCTTGCCGGGCTGGCTGGCGTGGAAAGCCGCCTGGATTGGCGATTGTCGCTGCCAGCTCACGTGGGCGGAAACCTGGGCGTCAATCTCCCGGCCATCGATAGGCTGAGTTCCTGGGCAACACTCGGCACTGTCAGCATAGTGGACGGCACGGTTCCGGAGCAGGACGTGCCGGCGGTTGGGGACGTCAGCGGGACGGGTGCGGCCACCGCGGCTGCTTCGTTGAGCTTTTTCCGGCGTCCAACAAGGCATCAGTGGGGCACGGCAAGTACCACGGTGCGGCCTGACAATCCCTATATCGCAGATGCGACCATCAAAATTGATGCTGAGCGCACCGCACGGCGCATAAGTGAAGCCGGCCTTTTACATGATGTCGAGGCCTGGCGTGCGGAGCTTAACCGCGCCGTCATGCTCGGTCTTGGCCATGCCGCCGCGAGCCATCTACTCCGACGGCAGAAAATATTCGATTTGAGCGGTATGGCAATGGGGGTCGCCATAACTGCTGCTATTGAGCCGGGTACGCTAGACTCGCCGCAAGCTACCGCCGCTAAGGCGGCTGTCACCGTGGCGGAACTTGTGATACTGGGGGTGGGTATCCCAGTGGCATTCCGTCTGTCAGATCGGAACATCGCCGTGTTCATGGCGGGTATGCCGTCAAAAGAGGTGCCGTGGTCACTGCTCCCGTTTGGCATTGACCGTCTGGCGATGTTCAAGGTGGGCGCTGCCGTCCACCGCAACCCCATCCGCGCACTGAGGTAGCCCGGCCGTCTTGCCTCAGAAGCGCTTTCACGGTATAATACCAGCCAACAGCCACACTAAATCCGTAAAAGGGAGTTTAAAACCATGGGTAAACCAAAGAAACGCACCAGCTCACGCCGCACCGGCACCCGCCGCAGCCACCTCGTTGTGGAATTGGCGCGCAAAGTAAACGCCACATCCCCTGTTAAGGCCTACAGCACCGCCCGCGAAAGCGCCAAAACCGCGAAAGCCGCCTAGCTTGCGCCCGGTCACTCGGGCTATACTAAAGCGAGGTAAAGGAAGCTACTAACAGATATGGCATCGAATCGTCACCTAGGCCGGATTATTGCCCTGCAGACTTTGTTTGAGCAGGATTTTCGACGTTCGTCCAGCGACGACAGCTTTGACCTGGACGCCGTGCTGAAGCGTAACATCGGCCGTTACCAGGCTACAGTGGACGACAAAGACTTCATTGAGCGCTTGGTGCGCGGCGTGGCCGGCAACGAAGAATCCCTGGACGCCGAGCTACAACCCGTGGCGCCCGAGTGGCCCATAGACCAAATCGCCCGCATGGACCGCGTCATCCTGCGCATGGGGCTCTACGAGCTCAAGCACGGGAAAGACGTGCCGGCCAAGGTGGTCATTAACGAGGCGGTGGAGCTGGCCAAGGCTTTTGGCAGTGAGAACTCGTCTAAGTTCATCAACGGCGTGCTTGGGACGCTGCTGCGCCAAATCACCGGGGACGACAGCCCGGCGCCCGCCAAACCCACGGCCACTGCGCCGGTTGCGGACGCGCCCGCCGCTGGCGACACCGACGACGCACCCAATAACGAGGCCGCCGAAACGCCAGCCTCCAAGGGGCCTGCCGCATGAAACGGCCCAAGCTCCCGGACTTCCGGCGCTTTGCGCCCGGTCGCGGGCGGCCGAGCATCCAAGAGGTGGTCCACGAAACCACCGCTGGCGGCGTCATCTTCCGCAAAAGCAAAACCGACCCCAGTAAAGTAGAGATCCTGCTCATCCAGGACGCCAAAGACCGCTGGACCATCCCTAAAGGCCACGTGGAAGAGGGCGAAGAGCCCAAGCAGACCGCCGAGCGCGAAATCAACGAAGAGACCGGCCTTAAGGAAATGAAGGTCTTCAACTGGCTGGGCAAGGTGAGTTTCCGCTACCGCCGCGGCCAGACACTGGTGCTCATGACCATGCACATCTACTTGGTGCAGGCTCTGGGCGACACCGACGACCTAGACGGCGAAGATTGGCTCAATGCCATCACCTGGTTCCCGGCGGCCACGGCCATAGACAAAATTGCCTACGACGACATTGGTAAATTAATATTGGTGGGAATGAAAAAAATAAGAGATGCAAGATTATAACCCGTACATAGAATTCGCCCAAAAAGTGTTGGGCGTCACCTACGACAACATACAATTACTAGTCACCGCGTTTACGCACCGCTCATATGTGAATGAGCACAAAAAGACCGTCAGCGAGCACAACGAGCGCCTGGAATTCCTGGGCGACGCCGTGCTGGAGCTGGTAGTCACCGAATATCTGTATAACAACTTTAGCGAGCCGGAGGGCATCCTTACCAACTGGCGCAGCAGCCTGGTGCGCACCGAGAGCATCGGCGCGGCAGCTACCAAGTTTGGCTTTGAGCCCTTGCTGCGCCTGAGCCGCGGCGAAAAGCACGGCACCGACCGCGCCCGGGCGCAAATCCTGGCCAACAGCTACGAGGCGGTGGTGGGCTCCATTTACCTAGACAAAGGATATGGCGCGGCCAAGAGCTTCATCACCAAGAGCATTCTGGTGACCTTTAAAGAGATTTTGAAGACCGGGTCGTGGCTGGACGCCAAATCGCACTTGCAAGAGGTGGCGCAGAGCCGCGACAACCACACGCCCGTGTACAAAGTGCTGGGCGAAGAAGGCCCGGACCACGAAAAAATCTTTACCGTGGGCGTATTTGTGGGCGGCGCGCTCAAGGGCACCGGCCAGGGCCCAAGCAAGCAAGCCGGCCAGCAGAAGGCGGCCGAGGCTGCGCTGGCCAGCTACGGCGCCAAGCCCAAAGCCGCCGCATAGGTATGGTCTCCCCGGATTCCCTCACCGTTGTTAACTACCACGTCGCCACTGGCCCGGCCCAGGAAATAGAGCGGATAGTCTCCTGGATATTTGCGGAGGGCTTTGAGGGGTCGCCCACTGACAGCGCCGCCGTGCACTACAGCGATGTCGACGCCAAAGTCTATGGCTTGGTGGATGCTGAGCGCGCCCTATTCGCTGGAGCTGTCGTGATTGACGCCGGCCGCAACCTGGCTGAGCTGAGGCGGATTGCGGCGCGCCGCGACATGCGGCGGCAGGGGTTGGGCGGGCGCCTCCTCACTGCCGTAGAGGCCGACTTGGCCGCCAGCGGTACTAGCAAGCTTGAAGTCTGTGCGTATGCCAGCGCGGCAGGGTTTTACGACAAATTAGGCTATACCCGTGACGATGCTTATTGCGATGTAGTTAGCTTCTACAAACAGCTTGCCATATCCTGATGACGTTGACATTAGGGTGGCTATATGTAAAAGTAGCTGAGGTTGCCTAATCACCACCAAAGGAAGTGCCATGCTCCACGCTGATATCCCCATAGCGCCGTATTTAGAAACCGTCCCTGAGGTCCAGACTTTCCATGCCGGTATTGCGGCCATGGGGCAGGCTGGCGCCGTTAATCCCGGAGAGCTTATCGCTGATTTATTTGTGGCCGGCTCAGGTGCCCGGTCCCGGATACAAGGCCTAGAGATAGCCAAGATGCGCGACGGGGACGTCCCTTTATTGCGGGCTACTGCGGCAATTATGGGGCATGTCGTCGAGGGGACGCCGGTAACATACAGCTTCCCTTATCCTGCGGTCTGGGAGCGCCCCGAGCCACCCACTGACGGTGTGGTCACCCGGGTAAGCCTAGGGCTCGACAGGCAGCACTCACCCTCTATTACGGTGGTTTCGCCGGCTGATGCACTGAAGGTCGGCGTAGCCTCATGGGGAGATCTTAAGAAAGAAACCGGCTTGCCGCGTAGGAAGCAATTATGGGTGCCGCCCAGCGCCTTTGATGGCCTGCGTGAGCGCTACGAAGGGTTGTTGGCCGGACGCAAGCCCGCCATAAGAGAGTAAGATAAGGAGACCCCCATGGCCGAACTCCTGCGCAGCGGCGCCGAAATAATCAATATCCGTCCAGTAAGCAACCAGTCCTTAGCCGGCGACTTGGCTACAGGCCGCCTTGTTTTGCCTGGGGTTGTCTCCAGAAGCTTGGGCTACGCCCTATCGGTTGGCAACATTTCCTTCTTTGTGGCCGAGGCAGAGGCAGACGGCTCGCCCCGTGGCCAGGCCGGCGTCAACTGGCTCAGCCCGCTGCGGGACGGGCCGGTGAAGGAAAAGTTAGCGGGCGTGCCCAACGTGGCCTTTGTAGAGGTCCCAGAAGGCCACCGCCGCCAAGGGATTGGCTCGGCAATCATGGCGGTTGTGGTGCAGGAAGCCCAGGACCGTGGCTGCGGCCAGCTGATGTTGTCGGTCGGCCACGAAAACCCGGACGGCCGCCGTTTTTGGGAGCGGGAAGGTTTTGCGCCGGTTCCTGGGCTCGAGGCGGTAGAGTACACCGCGTTCCGCAAGGACGAGGCCGGCAACTATGGCGCGCAGCCCGTCCCGTGCGTCGGGGCGTATTTTGTCAAGGAACTCCCACGCCTGCCTAGTTGACATCAGGGGCGGTTATCTGTAAAATAAGTGCAGATTGTTTCAATAATCTATTTGTAAGGGAAAGAGAGAATTATTCAACAATGTTAGCTATCCGCATGCAACGTACCGGCCGCAAAGGCCACGCCATGTTCCGCGTCGTGGTGCAAGAATCCCGCGTAACGCCTACCAGCGGCAAGGTTGTTGCCCTGTTGGGTAGCTACGACCCGCACGCCAAGGCCGCTGTTTTGGACAAAGAAAAGGCTGAGAAATTCCTGGCCAACGGCGCCCAGCCCTCTGACCGCGCCGCCGCCCTGCTGAAAAGTGAAGGTGTGAAGCTGCCCAGCTGGGTCACCGTAAATGGCGAAAAAGCCGGCAAGCTCCGCAACCCGGAAAAACTGCGCAAGCACCAGCCCAAGGAAGAGCCTAAAGCTGAAGAGCCAGCCGCTGAAGAACCGGCACCTGAGGCTCCCGCGGCCGCCGAGGCTGAAACTCCCGCGGAAGAACCCGCAGAAGACAAAAAAGAAGCCTAAGGGCTTCTTTTTTTCTCCGGAGTTCGTCGGCACCTCCGTATCAAACACCGTACATACCACGGATTCCGTGTTCTGAGAAATTGTTCACAGCATCGGTCGTGGCATCTGTTATAATAAGTTAACCAGTTAACTAAGAGGAGTTTACTGTATGAGCAGTATCGACCAACAATTCGTCGAATACATCGTAAAATCACTGGTAAGCAAGCCCGAAGCCGTTGTAATCGAGCGCCGCATAGATGAAAAAGGCGTGCTTTTGGAGCTCACCGTTGACCCCGAAGACCTCGGGCGTGTCATTGGCAAGCGCGGCGCTACCGCCCAGTCTTTGCGCACCTTGCTGCGCGCCCTGGGCACCAAAAACGACGCCCGCTACAACCTGAAGATCGTCGACAACGGCGAGCCGGGTTTCTCTGGCAGCAACAGCAGTAGCGGCGGCCACAGCGACGACGCCCAAGCTGATGACAACTCAGGCGACGCAAGCGGCCCCAGCCACAGCCAAGCCGCCAACGAGCCCGCAGCCACTAGCCAATCCGCCGACGATGACGACGATTTCCCGTCGCGCCCCACGGCCAGCGCCAGCAGCGTGGTAGACAAAACGCGCAAAGAGCTTGAAGAACTCGACGACCTTGACGTATAATAGGTATAAGTCAAACGACTGACCTTAAAAACAAAAACCTTATGAGCTCATGCGAGCCACGTTGCCGGCAACGGTAATTTGGGAGCCCTATATGTGGCAAAAAGACCGGTTAACGCCGGTCTTTTTGTGTATACTGATGGCAGATGAAGAAAATACAGATAATTACGCTGTTCCCGGAAATGTTTACGGGCGTTTTGGGCAACAGCATGCTGTGGAAGGCGGCCGACCGCGGCCTGGCTGCCTATAGCTTTATAAACCTGCGCGATTTTGGCCTTGGCCCGCGTAATCAGGTAGACGACACGCCCTACGGCGGCGGCGACGGCATGCTGCTCAAGCCCGAGCCGCTGGTAGCGGCCATCGAATTGGCTAAAAAGAACGACCCGGGCGCACTGGTGCTGCTGCCCACGCCGCGCGGCAAAATGTATAAGCAGTCGGACGCCAAAGAGCTGGCCGCCAGCGACGCCGGGCTCATCATTATTTGCCCGCGCTACGAGGGTTACGACGAGCGCGTCACCGCCTGGGTGGACCGCCAGTATTGCATCGGCAACTACGTGTTAACCGGCGGCGAGCTGCCAGCCATGCTATTTGTTGATTCCGTAGTGCGCCTGCTGCCTGGTGTGTTGGGCGGCGAGACGAGCGTGGACATCGAATCGTTCCAGGACGACGACGTCAGCATCGAATTCCCCCAGTATACCCGGCCGGAAGTGTTCCGGGATATGCCGGTGCCTGACGTGCTGTTGAGCGGCCATCACGGCGAGATCGCTAAGTGGCGGGCGGAAGCGTCGCGCAAGGCTTCTGGAACACCGTAGGCGGCACAATTGCACGGATCTGGCTGTCGAGCAGCCCGTGGTTCTGGAGGTCGCCATGCGCGCCGGGTACCACCTGGGCGATTAGCGGCGCCCGTGCTTCAGGGGTGGCGGCATCGGCGCGGATACCCCGCAAGTGGCAGGCGAACAGGTACTGGTCGGGGACTGGGCCGCAAATCCCTTCCTCGAATGTCATGTGGAGCAGTGGGGTGGTAGGGTCGGCGGCGAGGGCTTGGACGGCGTCAATGGACTCTTCGCTACATAGCAACCTTCCCTGGTTGACGACCTCCACGTAGCCGTGCAGCCTTGCCCGTTTGTCGCGCAGCCGGTGGAGAAGTGGTTTGTAGTCGTCGCCGTAGCTGGTAAAACGGGCTGGTGCTTGGTGGGTGAGGCGGCGGTAGCCCTGCCTAACTGGTTCCGGTGCGCATAAATTGGTGCCATCCCGGAGCACTACCCCGGTGAAGGGGCGTGCCGGGCTGGTTTGCATGCGCGCGCCGAGCGCCACGCGTCCGGAGTGCGCCACCAAGACGCGGGCCGAGCGCCCTTCGCTATCGAGCACCTGCTTAACGTCGTAGGCATGCTCGGCAGCCAGTTCGTGTAGCCGCCCGGGCCGCAGCCGGGCACGGGTGGCGCGGTCAATATACATTTTGCCAGTGCCCGGGGTTTGCAGACCCACGGCAAGGCCGCCGGTCAGCAGGGCAACGCCTCTTAAAAACTCCTGGTTGTTATGCGGCTCACCGCCGTGCGGGTAGGGGAAGACAACGGCGATGTCGTTGCCGTATGCGTAGCCATGTAGCTCGTATTTGTCTACTTTGATGGGCATGGAGCTGCAGTATACCAAGTGGTGTGCGCGCATACAAATCTCGTCCAGCACCCATGCTATAGTGGAAAGGTAACGGAGGGAACTTATGAAATTATCATTTATCAAGCCGGTGTACGCCCACTGTGACCTGCCGTGCGGTGTGTACGACCCGGCGCAGGCGCTCATTGAGGCCAAGAGCGTCATGGCCATCCAGACCAAATACAACGACCTGGACGAGCACAACAAAATGCGCGCCGTCATCTTAAAAGAAGAGCGCGCCGAGCTGGTAAAGCACCACCTGCTGGTCCTGTGGGCAGACTATTTTAAGCCGGAGCACCTAGAGAAATATCCGGACCTGCACGACAAATTTTGGAAGGCCATTAAGCAGGCCAGCGAGTGCAAGCACCATCTGGAAGTGGAAGAAGGGAAGAAGCTGGTTGCCCAAATCCAGGAAATTGCCGACATTTTTTGGGAAACAAAAGGCGAGGCCAAAAAGGCCTAATAATGCTCTTGCTTCGGCGGGTAGTGGGTGATAGTATGCTGCCTGCGCTGGCGGCAGATAGACTGGTTGTCGCCAGACGCACGCGTCGTTCCCGGCCGGGCGATGTTGTTATAGTCCGCCACGATGGGCTCGAGAAAATAAAGCGCGTCGCGCAGGTCAGCGACGGGCAAGTGTTTGTGTTGGGCGATAATCCTGGGCACAGCACCGATAGCCGCAGTTTTGGTTGGCTGCCGCAATCGGCAGTTGTTGCCAAGGTGGTCTGGCCTAAAACCCGCGTGCAGGGGTAAAATAGGTGTAAGGTAACGCGTAAAGTAATTAAGGAGCCCAGCTATAATGGCCACCTCTGCACAAACCGCACCGCAACACACCCGCCACAAACCGCAAAACGTCAACCAGCAGCATGAGGCGTCGCTGTCTTTCCAGGATAGGCTGGCGCTGCTAATAACATCGGCCGTGGGGACCATGTACGCCGTGTATTTCTTTGTGGTTATGCTGGCCGGATGGATGCTGTGGCAAGGCGCCATCTCGCACCATCCGTTTGACCCGTATCCGTTTGCGTTCCTGTTGTTTATTGGCAACATCGTGCAGCTGCTGCTGATGCCGCTCATTATGGTTGGCCAAAACATCCAGGGCCGCCACGCCGAGCTGCGCTCCGACGAAGAATACAAGACCACGCTCAGCAGTTTCCACGATATTGAAGACATCATGCGGCACCTAGAGGCTCAGGACCAACAACTGATGCAACAGTCCAAGATGATCGAGCAGCTGTTGCAGAAGCGCTAGCTTCCGGCACGCGTGAGGCGCCGGATGGGCAGGCACAGGAAAAACTCTACCAGCGCCGCCAGCACAATCGCGCCGCCCGCTGCCAGGTTCAAATAAAATGCCGCCACCAAACCAGTTAAGACGGCCAAAATGCCAATCCCTACGGCGTATGCCAGCGTCTGCTTAAAGCTGCGCGCCAGCTGGGACGCCGCGGCCACTGGGACTACCGTGAGCGCGCCAACCAGCAAGCCGCCTACCACGCGCAGGCTCACTACCACCGTGAGTGCCGCCAGGAGCATCAGCGCCTGGTTTAAAAGCCGCACCCGCAGGCCGCTGGCCTGGGCTTGTTCCTCATCAAAGACGGTGTAGGCGAGCTGTTTGTAGCACACGGCAACGACGCCGACAACAAGCGCGGCCAGTACGCCAATTATCCACAGGTCTTGCACCCCCACAGTGGTGATACTACCAAACAGGAAGGACATCAGGTTGATGTTGGCGCGGTTGTTGAACCCAATGAGCACCACGGCCACGGCCAGGCCGCTGCTCAGGAACATGGCCAGCGCTACCTCGGCGGTGATACGCTTGTCGGCGCGCAGTTTCTCCATAACCAGGGCGGCGGCCATGGCCACGCCCAGCGCACCCAACACTGGGTTAATGCCCAGCAACACGCCCAGTGCCACGCCCGCCAAGGACACGTGCGCCAGGCTGTCGGCAATGAGGGCGTAGCGTTTTGCGACTAAGAACGTGCCAATCATGGGAGCCGCCGCCCCAATCAAAATGCCGGCGATGAAGGCGCGCTGCATAAAACCGTAGGAAAGTATACTCAACATGTCTAGTGTCCGTGCAAGATAAATTTACGCGTTTTGCCGTAAAGTTTGGTCAGGTAGTCTTTTTCGATAAAATCCTTGGGGTGGCCGTGGTACACGAGCGCCTCGTTAATGCAGGCCAGTTTACTAACCTCATTCACGACCACGTCAATATCGTGCGAAACCAGGATAATGGTCAGGCCGTGCGCTTTGTTAAGCGCAGCCAGCAATTGGTAGAAGCCGTCTTGGGCGTGCACGTCGACGCCGGCGGTTGGCTCGTCCAAAATAAGGATTTCTGGGCGCGAGGCGAGCGCCTTGGCAATAAACACCCGCTGCTGCTGCCCGCCAGAGAGTTCACGTAGGCGCCGCCTAGCGTACACCTCCATACCGACTTGCGCAAGGCTCTCTGCTACCCGGGACTTGTCGCCGCGCGGCGCGCCAAAACCCACCACCTCTGCCACGGTAACTGGCAGCTTAAAGTCGCCGCTGCCAAAGCGCTGTGGCACATAGCCAATCCGGTGCCAGCCGCGAAATTTGTCCCGCGGCGTACCAAACAGGGTAATGGTGCCGGTTTGCGGTGCGAGCAGCCCAAGCAGCAACTTCATGAGGGTCGTCTTGCCGCCGCCGTTAGGGCCGATGACGCCCACGTACTCTCCAGGCATGACGCGCAGGTTGAGTCCGGCCAGCGCTGGTTCGCTGCCAGGGTAGCAGAAGCTAACATCCTGCAATTCAATGACCGGCTCCACCGCTGTGCTGGCCATATTACTGGCACTCCAGCGCAGTGCGCAGTGCCTGCAAGTTATCTTTTTGCACGGAGACGTAGTTTTTGCCGGCCTTGAGCTCGCTGCCCGTCAGGCCTTCCAGCGGGTTAAACGTAATGGTCTGCGCGCCCGTCTCACTGGCGATTGTCTGTGACAGCTTGGGGCTGGCCAGCGACTCAAAAAACACATATTTTATGGTATTGTCTTTGACATAGCTGGCAACTTGCGCTAGTTTTTGTGGCGAGGGCTCGTCATCCGGAGACAGCCCGGCAATTCCAATGGCCTGCAGGCCGTATTCTTGCGCCAGGTAGCTGAAGGCCTGGTGCGAGGTAACAATAGTGTGCAGTTGGCAGTGGGCAAGGCCTGCAGTAAACGCGTCGTTCAGCGCAACCAGCTGCCGCACGTACGCTAGGGCATTGGCGCGGTAGGTTTCCATGTTTTGGGGGTCTACGGCAATATAGCCCTGCAAAATGGCGCTCACTTCTTTTATGGCCAGCTGGGGGTCCATCCAGACGTGCGGGTCGGTGGCCGATTTGCTCCCCGTATCGCTCGGGTCTTTGTGGAGTGTTTTGACGGCGTACGAGGCATCCACGGTAAACGTCTTGCTGCCTTCCAGCTGCTTTTGGATTTTATCCACCCACGTTTCCAGCCCTGCACCGTTATACACAAATAGGGATGAGTCGTAGATGCGTGCCAAGTCCTGCGGCGATGGCTCGTAGTCGTGCGGCTCCAATCCTGGCTTTACCAGCGTGGTCACGTTCACGTTTGCGCCGCCAACGGCCTTGGCGAATTCGGCCATTGGGTAAAACGTGGCCACAACCCGCATGCGGTTGTCTTTTGGTTTGGAATTGATATGTATGTTGCTGAGCAGTACAAAAATGCCCAGCAGCGCACCAAACGCTAGGAGCGTAAAAATAGTGTTGCGAAGTAGCTTCATGGGTATCCTACGGTACTTAATCTGCCCCAATTGTAGGTGTCGTCCACAATATTTGCAAGTTTGTCGCAAATAATATTGTTTTTGCTATGAGTTATAGGCGCGCAGGAACACTTTGGCCTCGGCATGCTCGCGCAGCGTTAGGTTGGTTGCGGAGTGTAGGTCGTCCAGTAGCCGGCCCACCGGGCTGCCGTCCACCACAAGCTTGGATTTTTGCAAGTTTGCTTGCGCCAAGGCGATGTGCTGCAATACCTGCTGCCCAACATCATGCAAGGTGCGCCGCCGCGCTTCGGCCTGCATGGCTGGGATAAGCGTACGCAGGCTGTGCACCCCCGGCTGGACGCCAAGTTGGCGCAAAAGCATGGCCACCACGAAGCTGCATTGCCCGGCGCGCAGGTCTGGCTCCCAGTCGCGCATATCGTCGCCAAGTTGGCGGGCGATAAGGTAGTGCTTCAGCGCCCGCAGGAGCAGCTGTGCTGGCGGGCTTTCTGGTGGTGTGCCGCGGGCAGCCAGCACGCCAAGCGGCGCCAGCGCATGCCCAAGTGAGCGTTCCGCCAGTTTGCCCAGGTTGCCGTAGTGCGGCAAGCTCCCAACGCTAACGTCACCCCCGGATACGCCAAAGCGGCAGTGCAGCATTTCCCAGGCGTTGGCGGCGTCGATGGCCGTAAACGTGCGCGCCACAACCCCTTGGAAAGCGGCGTCTGGCACGGCCAGCTGGAATTCGTGCAGCGACCACCGCAAGGTAGTGTTGGCGAGCGACAGCAGCCGCACGTCGCCGCCATCGTCCAGGATGTCGTCGTAGATTGTGTATGCTGTCCAGCCGTATAAATTTGCCAAGCCTAAATGTTGCAACACGCCGGCGCTAGGGGCGCTAGGCCCGCGCAGCGATTGCGCGAAAAAATGCGCCAGCAGCATAATCTCGCGGTTGTGGTCGCCGGCCACCATGCGCCGGAAGGTTGGCACGGCCAGGCTGCGGAGTGCCAGTGGCAGCGCTGCGGCTGCTTGGTTGGCCTGGGTGATAATGCTGGCGCAGAGCGCGTCGCCATGCGCGTCGGCTCCGCTTGCAGGCGCAGGCACGCCAGCGCGCACCTCTGCGCTGAGCGCCTCCAAAATAAGTGCGGTGGAGAGTTCTGGCGACCCGCTGTAGGTGCCGCGCACCTCCAGCCAAAACGGTTCAGCCGGCCACGAGCCGTCGGCCTGCTGGGCGCGCAATATATAAGACATGGCCTGGGGCTGCGGTTCGGTATCGCCCAGCTCATGCAGCGCCGAGAGCATCAGCGCCGTCTGCAGCGGCGACCCCCAATGCCCGGCCGGTGTTTTGAGTGCCAGTATCTGTGCCGCCAGTTTGGGCTGGGCGGGCCCGCGGTACGCCCGCGCCAGGTAGTACATAATAGGGTAGGCAGATGGATAGTATGGCGAAGCGTAGCGCTGGCGCTGCACCGCCTGCTCCATATAGTGGGTCAGGTTGGGCAATGGGCTGGCGGCCAGCCGCAAAAAATACGCGACGTTGGCATTGACGGCTACATCAACGTCGCGCCAGTGTTTGGCGGCCTCCGGCCCCACGAGCCAGGTGCGGTACGGGCCGCCTACTTTGCTCTCTGTCGCCAACAGCAGGCGCACGATTTTGCCCAGCGCCGCCGCATCTATAAGCTTGGGGTCGTGCAAGTACAGGCCGCCCAGCGCGCAAAACGTGTCGTCTAGGTCGTCGGGATAGGTCGTGGCGGCGCGTTCCGGTGCGCCGGCCGCCCAGTAATTAAACGACCACGCCGGGCCATGTTGCGCCAACAGCCACTTGGCCAGGCCGCCACGCACGGCGGATGCTCCCTCTACCCGGCCAAGCGCCTGTAATATGAGCGATGGCAAAAACGTGGTCTGGTACGGTGCCTGCGCCCGGAACGGCTTCTTGCTAGGGCTGTAGAATGTGTCGAAATGCCCATCGGCAGCCTGCCTGCGCCGAAGATACCCCAAACCTTGTGCAATTGCCGGCTCCATCCCGGTTACTTTCGCGGCACGGCCACCACGAAGGCGGTGTGTGTTTGTGTGTCGTCGAGGGCGAGGCGGCCGTGGAAGTGCTCCTCAACAATCTGCTTGGCCATGAACAACCCCATGCCCATGCCGGTTTTTTTGGTGCTGAAAAACGCGTCGAATAGTTTGGCGCGGTCGGCCGGCAGGATGCCGCGCCCCCAGTCGTTAACGGTAACGACAACGTCCTCCCCTTGTAATGCGGTAGTGATAACGACCTCGCGCGGGCTGCCCCCAGATTTGTCCGGGTAGGCGTCAATGGCGTTGCCCACCAAATTGGCGAGCATCTGCCGGAAGCGGATTGGCTCGCCCACAATGCGCAGCGCCTTTTTGTTGGCCGGCGCCTCCCATACTATGTGTACAGCGCTGGTGTGGGCGCGGTGGGACATGAGGCTGACAATCTCGTCAATTTCTGGCGCCACCGAAAACGGCCGGATTTCGGCGCGGCCGTGCAGCTGGTCGCGCACACGCCCCACCATGTCGTCTATATAGTGGATGCTGCGCTTGGCACGTTTGAGCGCGCTGGAGCGGGTATCTTCTTCGAGCCCTTCAATGTCCAGCCCAAGGGTGGTGAGGTGGTTGGCAAGGTCGTGCATGAGCGCGGTGCTGAGCTGGCCGAGCTCGGCAAAACGGTACATTTGCTGCACTTTTTCAAACTGCGCGGCCTGCAGCTGGCGGGTGCGGCGCTCTACCGTGACCTCCAAAAGGTCTTTTTGGCGGATGAGTGCCGCCTCGGCGCGCCGGGCGCGCTGCAGCGACCGCTCCATTTGCGAGGTATATAGCCAGGAGACCGTTGCCAGGATGCCAAACAGCAAGCAGCAGCCCACTACTGTCCCCAGGCCGAGCGGCTGCGCTGTCCAGTTCCGCAAATCTGAGTGGATAACACTGTGCAGTTCCAACGCGCGCACAACCCCTATGACGACTACGATGAGCCCGAATGTCCAAGGAATCGCGCGTGCGCCCAAAACAATGCCAGACAGCACCACCAGTAGCCCTAGCAACAACAGCCCCGTCGGCACTGTAGCCCCCCAGCGGTACAGTGTGCCCACTGTAATGGCGCCATATAGGCCCAGCAAAAGATACGCCGCGGCAGTGTGCCGCCCGGAGCGTGACAGGTAGTAAGTGATAACCGCAGCCAGCAGCCCGGCTCCGGTCACGACTGCACGGGTGGCCACGTACCAGTTATGCGCCCCAAAAATGCTTACCAATAATAGCAAAAAGGCCAATCCAAACAGCACAATGGTACCCGCCACCAACACGTTTAACACGAGTTCGCGGTTGCGTGTATCTTCATTGTGCTGTTGCGGTTCGATAAACCGCTTGTAGAATCGGCCCATTACTTAGTTTTGTTCCACATTAAGCCATGCGTTGTAGGCTACATTGCTGTCAAACAGTGATTGTTCTGAGCCGTTGCGTACGCTGGCGTCGGTTAAGATCGTGGTGATTGCGTCACTCATAATAGCTGCCTCCTTTCTCCTTTGTTGCGTTTGCGGCCTCTACCATATAGCCGATGCCATAGGCAGTCTGGATAAGCGTGCTGTCAAAGGGGCGGTCGATTTTGTCCCGCAGGTGTTTGATGTGGACATCAACCGTGTTGTTCCAGGCATCTTTGCTGCCGTCCCAGGCGTGGTCGAGGATCATGGCCCGCGTTACTGGCCGGCCTTGGTTGCGCACGAGGTACTCCAGGATGTCGAATTCCTTGCGGCGCAGGGCGATGGGCACGCCACCGCGCTGCACTGAGCGGCGTGTGGGGTCGAGGGTGAGGTCGCGCACGGTGAGCACGCTTGAGGTGTAAGTGTTTGTGGGCCGGCGCAGCAGGGCGCCGAGCCGGGCGCGCAGCTCAGCGACGTTGAAGGGCTTGGTGAGGTAGTCATCGGCACCGTCGTCGAGCAGGGCGACACGGCTGGAGATGTCATCGACACCGGTCAGTACAAGGATGGGGATGCTGATGCCATTTGCCCGGATGCCTCGGCAAACGTCATGGCCGTTTTTGTCCGGCAAGCCGAGGTCGAGCACAATAATGTCGTAGCTGCCGCTGATGGCCTGCTGCATGCCCTCTTCGCCGCTGCGGACGGCATCAATAATAAATGTTTTACCCAGTTGTTTTTTTAAGCTGTCGGCCAGTGGTTTGTTATCCTCAATCAGCAGTAACTTCATAGCAGAACGATTCCCTCGTACCCCTATCCTACCAGTGCGTAGGTTAACTTGTCATTAACTTTTAATACATTAATCCACAGGTTTGGCGCGGGGCAGCCGTTTGTATAAATAACAGAATCATCGCATAGTTAGTATTCTTTTAATAATTCAGCTCAATAATAAAAAATGGTGGATCGTGCAGGCTGCAGAGATATACCGGGCTCCCTTTAGCGAAAACTCCTCTTCTTACAAAGCTAACTGGCCAATGCAGCAGCCGCCATGCACGTCGTCCGGCCGGGTCTGGCGTGCTCAGACTATCTTTGGGTGGGCTAGTCTGAGCGTATCGCCCCCCAGAAAACCTTATGTATTGGAACGCCAAAATACGCTATACTATGGGGAATATTCCAGCAAACTATAGAAGAGCGTATGCCTGAACCAGAACACTGCCTACTGTCCGTCGTGGTTCCCGTCTTTAATGAGGGCCCCGGCTTGCGCGCCTTCCATGACTCGTTGGCGCCCATTATGGATGTCGCCGCCCCAAGTAACTATGAAATTTTGTACTGTAATGACGGGAGCACAGACAGCACGTTCCGCGTTTTGCAGGAGATCGCCGCGCATTGCAAGCCGGTGCGCGTCATAAGCTTGTCGCGCAATTTTGGCAAAGAAACGGCCACCACCGCCGGCATCCACGAGGCGCGCGGCAAGGCAATAATTATGCTTGACGCCGACGGGCAACATCCGGTAGAACTTATTCCGCAGTTCATTGAACGTTGGCGCGCTGGGCGCAAAGTGGTGGTTGGCATCCGGGTTGCTAACCAAAACGAAGGTTTCCGCAAGCGCCACGGCTCAAAGCTGTTCTACTGGATATTCAACCGCTTTACGGGCATGAAATTAGTGCCCGGGCTCAGTGATTTCCAGTTGATTGACGCCAGTGTGCAGCGCGAATTCAGCCGGCTTAGCGAGCATAACCGCATCACCCGCGGGCTCATCGATTGGCTCGGGTTCCCGCGCGAGTACATACAGTTTAAGGCGAAGCCGCGGCTGGCTGGGGAGGCGGGCTACTCGCTCAAAAAACTGTTTAAACTGTCTATAGACAGCGTTATTTCGCTCAGCATTTCACCGTTATACATCACGGCATATATTGGCGCCATTGTGCTGCCGGTGTCCTTGTTGCTCATGATGGTGATGCTGGGGAATTTTCTGTTGGGCGACCCGTTGGGTATACGCGCCACAGGGGGTGCCTACCTGACGGTGCTGCTGCTGGTGCTGGTGGGCGTACTGTTGCTGTCGCAGGGGATTATTGGCCTCTATCTGTCGCACATCCATACCGAGACGCAAAACCGCCCGCTCTACGTCATCGACCAAGAACGGTCGGTGCGGCTGTGAAGCCCCGCGTGCAGGGCTTGCTGCGCCGGCGCGGCGTCCGCTACGTGTTAGTGGGCGGCAGCGTGTATGTGCTGGAATTGGCCGTTATTGTGCTGGCACAGCGGCTGGGCGCCAGCCCGGTGGTTGCCGTGGGCACCGGGTTTTGGGTGGGGCTGGTGGTGTCGTTTGTGCTGCAAAAATTTGTGGCCTTTGGCGATACGCGGACGCACCGGCGCATCGTGCTGCCTCAGTTTGTTGCGGTCACGCTGCTGGTACTGTTTAATTTTGGGTTCACCCTGGCAGTTACGAAGGCGTTGACGCCGCATGTACCAGCCGTGGCCAGCCGTACGTTGGCGCTCGGCGTTACTGTTACCTGGAATTTTTACCTGTATAAGACGCGCATTTTCAAATCAGACAGCGACCTTATATACTGAAAGAAATGTAAAATTACACCGGAAATTACGTGAAAGGCAGCAAAAAACGGGTGGCAAAGAAAACAGCCAAAAAATTGGATGGCGTAAGCAAGCCCGCAGCGGCTGGGCTGCCTGCCGCACTTGCTGTGCCGGGCAATGCGCCGGTAGCGGCGGCACCGTCTCCAGAAAAATCCGCACCATCGCCCGAGGTGGGGCAGGGCGAAACTGCCCGCGGTTGGGCGGGCCGGCTACGCCTATTCTCTGGCTCGTCCATGTTTGCCCGGCTGTACGTGCTGCTGGCGCTGGTGGTCTTGGCGGCCACGACACTGTTGTGGAGCCTGCTGGGCGCGCGCGTGCAATCGGGCAATGCCGACCAACTGGTCAACTCATACTTGTTGGAGCATGCCAGCACCTTTAAGGACGCGCTATTGCCCGGCCAGCACACCTTCCTGTTTAAGTGGCCGCTGTTTTTGGTGATAAAGTTGGCCGGGTTTTCCGCTGGCTCGTTTGTGGTAGCAACGGTGGCGGTTGTCTTGGCGACGGTGGGGCTGCTGGCCTTTGTGTTGTACCGCATCGAGCGCCGCCCGCTGGTGTTTGGCACGATTTGCCTGGCGCTCGCCTCGGCTTTGCTGCTCGTGCCTGCCCAGCCATACGCCGGCGCGCTTTTGCCCGTGAATATGGCCATGCTTGCCACCCGCAACCTGGAATATGTCTTATATATAGCCGGTCTGGTCTTATTTTTGCGTGCAAAAAGTATAAAGACCGGCACGTTTTGGGTAGCTGTGGCAGCCATGAGCGTGCTTATCGCCAGCGACAAATTGTTTTTGACGATTGGCCTGGGCGCCGCCTGTCTGGCGCTATTTAGCTACGCCTTGGCGCGGCGGTGGGACTTGGCCGGCTTTTCGGTGAACTGGCTGTTTGGTGAGCTGGCCGCCGGGGTGGGGTCGCTGTTTATTCTATGGCTGGTGCAGGCTGGGCATGTGACGCATATTGCCGGGTCGTCCAGCGCCGGCCCGTACGGGTTCGTACACAGCCCGCAAGGGATGCTCATAGGTGCGGCATATGCGTTCCTGGGATTTCTTACCAACCTGGGCGCCAACCCGGCATTCGACGTCAACACCCTCAAGGGCATCCCGCACCAAGCCCTTATGCACCTGGAGTCGTTTGGGCTGCTGCCCTTTGCCGTTAACTTATTGGTGGTAGCGGCGGGGGTGTATGCGGCAATTGTGCTGGTGCGCCGTAGTTTTTCCCGCGCTGCGGGCGATGGCGCTGCCGTGGATGCCCCCTCGCGCCTGTCTATTATGATGGTTGGCACCACGCTGGTGGCCTGCGCCGTGTTTATCGCCAGCAACCATTACTACGCCGTTGACGCCCGCTACCTGGCAGTGGGGCTGTTTGCTATTTTTATCTGTTTGGCAACGGTGGCGCGCGGCTACGAGTGGCCATCCAAGCGCCTCTTGTCCGCCGGCGCTGCCGTAACGGTGGCATTGGCGCTGGGTTGTGTGGTAGCGCTGCGCACCTACGTGGACGAACGCAATGCGCTCAGCACGGTCAATAGCCGGGACGCGCTCATCGCCTCGCTCATGTCGCAGCGCCGCGTCAAGTTGTTGGTGGGCGATTACTGGCGCGTTGTGCCCAGCAGGCTGGCGTCAGGGAACGCCCTGCACGTCATGCCGCTGTCTAATTGCACCGAGGCGCGCCAAATACTGAGCAGCAAGGCCTGGCAGCCGGAATTGCGCACCAACGGCTTCGCCTACCTGTTGTCGCTGGACCAAAAACTCACCGATTACCCCAGCTGCAGCCTCAAACAAGTCATTGCGGCCTATGGCAAGCCAAACGCCAGCAGCTTGGTGGCAGGCACACTGGGCAAACCCAAAGAGTTGCTGTTGCTCTACGACCACGGCACGGCGGCCAGCGCACCTAAAGTGAACGTCGGCCAGGCCGCCGGGCCGGCCACGGTGCTGCCAATCCCGCTAGACCAGCTGCCCAATACGTCGTGTATGGTGCTGTCCAGCATGAATATCGTTGCCCACGAGGACGACGACCTGCTATTTATGAACCCGGACATCGACCACGAGCTTAAGGCCGGGCACTGCGTGCGCACGGTGTTCTTGACCGCCGGGGACGCCGGGTCTGGCTCGTTCTATTGGCTCGGCCGCCAGCAAGGTGCCGAGGCGGCCTACGCCAGCATGCTGGGCACGGCCGACATCTGGGTGCAGCGCATCGTGCAGCTGCCGGGCGGCCAGTTTGTTACCGTGGCCAACCCACGGGGCAACAGTAAAGTGTCGCTCATTTTCATGAACCTGCCGGACGGCAATTTGCACGGTGAGGGGTTTGGCTCGTCCGGGCACGAAGGCCTGGCGCGCCTGGAAGCCGCCCAAATTAAGGGCATGGAGACGGTAGACGGCCAGTCGCACTATGACGCCGCGCAGCTCACCGACGGGCTTGTGGCGTTTATGCACACCTACCAGCCGGCCGAAATCCGCACCCAAGCCAGCATTACCGGCGGGCCATACCCAGACCACAGCGACCACCTGGCCGCCGGCCGCTTCGCCCAGAAGGCCTACGCCGAGTATGAGCAGCAGCAGTTCGACGGCAAGGTGTCGATACCGCTGAAGTACTACATTGGCTACCCCATCCATGGCATGCCGGCCGACGTTGGCGGCACCGACCTGGCCAGCAAAACCGCCGCCTTTGGCGCCTACTCCCAGTTTGACAACGCCGTGTGCGCCTCGTTGCACCCTTGTAAGTTTGCCGACGTGTTCCAGGCGTATTTGGGGCGGGAGTACCAGGATGGGCGGTAGCGGCCCCGGATCGCCCCTTATACCTTGCCCAAAAGCCAAATCCCCCTTGTATTTATAAGGTGGTTGTGCTAATATAACGTGTTAGATCGTGCATGACACCCTCTCGTGGTGTTTTTTGTTTAATTGCCGCTTGAAGGTGGGCGGCTGACATGGATCGTGAGATGTCGTCCCCCAAAAATACGCATAGCCTAGCTGATGACCCGTCGAAAGACGTTGTTGTTTTTATTAACGACTACCATGAACAGTATGGGCGGGCGCTTAAAAAATTGGCTGTCCGCCTTGGCCGGCCACTGCACGGCATTATGCTGATTGATGAATCCCTAAAGGCATCAGGCCAGAATTTAGCTGCACCTTCTGGGGCACTGGAAGAGCTGCTGTGCGACTTTTCGAGTGACGCCAGCTTGCGCAAGGTAATTAGGCAATTTGAAGACAGGTTGCTTCTGGTTTGCTGTAGTGCCGAGAGCAGCCAGATACATTTTAAGCGCGCATTGCCGCACATGCCATACGTGCTCGGGCCGAGCGAAAGCTCGCTTGAGTGGGCGACGCACAAGGGTAAGATGAGGGAAGTCATGGGCGCGTATGACAGTACTCTCGTACCCAAGGTGCAGCCTGTGGCGAGTGCTGCTGATGCCGAGGTTACCAAAGTCCTCCAAGCACTTGCTTTCCCCATGATCATTAAGCCAACCGGCCTCTCGGACTCAACACTCGTCACGAAAGTCCATAATGAGCAAGAATTGCGTGGCGCCTTGCAGCGCAGTTTTGCCGCCTTGCATGACACCTACAAGCGCAACCGTGGCAACGGTAAGCCAAGTATCATCGTAGAGGAGTTTATGGAGGGCGACCTCTACTCTATCGACGGCTACGTAAACGCATCAGGCAAAGTCTGGCTTTTGCCGCTCCTGCGGAGCAAATCCGCCTACCACATGGGTCTTGAAGGGTTTTACATCTACCAGACCGAGACGTACTATGAACTGACCGCTGAAGAGGACGCGGCCGGCAAACGGGTGGCCGAGCAGGCGATCCACGCCATCGGATTGCGCTCCAGCATTGCCCATATCGAGCTTTACAACACCGCCGACGGCTGGAAAGTCATTGAGATTGCGGCGCGTTCTGGAGCCTTGAGGCAGGATGTATATGAGGTTTCATACGGGGTCGACCACGCGTTTAACGACTTGCTCGTCAAAATCGGTTTACCCCCAGAAATGGGCGATGGGCACCGCACCCACAGCATGGTCTTCAAAGTTTACCCAGAATCTGAAGGTGTTGTCTATGCTGTGGAGGGCGTCGACGAAGCGCGTTTCCACCCCTCGGCATATAAAATCATGCAGTTTACCCATCCTGGTGATAAGGTTTTGCCTATAACAAAGGGCGGGTCTGTAGCTGTGCAAGGCTTGCTGTTTAACGGTGATGTGGCGCAGCTGCGCCGTGATGTGGCGCAAGTACGCTCGGCAGTTAAACTCCACATAGACCAGAAGCTAGATGCAGGCACCCTCATAGATGTGCCCAAGCGGGCGCACCCGGTAGCTTCATAGGAGATTGTATGCAGAAGGACATTGTACTGTCTGTTGACGTCGTGGAGCCGGGTCTTGTCAATGCGGTAAAACTGCTCAGCAAAGAGCTGGGCCGGCCACTCACGGGTGTCGTCTTGGTCCACAAAGGCTTTGTTGACTATCCGGGCAGACCCGTGGACAAAACGGGCTTATTTAAAGAGATTGTGGTTGATTTTGATGACCCAGATGCACTGCAGCGGGCTGTCCAGCCATTTATGGACCGAATCCTGCTGGTGACCACCCGGTATGAGCAGGCGATACACAACCTTAGGCAGCTCATCCCCTTTTTGCCTTACCTTAGCGCGCCGACAGAGACGTCGCTTGCTTGGTCAACGGAAAAGCCCTTGATGCGCGACCGGCTTAAAGCGTACGACCCGGATCTGGTGCCTAAATATAAGCGCATCGAAGAAAAGGATATGGCCAACTGGCAAGAAATCACGAAAGGCCTTACGTTCCCGGTGATTGTGAAGCCTGGCAGCCTATGGTCGTCGTTTTTGGTTACCCGGTGCGATAACGAAAAAGGGCTCGGCGAGTGCCTAAAAGCGACGCTCGCGATAATTAACGGCGTATATAAACGCCAACGCCGCGCCAACAAGCCTGCCGTCCTCGTGGAAGAGATGATGCAGGGTGATATGTACTCTACCGACGCATACGTGTCGCAAGACGGCACCACCCACTGCCTGCCCATTGTTAAGGTCATTACTGCCGCTTCCCTTGGTCTGCCCGGCTTCTATGGCCACAGCTGCATCTTGCCAACGGGTCTGACAGAGGCAGAGACGGAAGGCGCACTCAGGGCGGCCAAGGCCTCGGTTCGGGCACTACACTTGCGCTCAACCACCGTACACATCGAAATGTTCCACACTGCCAACGGCTGGAAGATTATTGAGCTTGGTGCGCGCATCGGTGGCAGGCGTGAAGAGCTATACCGTGAGGCGTTCAATATAGAACACCATTATAACGACCTCGCCAACCGGGCAGGCATGGAGCTAAAGATACCCACCAAGCTGATCCGCTATGCCCGCGCCGAAGATTTCTATGCCGACGAAGAGGGCACAGTAGAAGCGGTTGAAGGCTTGGATGAGGCGCGTAAACTAGAGAGTATTGTTTCGTTAAATGTCCACGTTAAGCCGGGGGATGAGGCGTTATTTGCCGACAAGGGCGGCGGTGTGCTTATAGATGCTATCCTGAGCAATGCCGACGAGAAAAAGCTGGACGCGGACGTAGCAGAGCTGCGCAAAGTTATACGGTTTAAAATTAAGGCCGCGCCAGTACGCTAGCCGCGCCGCGCCGTTTCCCGCGCCAGCCTCCGCCGCGCCGCAAACATCGTCACGCCCACAAATCCAAGGTAAAACAGGCCGAGCGCGCACGTCTGCAGCATATGCGCCGGCGCTAATACCGCCAGGCACGTGCCACTAAGCAGCGTCAGGACAATAAGCGCAGCGTTAGCGCGCAGCCCGTCACGGGACGGCCGGAAGAACAGCAGCGTGCTAAACGCCACGCTACTCAACGCAACCACCACGTGCAACATAATAAGCGCCCCAAACGTATTCATACTACTATGGTAGCAGAGCGCCAACCGAAAGCATAATGTCGAGCGCCAAAGTTATCACCAGCGAGAAAAAGAACAGCTTGCGCGCCCACTTGGCGTCATCAATGCCGCGCCGGAAGCCCTGCAGCGCTTTTATGAACCACATAATGCCCAGCGCCGCCGTTACCACCAGATATATCACGCCGGTGTAGCCATACACGGTGAGCAAACTGGTGGCCACCACAAAGGCCGCAATATACGCCGCAATCTGTATTTTGGTGTGGCGCAGGCCTTTTACCACCGGCAGCACAGGTAGGCCGGCATTTTTGTAATCGTTGAAGCGGTAGATGGCGATGGCGTAAAAGTGCGGCATCTGCCAGGCTACGAGGATGGCGAACAAAATCCAGGCGCCCGCATCCAGGTGGCCAGTGAGCGCAGTATAGCCGGCCACCGGCGGCACTGCCCCGGAGACGCTGCCAATAAGCGTGCCGTGCACCGATGCGCGCTTGCCAATGCTGTACAACACCACGTAAAACAGCATGCCCACGGCTCCCACGGCCACGGTGAGCCAGTTGGTCCAGGCCGCGAGCACGGCAAAACCGGCCACGCCCAAAATTGCGCCGTAGGTGAGGGCGGCGCGCCCAGAAACCGCGCCGCTCACCAGGGCGCGTTTTTTGGTGCGCGCCATGCGGTGGTCGATCCCGCGGTCGATGTAATTATTACATACACATCCAGAGGCGACTACCAGCGCCGAGCCGGCCAACACCGCCAGTAACCGCCCAAATATAAAGTGCCGCAGCACGCCGGCGGCCAAAAAATATCCGGCCGCCACATTGAGCGCGTTGCCGTAAATAATCCCCGGCTTGGTCAGGCGGTAATACGTTTGCAGCATGCCGCCCGCGCTAGAACCCGCCGCCCTGCAAGCGGTTGAGGTCTTGCGGCGTCATGTGGTAGTTGAGGTTGTTCATGATCCACAATGAGCCAGCCACCACAATCACCAGTACCAAGAGCATAAACAAGAACGACATGAGGTTGAGGCGCGGCTTGCCCTCGCGCCCCAAATGCAGGAAGAAGAGCAGCTGCACCACCAACTGCACCACAGCCAGCGCAAAAATAACGGCGATGAGCCCGGTGCGCCCCAGCACGTGCTGCGTCACGGCCAGGTACGCGCCCAGTGTTACCAGCACGGACAGCCCAAAGCCCACGGTGTACGATTTGAACGAGCCGTGGCTGGTGTCGTTGCCGGCCGCTTTGCCCGCCTCGCCCGCAGCGCTGACGTGTTTTTCACCCATGCTAGAGCACCCCCAACAGATACACAATGGTAAAAATAAAGATCCACACCACGTCCAAAAAGTGCCAGAACATGCTGAGCAGCGTTAGGCGGCGCAGGCCATTTTCGGTAAGGCCTTGCTTGAGGGTGCGGATCATCATCACCAGCATCCAGATGAGCCCGGCGGTGATGTGCAGTCCGTGCGTCCCCACCAGCGTAAAGAACGAGGAGAGGAAGCCGCTTTGGCGCCAGCTGTTGCCGTCGTGTGCGAGGCCAATGAACTCGTGCAGCTCCAGCCCCAAGAAGCTGGCGCCCAGCAGGAACGTGGCGCCAAAGAACGCTAGCGCCGCATTGCGGTTGCCTTGGCGGGCGCTAAGGATGGCCAGGCCACAGCTAAAGCTGCTGGTGAGCAGGATGAGCGTCTCGGCCAGCACATACGGCAGGCTAAAGATATCGTGGCCGGAGACGCCGCCGTTGGTGTTGCCGCGCAGCACGGCAAAGGTGGCAAACAGCGTGGCAAACAGGATGCAGTCGGTCATGAGGTAGACCCAGAAGCCGAAAAGGGTTTTGGCGGCGGGGTTGCGCTCATATTCAGGGATGGCGGCCTCGGCGGCTAGGGATGCGGCGGCCGGCGCTACGGCCGCATTTTCGGCGGTTTTGCTCATGCGGCGCCCCGCTGGCGGTCCAGGCGCTCAATTTCGGCGGCCGGCACCGTGTACTCAACATCGTCATCGGTGAGGCGGATGGCTAGGAAGGCAATGACGCCCACCAAACCCAAACCGGCCAGCAACCAGATGTGCCAGATCATGGCAAAGCCAAAAGCAAAGGCCGCGGCAGCCACGGCCATGCCCAGCGGCGTGTTTTTGGGCAGGGTGATGGGCGTGTAGTGGGGCTTGGCCGGCGTTTCTTTGCGGTGTTTTTGCTCCCAGAAGGGGTCACGCTCGGCAGCGACCGGCAACACGGCGTAATTGTAAAACGGCGGCGGCGAGGCGGTGGACCACTCCAGGGTGCGGCCATTCCAGGGGTCACCGGTAAGGTCGCGGTTCTCGTTGCGCTTCCAAATGCTGTAGCCCAGCTGCAACAGCTGGAAGCCTACGCCAACACACACCAGCACAACGCCCACGGCGGCCACAATAAACAGCTGCTGCCAGCCCATGCTGGGGTCGTAATGGTCTAACCGGCGCGTAGCGCCCATCAGCCCCAGGATGTACAGGGGGATGAAGGCCAGCAAAAAGCCGGTGATCCAGAACCAAAAGGCGTATTTGCCTAAGCGTTCGTTGAGCTTAAAACCAAACACCTTGGGGAACCAGTAACTGAGCCCGGCAAAAAAGCCAAACACCACCCCGCCAATGATCATGGTGTGGAAGTGCGCCACCAAGAACAGGCTGTTGTGTAGCTGGAAGTCGGCCGCGGGCATAGCCATAATGACGCCAGCTACGCCGCCCACGGTAAAGGTGGCCACAAAGCCCAAAAACCACAGCATGGGCGTGGCAAACACAATCCGGCCGCGGTGCATGGTAAACAGCCAGTTAAACACTTTAACACCGGTGGGTATGGCAATGACCATGGTCATGATGCCAAAGAACGCGTTCACGTCCGCGCCGGCGCCCATGGTAAAGAAGTGGTGCAGCCACACCAAAAACGACAGCACGGTGATGGCCGCCAAAGCCACAACCATCGACGTGTACCCAAACAGTTTTTTGCGCGAAAACGTGGCCACCACCTCAGAAAATATGCCAAAGGCTGGCAGAATAAGGATGTACACCTCCGGGTGCCCCCACGCCCAAATCAGGTTGATATACATCATGGGGTTGCCCCCGGCCATGCTGGTGAAAAAATGCATGCCCAGGGTGCGGTCCAACGCCAGCAGCGCGAGCGTCACGGTGAGGATAGGGAAGGCGAACATCACCAGCAGCATAGAGCACAACACACTCCACAAGAAAATGGGCATTTTCATGAGCGTCATGCCCACAGCGCGCATTTTTATAATGGTCACAAAAAAGTTAATGCCAGAGAGCAAGCTGCCCACGCCGGCGATTTGCAGCGCCCAAATCCAGTAGTCTACGCCCACGCCAGGGCTGTATTGCAGCTCAGAGAGCGGCGGGTACGCCAGCCAGCCGGCGGCCGAAAACTCGCCCACCGCCAGCGAGGTGTTAATAAGCACCATCCCGGCCACAAACAGCCAGAAACTGGTGGCGTTCATGAACGGGAAAGCCACGTCGCGCGTGCCAGCCTGCAGCGGCACCACCAGGTTTAAGATGCCAAACATCAGCCCCATGGCCACAAAGAAAATCATGATGGTGCCGTGCGCCGAGAAAATCTGCTGGAAGTGGTCGGAGTTAAGGTAGCCGTGGTTGCCGCTGGCAATGGCCTGCTGGCCGCGCATCATGAGCGCGTCGGATAGGCCGCGCAGCAGCATCACTAGCGCCACCACAATATACATGACGCCGATTTTTTTAGGGTCCACGCTGGTGAGCCACTCTTTCCAGAGCCATTTCCAGCGTTTGAAGTAGGTCACGGCGCCTACGGCCGCCAGCAGCCCCAGCGTCATGCCAGCCACGCCGCCCATCACAATAGGGTCGTGCTTGAAGTCGTTGATGGTGAGCCGCCCCAGCAGCCCCGCCGCAAAATTGATCATTGTTCCATACCCTGCATGCCTGCCATGGCGTCGTTATTGCCGTGCCCCATGTATTTCATAAGTATCGTATCATATAGGTCGTTGCTGGCGAGCAGCATACTGGCCTGCGGGCTTTGGCCGGGCTCGGCGAGTGCTGGGTAGCTGTCGTCGGTGAGGGTGTTGCCGTTGTTTTGGGCGTAGCGCACCCACTCGCCAAAATCGTCGCTGGAGCTGGCAATGGCCTGGAAGCGCATATCGGCAAAGCCTTTGCCGCTGATGTTGGCGCTGGAGCCGTTATATGTGCCGGGCTGCGTGGCCATGAGGTGCAACTGCGTGCTCATGCCGCTCATGGCGTACACTTGGCCGGCGAGCTGCGGGATCCAGAAAGAGTTCATGGGCGCGTCGGACGTGATCTGAAAATCCACCGGCGTGTTGACCGGGATGTGCACCTCGTTGACGCTGGCCACGTGCTGGTCCGGGTACAAAAACAGCCATTTCCATTGCAGTGCCACCACCTGGATATGCAGCGGCTGCACGCCGGACTTGAGCGGCCGGAACGGGTCAAGCGAGTGCGAACTCACCCACGTCACCACCGACAACACGCCGATGATGGCCACCGGAATGCCCCACCACAAACTTTCCAGCACGGTGTTGTGGTCTGTCTCGGGCGTGTACTTGGCTTTCTTTTTTTTGCCTGTTTGGGCGCCGGCGCGGTAGCGCACCGAGATCACAATGGTCATCACAAACACCGGCACCACCACCAAGATTGCCAGCAGCGAGGCAATAACCATCAGCCCGCGCTGCTGCTGCGCGATGGTGCCCTTAGGGTTTAGGACGGCCACATTAACCGTGCGCAGGTACCTGATAGCCGCGGCCACCACCCCCAGGATCAGCGCAACAAACACCGGCCATTTTGCTTTTTTCAGCATCTTACTTTAACTATAGCACCTGCGGGCATAAGCGGCATTGCTTTCATGGTATACAATAGCTGTATGGATCCCAACCCACCCGCCCTGCGGGTCGTCATCGTAGAAGACAACGCCAGCCTGGCCGACATATATAAGACGCGGCTGGAGGCCATTGGCTACGAAGTGTACGTGGCGTACGACGGCGAGCAGGCGCTGTACCTCATAGAGAAAGCGCTGCCTAATTTGGTGCTGCTCGACCTCATGGTGCCTAAAATTGCCGGCGACCAAATTCTGGCGCGCATGCGCGCCAGCGAGTGGGGCAAAGATATTAAGGTGTTAATTGTATCTAACCTCAACGAGGCAGACGCGCCGGCCGGCCTGCGCCAGCAGGGCATTGAGGGCTACGCCGTAAAGGCCAACCTGTCTAACGACCAGCTGGACGACCTCGTGAACCGTATCCTGAAGCCCGAAGGCCAAACCGAAGACGTGTCGCTGGAGAAGCCTGACGAGCCAGCAGTTACGGTGCAGCCTGTGGTGCCCATGCCCGTAGCCCCAGCTCCAGCTTCGCCAGATGTGCCGCTCACGACCCCAGAGGCTCCGGCGCCCCCACCACAGGCGCCCCAGGCGTAAGCTGCCAATCTGCCGCTAGGCGTGGTGGATGGCGTGCTTGAGCCGCCGTTTGTGCTTGATGTGCCGGTGCGTCATGTGGAACGCGTAGCCACCAGCCACGGACAAGGCCGCGATAATGATGACTGCCCCCGGCCCGGTATTAGGCAAAGATGACACCGTAATGTTTGTGGCGAGCGTGGCAGTAGGCGTGCTTGGCGGGGTTTGGCTCGATGTGGGGACGGTGGGCGCAGGGGTGGGTGTAGGTGTGGGCGTTGGCGCTGCGGGCGGTGGTGCCACTGTCTTTTTAGGCACGGCCGTGGCCACTACCGGGTTGCCGCACGCCCCTAAAATGGCAAACTTGAACTGCCCATTTTGCATGACCACAAAGGCGTTAATGGAATCGACCCGGAACGAGACGCTGGGTGCCCGCTTGTAAAAGGTGACGCCGCTGGCGCTCACTTTCGTGCTGCCAGAGATATTTTCCCGCCCGGCGGTGACGGCGTTGGTGGCAACGGTGACGCCGTCTGCCGTTACTGTGCCGTTTTTGTACACCACGCCAGCCACGGCGGTTTTGCCAATATCGTCAATGTCGCCGGCGCTGATCCCAAAATAGCCGTAGATGCCAGCCACGCCGGAGTTGCCATATTTTTGCTGCAGCTCTGTTGTGGTAAGCGCGCCGCAGTTGACTACGGCGTTGGTGTCGCAATCGCGCGGCGAGGTAATGGCCAGTGCGCTGGCCACGGTGTTGCGCAACAACGAGACAACCATGACGCCCACAAACGCCCCAAACACCACACCGTGGACAAACGCCGGCGTCACTCCCGCCACACGCCGGGCGTGGTGCGCCACATGCTGCAATGGCGTGCGCCGCAGCTGCTTTTTGGCCGCTGGCTTACGGCGCGTTGTCCCACTCGGTTTTGTTGATCTTGGCATACTACTTACGCTAATTATATGCCCTTGCGCTGGTATGTCCACTGCTAGCGGGGACAGCGGTGGTGTAGTTTGTACACCAGCGGCCTCTGTGGCCCCGGCGGCCGCGCGGCAATGCGACATATATCACTTTGTATCGTTTTTTGTTCGCTGTATGCTGGGGGCATGAAGAAACTATTCCAATCACGCGCGCGCCGGGTGGGCACCCATCGCCGGGGTACATTTATGACGGCGCTGAGCGTTTTGCTGCTCTTGGCGCAGTACGCCTCGGGTATTTTCCTGATGGCGCAGCCGGTGCACGCTACCGCGGGGCTGACACCACTACACCTCAGCGCCCAAAATTCGCGCTATTTTGAGGACGCCAACGGCCGGCTGGTGTACCTTACCGGCTCGCACACCTGGGCTAACGGCTCAGACAACGGCGATGGTTACCCGCCGCCCGCCTTCGATTACAACGCCTACCTGGACTACCTCCAGGCCCACGGCCACAACTTTATGCGCTACTGGCGCTGGGAGCAAACCCGCTGGTCCAACGAGACCGCCGACGACAACTACTGGTTCGGCATGCAGCCATACATGCGCACCACTGGCCAGGGGAACGCCCTGGACGGCCTGGGCAAGTTTGACCTCACCCAATGGAACGACGCCTACTTCCAACAGCTGCGGCAGCGCGTGTCGCAGGCTAACGACCGCGGCATTTACGTCTCGGTGATGCTGTTTAACGGCTGGAGTGTCAGCTGCAAGGGCACGGCCGGCACCTCGCAGTACTGGTGCGCCAACCAACCGTTTAAGGGGCATCCGCTTAACGCGAACAACAACATCAACGGCATCAACGGCGACACCAACGGTGACGGCAACGGCGACGAGACCCAAACGCTGGCCAACCCGCAAATCGTTGCCCTGGACGACGCCTACATTAAAAAGGTGTCCGACACCATCGGCGACCTGCCCAACGTCATGTATGAGGTCAGCAACGAAAGCAACGGCAGCACGGCTAACCGCGATTGGCAGTACCACATCATCGACACCTTGCATGCCTACGAAAATGGCAAATACCAGAACGCCAACGGCACGCCATACCACCACCCCATTGGCTTTAGCATGCAGTTCCCCAATGCCAACCTCACGTCCATGCTCAATTCTAATGCCGAGTGGATGGCCTACGGTGGCGACATCAACAACCCGGGCGTGAACACCAGCGGCAAAGTACAGTTTGGCGACACCGACCACCAGTGCGGCAGCTGCGGCGGCAGCGCGGACTGGGCCTGGAAAGACTTTTTGCGCGGGCTCAACCCCTTGCAGATGGACGTCTACGACGGCGTAGCTTTTGGCAGCGGGGCGTACGCCATTGGCAACAAGCTCAACGATCCCACCTGGCAAAACACCCGCTTTAACATGGGCAAGACGTTGGAGTACGCCAACCGGCTCAATTTGGCCAAGGCGGTGCCCTCTACCACGCTGTGCTCAACGCAGTTCTGCTTGGCTAACCCCACCAACGGCAGCGCGCAGTTCATTACCTACAACCCCAGCGGCGGGAGCTTTACGGTGAACCTGGCTGGCATCACCGGCACATTGACAGCGGAGTGGTACAACCCGGCAACGCTCGCCTCCACCCCGGTAAGTACGCCGGTGAACGGCGGCGGCACCACCAGCTTTAACGCGCCGTTTAGCGGGCCGTCGGTACTGTTCCTGACACAAGTTGTGGCACCTACCGTGACGGTAAGCGGCGTAGCCTCCGGCTCAACCGTGAGGGGCACGGTGAACCTGGGCGCCAACGTCACCAACGGCAGCGCCGTAGCTAGCGTAGGCTTTGCGGCCAACGGCACGGCCATTGCTACGACAACCTCGCCTTACAGCACCACCTGGGACACCACCACCGTGGCGGATGGCGGCTACCAAATTGTGGCCACGGCATATGACGCCAGCGGCAAGAGCCTGGCCGTGAGCCCGGCAGTGGCCGTGACGGTAAACAACTACGTGCCCACGCCACCCACGCTCACCATCACCGCGCCGGCTAGCGGCGCCACCTTGGGCGGTGCCACCAACACAGTGAGCGCCGACGCCAGCGACAACGAAGGCATCCAGGACGTCACTTTCTACCTAGACAACGCCAGCACTGGCACGAGCACCACCCTGGCCACGGATACGGCCGCGCCCTACCAGGCCAACCTAGACACCTCGGCACTGGCCAATGGCAATTACACGTTGCGCGTGGTGGCCCGCGACACGCACCTGACGCCCACCACCCAAACTGAGCCGGGCGCGGTCTTTAACCCAGACGGCACGCCGCCAAATGTTTCCGTAACAAGCCCGGCCAACAACGCACTGGTAAGCGGCGCAGCCACCCTGGCGGCCACGGCTAGCGACCAAAGCGGCATTGCCGACGTCGCCTTCTACCTAGATGGCGCGCAAGTTGCCGACGTAACCGCCGGCGCCCCGCAGTACACCTTTGCCTGGGACACTACGGCCGCGGCCGAGGGCGCCCACCAAATCTACGCCGTAGCCACCGACACAGCCGGCAACAGCGCCCAAAGCGCCACCACCACCGTGAACGTCCACAACCAAGCGCCCACGGTGAGCCTTATGAATGCCGCCGGCACGGTAAGCGGCACGGTCCCGCTCGGCGCCAGCGCCAGCGACGCCTATGGCATTGCCAGCGTCAAGTACTACTACGGCAGCACGCTTATTGGCACGGGAGCGGCCAGCTCACCGTACGGCCTCAGCTGGAATACTGCGGCAGTAGCCAACGGCCAATACACGCTCACGGCGGTGGCTACCAACACCGCCGGTATCAGTGCCACCAGCGCGCCCGTTACCGTGACGGTCAACAACCAAGTGGCGAGCGTACCTGGCCTGCTTGCTGCCTACGGCTTCAACACCAGCGCCACCGGCCTCAACGACGCCAGCGGCCTGGCTAACACACTTACTTGTGGTACGGCTTGCCCGGCATTCACGGCCAGTGGCCACAGCGGCGGCGCGTACGACTTTAGCGGCAGCAACAATTACCTGGTGGTGCCCTCCTCAGCGTCATTTAACCTCACCAGTGGCATGACTATCGAGTACTGGATGAAAGAAAGCGCCTGGACCAAAACCTGGGAAACGATCATGTCTAAGGGCAACAACACCTACAGCGTGGGGCGCTACGGCAACAACGCGCTGGCTGATTTCTCTACCAGCGGCCTGCTGTCCGGCAACATCACCTCGTGGGACAACAAGAGCGTTAGCAACCCGGCCAACGGCGCCTGGCACCATGTGGCCTCCACCTGGGACGGCAGCACCAAGAAAATTTACGTCGACGGCGTGCTAGAGCTAACCTACGCCTGGAACCGCGCACTGCTCACCAACACACAGAACCTCACCATTGGCGCCAACGCCCAAAACATGGCCAGCGAGTACGGCGGCCAGCTAGACGACGTCCGCATCTACAGCCGCGCGCTGTCGGCCAGCGAAATCACCACGGACATGAACACGCCGGTAAACTAGCCCCGCTTGTGGTATAGTAGGTGGGACATGGCTCCAAAAAAATACGCCGTTGAAGTCCGCGGCCTCACCAAATCGTACGGCACCAACAAAGTGCTGCGCGGTATCGACTTACAAGTTGAGGAAGGCACGATGCTGGCCTTGCTGGGCCCTAACGGCGCCGGCAAAACCACCACGGTGCGCATCTTAAGCACGCTGCTCAAGCAAGACGGCGGCACTGTGGCTGTGGCCGGCTACGACGTGGCCAAGGACGCGGACAAAGTCCGGCACAGCATCGGCCTTACCGGCCAATCCGCCGCGGTGGACGAGCTGCTCACCGGCCGCGAAAACCTGGTGATGATGGGCCGGCTCTACCGCCTCACCAAGGCCAGCGCCACGGCCCGCGCCGACGAGCTCCTGCACGAGTTCGACCTCCAAAAAGCCGCCGACCGCCCAGCCAAGACCTACTCCGGCGGCATGCGCCGGCGCCTGGACTTGGCGGTGAGCCTCATTGCCACGCCGCCCATCATTTTCCTGGATGAGCCCACCACCGGCCTTGATCCGCGCTCGCGCCTCAGCATGTGGGACATTATCAAGCGGTTAATGGCGGCCGGCACCACCATTTTGCTCACCACCCAGTACCTGGAAGAAGCCGACCAACTGGCCGACCAAATTGTGGTGATTGACGGCGGCAAGGTGATCGCCAAAGGCACGGCGTCGGAACTCAAAAGTAAGGTAGGCAAAGACCGCCTGGAGCTCACCTTTAAAGATGCCGCGGCGTTGGCCGCCGCCCGCGGCGTGCTCGGTAAGGCCACGGCCGACGCCGACGATAAAACCTTCAAGCTGAGCCTTACCATCAATAACATCAACAAAGACGTCAAGCGCGTGTTGGATGAGCTGGCCGACGCCAAGGTGAACATTGTGGCGCTGGAAGTGCACAAGCCCACGCTGGACGACGTGTTTTTGTCGCTCACCGGCAAGCAAACCGCCCAAGCAACCCAAGCCGCCCAGAAAGAAGGGGACAAATAATGGCCGTGGCACTGCAGTTCGAGAAAAAACCCAAGGCCGTGCTGTTGGCGCTGGACTCCTGGATTATGGTCAAGCGCAGCAGCATGCACATTTTGCGCAACACCGACCAGCTCCTGGGCGCGTTTTTCCAGCCAATTATGTTTTTGGCGCTGTTTTCGGCGGTTTTCGGCGGCGCGGTCAAGGGCTCGCTGCCGCCAGGTGTGCACTACCTGGACTTTTTAATGGCCGGCATTATTGTGCAGACCGTGGCCTTTGGGTCTACCACCACGGCCGTGGCTATCTGTAATGACTTGCAAAAAGGCATCATCGACCGCTTCCGCTCGCTGCCTATGTCTAATATTGCGGTGCTTAACGGGCATATTATTTCCGACTTACTGCGCAACACCATTTCCACCACCGTTATGCTGCTTACCGGGTTGGTGATTGGCTTCCGCAGCCACGCCGGGCTCGTCAGCTGGCTGTATATCGCTGGCATCCTCATGCTGTTCACTTTTGCGTTTTCCTGGATGATGGCCATTATGGGCGTCTTTGCCAAGAGTGTGGAGGCGGTGCAGTGGTTGTCGTTTGTGGTGATTTTCCCGCTCACCTTTGCCAGCGGCGCGTTTGTGCCGGCGGCCAGCATGCCCCACTATTTGCGCCTGTTTGCCGAGAACCAGCCCATCACGCAAGTGGTGGAGGCGGTGCGCTCGCTGATGCTGGGCAAACCGGTGGGGCATTATGGCTGGCTGTCTGTGGTGTGGTGCTTGGCGATTTTGGCGGTGAGCATGCCGCTGGCCTCGTGGTTATTCCGCCGTAAAGCTGCACAGTAGGCCTTCATGAGGTGGACGGGGCGCCGCTCAGCACATAGGCCACGCCGCTGGCTGTGGGTGGTGGGATGCGTGGTGCTTTTGTTGGCTGCGGCCGGCGGGCTCACGTACCATTTTGCGGCGCGGAAGCCAGCTGCCTACACGGCCGCCCATATGGCGGGCGCCAGCAGTGCGCTGCATTTTGACGCCAGCGTGAGCGCGGACGAGCGGCAGCTCATCGCCACCACACTCCAACAGCATGGTGTGGGCGGCGCGCTGGACATAAGCGTCCAAACTACGCTGGAGCAGACGGCCGGCGCTGCGCTCGCGGCCTACGTGCCGGTCACCAACGCCTACGCCCCGCGCCAGTCCATCTCCCGTGGCGAGCTGGCGCACACCGCGGTATTTGTCCCGGCTGGCAGCGATGCGGCAACGCGCAGCGCGCTGGCTACTGCACTCGGCGTGCCAACCGCCAACTTGCAGCCCACCACCACGCCAGCAGCAGAAACCAAAGACGCCGACGTCCTGTTCATCCCGGCCACGCAGCTGACGCCTAAGGTGAAATTGTTGGCGTTGGACGGCGCCTATTACCTAGACAGCTTCCAGAAAGGCGCGGTCTTCCGGCAGGCAGTGTTCCACGGCGCGGCCGCTGGCAAGGCTTCCGGCGTACAACTTGGCGGCTTGCCCACCAAAGACGCCGTGCTCAAGGTAAATATGAGCGGCGTCACCGCGCTGACCCGCGTGTTCATGAAAAAACTCAGCTCGGTCAAAGACCCAACGTATTTTAGCCAAAAGATCGGGCCGTTTTTGGCGGACGCCGACATCACGCACACCTCGGACGAGGTCTCGTTTGAGCCTGGCTGCCAGTATAACATCACCGTGTTTTGCGCGCTGCCAGAGATGATCGGGCCGCTCAAGGCCAGCGGCATCGACGTAGTGGAGCTCACCGGCAACCACAACAATGACGCCGGCACCAAAAACGACACCGACACCATCAACCTCTACCACAGCCTGGGCTGGCACACCTTTGGCGGCGGGCTCAACAGCGCCGAGGCGGCCAAGCCCTACATCGCCGACCAAAAGGGCTCCAAGGTGGCGTTTTTGGGCTACAACTACGCCGACTCGCCGCACGGCACGCCCATCGCCACTGCCGACGGCCCCGGCGCCAATAGCTTTGATTTTGACAAAATACAGGCCGATATCGCCGCGGCCAAGCAGCAGGCCGGCTTTGTCATCGTGGACGTGCAGTATAACGAGTGCTACGCTTACCCCGACGGCTACGTGCCGTACCCCATCTGTTACCAGCCCATTAAAAACCAGACGGCGGACTTCCGTAAAATAATCGACCTGGGCGCGGACATGGTGGTGGGCACCCAGGCGCACCAGCCGCAAACCTACGAGCTGTACCACGGCAAGCCAATTTACTACGGCCTGGGCAACCTCTATTTTGAGCAGACGCAGTGGCCGGATACCGAAGAGGGCATGATTTTGACGCACTACTTTGTAAAAGGCCAATTGCTGCAAACTAAACTGTCGCCCACGCTGTACGACACGGCGCTGCAAACACACTTGACGACCGACGCGCAGGCCGTTGACTTTTTGGGCAAGCTGGAGGCCGCGCGCCAGGCCGCCGGCCTATAGCTACAGGAGCGCGGCGGCCACGACCACGCGCTGTTCGTACTCCTTGGTAGCGCGGTTAAACGCGCCGCCGCAAGTGATGAGGTTCAGCTCGCTCGGCACACTTGGATCTTGGGAAAAGAGCGCCTCAACCGCTTGGCCGTCGCTGACGCTGGTTACGCTGCGGACGCTGTAGGTGTGCGTGGTGTTGTTGCCCTGCTGCACCGTAAACTGGTCACCGGGCTTGAGTTTGCCCAGGTTTTTAAAAATGCCCGGGCTGCTGAGGCCGTCCACATGGCCGTCAATGATGCTGAGTCCCGGCTGGCCGGGCAGGGCGCTGTTGACGTACCAGCCCGCAAGGTTGACGTTGCCGGGCGCGGCCACCTGGTTGTGCTGGTCGATGCCCATTTTCTCAATGAAGCCCTGGGTACCAATGGTGGGTAGGTTGATGTATTTTGGCTCGGCAGGCCCGGCGGTGGAGACATAGGCGGCCTTGGCAATGGGCGCTTCGCTGGGGTGGTCGGTGGTGTGCTTTACGACATGCTTCACTGCCGGCGGCTGTGTCTGCACCTGCGGCCGCCGGGCAAGCGAGTACCCACCCGCGCCGGCCAGCAACGCCACAGCCAGCAGGATCACAAACAGCGGTCGGCGGCGGGGCAGCTTCATATAGCCAGTCTATACCAGTCCGTTAAGCGCGCCTAGCCGCCGAAGCTGTTACACTTTATGGCATGGGGGCGTACACGCGGCGGGCCGCACAATGGGGGAGCGCTAACTATACGCGGTTGTACGCCGGCGCTGCGCTGCTGGTATTGTGTGGTTCGGCGTTGGAGTGGTCGCTGGCCGCCGCCCGTGCGCAGCAGCCCAACGCCGACCAGTTGGTAGGCGGCTACCTATTTGAAAACGGCCGGACGTTTATGGGTGCGGACTTCCCAGCGCCGCATACGCAGCTTATAAAGTGGCCGCTGTTTGCGCTGCTGCGGCTGTTTGGTTTCTCTGCCGGGGCGTACGCCGTGTGTACGGTGTTGGTGGTTATGGCGACGCTTGGCGCCTTGGTGTACTTGCTGTATCGCCTAGACCGGCGGCCGCTGGCGTGGGGCACGTGGTGTTTGGCGCTGGGCTCGGTACTGGCAGTGGTGCCGGTGTGGGCGCTTGGCCACGGGGTGACCACGCCGCTGGGCTGGGGCATGCTCACCGGGCGTAACCTGGAGTACGTAGCGTATTTTGCGGCGCTGGCGCTTTTGGCGCGCGCGCAAAAAGCCGGCGGGAAGCAGCTGTTAGGGGTGGCCGGCCTGTTGGCAGTGCTCACGGCGAGTGATGCCCTGTTTGTGCGCCTGGCAATTGGCGGCGCGGCCCTTTTGCTGGTGGCCGCCTGGACGGCAGAGCAGCGCGCGCTGCAAAAGCTCGCGGCCCGCTGGCTGCTGGGCGCCCTGTTTGGCTGGATGGGCGGCACAGTGCTGCTGGCGCTGGTGGCGCGCATGACGCACCTCGTGCCGGATCCGCTGGCATACGGCTGGATCCGCCACAGCGATTTACTACTCCCCGCAGCCACTGGCACTGCCCGTGCTATGGGCTTAAACCTGGGCCTGACGGTGCAGGCTGGGGCGCTTGTTGCCCCGGCAGTTATTGTCAACGCTGTGGTTGCCGTTGGCATGGCCGGGGCGGCGTTCCGTTTACTGGGCACGCTTCGCTTCCGTGACGCCGACGCGCCGCTATCCAAGGCCGCCGCGCTGGCCTGGATGGCGCTGGCTACCTCGGCGGCCGCCGTTATCGGGTACATCGCACTTAACCAGCCGCATGTGGCCGACGCGCGGTACCTGGGCGTGGTGCTGTTCTCCGGATTTATTGTTGCGGCTGCGGCCGGCCGCAGTATACGGCTGTTGCAGCGGACCATGCCTGTGCTGGGTGCGGTACTGGCCGTAGCCGTGCTGCTTGCGGCCAGCGCGTCCGCCGCGTACACCCAGCGTAACACCGACGCCAGCCTGCCCCAGCAGCGCAACCGGCGCATTGCCCAGGCCTTGGCGGCGCACCACGTTACGTTTCTGGCAGGCGATTATTGGCGCGTCTTCCCGGTGCGGCTGCTGAGTGGCGCCCGGCAGCAGGCGGTAGTACCGCTGGTGGGGTGCTGGGCTCCATCACCCGTCCTAAATAGCGCAGCGTGGCGCCCGGATCTGCGGGTCCACAGTTTTGCATACTTATTGCAGCTGCAGGGCGGCGGAGCATCGCGCTGCCCGGAGGCGGATGTTACCCGGCTATTCGGCTCGCCCAGCAGTAGCGAGCTTATTGCCGGGACACGGCGGCATCCGCAGGAAATGCTGCTATTTTACGACCACGGCGCGGCTGCACGGCGCCCAATGCCGGCCCGCTAGCGTGCGGTGCCGCCGAGCCCGGTGTTGGGCGCGCTAATGCTGGGTTGGGCCAGGCCCACCGGGTCAACAATCAGGCCGTTGGCCGTGCCGTCTTGGTCAAAGGGGCCGCCATCGGTTATCTGGTACGTAACTTTGACGGCCGATTGGCCACCCACAGTTGCCTGTGTAATTGCCGCGCCGGGCATCGTCTGGTAGGTATGGGTGGTGGCGTTGTATTTACGCAGCACAAACGTACCACTGGCTGCTAACCCGTAATAATATTGGGTGACGGTGGCGGTGGTGCCGCTGGCACCGCAGTGCAGCGTGAAGGCCATAAGCCCGGCGGGATAGTTGAAGGCGGCGTCTTTGTAGCCGGCTGGTGCGGCTGTCAGCGACACGGCGGTGCCTGAGCCGCAGCTGGATTGCAGCACGCCGTACGTGCCACTTACCGGGCTCACCAAGCTGGTGACATTAGGCTGCGCGGCGTCCAAAACACCGTCGCCATTAGCGTCGCCGCTGTTGGGTGCGTTATTTTCGGTGGCGTTGGGCGAGCCATCGTTGTCGTTGTCCGTGGTGGTGACCGGCTGCCACGAGGCATATTGGGAGTTAAATGAGTCGTCCGGCGTCACAGGGGTTTGCCCGCTGCCATCGGCATTGATGTAGTAGATGCTGGTGGGCGAGGAACCCACCCCGGTGTCCTCGAAGACAATTTTGCTGCCATCCGGCGACCAAGCCGGGTGGTTCGTATCCGTGCCGGTGGTGGCTATGACCTGGATGTTGCTGCCGTCGGGGTCCATGGTGGCTAGATGGTCATTGTAGAGCGTTGGTTCGTACAGCAGTAGCAGCTTGTTGCCGTCCGGCGACCAGCTGGCGGTCTCGTGGACATGTTGATCGGTGGTGACAGTGTGCTGGCCGCTGCCATCGGCATTGATGGCGCAGATTTGGTCAAAATGGCCGTCCCAGCAGGTGAATACCAGGCTGCTGCCGTCCGGCTTCCAGCTGGGTGCATTGTCTTGCCCGTCGGTGGTGAGTTGTTTGAGCCCGCTGCCGTTGGCATCCATAACGAATAGGTTGCTGGCGCCGCCGCTATCCTGTATCGTGAAAGCGATCTTGCTGCCATCCGGCGACCAATGCGCGTCAAAGTTGGTGGCGCCGTTATTGGTAAGCGCGGTTTGCGCCGTGCCATCGGCGTTCATGACAAACAATTGGGTATTGCCGTCGTTGTTCAGGTCGGCGGAGTAGACAATTTTGCTGCCATCCGGAGACCAGTTGGGCTGCACGCTGGTATAAGCGTGGTTGGTAAGCTGCCGCTGGCCAGTGCCGTCGGCGTTAATGGAGTAAACCTGAAAAAAAGTGTTGTCGTACAGCGAGTACGCAATGCGCCCGTTGGTGGCGCTATAGACCCGCGCCGGCCCCCGGGAGGCCAGCCCGGCCACCGCCGCCAGTATAATGCCGGCGGCCACTGCGCCAAAGCGCACAGCCCGTCTGTTAAATATGTGCCTACCCATAGTGGTAGTATAGCAAAACGCAAGCATAATCTTCGTATATACTAGACATATGAATGCACACACTCCCGCCCCGCTCATACCAAAAGTTGTCCTCGGCGTTGCCGCCCACCCGGATGACCTCGATTATTACGCTGGCGGCGCCATGGCCGCTTTTGCCCGCGCTGGCGCCAAAGTGTACTACCTTGTTTTGACCGATGGCGGCAAGGGCAGCAGCGACCGCGCAATGACCTCTGAGCGGCTCCGCGACATGCGCCGCGAAGAGCAGCGCCGCGCGGCCAAACTCCTGGGCCTGGCCGACGTATTTTTCTGCGACTTCCCGGACGGCAGCCTGGAAAATTCCGTGGACGTCAAGCGCGAGATCATCAAGACGATCCGCCAAGTGAAACCGGATGTAGTGGTGGCGTTTGACCCGTCGGTGCTGTATTTTGCGCCGGAAGGGCTCATCAACCATCCGGACCACCGGGCAGCCGGGCAGGCCGCGCTGGACGCCGTGTACCCCTTGGCACGCGACCACATGAGCTTCCCGGAACTCCTGGAGCAGGGTTTTGGGCCGCACAACACCGCCACGCTGCTGCTTATTGGCTTTGACGCCGGGCAGGCCAACTTTGCCGTAGACATTTCAGACACCATTGACCTAAAGTTTGCGGCTTTGGGCGAGCACGCCAGCCAAGTCAGCGTCCAACAGCTAAAAGAAGGCATGGCCCAACAGGCGGCAAAAGCTGGCGCCAAGTATGGCTACCGCTACGCCGAGCCATTTACGCGCATCGATATTGGGTAATATGGGGCGCCCGCCGCAGCCTCAGTGCGGTGCTTGCCCAAAAAATCCGCGCTAGTCTATGCGGTTAAAGCGGTTGTAATACGCTTTGCGCCACTCGTTTTTTTCTTCGTCGCCGCTTACGGCATTGCGCAGGCGTACGGCAGCGTCGGCCGCGGCCTTGAGTTCTTGCAAGAATTGGGTGGGCTTAAACTCCAGCCCGGCGTATTCAGGCTCAAAGCCGATGGTCTCGATGTCTACGCCGGTGCGCAGGCAAATTTCGCGCATGGCGTCAAAGTATTGCGCGTAGCGGTACAGTGAGCCGGTGACAAACAGGATGTTTTCGGTGGGCGTAAAGGCCTCTTGCTCTAGGCGGCGCAAAAAGTCGTAGGTGTCAGCGGTGTTGGCACGTTTGCCGCCTAGGAAGGGCGGGGAGCTCAGCAACATCACGGGTACGCCGTTGCTTTTTTGCAGGCGGGTGATGTGCCACTCCGAGGTAAAGACGTCGTACTCGCCCTCGCCGTCCGGCGTCAGTTGGCCGTCCATAAGTGCGGTGATGGCGCCTTTGCCCAGGTCGAACTCGGTGCGCGCGCCGCGGGCGTAGTCTTTCACTTGCTCCTGCTCGGGCGGCAGCAGCTCGCGCTCCGAGCCCAAATACGCCAGCATATCGTAGGTGGCGTCTTGCTCCAGTCCAAACCGCAGGCGGTTGTACACCGATTTGTTGGCGCCGCCCAAAATCGCCATAATGCTGTAATGCTTGAGGCTGGCCATAGAGCGGCTGCCCATTTCGGCGTAGGCCGCGCCCTCGTAAATGGTTTTGCCTAAAGGCGAGCCGGGGTCGTCCATGGCGTACGTCTCGGTAATTTCAAAGCGCTCGCGGCCTTTGCGGTAATCCCAGTGCTCGGCGGCCAGTTTGGACAGGTAGTCGATGCGCTTGTTGGGGTCTTTAATAGTGTGGTAGTGCTTGTCAAATTCATACACCACCCGCTCAACGCCGGGGTTGTTTACAAAGCGGTGCAGGTAATCGGTGGCGTGGGCGCGGGCGGCGGGTAGCCAATCTGGCTCTTTAGGGGTAGACATAGGACTAATAATACCAGAAGTGCGCCAAAAACTAGGAAATCGGCTACAATAAATCCATGAGTTTACGCAAGGGCGACCGGCAGCTTCTGATTGGCCTGAGCGTTGCCGCCGGGCTGCTATACAATTCGTGGCCGCTGGGATATTGGCTGAATCCGGCCGTGTCGCGCACCAGCTTGGCCAGCGGCCTGGAGGCTGCCGGGCAACCCTATAACTGGGTGTTTATTGGCGGCGACATCGCGAGCAGTGTGCTGGCCATTGTGGTGTGCGTTATGTTGTGGCGGAGGCTTGCGCGGCGCCAGGCTGCGGTGCTTATCCGTGCTGCCATTATTTTGGTGGGGCTGTTTGCAGGCGGCACTATTATAGATTCGCTGCTGCCTGAGCGTTGCATCCCCGGTTTCCAGCGCTGCGCCAGCTTTACGCAGGACCACACACTGCTGTTCCACGGCATCTTCAGCATTGGCGCATCAGTGGCGTTGTTTATGAGCCTGAGCGTGGTCTGGCTGCGCCACCGTTACAACCTGCTGTTTAACGGCGTGTTGCTGGCGTATATTGTGTTCGCTATGCTGTCCCTGGGGGAGGCTATGTTGCCCGGGAAGTTCGGCAACTGGTCGCAGCACTACTACATTACGCTATGCAGCGTGTGGCTGGCGCTTATCCCCTACGCCTTTAACCTTATGTCCCAGCAACAGGAGGCCGCCCATGCACACGCAAAAAGTTAACGCCAAGCTGCGCGAGTGGCTGCGCCGCTACATCCCGGCCGAAATTTTAGGCACGGTTTTGGCGCTGGCCTTTGCTTGGGAGGCCTACGCGCGGACGCACTCCTATTTGGCCGCGGCTGGTTCCGGGTTTGTGGGTGAGGGCATTGGCTTTTACGGCTATTTTATTGTCACCGAGTTGTGGCGCCACGGCCTGCAGCGCCGCGAAGTGCCGCTGTACAAGCGGCTGCATACCATCATCGGCCAGAGCGGCCTGAACCTGTTGGTGGAGTTTGCCCCGGCCGAGATCCTAGACAGCGTCGTGATCCGCCCGGCGGCCATGTTTTTGGTGCCGCAGTTCATCAAGCCCTACGCCCTGGGTTTTTTGGCCGGCAAACTGGGCGCGGACGTGCTGTTTTACGTCTTTGCCGTTGTTGGGTATGAGCTGAAAAAGCGCTGGCTGCGCCCGTAAGCCACTATGCCTGCTACGTCGCGCCGCCGTAGTGCACCGAATACCCAAGCGATTTGAGCGAGGTAACGCCCCCGGCCGCGTGCAGCGCGGCCTGCACATCGGCGGCCGGCACCAAGCGCGGCTGCGTGCGCTTTTGCACCGCAAGTGCGGCAAGTGCGCCTGCGGCTTGGCCGGTGTCCATGGCAATGGGCTGCTCGCGGATTGCGCCGTTTGCCAGGCGCGAGGCCGAGATGTTTTTCTCGGCCGCCACCAAGCCGTCCATTGTCTGGGGCACCAGCGTGCCGAGCGGCACCTCAAATGGGCCGCCGCGGGCCACGTCCACCGGCGCATCAAACGCGCTTTCCAGCGTGCCGGCCGCCGCGCACTGATGCAAATCCATGGAGTAGTACCCCACTGCGATGCCATCGGCATAGGCGGTGAGCGCCTTCTTATCATTCCAGGACTGCACCAGCGCGTTGCCGGTGAGCGTCTCGGTGCCAATGAGCCGCCGCCCCTCGCGCACATATGGTTCCTGTGCCATGTTGTCCTGGAAGGCGTCGTAGCCCTTCAGCGATGCGCAGCGGTGCTGCGTGGCGTACGGGGTGGCGTAGCCCTCGTCGTTGGCTATAGACCAATCGGTTTGCCCAAGGTCGTGCTGAATGTAGTAGGCCAGCTGCAAGGTGAGCAATTTGGCCTGGCAGCCCGCTTGGGCGCGGTAGGCCGGATCGGTGATATATTTGCTGCTGAGCGCGCCCTGCAAGGGGTAATCGTTGCCCAGGTTGAGCGAGGTGCGCGCAATGGCGTGGCCATTTTGCTGCAAGGCATCGTAGCTAGGGCTGCCCGGCGACGAGTCCGGATAGCCCCGGTACGCGCTGTACGCGGCAAAGGCCATGGGCAGGCGGTTGCTGGCTTTGCGCGCCGCGGGTTTTACTTGCAGGGCGTAGCCATTTTGCTTGAGGTACGTGGCAAAGTGGGCGGCCACGGCGGCATTGTAGCCCGGCGGCGGCGCGCTAAAGGTGAGGTTGGCCGGCACGCCGTGCGGATATTGTTTCATAACGGCCACATAGGTGATGTCTTGCACGCAGGGCGGCGTGGCCGCCGGCTGGGCCGAAGTGGTGTTTCCCAGGCGGTAGGTGGCGCCGGCCAGGGCGAGCACGTCGCCGTATTCATCGGCGTCGATGACTACTTTGCTGGAAAAGTGGCGGCCACCAGCGTCAACCCCGGTGACCCTATTGCCAGTTTTGGTGACGGCCGTCACCGGCGTGGCCGTAAAGACATTGAGGTTATCCGGCGCGCCATCCAGCATCTGCTGCAAAATAGCCCGGCCGTCCCGCGGGTCAACGCAGAGCGTGTCCAGGCTGTAGTAGCAGGTGCCGGCGGATTTTCCCTGGGCTGCATACAGGGCGTTGGCGCGCTGCACAAACTCGGCGTAGATGCCGCTTTTGCGGGCGGCGGGGCTGCCCTCGTCCATGGTGCCTACGCCGGCGGCGGCCATTTGGCCGCCGATCCAATCCGTGGGCTCCAGCAAGGCAACGTGCCTGCCCATCCGTGCCGCTTGCAGGCTGGCGGCCACGCCACCCGGGCCGGCGCCCACCACCACAATGTCGTAGGTATCGCCGGCCGGGTGCCTATGCCATGCCCACCAAGCCGCCGGCGCCCCTAAAAACAGCACTGCCACAGCAAACCAGGGCAGCCATTTTTTGCGGAGTATGCGGCGGAAAGGCACCTGCCCATTACACCGCGCCCGCAGCTGCCTAGCTATGAGAAAATTTACTGCTACCAGCAGGCGACTTGCTATTTGGGCTGTTGCCGGAAGCCCACCACGTTGCCGTCCGCGTCTTTCACTTGGGCGATGAGCAGCCCGGCGGCCACATCTTTTACGTCTTGCACCACTTCGGCGCCGGCCGCGCGCATGGTTTCCAGGCTGGCGCTAATGTCTTCCACATCGGTGTAGGCGATTGGCCCCACCGTGGAGTTCGGATCCAGCCCCACTTCCTGCCCGCCTGTTTTGTAACCCACGTAATACGGGCTGTCGGCATACGGTTCAACACCGAGCAAGGCGCTGTAAAACGCCTTGGCTTTCTCCAAATTTTTCACCGGATATACAATGAGCGGGATACCTTGTGCCATAAACTGTCCTCCTGCCACTACTGTACCATAGCGCAGGTAAGGGATGCCGCCCCGTGTAGCTGCGAAAGCCAGGGGCGGCATCTGTACGCGGCTATTGCAGCTGGTACGTGGAGCCGTCGGCCGGCACAATGCCGCCGGTGAGCGAGTGGCGGAACGTGCCGGTTTGGAAGACGCACCATGCTTGCGTGCCCTTGTTTTGGCCACTTTGGCAGAGGCTCTTCTCGAAGAAGCTGGCGGCCCAGTGCGCGCCGATCCAGTCAGCGGTAAAGGTGGGCACGGCGGTGCCGCCTGTCCAAGTAGTGGTCACGGTGTACAATTTGCCGGCTACCAGGCTGCCCAGCCCCACGGCGGTGATGCCGGGCGTAAACCCGCTGCCCAGTGGCGGGCTGTCCTTGACACCGCCGGTGTTGGTGGTGAGCGTGTAGTTATCCCCGGAAACCCCGGCATTTTGCGTGGTAAAGTCCATCTTGAGGTAGCCGCCCAGGCACTGCAGGGCGTTCAGCTGCGTCTGCGTCAGCTTGAAGGTGAGCGTAATACTGTGCTGCGCCCCGTTGGCGGTGGTGACTTGGCCGGTGGTTGGCCAATAGACGGGGCCGGATTGGCAGGTGGTGTCGGCGTGCGCGGTTGCGGCTGGCGCCACCAAGCCCACAATGCTGGCCGCGGTTACGGTGATACTCGTGAGGATTGCTTTGACGCGCATAGCTGGCTCCCTTCGGTGAACTTTTAATGAAAAGTACACTTCCATGGTATGCCCGGCCGCATGCGGATGCAATGAGAAATACCGCACATTTATTTTCCGCTTGCGCCGCAAACTAATGCCCAGGCTATACTGCAAGTGCTTACCAATTAACGAAGTGGGAGAACCAGTATGCGACAGATCAAACAGTTACTACGGGCAGCCGCAACCATAAGCCTTAGCCTGGCATTTATTGGCTTTGGGCCAGCCGCCGCGCAGGCCATGCCGGCAAAGGCTCTGGTGGCAGGCAAGTTCCAAACCGCCGCCAACCCCGAGTGCGCAGTGCCAGACCCCGACTGCATCACCGACCAGTTCACCGGCAGCTTCATCGCCCGCGATGAGCTCACCACCGTGGACTTTACCCAAACGAGCACGCTCATCACCTACCACGACCACAGCGTCATTACCGTAACCGGCGGCAAATACGCCGGCAAGAAGTTCACCGGCGAGGAGCACGGCAAAATTAGCGTGCCAAGCGGCAACTTCCACTCCTGTGCCGAGTTCACCACCAGCGATGGCAGCGGCGATACGCTCATCATGCACTACGCCGGCCACATCGACCTCAGCAACGACAACGACCACGGCGGCTACGTGGGCGCGCTCAACAGCCCGGAGCACTGCCCGCAGCCGTAATCATCGCGCGCCAGCCGTCACCAGCAGCAAAAACACCACAAACAGTGGCACAATCGCCAGCTGGTAGGGGTACAATTTGCTGCGGTTGACGTGCATATAAGCGTACATGCCCAGGATGGGGGCAAGCACTGCCAACGCCAGCGCAAAGTACGGCCCGGCGACCGGCAGCGCAAACAGCGCATATATCCCGGCCGCCAAATAGCAGCACCACGAGATGTATGCCGCCGCAAAGTGCAATTTCTCGGTCTTGCCGCGGGACGGCAATAACGCCTGCACAAAATCGAGCGCGGCAAACGCCACGTTGAGCCACCAAGCCACCGTCAGGTGGTGTACAACCAAAAACACCTGGTACGAGAACAGCAGAAAAAACACCTCGCACACCACATGCGCCACAATATATATGAGGTGGCTCTGCGGAGTGAGCATGGCATGCTCGCTCACCGAGTAGCGGCGGTTGTCCCGGTGCCGCCATACCAGGTAAAAATGCGCCAAGCTGGCCGACAGGCCGGCGATGAGGAGATAGAGGTAGGGCATGGAAGTATTCTAGCGGAATGGCTTTGGGCGCGGTAGTGGCCAGCCACACCCAAAAGGCTGGAATTTTTTGCAGTCCAGGTGGCTACAGAACAGTTTGGTGTTGCGCGCATCAGTGACTGGCGCGCGGCTAATTCCTAGCCTTCCGGCTGCAGAATAGAAAAGCGGTTTTCCTCGGTGTCCATGGCCGACATCCACAGGCCGACGCCGGGTATCATCTGCGGTTCCATGGTGTGGCCGCCTTTGCTGTCCATAACACCCAAAATTTTGCCGCCGCCAGCCGTAACGGCCTTCATGGCGGCTTGGATGTCGTCCACCGAAATAACTACCGAGGGCGCCTGGCTCAGCGGGTCGTCAGTTTTCTGGTAAAAGCCGCCGTTAATGGCGCCTTTGGTTTGCACCATGCCATCGGCGTCCGTCTCCGTGGTGTGGGCGACGACGTAATTGCCCATGTCCGGCCCCATGGCCTGGGTCGTCCACCCAAAGGCAGTCTCGTAAAACTTCACCATGCGTGCCTTGTCTTTGTAGCCCATTTCAAAGTGTACGACGGGGTTCATTTTGCCCATAGTGTGCCTCCTGCTTAGCGTTGCTTGTGCTTATATAGTAGCACCTCGGCTTGTTAGGCGGCTGCGCGGATGGGCGTGCCTTTGCGGTAGGCTTTGGTGATAAAGCTCATTGGTATGTCGCGCCCCATGTCGCCCACAAACTCACGGATTTCCGTGAGCCGCACCTTTACCAATGATGACCCAGCCACCTTTTGCGGCGCGTTGGCGTTGACGATAAAGGCCTCGCCTGGCTGGTAGCCCGCGGCCAGCTTTTCCAGGGTGGGGACGGTCACCGCCTCTTCTGATACGAGCGAGGGCACGAGTACTGGCCTGCTTTAAATGCCGGGTTGGCATTTTGCTGCAGCTCGGCACAATCGGCGCGCAGGCCGGATAGTTCTTGGCGGCCGAGGCCACCGATGTAAGCAGTGACGGCTGCATAAGGTGTTGGTGGGCAATATTCGGCCATAGGGGAACCAGGTCAATAGCAGTATTATATACTATTTTAATCTATAATACAAGCATATCTAGCCGGACGGCACCGCCTACTGCAGCGCCACGGTAAACGCGTCCCCGGGCTTCTGCCGCCCACCTTATGCCCAGCTATGTGACGAAGATCATACCAGCCGGCGGGGCACTAGGGTATGCTTGTATTGTGATGTCTTAATAGGATGAGGGTGGTATGGCACAGGTCAAACGTCTATGGCTTTCAACTGGGATCGTAGGGGTGTGCCTTACCCTGGCGTTGTCCAGCTCTATAATTTGGGCCCAAAACCAAAAGGCGGCTTTGGCTCGTGCGGCCACGGTGCCGCCCGCCGCGGTGGTAGGCGTGGATGGCCTTGACCTCCACGATGGTACCGTCATGAAGGCCGGCTCCACGTATTATATGTATGGCACCATGTACGGCTGTGGGTTCCACTGGGGGCAGGCCGGCACGCCGTGGTGCGGGTTTGGCGTGTCGACATCGCCTAGCTTAAGCGGGCCGTGGACAAAGCCGGTGCAACTCTTTTCGCCCGCCAGTATGAACTCGTACGATAAACTAACCTGGCAACAAACCTGTAGCAGCGGCGGCGCTGGCTGCTTCAACCCGCGCATGGTCCAACGCACGTGGGGGCCGGCAGACAAGGTGAACATATTGTGGTTTAACGCTCCCGGCGACTACGCCCGCACCGGCGCCAATGCTTACTACGTCATGGGCTGCAACGGGCCGGCCGGGCCCTGCGGCGAAACAGCTGGGCCGCCGTATGGCTCGTTGCGCAAGCCGCCCATGTACAAATGCTACGGCAACGGTGACTTTAGCATTGTTACCAGAGGTACCGACCCGGCGTATATAGTCTGCACCATGGCTGACCAGACCTTGTCTATTGAGCAGCTCGACTATTCGGGCACCAGCGGCAACGGTGTGGGCGCGTCTAACTTGGCTGGCCTCAAGAATGTGGAATCACCTGGGGCATACTTTGACACGGCCAGCGGCAAATGGATAATGACGTATTCCGACCCCAACTGCGGCTACTGCGCGGGCGACGGCACCAGCTACGCCACTGCCACCAGCCTTACCGGCCCCTGGACGGCGCCGGCCAACACCGGCTACAGCGCCGACCCGCGGGCCCGCCGGGCGATCTCTGCTTCCTCTTGCGGTGGCCAACCGCGGACGGCGTTTGTAGTGGATAACCAGCCCTACCAGTACATTGACCTCTGGGGGATTTGGAACGGTGATGCCTCCAACCAAGCGGGCGCCAGCTCCTTGTTCGCAAGCCTCACTTACATGCCCCAACCGGGCGCGAACGGCAAAATGCTCCCGCCGCAGTTCGCCCAGTGGCCCTGCCCCTAACTTCAGGGTTGCGGTACAGTAGACATCTCTCTTAGGGCTGGCGTCTTGCCCCCGGCTGTTTAGCCCATCTCTGCATCAACCCGGGCGTCGAGCTGGTCCATAGTCTTCATGAATTCAGCCGCTAGGTCGATCTTGTACTCAGATGCTAACACCAATACGCTCCACAAACAGTCGGAAAGCTCATGCGCCAATTTAGCGTCTACATCGTCCATGTCGCGTAGGCCGTGCTTAGCCATAATGATTTTGGACAAGTCGCCCACATCACCAACAAAACCGGCCATTATCTGCTGGCCGTCCCATTGCACGCCCCGTTTGGTTAAGTTTAGTGCGTCGTACTTCGCCCTAATTGCAAGGGCGCGGTTCATGAGTTCTTCGTATGTCATGTACCCATAATACCAAATAGCGCGTGGCGGGCCGGTTTTATTGGGCGTTCCCATCCTGTGCGGCGCCATTGGCTTGGTTGGCGGCCTTGGCGGCGGCTTTGGCGGCTTTTTGTTGCTTGGGTTTGTTTTTGCCGGTGAGCGTTTGGTCGAGGTTTATATCTATGGATGCTGGCAGGCTAGGTTCGAGCGGCGTTACCACCGCCTCGATGGTGGCGGCCACCAGCCCCTGTCCTGTACTGGGCGTTGGCGTGGCGGCAACGCTGGCCGGCGCGTCGGTGGCGGCGGGCGAGGCTGTTACGCCGCCCGGTGACGCCGTTGTGCCCGGGTTGGTAATGGTGCTACTGGCGCCGGCCACAGCAGGCGGCAGCTGGGAGTTTCCTGGGACGGCACCAGGGCAGGTGCCGGCATGCCCGCAGGCGACAGTGCCGGCGGCGGCCTCCGGCACTGCGGGGTTGGCTATGGGTACTTTGGCGATAAGCCGCTCGTGGGAAGGCGCATGGCTGCCTGGCAAAACCAGCAACAGGCCGAGCAGCACAATGGCGACAACAAGCGCAATCCCCAGGGGAAGCGCTCTTTTGGTGGCCACTGCACGCAGGTATGCGTGCAGTGCTTCCAGGAGCGCGGCCAGCGGGCACGGCTTGCTTAGGCGTGCCGCATGCGCCTTCAAAAGTTGTTTGCGCAACGCCTTTTGATGCAACGGTAGCTGTGTCGGTGGGTTCCGCAGTTCTTTGGCCAGTGTATGTAGATCTTCGCGTTCCATGTTTTTTACCTTCCTACTCAATGGCAATAACGGTGGCGCCAATTCCTCGCCGCCCAAGTACGAAGCAATCATTTACTTTTTTGCCGAGTAACGACTGCCCCAACGGGCTTTCATCAGACACTTTGCCCCTTTCGGGGTTGGCTTCAATAGAGCCGACAATAGTATATACCCGCTTTTTGCCCCCTAAATCAATGGTGACTTGCGAGCCGAGCTGCGCCTGCGCCTTAGACGCTGGCTTGCGCAATACTTCGGCGGTGCTGAGGATGTGCTCGATGTTGCTTATTTGGATGTCGAGGTTCATGGCCCGGTCTTGGTGTAGCGAGCGCATCGAATCCTCAAGCACGTTGCCCGCGCTGCTTTGCGATATGAGGTCGCGCAGCTCCTGCGCGGCCGCCTTCCGTGCTTGCCGGAGGCCTTGTAAGTGCTGCTGCAGCTCGGCTATTCCGTCGGGGGTGATGCGGTGGTGTTTGGGTGTCACGTTCGTTTCCTTTCTTGCTTGGCGGCTGCCGCTAAGGCTCCTGGGGGCGGTAAATGCTGTGGCGCCCCGCCCAGGCGTCCGGGCAAGGTTTGCATGCCGGTGGCGGGGCGCTGGCTGGAACCCATATGCGGCCAACAAGCCGACGCGCAGCGTTTTTTGGTGCAATAAGAGGTATACATCGGTCTCCTGTAGTTCATTAAGCAGTGTTTGTAGGTGTGTCGGCCGCATGGCGTTCCTGTAATAGTTAATCTTGAGTTAATTGTTGCCCTCACCCTTTATAATGCGCTTCTGTTTAGTTGGTTGCAGTGGATTTTTGGTAAGTTCGGCGCGCAGCCTGATCAGCCCCCGGGACAACAGTGATTTGACGGTCCCCTCCTTTTTGTCCAAGATCTGCGCGATCTCGCTGACCTTTTTGCGCTCGGTAAAACGCAGCAGTATGACGTCCTGATATTTATCTGGCAAAGCGCTGACAAGTTGCTGGGCACGGATAAATTGCTCGTGCCGCTCCAGTTTTTCCTGGGCGTCCTGTATTTCTTGGGCGAGGTCGTAATCAGATTGCGGTTCAAAGCCGCCTTGCTGGTATAGTTCCTCAAGCGAGGCGAAGGGCGTTGCGCGGCGGAAGTGCATGCGCATTTCGTTGATGGCAATCCTGAACAGCCAGGCCTCAATCGAAATGCCGTGCCAGTGGAACCGGGGCAACCCCTTGAGCGCTTTTATAAATGTTTCGCTGACGACTTCTTCGGCAACGGCCACGTTGCCGGTGCGGCGGATAGTGTAGGCCAGGATCTTGGGATAGTAGTTGTCGAAGATGGCACCAAAGGCCTCGGGGTCGGTCTGGGCTTGTTCGATAATGCGGCGTTCGTCATCTAGTTCCATAGGTTTGTCACGGACAGCAGTAAATTACCAATATATAATGCAAGTCCAACCGAAAGGTTGCACGGCCAGGCAACAGTTATAACCCTCCACGGCATATCATAGTTTTATACCATCGTTGCCGCAGATGCAATAATAGTATGTTACGAATCAACCATACAGCAGCGCCATAGTGGTTAAGCGCGGCCGCGTAGTATACACTGTACCTATCACACTAAGCTCGCAAAGGTCAGCGCCACATGGGTTTATTAAGCCGGCTCAAAGCAAACTTTACACATGGCGGGGTAAAAATCAGCCTGCAGGCGCCCAGTTCGGTTGCCCCAAACCAGCTCATCCCGGTTACGGTCATGCTTACGGCCGATAGTCCACAAACCATCACCAGTGTAAAGGCCGAAGTAAAGGCGAAGGCAAAAGAGCAGGGTATGCGCGTCGGCAACGGCGGCGTGGGGGTGCAGGCTGGGGGCACAATGAGCCAAACCATCGCCCAAGTGGAAAGCCGCGAGGCCTTCACCCTTGCCGCGGGCGAAACCAAAACCGTTACCTTGCAGCTGCAACTGGCCGGGCCCGCAAACATGCTGGGCCAAGCCGGCGGTGCGATGGGCAATGTGTTGCAGGGTGTTATGCAAAGTGTCGCCCACGTCAATTACTTGTACAGCATCCACGCTTCGGCCGATGTCCAGGGCATTGCCTTGGACCCGAGTGTGTCGCAGATATTGCAGGTTTTGTCGTCTACCTGAGCGGGGCTTCCGCTGTTATTGCCGGCGCCTTGCTTCCGGCGCGCGCAAACCGGCGATACACCACCGCGGCCACATACCAAACACTAAACATAATAATAAATGCGCGTTGCTCAAAGCCAAAACTGCGGGCATGGTGCACGTCGCGGTAGCCGCTCTCTATAAACCACAATACTACAAAGGCAACAAGCGTGAGGCTGACGCCCCGCAGCCGGCCCAGCTTGGGGTTGCGCCGTACGAGCAGGTAAAGGACTACGGGCAGCAAGGCAATCAAACAATATGAGCCAACGCTTTCAACCACATGAAACTGATGCGCCCAGCCCACCGCGGCCGTGGCTTCTTCCTGGGCGCATTGCAGGCTTAACGCAGACGAACACTGCAAAGGGAAAAACAGACTCTCGGCGATAGTCGAGGCGCCCAAGACGCCCACGAGTACGGCTAGCACCACCTTATGCCATCGCCGTGATGCGTAGGCCCAGAAAGCCGCGGCGCCCAGCAAAAAGCACGTGCCAGCGGCAATGTCCAGCGCCCGGAAGAGCATATAATGCGGTTGGCCTGCCACGCCCAGCTCGCTGGTGGTGGCTCCGGCGCGGGTCGCCGGCCAGTTTAGGATGACGGCAAGGAGCCAGTTGTTGTATAACATGACGCCTAGCAGTGAGAATACTGTAGCCGCACCGGGCCACCAACGCCGTGCAACCACTACTGGTTACCCTCGAAATTCAGTGAGATCTCCCCATTCGGCGCCTGGACAGTTAGGGTCTTTTTGGCATTGTTGCCCGAGGAATATGACGTGTCGTGTGGCACACCATCTATCTTAACACTGCCGTTTGGGCTGCTGGCTTTGAGTGCGTAGTCATTTTTAGACCCTTGCACCGAGCCCGTGATGCTGCCGTAGTTGCTGGTGAGCGTGCCGTTTCTGGCGGCGAGCCGCTTAAGGGTAATCGTGCCGTCGTTGGCATTGACGCTAAGGGTGTCTGCGGTGACGGTGTCCAAGCTGGCGCTGCCGTTGTCAGATTGGTCGGTAATGGTTTTTGCTTGGACGTTTGTCAGGCTGGTGTCTGCGTAGGGGCTGGTGAGCTTGAGTGTGCCCGTTGCCTGCACCTGCTGCAGGGCAATGCTGCCATCGCCACCGTCAACCGTTATATCCCCGTTTGTTACGAGCTGCTGGAGTTTTACTGTGCCGTGGCTTGCTGAAATGCTGACATTCCCAGTGTGGAGCGTACCGCTGTTTTGGAACGTCACAGCCTCGTTATTTGCGGTTACGGCATACGCGTAATCTGAGCCGGCCGGCACGTAAATAATAATGCTGTAGGGTGTGTGGATGCAGGCAAACAGGCACATAAAGTGTGACTTCACAGGGGTGGCGCGGGCCACGGAAATAATGCCATTGGCGCTTGTTACGGCAAATTTGTCGTTCTTGCTGGAGAAGTAGGCGACGCGGACGGTGCTGCTGTCTGGCTGCGTCTTTACGATGACCGGCACGTCGCTTGCATCGACGTGGATGCGGGTAACGGCGGCAGCGCCCAGGGTTGCTTGCTGGGATGCGTAGCCCCTATGGCCAATCTGCTGGAAGTCGTGCTGGATGCGGCGCCCATTAAAGCCCGTCCAAGCCAAGCCAGCCACAAACAGCGTGAGGCCCACGGCGATCCCGTATAGCGATGACTTTTTCATGTTATTGTCCCTTCCTTTTGTTGCGCCAACTATTGAGTTTGTGGATAAGCGTGCGGGTTATCCAACGGCTGGAGAAGAGGAGCCCGCGGCAGAGCTCAAACGCCAAGCAGAAGGCAACGAGGGCGGCGCCAGTAACGAGCAGCAATAGGTACCACGGCGCATTGCCGCCGCCCACGTTAATAGCCATGTCTATGACGGCCCCAATCGACCCCAGCATACCTGCGGCCACCACCGCAAAGCCCGAAACAAACAGTGCAACTACGGCCACTAGCAGAGCGCCAAAGACGACAAACAGAGGAATTACAAGGGGCAGGGAAAGCACGCTGAGTACGGCGATGAACGCCTTAACGCCGTTGGACGGCGTAGGCCGCTTCACGGCCCGGTCGATGGCGACATCTTGTTTGAAGCTGGCGGCGATATCTTGCGGCGTGCCAATCTTGGCGAGCACGGCGCTTTCTTTTTCGCCGCGCGCCACATGCTCGGCAATGAGTTCGTCGTAGTATTCGATGTAATCGTCAACAGCCCCGCTGGGGTATTTGCGCAGATTGTCGCGCAACTCCTTTAGAAAATCTTGCTTTACGCCCATTTTTCGTTGCCCTCCTTAAGCACAAACCGAATAATACGCTCTATCTTGGCAAACTCAGGACGAAATTCTTGCAGCTTGGCACGGCCTGCGTCCGTTAAGTGGTAGTATTTCCGCAAACGGTTCTCGTGTTCCTCTTTGTAGGTGGTGACGAGCGCTTGCTGCTCTAGCCGTTTTAGAATGGCGTAGAGGCCGGATTCAGACAGTTCTACATATCCTGAGACATCGCCCATAATCTTGTAGCCGTATGAATCACCCATACTAAGCACTTTGAGGACGCAGACGTCCAGGAGCCCTTTCTTTAATTGTGTGTCCATGTAGAATACTCTACATTGTGGAGTATCCCATTGTCAAGAAAATGACGCATTCCGCAAAGTAAAACGGCAGGCATAAGCCCGATGCAGTGTACAGGATATTGGCTGGGGATTATGCGCCTATCCCAAACTTTTGAAGATGAATTCCAGGAAACTGATATGGAGCAAGCCGTGCCGTTACTAGCCGAAAGCGGTGACGCTTAGGAATTGCTTACGCACCGTACGATTTTACTCGGCTGTCCGTCAGTAATGCAATGAACGCTGTCGTGCCCAAAAGCGAACGATACCATTACAAACGCTAGAATTGGCGCTGCAATCAATATCCAATTATTTTGTAGCTGTTTAACACTTCTCAGCCGTGGCCAAAGATCATGCGCTAGAAGCAGCCGGCCAAGAATGGCTAGACCCAGCAGTAAGGCGATAACCGGCAGAATAAAGACGCTGAAGTATCCCACGCCACCCCAAGACTTGGTGAGCGGATGAATACTGTTTAGCGTAACGACGATGACGGATGGTGCCAGTAACGCGGCGCTAACAACTGTTCCTTGCTTTGCATAATGTGGGGCTTGACGCATAGTGTTTCCTCCTATTTGCGCGTATTGGTACGCGGTAGTTATTGGCAAATCAAGCATGGTTCGTAACCATACAATCCATTTGGCCCTGGCTGTCGTTTGGTCGGCCATCATGTCCTCGAGCGTCCGTACCATTGGCCTGCCGTAGCGGTCGCGGTACGCAAGTGGGAGGATCTTGAGGGCTTGTTTATAAATAGTGACGAGCGGTTTCATTTAAGCCACCTGCATGGTTAGGATTTGTCGCTTACGGCCGAGCTCCACAGTGGCCTGATAATATGACAACTCGTCTGCAAGCGCTGTGGTGCCTGCCTTGGTAAGCTTGTAATAGCGGCGAGTATCACCGGTTTCGGTTACTTCTTCGATCAACCCTTGTTCGTGGAGTTTTTTAATACTGGTATAGAGTGCGCCTGACACTAGCTTGATCTTTCCGGCCGAGTCTTCCTCGACCTGCTTAATGATTTCATAGCCGTGGCGCGGCTTTAAGCTTAGAGCGAGCAAAATAGAGAAGGCGACTTGCGGTAGTTGATTAAATTGTCGTTTCATATGTAACGACCTCATGTCCCTTTCTTAAACCCGTGCTGTATTTTCCAGCCAAGCCAACCGAGAAGCATGCCGCCCAGCAGACCAAACGATGATGCGATTCCCGCAGCTGCGATTAATTTCATGGCCTGTGCAAATGTTGTTGTGCCGGTATTGTTGAAAAGTAAAAATGAAAATGAAACGACGAACGAGAAAGCCGCAGAAAATTTTACCGCTTGGTGCTTTGATGCGGCCAGGAAAGATGCCGCAAAGGCCAAAATGCCCCACGGTATAACGTTCATTGCTGAACCGTCAAATAGCAGCAATTTGCCACTGATAAAACCCATAGCGATGGCGCAGAGCACGACTAGAGTTAGCGTCTGGTTTTGCTTCATATAGTCCATGCTATACCTAAGTAAGACATATGTCAAACTTAGGCATATAAAAGTAAGGATGCCCACACAAGACTTATGTGAGTTTAGACTTGATCAAAATCAAAGCTAAAGCTGAATTAAAACCACCTCGCTTCACAGGGTGGTTTTAAGTATCACGGCATGGCTGGGGAGATGGTTGCTAGCCCAAACTTTTCCCTATTACCCAGGAAGAACCTCACTGGACTCATGCTTTGGGGGAGTTGCTTGTCGTCTGCGTACCAGAATCATAATAGTGAATCCTGCTGTTGTGACTGCTAGCGAAGCAGGGTATAGCAGCGTCACCCAACTAAAGCGTTGCTGTGCGCCGATAGTCAACAGATGTTTGGCTGTGCTCATAAAGCTCTGGGCAAGATTCTCTGAATACGGAAGGTGGTATGTTTTTCGAATAGTGATCCAAAAGGCTACTAGATCAATGACTGAAATGATAATCACGGACACGAGTGGCTGTTTCGTAATAATCCAAAGCGGTATAGCGGCAAGCGCTACGGCAAGGCTCACCCAGTCGCCTTTAGTAATGGTGATGGCTCGGTGCCGAAACGAATAATATGCAATCCAGGCGGAAATTGTGCCGGTAGTAAACGCTACCATAGAACCCCAGCCTCCGCCGCCAGTTAGCTGCGCTGTTCCGGCAATGTAGGTGATGATCGCCCAAATAAGCCAAGAGAATGCATGAGGCTTTGTTTTTCCATTCAGTATTTCGCGGATATATGGGACGTAGCTGATTATTGCTAAACCAGTGGCAGCGAAACCTAAAAGAACTTTGAAATCCATCTAATTAATATAACAAGTTGAGGGCAAATTAGCGCAAGAGATTCGTGAAATGCGAGATTTGCTGGACGAGGACAGACGCTATGCAGAACCGACTATTTAAGCGGTTGCCTATACTCGTTTGCCATTGCTGCCAAATCGGGAGCGCCATACTTTTTAACCAGCTCTGCAAAACGCGCCGCATTCTCCTCGCCGAATCTTCGTGCGTATTCCAGGTACGTTTCGGGACGATTAAACCAGCCAAGTATATCGTGCGGCTCATCAACCAAGATCGACTTGCTGTGCAGTTTGTCTGCATATGCAACAAGCCATTCTTCGGCAGTTTCAGGAATAAAATCACGCGCAGGCAAGGGCAAGTGAAACTTCAGGATTCCCCCGCGGGTCAAGCCTACGCCGGTATGCCTTTCTGCTATGCGACATATGGCCTCACCGACTCCTTCCTTACGAAGCATCTCCGCGCCAGTAACACCATGCTTAATACCTTCGCCCTTCGGCTCGTAGCCGTTTTTGTCCAGCAAAGGATAGTAGCCGATGTCGTGAAGCAATGCCGCGGCATGCACCAGCTTTGTATCCACTTTGAGTTGGTTTCGCTTGATCAGCTCTGCTGCAATCTTTTCAATAATTTGGCAATGGCCATACACGACCGCCAAGGATTGCTCGGTCGGTGCATATTTTTTATGGAGGTCCAAGATGGCTTTATCGGTGGGAAAACTCACTGCCTAATTGTATCCTGCAAGTGTGCTCGGGCAAAAGGTGAAGATCGCATAATAGTACGAGATATTTTATAATGAGACGCTAAATGACAGAACGTGCACCTTCGCTAGCAGAGTTTGACCCACTTTTGCTGGAGACCTGTATCAACTGGATCCAACAGAAGGTCCGCAGGTCTTTGCCCCAAGAGTACTCTGGACGCACAGAGACAGTCAGGCTGATGGCTGGTGATCGATCGTCCGCGCAGCCCATTCTCACCTATGGAGCGGTGGCGCGTCAATTTGCAGCTTTCGTAGCGCGGCGCCATCATGGAATAATAGAAGAGAGTGGGGCAGCGCCAACATACCCTTATGGTCCTATCGGCCTAGCAGCGGACGGCATGGTTGTATCGCTATGCAAAACGCCATCCGGCCAAGTTAATTTGTGGGCGCAAAGTATCGATAACGGCGAACGCTTTTCTGGCTGCTGGCACAATAAACACCGTCCGGACGACGGTCTTATTGCGGCGGAGAGAGGTGCACGCTTCGTAGCTGCCTCCAGAGCGTTAGGCGAAGCAACGCTTAGTCCTTGTATGCGACCAGGTCGAGTGGGCCAGTTTGCGTTAGTCGATATCTCCAGAGTTATTGATCTTAGCATCACGGACTATCAGACAGCATATCCTGATGCGCCCATCGCACCCATTGGTGCTTTGACGGCCGGCAGTACACTGCCTACACCGATCTTTCCGTTACACGCACTGATTAACCTGGACGTCGAGTTTTAGATAACTGCGGAAGGCTGATAATGCCTAGCTACTGAAGCTCTATTAGGTCGTCATTTGGTTCAATCTTTATCTCATATAAATTAACACAAAGACATTATTATGGAATACATTGGGATACAATCAGGTTTTCAATACGATTGTAGCTTTTCCATAGAAGGCGGAAGCGAGTCAAAAGGCGCGCGGTTCCAGATAAAGACAAATGCCGCGAAAAATCGCAGCATTCTACCTCTGTTATCAAATTTGGCTGGGGATGAGGTCTGGGAACCAAACTGTTGAAGAGAGTTGAGAGTTCAATTATGTAGACACGGGCGAACCTCTGCAGCATACTTGCATACATGAATCACGATAGCTCGCCCCTCGTACCTGACGACAAGGCCCCCGGCGCCCCCCTAGAAGATAAGGTACTCACGCCCGGGCAGCGGGAGTTGTTGCCGCCAGATTTCCGGCTGGAATTAGGGCCAGAAACACTAACCGGACAGTTAATGCGAGTGCCTCTGCCGGGCGTGCATCCTGCTGATGGCCCGGCTCTACCAGAAGACGCACTTGCGCATCTGAGTAAACCCAGTCGGTTGTCAAAAGGCGTTCGTGCGGCGGCGGTGGTTGTGAGTGGGGCAGCTCTAGCCAGTGGTCTGGCTGCTGTTACAGAAAACGGGGCTGACCCCAAACCAGTTCCCTCGGCATCGGCAGATCTCACACCATCTGCCTCCGGGCCGGCAGAAACGGTTCCGTTGCCTCATTACAAAGCCGTGGATGTCCACTTTGCGCAGCTTGCAGACACGTCGCCCGTGAGCCCGGCAGACCAGGCTAAATCCGTGGCCGATGTAAAGGGAGCGCTAAAAGCAATCGACGACGCAATGAATCACAAGGCCGGCTTTACAACATTACCGGTCCACGTGGACACACAGACACATATGCTCCCGATAGACCTTCAAGATGCAAACGATAGTATTAAGCCGACAAGTGATGAGATCCTGAGTGATATACATGCCGACAACAACGATACGCTGGATGTGGTAGTGCTAGACGCCAACGGAAATGTGCCGCCGACTGTTCCTGTTGCACATGCGCATGCCGACAAGACAGGGGGTGATATTGTGGTATACAAAGACGAGAAAGAGACCGTTCCGGTTCTGGCGCACGAACTCAACCACCTTTTGCACTACTATCATGATCAAAAATATGAAGTTACGCCTGATGGCACCACCATCACGCTCGACTACAATACCGAAATGCAAGACCGCGGCAACACTCAAACCATTGCTGGCGGTGGAGCGCTTGCGCCAGAGATGACTGACCCAGACCCGTTAAGCGGTTACGAATTACTGCGTAACGGTGTTATCGATCCGAAACAAGTAGCCACGGTCAAGGGCGGTGAAACGTTGAGCACAACCATCACTGCGGTTGCGGATGCCACCGACGGCATAAAACTTATTCGTTTGCCTCTGCAGCCGGGTACGCTTAGAGATGTTAGCGCTATCATGTTTGAACTAAGCGACGAAGATGCAGAATATACCCTTAAGGCTTACGGCGCAGGCGAGACTGTGGCCGACGGCCAAATAGGGGGATTCACTTCTATCATTCCGCTTGGCGTTGACCACGACAGGTTAGGCCTCGGCAGCGGCGACCCGAACAAGCACATGACAATCCGGATAGGCTCGGAGAATATTCAGTTTACGCTTACGGAGCTTACTGCTGGCGATCATCCAACGGCTCAGCTTACTGTCGTTCGCGCATTAGGGTAGTGGCCGGTTAGTATCTTTAAAGCTCATAATTATTTTTCCAAATCAAAAGCAAAGCTACGTAAGGTGGGCGCGACAACTTAGTTATTGATTTGATCTCTCATAATGCTAGTGTCAATAGCTTGGCTGGGGGGGGTAAGTCTAGCGCTGGGAACCCCTTCGTCACGGATCTTTTAATTCTTGCTAAGAAGTTGGAGGGTATAAGCCTTGACGCCAGGTTATAATTTACTTATAATAGAGGCATGATTGAAACAACACAGAAACTCATTCAAATCGGTTCAAGCGAAGGCGTGACATTATCTAAAAAAGATATCGCTCGCCTTGGTGCTAAGCGCGGTGATATGCTCAAAATACAAGTAGAATTAGTCAAAGAATCAGGCAAGCACGAGAAGCTGCTGAAAGAATATGACAGCTTCGTGCAGAAGTACGGTCAGACCCTGAAGAATCTCTCTGAACGATGAGTATGCAGTATTTGAGCATCGAGGAAATACTACGGCTGCATTTTCAGATCATAGAGGATTTTGGCGGTTCGCATGGCGTGCGTAACGAGGACAGGTTAAAGTCTGTAGTCAATGCGCCTCGCCAAGAAGTGTTTGGAAAAGAACAATATCCTACAGTCTACGAAAAAGCAGCGGTATATCTGCACAATATTGTTGGCGACCATTCATTCAGTGATGGGAATAAACGCACGGCAATAACTGTTTGCGGTATATTTCTAGTACGAAATGGTAAAAGTCTTACTGCTACCCCGAAGGATCTAGAAGATTTTACAGTACGCGTGGCAACCGACCATTTGACGGTTACGGATATCGCCCTGTGGCTCGAGCGCCATACGAGCTAATACTGCGAAAATCGGAGCACGTTACAGCTGTTATCAAATTGGCTAGGGATGAGTCCCTCAGCTGGCACCCCTTGATCACAGATTTTATTAGCCTCGGTATAAGGTTAGAGGAACTCGGTTTTATATATCATCGTCGTGAAGTATTGATCGTTAATGCAGTATGATTCCGCGCAGAAGGAGATGTTGACAAGGTACTATACCATTGGTATAGTACCTAAGGTATGACCAATACATTAACCAAATATGAGAATCAGCTTTTAGCTGGGTGGGAGGAAATATATAAACGCGGTCAACTTACGCTATGGATACTCATTGCTCTTTTGGATGGCCAGAAACACATGGTGGCAATTAAAGGCTATCTAAAAAGCCACACTAGTAATATGCTGACGGCCGATGACCAAAGCATGTATCGCGCGCTCCGACGTTATGCTGAGGCAGACCTAGTAGCGTTTAAAGTCGAGCAGAATAGCAGCGGACCCGACAAAAAAATATATAGACTCACTCCAACGGGTGAGCACGTACTACGGCAATTCGTAACCCGCAATGTTGCCGCCTTAGTAAACGAACCAGTAATTCAGAGAATAATAGGAGAAGATCATGAATAATCATCGCGACATACTATTTAAATGTGGGCTGATCCTGCAACTAGCTCTTATACCAGTGGCTTTCCTGTGGCACTTCAGCCAGGAAGCGAACTATTACAATTGGGTCATTACGATATCATTTATAGCTGTCGCGACATTATTCCTGTGGCCGCAAGCTATTCAGGTGCGTACTAAACGATTAGCTGCCATTAAGCTCCAGCTTATATCGGTTTTGTTGCTGCTTGTCATAAGCTGGCCTGTGTATTTGTATTTCCACAATTACGTTGCAGCACATCATGCCTACGGTGCTATTTACACTATCCACTTTGATGGCGAACAGTTCGGCAGACGCTGGGTGACATTACTGGAGCCAGGCATTAGTGTGAGTACTGCCATATTAATCACCGCAGTATGTACGGCGCTGCCGCTCGCCAATCTATACCGTTACCAGCTTGACAAGAAGCGTATCAACGGCGTCAAAAAAGAAGAATTGTTCATGTGATCATGACGAAGTTATCAAAGATATCTTTAGCGGCTATAGGGATTGGCATTTCTATCCTGGGGTTGATGTTAGTTTACTACTATTTACATCTAGGCGTTAAGCCCTGCAAGGGTCTACCTACGGACGCCAGTAATTGCGGTGATGCGGACTTTGGTGGGGTGTACTTTCTATTGATCGGTGCTCCACTTATTTTGAGTGGGGGTGTTGGCTGTATGGTCGCTTGTGTCAGATATTTCCTCAGGCGATAATCGCGCGGTGCCAGATAAAGACAAATGCCGCGAAAAATCGCGGCATTTTACCTCTGTTATCAAAACTGGCTGGGCATCGAGTGCCTAGTAAAAACTTTTAACAGAAATGAAAACGAAAAAATTGACGTAGACGAGATCAACGAGCTGCTCACCGGAAATGAAAATGAGTCATCTCAATCGTGAGTCAAGTTAGCGTGGCAAGCTTATGCCCGCCTGCTTTGCGGCTGCAAGGAGTTCAGAATTTAGCTTTAGTAACTTCTGCTCTAGAGAAAGCTTAGTAAACTGTGCATCGGGGGCTATTTTACTCTCCAGCCCAGAAAGCATATCGTATATTTCTTTAATATCGTTCCGGAGGGCCTCAAGCTCTCCACTGATAGGGCGGAGTTCTTCCTTAACTGTACTGCGAACAATACTACTTACTTCATCTTTGATGATGTCGCGTATTGCTTGAAGGTCGTCGTTCGTTAAGTTCATGCCACCATTTTAACACGTAGAATTCCATTTTGGATGGTTAGTAAGCGCCTAGAAAAATATTTAAGGCGTGAGCACGAAAAAAATGATACTCGCAGAAGCTAGTAATGAGCAGCCTATTTTGGACGGCGAATGACGAGATCTCTTTCGGGCTGCGCCGCTGCAAAGTTATTCATAACTTTTTCAATAGCATAGTCCACACTCATATATTGGTCGAAGTCGGCAGGATACAGTTCTTTGTAAATCTCCGTTTGCATGCCGCCGGGGTGAATGCCGTAAACCTGAATATCTGTACTCTTCAATTCTTCACGTAGGCTCTGGGTGAGGCCTTTGATGGCGAACTTTGAAGATACATAGGCCGAAAGCCCGGGTTTGCCGTCCAGCCCAGCCGTGGAATTTATATTCACAATTATGCCCTTGCCTTGCTTGCGCATAATTGACAGTACAGCTTTGCAGCCGTAAAAGTAGCCAAAGAAGTTGACATCAAAAAGTTTGTGGAGCCTTTGCAAATCGACATCCTCTACATTGCTCGGCGCAATTTGAATGCCCGCATTGTTGATCCACACATCAATATGGCCGAAGTTTTCTACCGTATGGTTAGCAAGTGCCTCCACCTCATCAAATGAAGTAATGTCACAAGGAAAAGAGTCAATGTGAAGTGCACTGGCCGTCTCAACAAGAGCATCTGTATCGTCGCTCGAAATGACAACCTTTGCGCCTCCCTTTACAAAAGCCTCGGCTAGGCCCTTGCCGAACCCTTTGCTGCCGCCAGTTATAACAATGACTTTATCTGTAAAATCCATGCACCAAGTATATCAAATCAAGCGAACGATCTGGCGAGTCTTAATGCCCTACTTGCTCTCACTCAAATCAAAACCAAAAACACCCCATTTTACAGGGGTGGGGTTGAGAATAATTTCATGGCTGGGGATAGTGTACATATTCCAAACCTTTTATATCATGATCTGTGAGATTCGCTATGCCTGAAATTAGTGATGAAAAATACGAGGAGCTTCGGCAGATTCTAGAGAAACAAAATGGGCGGATCTACACATTTGAAGATGCGAAAGAGATCGGAAACGGACTCGTAGATTTCTATTCTTTGCTTCTAGAATTAGAAGATGAGCAGGAGATGGCGAGTAGCTGATGTTAGTTTATAATATATTAAAGAGCCGAGACTTGAAGTGATCGTTTTTAATACCGAATTTGCCTCCTATTTCAACAAAAAGATTCATGAGTTTCTGCTCGTGGAGTTTTTCGATGACTATAGGCAAGACTACGTTCTGGAATCCCTAGAGTGGTTCTTCCCGAAACATCTAATACGCGAGCAAAAGGACAAGTGTGCTGTGGTTCTGGAGGATCTGTTCGACTGGACCGACGATGAATACTGGCATACCATGACCGCCTTTCATGAGATAGGTTTGTATAGGTTCCTCGATTATATGCGCGACTTGAGGGAGGATATGCCAGAATTTGACTCGATCTACTATGACGAAGAGGATCAAAAGGAAGTCAAAGAGCTATGGCAAAAATTTGATATTGAAGGAATGTTTGAAGGTTCTTTAAAGAAACCCAATGACTTAGGAGAATTCTTGCATGACATAGGGACTATGCAAGAACTTTGTTTCGACGATGCCGACTTTCTCATGCTCCCAATACTGAGCAACAGCTATAGTATTGGCGATCATTTATTAGAGGAAATGCTCGGTATCAATATTGATTACTACAAAGAATTACTACCAAATGACATCCGAGCACGGCTTGAGATACGCCAAGGGTCGTCACTATACAATGACATCAAGAAAATGCTGGAACTGATTTCAAAACGTGTTAGTCATAACGGACTGCATAAAGACTTTTGGCAGTTAGGCAAGCCTCGAAGTGAGCCGGAGATACAACCTCTATTAGATTCACTTTTTGCCCTGTATTTTAAGACTGACGAGCATGCTGACATCTCAAGGGAAGTTGATATCGGTACCGGAAAGATAGATTTTAAGTTTTATAAAAACCCCAAGGAGAAAGTACTGATTGAGGTCAAGTTTGGCAACAGTAGTCATTTAGAAAGTGGTCTCAAAAAACAGCTTATACATTATATGGAAGCTACGAATTATGACGAAGCCTTTTACCTTGTTATTTGCCATTCGAGTGACGATATTCGTCGTACAAAGAAGCTTTACGAAAAGAATAAAGCCCAAAACTTTGGAAAACGGATCATGATTTGTGTACTCGATGTATCCGAAAAAGTAGCCCCTTCAAAGCTATAGCGGCCGCCCCTACGTCCTGAAATTTGAAGTCTCGCTAGACTGATACGGTTCTTGAGTTATTTTGAGTGCTTGATATACGTTGTGAGTGCTTCAAGGAGAGGTGGTATCAGCGCATTATAATCCTCGCTCTTAGCCTCACCTTTAATGTCGGGGTGCTTGTGACCAAACAATTTATCAGCTATTTTTACCATAAGGTCATCTCTCTGGCCGTCATTCTTCATGCCCATTAAATAAGGCTTGACCGCATTTAGCTGCAATGCCATTCTCGATGCTTCTCTTTGTGCGCTTCTATGCTCAGAAGACTGCTTAGCGGCATAACCTGCCAAGCCACCAAATGCGAGTATAACGCCGACTTTAGCTACAACGTATTGCCAGCTAGTGCTACTACTAACGCCATGAGCAAAAGCAATGCCTACGATGATAGCTAATAAAATGGAACTAGCAGCGACGTAGCTCCAAATATCTGCCGGCTTTTTCTCATCCTTGGCATTAATCGAGTAGTCACCAATTAATGCTTCTTCGCCCACAATTGACAAGAGCCGCTCTACTTCACTTTTAGCTTGTTCGATTGCCCGTTTGTCGTCTTCTGCCTTGGTCTTTATCTCTTGCACAGAGGCCTCAGTACTTCTGCCAATCTCGTCAATTTTATTTTTCATAATTTCTTGGTTTTTACTAAGGATCTCTGAAAATTTCGCACTACGGTCTGCTTCGGCTTTCGTAAAGGCTGTCTGCTGCTCTGTAGTTACGGTCGTGCTAGCATTTTTAACTTGGAGCAGGTCGCTTTGAAGATCGTCTACGGCTTGATTTATTTTTTCAAATTCTTTGTTTGCTTCGGCAACTTTTTCATCGATCGATGTATCGGCTAATGTGCCCTTTTCTTCTAGTTCGCCAATTAGGCGATTAACTGCAGTTCTATGGCCTGCAACAACCCTACGAAGTGTGGAAATGGATTCGCGAGCTTCTTTTAAATCAATGCTGGGGCCAAGCTGCGCAAGATATATGCTAGCGTTATCCAAGTCATTTTGCAGGTTACTACTTATATAGGTAAAACTAGGGCCATCTGTCCAGGCGTTGTAGTTAGCTACTGCGCTTTCTAGAGAAGATCCAAGATTGTTCAGCGCGTTTACGTTGATTAAGCGAGCATCAAGCGTGTCTAAACGATTTAGAGTGGTTTCAGCCACAAGTGAAGCTCGATTAAGATAGTCTTGTGTGGATACTTTGTACTGAGTCAGATCTAACTTAGCGATCGTGTCTCGTAATTCAATTGCTTTGTTGCGAGCCAAGCTATCATTGACTCTTTGCGTCCAGTTGTCCATCGTTTGCTCGACTACCTCTAGTATTGATCATAACTATACTACCGTCTTTGCTATTATAAAAGACACATACTTGCGCATGTGTCTTTTATATGGCTGGGGATGAGGGATTCGAACCCCCGATCACGGGACCAGAACCCGTTGCCTTACCGCTTGGCCAATCCCCACCGGCCACGCAATTGTAGCAAAATGCCGGCGATTTTGCTAGGGGTCGGGCGGCGGGTGTGCAGGCGGGGCGCCCGCGTCGTCGAGGCTTGTTCCGTATTTGTAAAAGTATTACTTTATATATATGAGTGAAGGTGTCCCATCGGGCCTCGATGCCCTTGCGGTAGAGGGCGTAACATCAGCCGGTGAACGCCCGGGCGCACCCGTAGAATGCTTTAAAGGGACGGACATAGCAAAGCTGGGCCCGGAAGACGCCCCCTGGCTGCAGATGGTTGCGGCAGACCCGGATCACCCCATCGACCCCGAGTTCCTCGCGGCGCTCAACACTGCAGCCGAAGCAACAGCCGCCCGCAGGGTTCCCGCTGAGAAGGCGGTGGAGTATCGGGCTGCGTGCAATAACTTTTATGGCCTCTTTGACGGCCGGGGTGCCACTACTACCTCCGGGCTGTACGTGCAGATGCGGGCGAAGGGTATTAGGCCGCTAAGAATGATTGGGACAACCCGGCTTATCCACCGCCACGTCGGTGACCAAACCCCACACATTGTCGGAAACACATTAACAAGCCTGTACGATATGGCCTGCCAAATTTTCGAAGAGCACGTCGCAGCATTGGTTGATAATGGGATTGATGTTGGCAAGGTGCTGCTTGGCAGCCCGACAATAGTGCGCCTGAGAGGCAGTGATTTGCTGTATCATGGCCGCCGTGTCGAGCGTGAGCAGCGCGAGCGCGAAAAACGGCAGGCGGCAGACGATGCATTTTTGGCCGGGGCGCTTGCGCTCGGCGCTTACAAGGAGCCGGAAGACCTGGACCGCTTTAGCCAATTGGCCAATCGTACCTGGCTCGGGCGCGATCTCATTGCCGGCGAACTGCCGGGCGTTGCGGCCATGCCCGACGAGGCGTATGCGCGCTTCCTGTCCGGGGTTAACGATCTGGCCGCCAACACGGACGGCAAAATCCGTCTGACCCACCTCCAGCGCCTGCTTAACGAGCCGCCGGCGTAAATTCTACATTTTCCCAGCCCGCGGTCTTGTGCTACGATAAGCGCATTAACAATTAAGAATATACAGAGTGCAGGGAGAGGACTAGCTCGTTGATCTGCCGGCAACCGGCCCACGAAGAGGGGCACGGTGCTCCATCTAGCCCGCTGTCTGTGGGGAAGATATTTGGCTAACAAATCCTTTCCGCGGCAGAACAGCAGAAAGGATATTTTTATGCCCACCCAAAGTAAAAAACGCCTGTTTACGAGCGAGTCGGTGTGTGCCGGCCACCCAGACAAAATCTGCGACGCCATCTCTGACGCCATTGTGGACGCCGCGCTCAAGCAGGACCCCAAGTCGCGCTGCGGCATTGAGACCGTGGCGGGCGCCAACCAGATTAGCCTGTACGGCGAGATTAAGACCAGCGCCAAAATCGACTACGAAGACATTGTGCGCAAAACCGTGGAGCGCTTGGGCTACACCGTGCCGGCCTGGGGCTTTAGCCAGGAGTCGGTGTTTAGCAATGACGTGCACCAGCAGTCGCCGGAAATCGCCCTGGGCGTGGACCAAGACGGCGCCGGCGACCAAGGCATGATGTTTGGCTACGCCTGCAAGGAAACGCCGGAACTCATGCCGCTGCCCATCGCGCTGGCGCACGCCCTGACCCGCCGCATCGACGCGCTGCGTGAAAACGGCACGCTCAAGTGGCTCCGCCCAGATGGCAAAGCCCAGGTGACCGTCCGCTACGAAGACGACAAGCCGGTGGCCATCGAAAAACTGGTAGCCGCTGTAGCGCACAGCGAGAGCACACCGGCATCTGAGGTGCGCGCCGACGTCATCAAGCACGTCTTTAAGCCCGTCCTGGACAAGTACGGCTTTGAGCTGCCTGGTGACGAGGACATTGTAGTGAACGGCACTGGCTTGTGGCACATCCCTGGCCCGGAGTCAGACGCCGGCCTCACCGGCCGCAAGATCGTGGTCGACGGCTACGGCGGCTACGCCCGCGTGGGCGGCGGCGCCTTCAGCGGCAAAGACCCCAGCAAGGTGGACCGCTCCGGCGCCTACGCCGCGCGCTACATCGCCAAGAACATTGTGGCGGCCGGGTTGGCCGACCGCTGTGAGGTTGGCCTGGCGTACGTCATTGGCCAGCCGCGCCCGCTTATGGAGACCATCGAGACCTTTGGCACAGCGCACGTGGACGAGGACAAGCTCTACGACTTTATGCACGAGCTGCTGGACACCAGCGTGAAGGGCATTATCGACACCCTCGACCTGGCGCGCCCCATCTACAGCCAAACCAGCGCCTATGGCCACTTTGGCAAAGAAGGCCTGCCCTGGGAGAAGGTCGTCCGCAAATAGCGGCCGGCAGGCACAGTAAAACCGGCTCTTTTGGAGCCGGTTTTTAGTTGGCACCCCGCCCGGGTTTTAGGCGGGTGGCGGGCTTTGCCCCTGCAGGGCGAGGCGGCTCAATGTTTGCACTTCTGTTTCCACGGTGCGCCAACTGAGATCCTCCCTGACGGATGGCAACCATGGGCGGGCGTGGATGGCGTTGATGAGCGGCACCTCATCGCCAGCATCGGTTTTGCCCATAAAGTAGTCAACGGCGACATAGTTTAAGCCGTACCGCCCCTGGATTTCGGTGGCCAGCGCACTGTGCAGCACTCTGATTTCCGGGATGGCGTCAAAAACGTGCCCGGGTTCAAGGAGCTTATAGTAGGGCGGTTCTGGCTGGCCAATGTTTTGGGTGGCCTGGAAGCGGACTTCGGCCAAGTCTGGCGGTTGGCCGTCGGTCATTTGGTAGAGGCGTATGGCGTGGTGCTGGCGCCAGGTGGGGTCGACCTCGCCGAGTTTAAGGCCGAGCCGCCCGGCAATCTCAACAGAAGGGATGCTGACGTCTGGTTGCACGATCACGCGGCCTGGCGAGCGGCGGGCGATGGTGTTGTGCATCTCTGCCGTATGGACGTAGCGCGCCCGCCGAGGGAGGGCTCCGGGCCGGTCGGCGCCTACATCGGTGTATGCGCCGTCCTCGCCAGGTTTTACAAAGACCATGCCCGGCGCCATATCCTTCAGGGTCGCCGCCGCATTGGCCGCCCGGGTTATTGTGGTTGGCGCGGTGTGTTTGCCAAAGCCGAGCCTGGCCAGCACCATCCGCATAGAGATGCGGCCTAGAAGCGCCGTGCACAGCTCGCCGTCGTTGTAGCCAGGGACTTCGGTGGCGAAGGCCGGGCGCGCATCATGCGGCACGTCGCGGAAGCGGTAGGCGTCTGGCACGACTGGCGCGTAGGCGTTGGCCGGCACCAGCCGGCTGGGGTCGCGCGGGTCGCGTAAGCAGAAGGTGCGCACGGCACTGCTGTCTGGCGTGAACGCTTTTGGGCTGCCAACATCGACATAGACCGGCGTGATGCCTTCCGCCTCCAGCCCAGCGCCGATCGCGCCTTGGCGCGTCTCGGTGATGTTTGCCTGGCCGGGGCGCGTCTCCAACAGGACTACCGGCCCCTCAATTACCCTAGGCAATGTCGCGCCTCCGGAACCCCAGCCAAGACAGCACGGCCAAGACGGCAATAACGAGCATAAACCCCAGCAAATTCCACCGCTGGTGCGGCAGCCCATTTAAGATGTCACTGGGCGTAAAGTAGTGGTACGGCAAAAATTTGGACGGCCAGCGCAGCCAGTGCGCGGTATTTTCCAGCGAGGCGGCAATGTACCCACCAAAGGCAAACAGCGAAGCGATGCCCAGTGCCGCCCCGCGCGCCGGCCGCCCTAGCGCTGTAAACAGGAAGGCCACCATGCCAAACAGCGCCGACAGCAACACCGCCGCCAGCGTCACTAGCGCAATCGCCTTGTATGAGATGGTGTCGAAGCCGGCGGGCCGCAGGCACGCCCATCCTACCAAAAGCGCCACCAGGCCGAGCCAGCCCAGCGCCAGCGCCCCGGCTGCTAGCTTGCCCCGCAGCACCGTGGTGCGCGACACCGGCCGCGCCAGCAACAGCTCCAGCGTGCCTTGCTGCTCCTCGCGCCCAATCAGGTTGGCGCCCAGCCCAATGCTAAAAATGCCCAGCACAATCGGCAGCAGGAAATAGTATACCCGCCCAGACAAATACCCGGCCGGCGACAGGAAATTGCCGCTGTCCGAAAACAGGTAGCGCACGCCCGTGGGCAAGCTGTTGTAGACTTGCTCGAGCTGGGCGGTGTCGCTCTTAATAGACCGGTACAAGAGCATGTCGATGCCCACCAGCGCGGCCACGCCCACACCCCACCACAACAGCGACCAGCGCCGCTGCCAC
>DATIIT010000003.1:0-24318 GCA_035479375.1 Saccharimonadales bacterium (SeqCode) | reverse complement strand
AGCAAGTCGCCCAAATCCAGGGCGGCGACATGAACCAGCCGCAAGGGACGATTGACCTTAATAACCAGCTATATCCGGGGGCGTAATAAGGTATGACGCAGCGGGAACAGATTGACCGGAGCCAAGGATCAGGAAGTAAGCCGCCTGACGAGTTCAAGGGGGGCTACTCCACGCCGGTCGTGCCAACAGGCGGCGGCGCGGGTGGTGATGACACGTCCTCGCCATCACCGTACCAATCGTCCAGCCAAATACTCAACCAGGCCGAGCGCGGGGAGGCGCCTGGCGATTCCTCCGGGGAAGGCGGCGGCCTGGTTTCGTCGGCCGAATCCGGCGGCAAACCTTTAGGCGACGACAGCCCGGTTGGCCGCGCCAATAAGCCGGGCGGCAGCCGCGTGCTTGGCGCAGGCGCCTTGGGCGACGCCGAGCAGCGCGGCGGCTCCCACGATGACGAAATCGGCCGCGGCCTATACCGGCGCGCCGGCCTCAATGAAGAAGACGCCGGGGTGGGCGGCGGAAAGCTGGGCGGCAAACTAGCAGGCATTAACCGGCGCAGGAAGCTGCTGGCGAGCGGTGGCATTGGCGGCATCACCGGGCTGATCATCGCCATGGCGGTGGTCGCGCCCCTGTACCGCATACCCGCAATGCTGCACGACATCGAAGATAAAGTGAGTGGTGAGGTTGACCACATCATGGAGAGGCGGGCCGAGCGCATCATCGTACGCTACCTTATCCGCAGAGCCGGCGGCGAGGCCACGGACTTTGTGGTCACCGGCAGCCCGCTGTCTGACCTGTTCCGCACCATGCAGTCAAAGAATGCAGAAGAAAAAATCGCCAAGCAAACCGGCCTTACGTTTAAAAAAGGTGCCGACGGCGTGGTGCGGCTCTTTAGCGACGGACGGGACCTGGGCGGTGTCCGCAATTTTAAGGAGGTCGCCAAGCTCATAGAAAGAGGCACTATTGAAAATAAGGCCGACTTCCGTGTATTGGCCAGGACAGTGAGCGGGCCGATAAAAGCGGGTAAGATTGCCGAGACCTTCAAGATCCGCTTCCGCGAAGGCAAACCTTTCGGCGCCCCAAAGCGGCCCACAAACAAAGGCTCGGACAAGGCAAACGACGAGGCTGCCCTGGAAGAGCTTACAGGCGAACAGATCATAGAAGGGACCGCCAACAGTATTGACAAGTTGGGAAAGGCGGCTGGGTGCATGCTTGACGGCGGTGCACCATGCGACACCTTTAAGCAAGATGCGCCGGACGCAAAGGTACCTGACCCCGCCTCGGATGTCGCCAAGCGCGAGCTACAAAACGGCAGCGCCGCCGAGACAGCCGACGAGATCACCCAAGCTGCCGATGAAGCAAAAAATGAAGCCGTCAAAGACCGCACTGGCGGCTTCCTGAACCGGATGCTCGAAAAATTGCTTACTAAAATATTTAACGCCGTCGTAGCCAGGAGCGTGGTCAAGGTCATACCCTGGGTGTTCGTCATCGACACGCTGGCCGACATCCAGCACGCCGAGGCGACCTTCTTCGCCAACGACCTCATACACCGCATACCGGTTATGCTCAAAGAGGGGACGTACGGCGCCATATTTAGCACATGGGCCGGCTACGGCAGCCAGAACCAGGCCGGCCGCATGCCCAAAGTTGACGCATCCGCGCTCAATGACCAGCTCGGCGGTGCCGAAGGCGCCCAGACCTACAAGTACCTCTATAACAAGGGGCAAATGAATGCCGGCACTACCGTTAACCCCAAGGTCGGCAGCAACACCTTTAGCAAATACGACGACCTTATGAACCAGGTCTACAATAACGTATATGTTTCAATCTTCGTGCGCGGGCCGCTCGAAATTTGGTACTACACTATGGGCAAAGCGCTGCGGTTGTTAGGGTCGGGCATTGGCTTCCTCGTAGAATGGCTCTCAAACATCACCGGGTTTACCGCCTTGGCGGGTTCGGTACTCAAATCAATTTTTGGGGACAACTGGAAAGCCGAACTAGGGGCGTTTGCCCTCAAAGCGCTTCTAAACCTGTTTGCCATTTCTATTGACCCGCTCGCCAAGGGGGCGGAGCTATTCAATAATATCTTCACCGGGGCGTCCGTGGCCTTCAACTATGTATGCAAGACGGACCTCGGCTGCCAAGCGCTGACCGCGCTGCAGGGGGTCCTCATAACCAGACAACTCCAGCAGGAGCAAGACCAAGACATGGCGATGACCTCTATTAAAGACCGGATATTTGATACGAGCATGCCCACTTCGATAGCCGGCAGCTTACTGCGGGCGGCGCCCACCAACCCCACGCCAAGCACCATGCTTTCATCGCTGTTTGGCATGGCCGCCAGGCTGCCGTCCAGCATCGGCGGGGTATTCTCGCCAAAGATACGGGCCGATGAAGCCAACGACATGGCCACCTTAACCGGCACACTCTGGTATGGTGCCACCGAGGATGCACTCAACCAGGACACCACCCCGGCCATGGCCACCCAGAAAACCGCGGACATAAAATGCCCCACAACCGACCCCTCAAAAGAGGCCAATATGTGCCAGGCAGACGAAACTGTTATTACAAGTATGGGCTGCGCGTGGGATGCCAACTGCCCAGATTTCCAGGCGCAACAATAGCATATGAAAGAATTAGTACACCTCCGGCTTACAGTTATCGGGCAACGGCTTGCCGCCGGGCTGCTGGCGCTGGTGACGCTTGTTTCACTGGCGCTCCCAGGCGCGCTGGCGTATGCCGACCCGCCGCACGCGCCCACACCTGACACAAACGGCACTGACCCCACGGGCGGTACCGGCCAGGCACCCACCACGCCCAACAACCCCACCACCACGCCTTCGCCGGGGTCGGCCTCCCAGGCATATGACTCCAACGTTGGCGACCCGCCGTTTATCGACGGCAACGAACGGCTGCGCCTTGCAAACGAAGGGATTTACTACATCGACAACCCGTGCGGCGGCTCGATCCTGAGCGGCACCGCCAACGGGGCAGACAAGGGCACCGACAGCGGCACCTGGGACAGCGCCAGCCATGGCGCTGTGGGGCCACCGTACATCCTGGAGCAGTTCATGATCCAGCTGCTAAAGGACATTGCGGCCAAGCGTGGCATACCGGAAAGTGACACCGTCACTATTAACCACGTCGTCGCCTTGGTGGCGTTCGCCTACGGGGAAGGGGGCGGCATTACCAACCAGGACTGGTGGAATCCGTTTAACGCCGGTATCGACGCGCCAGACCTGCTGGCTACCGGCCACGCCACAGATGGCGTGCAGGCCTTCAAATCGTTCGACGCCGGCGTGGAAGCCAACGCGCGGGTGATGAGCGGCGGCCACCCGCAAACCCGTCTAGGCAAAGTGCTCAGCGACCCAAACTCCAGCGTAGACAACTTCTTCACGGTGCTGACCTATTATAATGACCAGGCCAAGCTCGGGTCGTACTACAGCGCCGGGGACCTTGCATGGGCCACACTCTCGCAGCAAGATCCGGACAGCTACAAAAGCAACTACATGAACCACATCTACCCAGACGTGGTCAAGAACTGGAACCAGCTCGCCGGCGCCATTATGCGCGGCAGCTCAAACGACGCGGGTGGCATGGACTCCTCCAAGCTGGTGTACCACCCCACGTTTAGCGCCACTGGCTCGGTGCCGGACTCCGGTGGCTACACCACAGACACTGGCTGTAACCCAATCACCGCCACCGGTTCAGTGGCTGGCTACGCCAACCCGCTGCGCGACATCAAGCACAACGGCGGCAAGCCCGGCCCGGTCCGTGAGCGCATCGACGAAGGCGTGGACTACTTCGGCTCTGGCCCACTCTATGCCGTTGGCGATGGCGTCATAATGCAGGTCAACAACAACACCGGCTGGCCACTCGGCCACTGGGTCAACTACAAGGTCACCGCCGGCAAAGCCACTGGGCTGTTCATATACGTGGCCGAGGACTGCATCCCCGCGCCCGGGCTCAAGGCCGGCGACATCGTCCATGCCAACACCGTCATCTGCAATATGACCAGCACGTCGCCGGGTATTGAAATGGGCTGGGCCATCCCGGTGCCGCAGGGAAGCGACAATCGGCACAACGCACTCGCCTCGGTCGACTACGTCGAGGGACACCCCATGCGCTACGGCGTTAACTTCTCGGAATTTATGCAAGCCATTGGCGGCCCCCCGGGCGACATTAACCAATCCACGGGCGGTATCCTGGGTACGATCCCGTCAAACTGGCCCACCTGGCCGTAGGCCACCAGCCCAAAGCTAACCCAAAAGGAACGAAAAGCAATGCAGCCAAACCAGCCCCAAACCATCACTACGCCACCACCCGAAAAGCCGTCCAACCGGCGGATGTGGCTATTGATTGGGGGCGCCGCGGCCGTCGTCATCATTGTCATTGTCATCCTGGGGCGGCTGGGTGGCAAGCACGCGACGGGCTCGCTCATTATCAAAACAGATAACGCGCAAAACACTATTAACTACGAGCCGTCAATTGTGGCCGGCGCCAAGGAAGGGACCGCCACAAAGCTGCTCAAAAGCGGCGTTGCCGTGCGGCTTGCTCCAGGCACGTACTTGGTCACTGTAGAAGATGTGCGCGGCGATTCCATGTCGCGCACCGTAACCGTCAAGCCCCAGGCCACCAGCACGTACACCATGAACGTCGCCAACCAATCTTCACCAACCGAGCCCGTTGCCAACGTGAACGCCATCAGCTTTACAGTGGGCGATTCAGCGCTCTACTTTGTCAACCGCCAAAATGAATCAGTATATAAAATAGACGGCAGCAATGAGGTTACCAAGCTCAGCGACCTGCAATTTGACGGCATCCACTGGGCAGACAGCACCTATGGCGTTGGCCGGGATGCGGGCAACGGCATATACAGCATCGACAACGGGGTGGTATCCCAAATAACCAACGTGCCGTCCGGCACAAATGCCCAAACCGATATTAGCGTCACGCCAGACCATTACATCTACATCGTGTCTGGGGCAAAGGTCTACGGCGGCACGCCAGACAAGGGCTTTACGCGCTTGTACACCGCACCCAAAACGCCGGTCTCGGTCTTTGGCGCCAACGCCCAGAAATTTGCCGTGGCCTACGCGCCCGGGGAAGATTCCGGCAAAGAGCCAACGCTTACTGTCGTCCAGAACGGCAAGCAAACCGCCGAAGCCGCGATAGACGGCTACGAATTCGCGTGGTCGCCAGACGGCAAGTACCTTGCGACAACAGCCGACCTTGGCAGCCAAGTACTGGACAGCTCGCTGAAGCAGGTGTCGATCATTGCCCGCAACAACGTCAACAACCTCACGTGGCTCGGCAATAACAAATTACTGTACAGCGTACAAAACCAGGTGTGGGAGTACAGCATGGGCGAGGCTAACATCTCCCAGGCGGTGGCCAGTGCGCCGCTGGACCACGACATCAGCTCCATAGGCGTTGACCAAGCGCATAACAACATCTATATGTCTGTACAAGACTCAGCGCTGAGTAACGACACGTTCTCCATTTACCGCTACACGCCGCCAATGACCAAAACCAGCGTCATTACGCCGCTCCAATCCCAGCTGCCGGCAGTGCAGGGCGGGTGTAGCTACGAACTCGTAAACTTTATGGGCACGCCGGTGGTGCGGTACCATGCAGCTTTGCCCACCGAAGACTGCCAGTACGCTGCCACCGCATATGTCAGGCTATTTACTGTCGACCCCGGCCAGCTCCGCTTTGAACCCACAGACACACCGCTGGGTGGCTTGGCAGTTTTGCAAACCGGCACCAACCCAGCCGGCCAAAATTAAGCCGGCAAGGAAATTGTTGTGCGGCTGGCAAAGTGCTGGGCTACGACGTCGGCGTCGGTTGTGGTGATAAAAGTCTGGTAATCGGCCACAAAGGAGGTGAGCGCCTGGCGGCGGCGGGCGTCCAGCTCGCTGAAGACGTCATCAAGCAGAAGGAGCGGGCGGGCGCCGCGCAACTCCTCCAACAGCTGGAGCTCCATTATTTTGAGCGCCAGCACTAGGGTGCGCGATTCGCCGCGCGACGCGCTGGTGGCCGCCTCGTGGCCGTCCAGCAGCACGCTGAGGTCGTCCCGGTGCGGGCCATAGGCCGTGAAGCCGCGCAGCACATCGAGGTCGGTGCTCGCCTCAAGCTTGTGGAGCAGGGCGGTCTCGTACGATTCCGGCGCAAACTGCGAGACATAGGCCAGCGCCACGCCATGCTCCGTGGCCGCCAGACGGCCGTAGAGCCCGCCCATGCGGCCGTTAAAGCGGTTGATGAGTTCCTGCCGCTCGTGGGCAATCTGGCCGCCCAGCTCGCTCAGGCGCACATTCCACACAAACAGCTGCTCGCGAAGGTCGCGCGGCTGCCTTTTGAGCAGCGCGTTCCTTTGGGCAAGCACCCGCTTGTAGTGGCGGCGCAACGCGCCGAACCGCATGTTGGTTTGCTCAATAAGGTCGTCCAGGAAGGTGCGCCGCAGCTCAGGCGAACCGCTGAGCAGCAGTAAGTGGTTCGGCTCAAACAACACTGTGGGCAGCGTACGCTGGGGTGTGAGGCGGGAAAGGTGCTGGCCATCGATGTCAAACGACTTTGTGGCGCGGCTGTCGTCGTTGGTGCGTTCAAGCTTGACGGTGCGCATGCCTTCCAGCGTGTCGGCATCCAGGCGTGCCCACGGCTGGCCAAACCCAATCAGCTCGCTGTCGCGCCCTCGGTACGAGCTACCACGGGCAGCCACCAACACCGCCTCCAGCAAGTTAGTCTTGCCGCTGGCGTTGGGGCCCACAATAATGTTCACGCCGCTTTCCAGCTCAAACGAGGCATCGTCGTAGCTGCGGAAATGCTGCAGCCGCAGGGAGGTAATCATCTTCCTATTTTAGCGGTTAGCTTTTGAGCGGCATAATCAGGTGGGTGTAATCAGCGGCGGCCGGGTCGCGCAACACCGAGGGCTCTAGTTTTCCGTTAAACGAAAAGCTCACTTCGTCGCCAGACAAAGCGTGCAGCGCGTCCAGTAAATACCGTGAGTTAATGGTGATGGCGCCACCGCCCGTCACCTTAGCCGTGGCCGTGGCCGTGTTCTCGCCCAGCTGGGAGGCCACGGAGCGGATGCTGAGCTCCTGCGTGCCCTCGTCGACATTCAGCGTGATGCTGCCGGCGCTTTCGCGGGCAAACAGGCTGGAGACTTTGGCGGCGTTGAGCAAATCGGCACGCTTCAGCACCGCGGTGGTGGCAAAAGTTTCCGGGATCAGCTTGCGGTAATCCGGGTATTTGCCCTCAATAAGGCGCGCTACGAGCTCCACATCTCCAACCCGGAAGAGCACCTGTTGGTCATCGCTGGTGACCTGCACCGTGTCCTCGGCGTCGTTCACGATACGCAACAGGTCTTGCATGGCCGAGACCGGCACCAACAGGTTAATGTCTTCCTTGGTGGCCAGCAGCTCCTTTTCCGCCAGCCGGTAGCTGTCTGTGGCGGCCATGTACAGTTTGCCGTCCTGGGTGTGCAAGTACACGCCGGTGAGCACTGGGCGCGCCTCGTCGCCACTGGCGGCCACCACCACCTGCTGCAGGCTTTTCTTAAGCACTGGAGCCGGCACGGACCACTGTTTGCCCTCGGTTATGGCCGGCATTACCGGGAACTCTTCGGCGCTCACGCCGTTAATGACCGACTGGTACTGGTCGGTGGCAATGTGCAGCTTGTAGTCATCCAGGTTGAGGTCAATAACGCCAGCTGGCAGGCTGCCTACAAAATCCTGCATCAGGCGGGCAGGGACGGTTATAGCGCCTTCATCGGCAACCTTGGCGCCAATGTAATGTGTAATGGCAATGTCCAGGTTGGTGGCGGCAATGCTCAGCCGGTTGTTAACGGTCTTAATAAGGACATTGGCAAGCACCGGCAGGGTGCCACGGGCATTGGCCACGCGGGCAACCGTGCCAAGGGCTTTGTTTAGGTTTTCCTGGGTGACTTGCAGCTTCATGAAAGGCTCCTTATTACTAAGTATTCAAGTACTTATATATTAATTTTGTAGTAGTTATAGGGCTTGTGGATAGTGCGGATAAGTCTTCCAAAAATAGGGGTGCGCGGGCGTTTTTTGCCTGTGGGTAGTTGGTGGTTTGGGTGTGTCTGGGGTTGTGGTTTATGCGCAGCGTGGTGGTGGCTGGCTGTGTGTAAGTGGTGGCTGTTGTGCACAAAATGTGTTCACGTCCACGGCTTTTTCGCACCACTTCCACAGGCTTTCCACAACTGTTATGCATACAACTTGCCCTTAATGCTACTAATTGCTGAGCGGATGTCGGCGTCGGCCAGCGCTTCTTTTTCGATTTTTTCAATGGAGTGGATGGCGGTAGTGTGGTCTTTGCGTCCCAGCTCGCGGGCAATCTTGGGGAAGCTGAGGTGCAACTCGCTGCGCAGCATGTACATGGCCACCTGGCGCGGCACCACAATGTCCTTATCGCGCTTGGGCCCCAGGATGTCTTCCATGGGCACTTGGTAGTGGCGGGCGACGCGCTCAATGATTTGCTTGGCGCTGATGTGTTTTGGCCGCTGGCTAGCCGCGCCGAGCAGGCTGCTGGCGATGCCCATAGTTGGCTCCAGCCCGCGCATCTCACACCACGCCAGCAGCTGGTTGAGCGCGCCTTCCAGCTCGCGGATGTTGGTTTGCACGTTGGTGGCCAGGTAGTCCACCACGTCGCGGGGCAGCTCGGTGCCGTGCAGCTCGGCCTTGATTTGCAAAATGGCGCAGCGCGTCTCAAAGTCCGGCGTCTGCATGTCTATGCTCATGCCCCATACAAACCGGCTGCGCAGGCGCTCTTCCAGGGTAGGGATGTCGCGCGGGGGTTTATCGCTGCTGATGATAATTTGTTTGCTGCCCTGGTGTAGGGCGTTAAAGGTGTGGAAGAACTCTTCCTGCGCCTTTTCTTTGCCGGCGATGAACTGCACGTCGTCCACGATGAGCACGTCGGCGGTGCGGTAAAAATCGGTAAAGTCAGAGATCTTTTTATAGCGCAGCGCGTCCACAAACTCCTGCAAGAACTGCTCGCTGCTTATATAGACGACGCGGGCGGCGGGGTTGGCGGCCATCACGGCGTTGCCCACGGCCTGGATGAGGTGGGTTTTGCCAATGCCGACGCCGCCGTACAAAAAGAGCGGGTTGTATTTGGTGCCGGGCTGGGCGGCCACCGCTTGGCACGCGGCGTAGGCTAACTCGTTGCCGGAGCCAACAATGAAATTCTCAAACGTGTAGCGTTCGTTGAGCCCTTGGCGGTAGCCATGGGTCAGGGTGGTTTGCGGCTTGGCCATGGCTGGCGCCGCGGCGCTGGGCTCGTTGCTGTGGGCGAGCACCAGTGGCTCTTCCTCGCGCGCCGGGCTGAGGCCGGAGTGGATTTTATACTCCACCACACCGGGCTGCGCGCCGTTTTTACGCAGCGTGTCCACAACCAGGTCGTTGTACTTGCGCTCCAGCTGCTGCTTAATAAAGACATTGGGGACGCCGATGATAATCTTGTCTGTGTCTTCGCTGAGCAGCATCGTGTTCTTAAACCAGGTCACAAAGTTGCCGCGTGATACGGACAATTCTATTTCCCCTAACACTGCCTGCCACAAACTCGACGGTTGCATCCCTCGCACTCACTTTCTTATGTACCCGACTATACGCTAGCTGTAGGTACTTTTCCACAATTTTTTAGCGTCTGTTGGCAAAACCACAGCGCTGCCCAACAAACGGGGAGCGAGTTATACACAGCGCGGTGCCGTATCTGTAAAATCTGTGGAAAGTAGTTGAGATTATGTGGAAAACTTGCTAATATCAGGGGGTAAGTATTGTTATTTTCACCAAATAGCAATCGGAGCAGTAAACTAACGAGGCCAAAAGCCACGGCTTGTCTGGTAACAGATGATGCTGTAGAGTGAGAACATATGCCAAAACGAACCTACCAACCCAAGAAGCGCCACCGCGCCCACGTGCACGGTTTTATGCAGCGCATGGCCACGCATGCCGGCCGCCTCGTGCTGTCCCGCCGCCGCGCCAAGGGCCGCAAGAAACTGTCTTACTAGTTAAAGAGGCGCACTTCCGGCCGCGCCGAGGAGGCTTCTGCAGCGATGATCAGCCAAGCACACCGGTTTCACGGAAGGAACTCGCTGCGTTTTGTGTACCAGCGCGGGCAGAATATCCGCGGCGGGCAAGTAAGCCTGCGCTATATTGAGAACCCGCGCCGCCGCGGCTACCGCGTGGCCGTGGTGGTGAGCCGCAAGGTGAGCAAGTCGGCGGTGGTGCGTAACCGCATCCGCCGCCGCATATATGAAACCGTGCGCGAGCACGCCCGCCAGTGCACCCGGCCGCTCGACCTGGTCTTTACGGTGTATGGCGATGACGTCGCCGCCATCCCATTCGCCAAACTGGAAGACATGGTGGCGGCGCAGCTGGCAAAAGCTGGCGCTGTCGCCCCAGATACGCCAGATCATGCTATAGTAGGAGCAAAGGAGATTTAGCGACGCTTATGTTCACGACCATTATTGTGCAGCCTATTTTCAACCTGTTGGTGTTGATTTACGCCTTGCTGCCGGGCCACAACTTTGGACTGGCTATCATCCTGTTTACGGTTGTGGTGCGTTTGCTTATGTGGCCGCTGGTGAAAAAGCAGCTGCACCAAGTCAAGAAAATGCGCGCCATCCAGCCAGAGCTGAAGCGCATCAAGGCCGAGACCAAGGGCGACAAGCGCCGCGAGCAAACCCTTATGATGGAGCTGTATAAAGAGCGGGGGATTAACCCGTTCGGCTCAATCGGGGTGCTACTGCTCCAGATCCCAATCCTGCTGGGTTTGTATAACGGCCTGACACGCGTCATCCACCATCCAGAGCAGATCGAGAAGTTTGCCTACCCGGCATTGCAGCACCTGCCATGGATGAAGCAGCTGGCTACCAACATCCACCAGTTCGACATTACACTGTTCCACGTGGTAGACCTGACGCGCAGTGCGCTGGGGCCAAAGGGCGTGTACTGGCCGGCCATGGTTATTGTGCTGGGTAGCGCCGTAGTGCAGTTTTGCCAGAGCAGGCAGCTGGCGCCGCGCAGCAAAGAGTCACGCACCTTGCGCTCCATCCTGAAGGATGCTGGCGCTGGCAGGCAGGCCGACCAATCGGAGGTCAGCGAGGCGGTGGGGCGCAGCACGCAGTACTTGCTGCCGGCCATGATTTTCTTGTTTACGGTGAACGTCCCGTCGGCGCTGGCGCTGTATTGGTTGGTGTCTGGATTGGTGGCGCTTGGGCAGCAGGCTTACGCGCTGCGTGAAGATACGGCCGAGATGGAGGCCGGAGCAGCGGCCCCTGCATCCAAGCAATCCAAGGAGATCATCGAAGGCGAAGTGGTGGAGTCGCCGGCTAAACCAAGCCCCAAAAACCCCAACCGACGCCGCGCTGGTAGTAAAGTGAAACGGGGGGAAAAGTAGTGGAAGAAGCCATTTCATATGCCAAAAAATATTTAGAAGATTTACTGTCGTTCTTCGGGCTCAACACCGAGGTGCACGCCACCAGCGAAGACGACGTCATTGAGCTGGAGGTGCCGAGCACCCACCTGAACGGCTTTTTAATTGGCCAAAAAGGCGACAACATGCGTGCCATGCAGTTTTTGGTGTCCAACGCGCTCAAGAACCAGGGTTACGCCTACACCCGCGTCAACGTTGACGTGGCCGAGTACAAAAAGCAGCGCGCCCAGCGCCTCGCCGACCGCGCCGAAGATTGGATGAAAGAGGTGAAGGAAAGCGGGGAAGCCATGGACCTCAAGCCCATGAACGCCGCCGACCGCCGCACGGTACACAAGCTTGCCCAGGAGTGGGGGCTCACCAGCGAATCAGAGGGCGACGGCCCGTCCCGCCACATTGTGTTGCGCCGGCCGGAAACAGATGACGCCGCCAGTGAGTCAGTGGACAAAGAAAATTAGCCGTACGCCCGCCTAGCTACGAGTAGCGTGGGAAGAAAAATAATATTTCCCCCCTTGGCACTTGCGGGTCTCCAAACGTGCTTGAATAGCACATTTGGAGCTTCCGAGGCGCCTTGGGGGAAATATTATTTTTCTTCCAGCACCCTGTTATACACCGCCAGGGTCTGCTCAGCCATCCGCCGCCAAGAGTACTTGGCCACCTGTTTTTTGCCGCGGGCCACGAGCTGGGCGCGCAGGGCAGGGTCGCCTATGACCTCGCCGACCTTCTGGGCGATGTCGCCGATGTCCAGCGCGTTAAAATAATGCGCCGCGTCGCCGAGAACCTCTGGGATGCAGCTGGCGTTGGAAGCTACTACCGGCGCATCGCAGTGCATCGCCTCCAGGGGCGGCAAGCCAAAACCTTCGCTCAAAGATGGGAAGACGTACGCCGCGGTGTGGTTGTAGAGCCAGCGGAGTTCGGCCTCGGACACAAACCCGGTAAACACCACGCCGTCTAGCAAGCCTTCGCGCCGGGCGCGCGCCTCTATTAAATCGTACATGGCGTCTTTTTTGCCGGCCAAAATTAATAATAGGCCAGGGTAGCGGCGGCGGAGCAGGGCATGGGCCTCTAGTAACCGCCACAGGTTCTTGTGTGGCTGCGGCCTTCCTAAATACATAATGAATTTGCTTTTTTGCAAATTGTGTCCTTGTATGTTTTTGAGAGGGGTGGGGGAGTCGGGGATGGGGTCGGCCGACTCGAGCGTCACGGTAATTTTACTGGCCGGCACGTGTGCATAGGCGGCAACATCTTTTTTAACAAATTCGGTGGGTGTGATGAGTGCCTTGCTCTTCCGGGCGACACGCTTAATAACCCAGCGGTATACTTGCTGTTTGAAAGTAAAGGCCAGCCAGTTCTTGGTGGGGTTGCCAAAACGGATGGCCGTGAGGTCCTGGACGGTCGTAACAGAGGTACCCCTGTAAAAAACCGGTTGCTGCGCAAATGGGAAATGCACCAGGTCCGGGGCGATGTTCGTGATTTGTCTATACATCCCCGTTTGTTCGGAAAATGTAAATTCTTTAAAAGGGCACGCCACTTTTGTGAACTGCGGATTGGTTGGCTGCCAGCCGTCAAAATCCTCTGGCTTCACCAAAACCGTGTACTCATGGCCACTACTCACCTGCTGCAAGTAATGGAGCAAGCGTTCCACGTACCGCCCACTGCTCGTCCGCAGCTCGCGGGCGTCAATTAAGATGTGGCTCATGGGCGGTCCTCATGGGGCTTACGGCTCAGCGGATGGACGAGCTTTTGTAAGCGCCCGGCATCCGGCGGCAGACTATGCACAATCGCTCCCCTGATGTATGCCACAGGCACGCGGCGGCTGCGCTGGATGTGCAGGCGCTTGGCAAGTGCGCGGGGCGTGAGCAAGTACGCCATCGCCAGGCCTTTGAGCGCGGCACCCGCCTGCCCGCGGGCCGCAGCACTCCAAAAAAAGGCGGTGTGCGCCAGCCAGAGCCGCGGCAGCACAGCAGGCAGGAGCGGGCCGGGCACGTTTTTGAGGCAGAGCAACGGCAGGTTTTTGAGCGTCTGGTATGTGGTAAACCCGCGGATTTTCCCAGAGGTGGCGCCGATGCGGTGCCGCACGGTGGCGCCGGGCACAAAGCGTATTTTCCAGCCGGCCAGCTGGGCACGGAACGAGAGGTCAACGTCCTCGTAATAGGCGAAGAACGTGTTGTCAAACGACCCGGTTTCCTCGAGCATCTTAGTTCGTAAAATGCTCGCTCCGCCGCTGGCGGCAAAGATTTCGGGGGAGTTGTCGTATTTGCTGAGGTTGGACTCGCCGCGCCCGCGGGCAAACGCCAGCCCCCAAATAGTGTAGAACTCCCCTGTACTGTCCAGGTGGCGGCCAGAAAAATCCGTGATTTTGGCAGCGGCGATGCCCACGTCGGGGTGCTGTTCTAGTTCGTGTACAAGGGCGGCAAACCAGCCGGGCGCGGCGACGGCATCATTGTTGAGCAGTGCCACAAATGGCTGGCCGGCTTCCGTGGCGCGCTGGATGCCGGCATTGACGCCGCCGGTGAAGCCGGTGTTTTTGGGCAGGCGCACCAGCTCAACGCCGGGAAATTTTTGCTCTACAAGCGCCACCGAACCGTCCACCGACCCGTTATCCACCACAATGATGTGTGGCCGCCGCGTCTGCCCTTCCAGCGACTCCAAACACGCCGCCAAATACTTCTCGCCGTTCCAGTTCGGGACGACGACGGCGCCGCGAGGCTCAGGCGCCTGGTGTGCCACGGCCTTTTACCCTCCGTGCGGCAGCTTTGGCGATCCAGCGCACCGGATGCCTGCGCACCGTTGCCCAGCGCTCCTCGGCCGCCTCCAGGCGCTCGTGCAGCCCGCGGTTTTCGCGCTCTAACTCTTTGATACGGGCGTCGTCATCGTCCATTTTTTGGGCGATGGTTGGCCAATCGTCGTGCAGTTTGGAGGGGATGCTATACTCGGGCGGTACGGACGGCGTGCCGCTGGCTTTCTTAGCCTCCACCACAAACTGGAAGGTGCGCGCCTCCGGCGAAGCCAGCAGTTTGTCGAACTTTGCAGTAGGCTCTAGGCCAAGTTTTTGCAGGTGCGCCTTGATGTGGCCGTCGGAGTGGTCTCCTACGGTGGCGTCAATGTTTACAATCTCCAGCCCGGCCGCCGCAAAGGTGGTAAACACGGTTTTTTTGGTAAAGAACCGGATGTGCGTGTTGTCTAGCAGGCCGGTGGATTCGTAGTCGAAGCTGCCTTCCATGAGCTCAGTGCGCACAGTCATGTTGGCGACATTGGGGATGGAGCAGTAGAACGAGCCGCCCTTGGCCAGGTATTTGGACACCGCCTTCAGGCAGCCCAAGGGATCCTTAATGTGCTCTAAAACGTCCACAAACAGGATGGCGTCAAATTGCAGGCCGCTGAGTTGTTGCCAGTCAAAGCTGTCTAGGTCACCCTCGAACACTTGTTTGTAGCCGCGCTTGCGGGCATTGGCCGCGTCCTTGGGGTCAATTTCTAAGCCCCACACTTCATCGCCGCGCGCGGCAATGAGTTTCTCGCCAAAGTAGCCGCTGCTGCAACCGACGTCCAGCACGCGCTGCCCTTTGGGCATCCAGCGCATCATTTTAAACCATGGTGAGTTTTTGTCTGCTTCGCTATCGGTTACCAGGTCGTCTTTTTCGTCCCAAATGTTGGCGTATTTTGACATAAGCTACAGCTCCCATTTCCTATCCAAAGACACGACCCCCTCTGTGGTGTCTTCTTGCATAATACGGAATGATTTAGCCTTGAGCTGGAGCTCATAAATAGGCCGCAGGTTTTCGCCAAACACGCCGGCCACGATGTAATACGTGCCCTTTTGCAGCGGGATGTTTTTGATGTGCAGCGTGAAGGTGGCGGACTCGCGCACCGGCACTGTGACGTGCTCGATGTGCGTATTGGTGCCAAAGCAGTAAATACCGTCGTTGCGCTGGATGGACACGCCGATTTCGACCGGCTCCAGTGTGGGGTTGGCCACGGTAACGGCCACGTTGCAGTCATTGCCGCGCAGCAGGTTTTTGGTCTTGTTGCCGGCAGCGTCCAGCAGTTCCACCTTCAGGATGTGGGGCTTGCCCTTGTCGATTTTTGGCTCCTCCGGCTTGGCTTCTTCCACCTGCTCCAGGGCGGTGTTTTCCATTTCCACGCGGTTGAGTTTGTTGTATTTGTCGATGGCCGGCAGCGGTTTGTAGATGCCAATTTGCTCGCCGTGGTGCAACAGCAGCACACGGTCGGAAAAGTCTTGTACGGCTGTGAGGTCGTGGCTGACGAAGATAATGGTTTTGCCCATGCCTTTTAGCTCGCGGAAGACGTCGAAGCATTTTTGCTGGAAGTTGGCGTCGCCCACGGCCAAGACCTCGTCCACTACAATAATGTCGGCCTTGGCCTGGATGGCGATGGCGAACGCCAAACGCACCTGCATACCCGACGAATAGTTTTTCACTTTTTGGTCGATAAATTCCTCAATTTCGGCAAAGTGCACAATTTTGTCGTACACCGCCTCCACTTCGGTGCGCGTCATGCCAAACAACGCGGCGTTAAGGAAAATGTTGTCCCGGCCGGACAGGTCAAAGTTGAAGCCGACGCCCAGCTCGATCATGGTGGTGAGGGTGCCGTCGTGGGTGATGGCGCCGGAGGTGGGTTCGTAAATGCCAGCCAACAGTTTGAGTAGCGTACTTTTGCCGCTGCCGTTGGCGCCAATGATGCTAAAAAACTCACCCTTATTAATAGAGAAGTTAACGTCGCGCAGCACGTGGTAGTTTTTGGCGGGCACGTGCTTGAACAGCTTGGTGGCGTGGCCTTTCAGCGAACTCACCTTCTCGTGCGGCACGCGGAAGACTTTGTTGATGCCGCGGACTTCAACGGCGTGGTCAGGATTTTCCATTGGTAACCTCTAGTATAAGCTGATCAATCCGTTTATTAAAAGCGGCGCGGTCAAAATCGTGGGCGCGGTCGATGGCCGCTTTGGACAGTTTGGCGCGCAAGCTAGGGTTGTCCATGACTTTGGTGGTTTTGGCGAGCAGTGCATCAATGGTGTCCCAGAGGAAGCCGTTGTGGCCGTCGGTGACGACCTCGGTTTGGCCGGCGCTGTTGTAGACCACTGGCACGGCGCCGGCGCTCATGGCCTCGGCGGTGACCATACCAAAGTGCTCCTGGTTTTCCGGGAATAGTTCGGGGTCGTAGCCCAGGCCGGTGGCGTGCCAGTAAATGGCCGCCTCCTGGCGCAGTTTTTTGATGTCGGCAAACGGCATGTTGGGATGGATGAAAATGTTGGGGTGTTTGGCGGCCAGTTTTTGCAGGCCGTGGAAGTACTTTTGCGAGTCCACATCCCCGGCCACGCTGCCGGCCAGGTGCAGCTCCCAATCGTCCCGCTTCATTTGAATGAACGCCTGCATGAGTTTGTCTTGGCGCTTGTGGTGCGACGAGCCATTATCGGCAAAGAACCGGCCGACGCCCATGATAATGTTCTTTTTGGGCAGCGGCGGCCCCATGTCGTCGCACACCGGGTAGACGATTTCTGGCTCGCGGCCCCAGTATTTTTTAACCCAGCCGGCGGTGTAGCGCGAGTTGGCCGTGACCACGGTGTAGGAGTCGACCGCTTGCTGCCGCGTGCCCAAAAAGTGCGCCTCCATGGCGGTGGTGAGGCGGTTGTAGATGCGGCGCACCGGGCTGTGGTATACGCCCTCTACCACCAGTTTTTGCGGGAACATGCACATGTAGATGCTTTTGGGAGCCGGGCTGGGCAGGCTGCTTTGGTAGAGGTTGTTAATGAATAGGTCGGCCTTCAGCGCCTTGAGTACCTGCAGGCTGGCGCGGTCGTAGATGATAGAGCGCCAGCGGCCGGGCAACCGGACGTAGCGGCTGGAAATAAGGCGGGTAAACGGGGACGGCTTGGGCAGGAGCTCAAAATGCACATGGCTAAGGTCGGTGTCGAAGTAGGCGCCAACAGCCTGTTTGTCGACTGGCTTTTTCACCAGGATGGTGACGTCGTGCTTGAGCGCCAAGTGCTGTGCCATCACCACCACCACTTTTTCGCCGCCGCCCAGCGATTCAAAATACGGGTCTAAAATAACGGTTTTCATGCCGGCAGCTTTCTTTCCTGGATGAGGCGCGCCCGCTTCAACAGTGCCGGCCCAAGCCGTGCCAACAGCGAAAACTTAATGCGCAGGCCAAGCTTTACCATGTGCAGCTGGTGCCGCCGCTCCCGCCCTTGCAACCCGCGCACAATTGGCACTGCCAAGAATTCTTTCACGAACGCCAGCTGCGCGCGCAGCGCCAGGCCAAACCGGGCGTGCTTCCACAAAATGAGCAGGCGGTTGCGGGTGACGTAAAACGTCCAGAAATCGGAGTGCTCTTTGCTGCTGGCGCTGTGCTCGTGCATGACCACGGAAGTGGGCTCATAGTAGAATTTCCAGCCGGCTTTTTGGCCGCGCCAAGATAGTTCGGCGTCTTCCCAGTACATGAAAAATAGCTCGTCGAAGAGGCCAATATCTTGCAGCATGGCGCGGCTGAGCAGCAGGCTGGTACCGCACAAAGCAGTGATTTCACGCCGTTTGTTATATGCTGGCCCGTCTTGCTCATTGGCGCCAATTTCTTCTACCGGCCAGGCTTTATTGGCGTGTAAAACCGAGCCGGCGTTGTTGATGATATTCCCTTTCCCGCGCCCAATGAACAGCACTTTGGAAACCACGGCGCCGCAGTGCCCTTCTTGAACCGCGCAGTCAACCAAGCAGGCTAGCCAATCTTTGTGCGGCTGGGTGTCGTTGTTAATCATCACCAAATAGTCGCCTTTGGCCACGGCCATGCCGAGGTTGCAGCCGCGGGCAAAGCCGTCGTTGCGGGTGTTTTCAACCAGCACGACATTCGGAAAATGTTCTTTGACGAAGTTGACGGAATCGTCGCGCGTGGAGTCGTTATCTACCACAATAATTTCAAAGCGGTCGCGCGGGTAGGATTGCGCCTCCAACAGCGGCAGTAAGTTGGCGAGCAGCCGTTGCCCGTTCCAGTTCACGGTCACCAAAGACACAAACGGCAGCTGGGCGGCGCGGGCCATACGCTACACTTCCTCGGCAAATGTCTTGGACGCCCGGCGGAAATAGAGCACGCCCAGTACCAGTGCGCCGAGCGCCAGCAGGTAGGGGATGAGCACCAGGATATTTTTGAGCACATCGTTGGCGGTGGCCGCTTGCGGGGTGATGACCACGGCGCGCAGGTCCTGCACAATTTGGGCAATGGGGTTAGCCATGAGGATGCCTTGGAACCGGCTGGGCACAAACGACAGTGCGTAGAAGATAGGCGTGGCGTAGAACAGGCCCTGCATGCCTACCTCCCAGATGTGGCCAATGTCGCGGAAGCGCACATACAGCGCCGAAAGCAGCAGCGACAGCCCGGTAGTAAACAAGAACAATTCAATAAGCAGCGGCGCCGCCAAGAACGCCTGCCAGTGCCACGGCACATGTTTGATGGCCATAAATACGGGGATGACCGCCAAGTTGAGGAGCATGGTAATGAACGCCGTCAGGCTGGACGCCAGGATAATGATCTCGCGCGGGAAATAGATTTTGCGCAGCAACCCACCCTTGTCTACCAGGCTGCGCATCGACGTCACCGAGCATTCAGAAAAATAGTTCCACAAAATAATGCCAAGCAGCAGCTGGATAGAATAGAACGGCGTGTTGGACCCAATGCGGATAAACTTGCTAAACACCACAAACAAAATGCCAAACAGCAGCAGCGGCTTGGCCAGCGTCCAGAAGTAGCCAAGGATGGAACCGTTGTACTTCACTTTGAAGTCTGAGAGCCCAATGCTGCGTACGAGGTTGATGTACGCCGATCGCGTCATGCGCGGTTTTACGGGTCGATTCATGCTCCCTTATGATAGAATATTTGGCCACTGAAGTCCAGGTTGGCGGGCGGCCTCAGGCGGGCGCCGGGAAGACTACGGCAGCCATGGCTGGTAGCGGAATTCCACGGTGTGTACACCGGCTGGAACCATGGTGGAGCGGAAGATATTGGGCGGGCCAGCCGGGTTGTAAGCGGTGACCTTTGCGGCCTCGCCGTCGATGTAGGCGTGCCAGCCCGGATACATAGTTTCGGCCAGCACCAGCCGCTGCCGCGTAGCCGACGCCGACCGCATGGTTATGGCATGGTCGCTGTATTGGGTGATGCGCGGCGGCGTGCACGCTGCACTGCCCTGCAGGCAGGCGTCAATCTGTGAGGCAAAATACGCGCGCGGCTCATAGGCTGGGCGCTTGTACACGTAAATATCGCGCACCGTGTCGTGCAGTACTAGCGGCAGCTCCACATGCTGTTGCTTGGAAACGACGAACATGACGTTCATGAGCTCCACGTGGAAATCCGGCTTGCCGGCGGGGTCGGGCGAGTCCCAGTACTGGTACATCTCCCTCTGCAGCGTGGCCTGGTAGCCGTTGATGGTCTGGATGCGGTACACGTCGCCGATGTTGTTGGGCAGCGCCTCGTCCATCAGCATCACCCGTCCCTGGCCGTAGTAGCGCTCAAGATAGGTGACGGCTGGCGTGCGGGCATAGAAGCTGGGCGGGTAGCGGAGCTGCGTGGCGGTGAGCGGCAAAAACCACACCGGCTCGGCCAGCGCCGACAAAATAATGCCCGCCACCAATACCCAGCGCGCGTACCGCGTTAGCAGCAGGACGGCGCCGAGCGTCACCGCCAGCGCGATATTCTCGTAGACGAAGTGCATGCCAAAGATGCCGCGCTTTTGCGCCTCATATATATAGAAGGCGTTTAGCAGCACGAAAGCGCTGAGCGCGGTGGCCCACAGCCGCAGGCGCCGGTTCTTGAGGAGTAGGGGTAGCTGCTCGCCCACGATGTCCAGGCAAATGCCCAAGAGCAGCGCCAGGCAAACGTGTACGACGATGCTGTAGCGGGCCAGCTCGCGTACCTGGGACACAAGGGGCAGTACGCGCAGCAGGTCGGAAATAAACGTCCAGTAGCCAAACATGATGATGCCGCCTACGCCAATGCCGCCAATAATAAAGTACCTATACGAGCGCCACACGGCATGTTCTTTGAGCTGCCTGCGGAACAGCGCCAACATGGTGGTGAGCATGCCCAGCCCCACCAGCCCCACATACACTTCGTTGCCGTCCTCTACGGGGAACTTCACCGGGTCAACAATGGAAAAGATCTGGTCTGGCGCATAGCTGAAGGTTTTAGTGAAGGTGATGAAACTAATCTTGGCCGTGGGCGCCACGGGCTTAGGCTCGCCCACATAGCGGTACGCCCGCGGCAAATATTGCGCGCTTAAGAGCACTTGCGGCAAAGCGATGAGGGCAGAAATGCCCACCACAATGCCCAACGCCGCCATGCGGCGCAGGGCAGTTTTGAGCCACGGCTCGAACGAGGGCAGCGGGCTGCGCAGCAAGGCAAACAGCGCCACAATAAGGATGGCGTGGAACCACGGCTGCAAGTGGCCGGCCAGGATAATCATGCCCAACAGGGTGCCACATAACACAATGAAGCGCCGTTGCTGGGAGCGCAGCCACTCGTTATAGGTGTACAGCACCCACGGGATATAGCACAGGCCGTAGAACGTGCCGGCTTCCTGTACTGAGCGCATCGCCAGCCCGCCAAACAGCGCGTAAATGAGCGCGCTCACCAGGCTGCTGCTTTTGCGCAGGCCGAGGCTGCGCGCCGCCAGGTACATGCCCATGGCCGCAATCCAAAAGTGCACCACAATGACCAGCTCCAGCCAGAACAGTCCGATCCCCTGCCCATTGCCAAAGACGCCCACCCACAGCAAGTTGATGGGGTAAAACACGCCGGCCTGCAGCTCGCCCACAAACGAGCGGCCGCCGCTGACGTTGGCGTCCCACAGCGGCAACGTACCGTGGTGCACGGCCACGGCTAGTTTTTGGTACCAGGGGAAGAACTCGCTGGCGTTGTCGAGCAGGGCGTAGAAGGTGCGGTGTTTGAGCACTAGGTCGCTGGCAAAGGCCACGAGCACAACGGCCGCCAGTACCAAACCTGGCCAGGTTATACGGAGTAGGCGGCGAAGTGTGGCGGCTGAAAACATAGAGGGCTCCTTACAATGGTATTGTGCCGCTGAGTAATGTCAGGTGGCTGCCGGTGAAGCCGAAGATCGATTGCAGAGACTGGTCGCCCGTTACCGTGCCGCCGCGCGCTTGGACGGCGGCATAGCAGCTTTGGCGGCTGGGGCCGACATCGTCGCTGGCTACGGCTACCCACGTGTAGGTTTTTTTGGCGGGCAGGCTGGTGCGCAGCCGTGCGGCCACCTCTTTGCGGTATGCCGGGCTATTGCTGAGGCCGGCATAAAACGGCAGCTGGTCTTCAATAATGTTGACGATGGGCTTCCCGCCCGCCCCCGGCAGCGCCGTGAACCAACCGCCCACGTTGACGTGGCAGTTCAGCAGGATGTCGGCCTGCGCAATAGTGCGGCCCTGGGTTGGCGTCACGCTGAGCCGTTTTTGGAACAGTGAGTGGACTTGCGCTTTATGCAATTGTACGTTCTTTCCAAGGGTTGGCCGCCAGCTCATGTCGTAGTTGAGGTTAAAATGCATGGTGCGCCAATCCTCTACCACCAGCAGGACGCACAAGCCCGCGCCAGCCAGCAGCATGCCAGAGCGCACGCCCTTGCCCAGCTGCCGGTAGTCACCCGCAAACAGCATGGCTACCACCAGGCCGCCGAGCGCCGTTGACGACACGGCGTAGCGCCCAATCCCAGACAGCAGCCCCCAAAAAACAAGCGACGCCAAAAAGTAAAACAGCACTATGCCCTGCACCCGGCCAAGCCGGATTTTTTTGGCCGCCACCAAACCGAGCAGCAAAATCCCGCACAGCCAATACGCCACAAATTTGTAGTCATTATATATATGGTGCGGCTCAGCCAGCTGGATCTGGTGTCGCACCGACGCCAGCGGCCACACCAGCCGCTCCCAAAGGTTGGGGCCGCCAAAATGGTCGGTAAAGTTGACGTTGGCGTAGTCCGGCGACCGGAACGAGGCGTTGTAGAACGGGAAAATCGGGTTGTGCGTCATGGCGTAATCCGGCGCCCAGGCCAGGGCAACCGGCAGCAAACAGAGGGCCGCGCAGGCAATATACTGTGCCCAGCGCTTTGGCGTGAGCACCCGGCGCTTGGCGTACAATTCCCAGGCCAGCAGCCCAAACAATGGGATTACCAGCCCGATGTTCGTCAGCTTCAGCATAATGAGCCCGCCAAGCACCAGGCTTACCAAGCTCCATTGCAGCAGCCCCGGCGGCTGGGTGGTTTTGCGCAAGGCGAGGCGCAGGATCCAGTAAAACACGAGCAGCACCAGGAGCGCGTTCAGGATGTCTACATAATACGTCGCCACCTGGAAGCCAAGCTCCAGCACAATGCCGGCGTTTACCAAAAGCAGTCCCCACCAGGCGTTGAACTTTTTGTGCTGCTCATCCAGGATGAGGCGCAGCAATTTGTACAGCACCACGACAATGCCGCACAATGCCGCCAGCGACAAAATGGTGCCCAGGCGGTAGCCCAAAAGTTCGCGCAGTACAAAGTTAACGGCATCGTATATGGGGTTGATGCTCATGATGCCCACTGGAAAAAATTCGCTAGGGGCAAACGGCACGAGCGGGTTGTGCAGCCCGCGGGCGCCATTTAATAGATGGTAGGTGACGGTGTCGCTGGATAGGTCGGGGATCAAAAAGCGGTTCAGGAACAATATGACGCCGGGCAGGCAGGCCAGTGTGACCCAAAACGGGCCGCTGTGCAGCAGGCGCAGTGCGGTGGTTGCTGCGGGCGCCCGTTTTTTAGGGCTACTTGAGCGCATCGCGGAGCGCCTTTAGGCCGGCTGCTTCGGAAAAGCGCTGCTCGTACACTTCCCGGCCGCCGTCGCTAACTGTTTGCCATACGGCTTGGTCGGTGTAGAGGCGCACTACTTGGCGGGCGAAGTCTTCGGCGGATTCTGCCGCCAGGCAACTCTTGCCGTCTACCAGGTGCATGCCCTCGCGGCCAACCTCGGTGCTCACTACTGGCAGGCCGTAGGACAGGGATTGCGACACTTTCCCTTTTACGCCGGCGCCGTAGCGCATGGGGCAGACAAAGACGCGGGCGTTGGTGAACTGCGGGCTGACATCTTCTATAAAACCAGGCACGTGGATGTACTCGTTGGCCAGCCGGGCGATTTTGGGCGACGGGTTGCTGCCCAGCAAGGTGAGTTCCACATCGGGCAGCTCGCGGCGCACCAAAGGCAGGATGCTTTTTACAAACCACAAAATGGCGTCTTCGTTGGGCGGGTGGCTGCTGCCAATAAACAGCAGGCCGCGGCGGTCCTTAAACGGCGCTGGCGTGGCATGTTCCGGCACTGGCTGGTTGATGTTGCTCAGTACGTGCACCGTGGTGCCCGGTTTTTCGCGAGCCAGCAACTTTTGCTCCTCGTAACTTACGACGAGGGTGGCATCGGTGTGGTCCATAAGATAATACTCCAGTTGCCGCCACTGGCCGGCCTCTTTTTCCAGGGCGGGTTTGCCTTCGGCCCGCGCGCGGCGCTCGGTGCGCAGGTAGTGGAGGTCTACTGTGTCATATATAATGCGCGCTTTGGGTTGGTAGGCTTTACAGTACTCCAGGTGCCAAATGGCGACGGTTGGCCGCGACAAAATAATGGTCTGGTACATGTTGGAGCGCCCGCGGTAAAAATCCTGCGAGGTGAGGCCGCTGCCATATACCACCTCCACCCCCATGGCCTGCAGCTGCCCGGTAAATGGCTGGGTGGCAACGCGGTTGTCGGCAAGAAAAGTGACGTCGTAGCCCAGCTTAACAAGCGACTTGACGATTTGGAACATGCGCAATGACCCCGAGTCGCGGCTATATTCTGGCACGATGCTGTCCACCACCAG
>DATIIT010000002.1:0-9907 GCA_035479375.1 Saccharimonadales bacterium (SeqCode) | reverse complement strand
GCTGTCCACCACCAGCACGCGCGGGCGTTTGCCGTGCCTGGCGGCAATGAGGGGGTTGGTGCCGGGCGCGTAGTGCTCGCGGGCCAGCTCTTTTTTCCATTTTTTAAGGAATTTTTCGTGGTTGATGGCCTGGTAGCGCTTGAAGCCGCTGCCGGTGTTGGTGCCGGCGGTGCCGCCCTCGATGTGGACGAGGACGGAGTGCGGCTCGTACACGGCGCGCTTGCCCAGTTTGTGGCGCATGCCCATGGCCAGGTCGGTGTCCTCGTAGTAGGCCGGGGCGTAGCGGCGGTCGAAGCCACCGAGTTTGTTAAAGTCTTTGCGCCAGAAAGCTACGCTGGCGCCGGAGCAGTAGTCTACCTCGCGGCAGTAGTTGTATTCAAAATCGTTGGCCTCTTGGTATTTGCCAAAGTTGTGTCCGCTGGCGTCGCTAAAAATAATGCCGCCGGCTTCCTGCAAACGCCCGTCCGGATAAATGAGTTTGGAGCCCACCAGGCCAATGCTCGCGTCACCCACCAGCCGGTCCACCAGCGAATCCAGCCAGCCGCCAAGCACCTCGGTATCGTTGTTGAGCAGCACAATAACCTTGCCCCGCGCTTGCTTGACGCCGCCGTTGCAGCCGTCCACGAAGCCCTCGTTCTGTTTATTGCGGATGTAGCGCACGCCGGGCACGGCAGGCACCAGCTGCGGCGTGCGGTCGCTGGAGGCGTTATCTACCACCACCACTTCAAAGGTGTGGTGCGAGGTGTGGTGCGACAAGCTTTCCAGGCAGCGCAGCGTGTAGTCCACTTTATTAAACACCGGGATGACGATGGACACGAACGGAGGCGCGGTATCTTGGTGAAGCGCCTGGGCAAACGAGTCTTTGATCCGCCGCTTGCCGTTTGCAACAACAGCGGCCAATTCTTGGGTAAGGCTTTTTGCGGGCCTTGGCGTGGGGGGTACTGCGGCCGGCAGGGCTGGCTTGGCCGAACCGTGCTCCATCGCCGCCTGGAGCTGGGCTGCCAGTGCAAACATGTCAGGAGCACTATCCGAACGTTTTGTACCCATTATCCGCTTATTGTAACAAGCATCATCGGTAAGGCAAAGGATTACTGTACGGTTGTGGTGAAGGCGTCGCCTTCGTCCCGCAGGAACACGCCACTGACCACCATTTGGAACGGGTCGCGGTACGTGCCGGTTTGCGATGGCGCCTTCCACGTAAACGTAAAAGTCACGCTCTGCCCCGGCCGAACCGTGGTGCTGTCCGGCATCTTAATGAGCGCGGCACTGAGCCACGGCGTTGACGTGCCGTAGAAACTAGACGCGCGGTACAGCGGTTGCGTCATGCCCAACCGGGCGGCGAACATGCCGGCGTTGTAGGTTTCATCGTTCCAGACGACGTTGCCGGTGTTTTTGGCCGTGAACGACACCGTGGCGCTCTGCCCGGGCGACATAGTGGCTGGCGGGTTTGTGGCGGCGGTGCCGGTGTAGGAGAGGTCGGCCTTGGGCACAGTAAAGTTAAACACGCAGCCCCAATCGCCGCCGAATACGCCGCCGCTTATGAGGTCAAAATGGAAGGAGCTATTGATGGCCGTGTTGCTAATAGGCGCAATAAACCAGGCGTCAAACGTGGCCGTTTGGCCGGGCGCCACCGAGGCCTCGTTCATTTTAATTTGGTTGCGCGTGCCCAGCCAGTTGGGGTCGCTGGTATCGGCAAACGGGTTATTTTGGTAGCCCATGGTGGCGAGCCGTGTGGGCTGCATGCCGGCTGGCACGTTGCCGTCCGAGTACCAGGTGCTGTTGCCGGTGTTCTGGACGCTGAAGTGGGCTTGGGCGTGCTCATTGGGCAAAAGGTCGCGGTTGGCGATGGACGCTGCCGTGGGGTTCCAGGCGGGCGGGTCGGAGCTGAGCACTACATCCATACCGACGTCTTTTAAGAAGGCGCCATCGATAATCGGTATAAACCGGGTGTGCGCAAAGAATGTCCGGTACGGCGCGCTGGTATCAAAGGTGAACGTGGCCGTTTGCCCGGGCGCCACCGTGTCTGGCGTCATGAGTACCTGGTTTTGCGTGCCCAAAGAGTTGGCATCGGGAGCGATGAACGGCGAATTCTGGTAGCCAATAGTCGCTAGCCGCGTCGCCTTTTGCCCGGCCGGCAGGTTATGGTCCGAGTACCACGTGTTGTAGCCAGTGTTCTTCAGGGTGATGCTGACGCTGCCAGTAGCACCCGGGCTCAAATGGGTAGCGCCAGATGACGTTACAAATGAATAATCGTTGGCGTTGCCGTACGGCACCCCAAACCAGCCGCTAAAAATGTTGAAGAAGTTGGAGTTGCCAGACAGGTGCGGCGTGTACCAGTACAGCGCGGCCGTGGCGCCGCTTTCCATATGCACAGCGGTGCCGTCGATGGTGGACCAGCCGTCGTAGAATGTGGCGCTGCCGCTGGGGCAGACTTTGTAGGTGCCGGTGGTCATGGGGCCGCTGTAGCAGCTAGAAAGGTCGTCGGAATTGTCCCAGCTGCCGCGGATAATCGCCCAGCCGGTATTGCCTTCGGAGCGCTCCTCGCCAAATTTAAGCAGCCAGGTGGCGTGGATCACTTGCTGCGAGAAGCCGGCCTTGGCGGAGGAGTTGACGCACGTGCCGTCCACGGCGGTAACGGTGACGCCGCGCCAGGTATACAGGTTGAGCCCGGAGTAGCTGTGCGTGGTGCCGCTGTCTGGGCAGCCGTAGCCCATGGCGCCCACGTAGCGCAACGTGCTGCAGCCCGCGCTGCCGCTCACCAAGCTTTGCTCTTTTTGCAAGGTTGCCAGCAGTACCTGCGGGTTGAGGTCGTACGCTGCCGCGGCGTGCTGGATGACCGTGCCGGCCGACACATTGGCGCCGTAGGTGTACCCGCCAGACGGGCTATAGCCGGTGGGGTCGGGCGCCGAAAAGCCGTTGTTTGTGCTGATGCAACTGCCCGGGAAGGTATTTAAGAAGGCGTCAACCTGTTCGGTGGTCATGGTGCCGCTGTTGTCAAATACCTGGTCGTCGGCCACGCGGTGCGGGTTAAAGGTGGCGGCATGCGCCAGGCTGGCGTTCCCGGCGCACACGGCCACTACTGCTGCCACGAAAAGCGCCGGGGCAAAGCGGAGTTTTTTGCGCTGGGTCACGGGGCGACCTCAAGGGTTATGGCATCGTCGGCAGTCTTGTTTTGGCTGCCCAAAGTGGACTGGGCGCTTACGTGCCATGAGCCGGCGGTAAGGCCAACGTCTTGCAACTTCCAGCTCCAATAGGCGGCGCCGCCGCTGTCCGCCGTTTGGGGCTGCAGTGATTTGGTGACGCCATCTTTCGTAAAGATGATTTCACAGATTGCGCCAGGGGTGGTATTGCACACCGACTGCTCGCTGTTGGGCGCCGGCGTACCCCCTAGGTTGGGGTGGTGGTTGCTTACGAAGTTCCCTTGCGGGGCGGTGAGCGTTGCCGTGCTGCCTGGCGCCGGGCTTGTGGCGCCGGTGCTGCCGCCACTCTTGTCGCCGCCCTCTTGCGGCGCGGGAATGCCGGCGGCGGGCTCACCCTTGGTGTTGGGGCTCGCGGTGGTGTTATTAACAGGAGTGCCAGTTTCTACGGCTTTGTGGTGGTGGGTCATTGCCCATATGCCGCCGCCGAGCAACAAGGCCGCCGCCACGCCAACGACGATGGGCCACCTCGCCTTCGCCGGCCGTTTTTTACTCTGTTGGCGTTGTTGATAGTTCATGGCGTTACCACTCGCTTATTTTTGTCCAAGGCCGGAATGTCTATTTTAGAATGCAACAAAACTTATGTATATTCTATCATCCCTGAAACATAGTTGGCAATTATGTGTTGTATATTACAACTTTCGGGTAAATGTGCATTATACAACGTTTATATCTGTTATATTCTGCTGGACAGTTCGGGCAACCATTCGTACTATTTTGCCAGCCTAGAAGGAGGCGACAAAATGGCGCACAAACATCCAAGGATACACGCAATTTTTATAATGCCGGCACTGGTGCTACTAGGAGTGCTGCTGTTTATGGGGTGGCAGCTCCGCCCGGCAAAGCCTCCGGCCTCGGTGCAGCCACCCGCCCGCGGGGACGCCTATGCCGGTTGGAAGCAGGTTTGTGACGCGCAGTCGGCGGCTTGTTTTTTACGCCCTCCAGATTGGCAGGCGGCGCCGTATGGCGGATTCCAGGACCAGGCAGCGACGGCCTATGCCAACATTTCTGACAATACCAAGGACCGGGGAGAGGACAGCGCCTATATAGCAGGCATATATTATCCGCAGAAAGCCGGGCAGGGGGTGGCCATTGTTGGGTTTATCCACGGTACCGTGCCAGGCTATGCACTATATGACGAGGCTATTGCCAAAGGCTTGCAACCAGGGACGTGGTCGCAGTTGGTGGTTGCTAACCCAGTATTCGCTGCCAGAGGCGGCCTGGATGTCACCTTTAGCGCCACGCCCGGTTCAGCAGGAATTGCCGCCATTACCACGTTTGGCCAAGCCCAAAATTGGTTTGCCAGCGCAGAGGCCAAGACAGACCTCAAAATCATGCAGTCATTTCATTACCGCGAGTGATGGCCTGTAAGCCCAGCGTATCTATCACCTAACGTGGGGAGAAAGAAATGAAACGAGCAAATGAGCGCGGAAGTATTGTTGCATGCCCAAGAGCAGGCGCACCCCATGGCCTGGACGGCAAAAGTGCGGGCGGTGGCGGCGAAGGTTGGAGCCAGGTTGTTGGCAGGGGCGGTTTTGGTGGCTGGCGGGGCTGTGGCATCGGTGGCACAAGAGTATATGGAGCCGTCCGTGGCGTATGCCGCAGACCTGGGCTACCCGTGGAGCGATGCACCGTGCAAGTTTGGCGCGGCGGGTGGCGGCTCGTGTGCCAACCCCAACGACCCAGGGGACGTGTATGACTGGGGAGTGGTGAGCGCCGACGGCAGCTTCTCGCCCTACCGCAACGGCTACGAGTACCGCAACTGCACAGATTACGTGCAGTGGAAAGTCGGCACGTATGGCGTGGCCGTGCCAGGTAATCTGGGCAACGGCGGGCGCTGGTACGACAACTCACCGCCCGAAAAACGCACCACCACGCCAAAGGCCGGTGAGGTGGCCGTGGCGCCGGGCGTGCTTGGCCATGTGGCGTTTGTGGAGTCGGTGGACGCCAGCGGCGCCATCACTGTCAGCGAGTACAACCACAACCAAACTGGTACTGGTGACATGCGCAGCGGAAAGCCGGCGGACATGGGCTTTACAGAGTTTATAGATTTTGGCGTCGACCCGTCTAAGGTGCAGCCCGCCCCGCCACCACCTCCCCCGCGGCCGCCTTACAAGCGCGGCGATTTTACCCACGATGGCCTGGCGGACATCGCCTGGTTTGAAAAGTGGAAAAATACCGTTTCGGTGCTGCGGAGCGACGGTAATCATTTCGCTATCCAGCCTTGGCAGACCGGCACTGGCGCGCCGGACTGGGCGGGCGTTGGTGATTTTGATGGCAACGGCTTTGCGGACATCGCCTGGTACGAACAGTGGAAAGGCCGCATCACAGTTATGGTCAACCACGGCAACGGCACCTTTAGCCTAGAGGATTTTATGGATGGGGTTGGCGCGCCTGTTTGGGCTGGGGTCGGCGACTTTGACGGTGACGGCAAAGACGACATCGCCTGGTACGAGCAACCAGCCAACACCATAACCATTCTGCACAGCGACGGTGCGCACTTTGGCGGCTGGGCAAAAATAGCCGGGATCGGCGGCCCAAGCTGGGCGGGCGTTGGCGATTTTGATGGCGACAAAAGGGCGGACATCGCCTGGTATGAAGGCTGGAAAGGGGCGGTAACCACTTTTAGCGGCGGCAAAAGCTTTGGGCCAAAGGTGTGGCTTACCGGTATTGGCGGCCCAACGTGGGCTGCCGTAGGCGACTTTGATGGTGACCGCCGGGACGACATCGCGTGGTATGAATCCTGGAAATCGAAGCTATCGGTCCTACACAGCGAGGGCGGCGCCTTTAGCCTGTGGGGCGGCCTCGACGGCATTGGCAGCCCGGCGTGGGCTGGGGTCGGCGACTTTAGCGGTGACGGCAAGGATGACATCGCCTGGTACGAGCCTTGGAAGCAAAGCGTCACTGTCCTGAAAAGCAACGAGCCGGGCGGGTTCTCGCCGTCTGCCTGGCTCACGGGCATTGGCGGGCCCTCGTGGGCCGGGCCAGGTGGCGCCCCGCCCATCGCCGATACCGGTTAACCCCCATTTCTTCGCCCCCATTTGCCGGGCAAACGATCTTTGCTACACTGCTTATAAGTGGTTATATATCAGCTATGAGACTACCTACAGCTACCCTAAAGCGCATTGCCATCGCCCTCTGGCCGGCATTATTCCTGGCCGCAGTCATCCTTGCAGTGTTTGCCACAACGCTTTTCATCCGTAGCCGCACCTTTTACGTCTTCCCAGACAACGTTGACCAGTTCTACGCCTGGTACCAGAAGTTGGCCTATGCGGTACACCACGGCGCCCTGCCAATTTGGGACGCCAACGTTAGCGCCGGCCACTCGTTTGTGGGTGAGCTCCAGGCCGGGGTATTCTACCCAATTAATATCCTGTGGGTAGCGGTGTTTGGCTCGGCGCACGGCATTAGTGTGTACTGGCTGGAGCTCATTGTAGTCTTCCATTTTTGGTTGGCGGCGCTGGGCATGTACTATGCCGGGCGCTCGTTTGGGCTCGGGAAGGCCGGCGGCCTGGCGGCGGCCTTGGCCTACGCCTTGGGGGGCGGGGTGGCGATGCGTTCGGTGTCGCAAACAGCCATCTTTTTTGGCATTTGCCTTATTCCGTGGGCAGTACTGTGGTTTAACCGGTGGCTGGGCGGGGGGCGAAAGCTCAACCTGGTGTGGGCGGCAGTTACCTTGGGGCTCATCATTTTGGCGGGGCATATTGACCCCTGGTATTTTGCCTGTTTGCTGATTGCCTTCCTGGTGCTGTTCCGGCCGGCACACCCCAGTTTTGAGCCGTGGCTCAAAACTACCGGTAAGCGGTTGGCCGCGCTGGTTATTGTGGTCATGGGCTCGCTGGTAGTTGCCCTGCCCCAGGTAGCGCTGAGCGCCCAATACCTGCCACACGCCGTGCGCTTCGTGGGCGATTCCCAGCCCATTGGCCCAGGCCAAAAGGTAAGCCTGGGTACATTTACTAAACAGTTCAGCTTTAAGCTGCCGGACACCCTTTCGGTGTTTGACCCAGTGCAATATCCGGTGGTGGACGGCAACGAAATTTACGTTGGCCTAGCCGGCCTCACCATTGTGGTTGGCGCGGCGGTACTCGCCCGGCGCCGGTTGCAGGAGCATATCACCTGGCGGCTGCATGGGCGGTTTTTGTTGGGCGCCCCGGCCGTCGCGGCCGTGGTTATGGTAGGGTACTGGACGTTTATCCCTGCCCTGCTGCGCGAGTTGCCGCTCTTTTCGCAGGTGCGGCAACTGTCGCGGTACGCCATCATTATCCAGTTTTGTTTGGCGCTGTTGGTGGGCATTGGCGTGGAGGCCTTGGCCGCGGCCGCGCCAGACTTTTTTCGCGCCAGGAAACGCCTGAAGGCCAGCCTGGCTATTGCCGCCGCCTGCGCTTTCCTGGCGTGCAACACGGTATATCTGTATTTTGTGTCGAAGCACACTGGCGTCATCGACAAGCATTTTGTGTACCAGAACGCGGTGCTGGTGTTAGGCTTGGCCGGATACCTCGCCTTCCGGAGTAAGGCCAGGTATGCGCTGTTGGCGGCTGTGGTGCTGTCGTCACTGACGCAGCCGATTTGGTTTATGCCGCGGATTTCCAGCCTGCCCGCCACATACGCCCCGACGTACTACCGCCATACGGCAGCCATCGCCTACCTGGAGCGGTTCTACGGCCAGGCACGCGTGCTGGTGGAGGACAACGCCCTGCCGGTGAACATTGGCGATGTCTACAACGTGCAAACCGTCGGTGGGTACGGCGCCACGCTCCACGAATCGTTCTATCGCTACCTAAATGAGCCAGACCCCGAGGGCGCCGCCGGCGAGCACATGGACTTGCTCAACGTGCGCTTCCTGGTGTCCAAGCAGCAGCACCCCGAGTTCACCCAGGTGTTTTACGACAAGGCCAACGGCATATACATTTACGGGCGGCCAAACTACCTGCCGCGCGCGTACTTTGCCGCTGACACCGCGGCCTGCCGCGCACACACTGCCGGTTGTACGCCCATCGCCATGACAAAGTACGCAGACAGCGACATCAAGCTGCGCTATACGGCTGGTTCCGCGCAGACGTTGGTACTCTCGGAAGTCCAGTACAAGGGCTGGAAAGCGTACGTTGACGGCAAGGCCACGCCCACCGCCGCATACGGCCCAGCTGCCGTGAAGTTGTTCCGCTCAGTGGCCGTGCCGGCCGGCAGCCACACGGTAGAGTTCCGCTACCGGCCGTTTGGGCTGTAGTATTCCCGCCCCCACCCCATTGCCGTCCGCCCGGGGCCGGCGCCACTTGCTTGGCCAGCCGTCCGCCGGAGCTAGCCCTGCTGCAACTTGTAGACCTGGAAGACGGGCAACCGCTGGTCATACAAAGTCTTCACCAGCACTGGGTGGTAGCCGTGCGTGCGGGCAAGGGCAAAGAACTGCGCGGTGGTGGGGGTGAGCTGCTCGCCAGGCGCATGCGTCACGTACAGCGCGCCGGGCAGGTTCGTGGCGTATTTCTGGAAGTCGGCGGCAGCTTGCTCTGGGCTGGAGACGTCCAGCGGCCCAAACATTTCAATATACTTTCCGGGCACGGGGTCGAAGCCAAGGAGCTGTGTCTGCGTCCCCCAATCCATGGACACAAAGCTGGTGTGCTGCGCTTTGGCATAATCAATTAGCTGATAGATGGCCGTAGACCAAATGACTTTGCCCGGCGGCCGGTTAAACGCCGCCACATTTTGGTGGTACACATTGAGCTGGTAGAGGCACAACACAAACACCGCGGCCGCCGCCACGCCGTACCCAAACTGCCGCCATTGCGGCACGGCCACCCGGCAAATAAGGTACAGCGCCAGCACAAACGCCGCCCCAAACAGCGGATACACCGAGAAGTAATGCCAGCCAGCCGTGGCCTGCGGCGTCACGGCGATCTGCACCAGCAGCAACACGCCGGCCGCCAAGGCAAACATAAAGAAGCGCACAAAGCGCGCATCAAAGTCTTTGCGCCGCCGCACGGCCTGCACCAGGCATAGCGCTCCGGCCACAATGACGATCACCATAACCCAAAACACATTGTTGCTGCCAACCTTGGCCGGGGAAAACGCGTAGTGGTAAAACCAACTGCCCTGCACCAGCTCCACCAAGTTGTTGTACACCACCCGCCAGCCCACAAAACCCAGCTTGCTGCCCAGGTGGTATGTCTTATTAATATACAAATAGTAGCCAATGCTGAGCAGGTATCCCGCCGCCGAGATAGCCAGCGCCCACAGCCGCTGCGCCCGGCTCGTCTTGCGCCATAGCAACAGGCCGTAGGCTAGCACAAAGGCGCCGGCCAGGGCGTTGACGTCCCAAATAAAGTTGAGCTTATTAAATGTCCCCAGGAACATGCAGAGCCAGAAGGCGGCCAGCCACCACAATTTCTGGGCGCGCACAAACCGCAGCAGTACAAACACGCCAAGCATCTTGAGTAAGAAATCCAGCACCACGGGCCCGTTATCCAGCCGGGTAAACATGATAAAGCTGGCGTCCAGGCCAGTGAGCAGCACGATGGCGAGACCTAGCCGCCGCCCAACTTCGCCACTGGCCAAGCGGTAGAGCAGGTACAGCCCGGCCGCCGCCAGCAAGATGTCCGGCAGCCGCATCGTCACCGCCCCCACCCCGAACACCGCAAAAATAGGGTAGAAGATGTATGCTTTGAGCGCCCCAATATATGGCATCAACAGCACCGGGAAACCGTAGAACGTCTTAGTCA
>DATIIT010000001.1:0-147070 GCA_035479375.1 Saccharimonadales bacterium (SeqCode) | reverse complement strand
CCAGCTGCTACGACTGGGGGCTCAAGCTGGGCCCCATGGTGAGCGCCGCGTTTGGCCACCACAACCGCGTCGTCAACTGCTTGTTCGACCAAGGCGGTAACAGTGCCGGCTTTGGCGGCGGCGTCTGGACCACCTCCAGTGACGAAAATTTCTTTTACGGTTCCGATTTTGAATACTTGGGCGGCGCCAGCAACCCCATAGGCAGCAACCCGGTGATGTTGTACGACCAAGCCGGGCTGCAACACATTGTCAACGCCAACTTCGTGGCCGGGCTGCACAACTGCATTGGCGTGCGCGCCCAAAACGTCAAGGACACCAAAATTGTAGGCTGCACCTTCGACGGCGTGGCCGGCGACAGCGTATTTATTGCGGGCAACAAGTGCGTGGTGGTAGCCAACATGTTCACCAGCCCGGGCGATAACGGCTCGGCCGCGGCCTCTGGCGTGCACCTGGAGTTTAACACACACTTCAACATCGTCAGTGGCAACTCGCTAGAGACGTCCAACACCGTAGGCAAGACGCGCAGCCTGATCCGCGAGGAGAGCACCGGCGGCAGCGGCGACAACATCATCACCGGCAACACGCTGGTAGCCAACGCGGCCGCCACCGTGGCGCTCATGGAGACGGCCGGCGCGGCCACCACCATTGTGCGCAACAACATCGGCTACGTTACCGAAAGCAATGGCACGGCTACGGTGGCCAACGGCACCACCACCATTGCGGTCAACCACGGGCTCAGCACCACGCCGGCGCTGGCCAATATCTCGGTGACGCCTACCAATAACCTGGGCTCGGCCGCCAAATTTTGGATTTCTGGCGTGGGCGCCACGCAGTTCACCATCAATGTAGACGTTAACCCGGGCGCCACGACGGCCACATTTGCCTGGGCAGCCCGCATGTAAGGTGTGCTATCATGATTGTGTAATAAGCGTAAGCGAGGGTATATGAACGTATTTGGAATACTCGACTTAGGGATGCCGGAGCTGATCATTGTGCTGGCCATCGTCCTGTTGTTGTTTGGCGGCAAAAAGCTGCCGGAACTGTCTAAGAGCTTGGGCTCCTCACTGCGCGAGCTGCGCAAAGGCATGAGCGACGACCCCAAAACCGAGACCAAGAAGAGCGAGTAGCCTTAGTGGGCGACTAATGGGCGGCCGGTTTGCCGGCTTCAGCGCCAGCGGTTTCCGCGGCATTTGCCGCGCAGCCGCTGGTGATTTTTTGGATTAGGGCAGTGAAGGTGGCCAGCTCGCTGGCGCTCAGCTTAGATAAAATGTAGCTCTGGTTGCGGTCAGACATCTGCTGTAGGATGGCGTTGCGCACGGTGGTGCCTTTGGGCAGCAGCCGCAGCGTCTTGATGCGGCGGTCCGTAGGGTGTTCGGTGCGGGAGATGAGCCCCTTGCGCTCCAGCCCGTCCACAATGCCGGTAACGTTGGAAGCGTCGCAGCCCAGCAGGGAACAGAACGAGTGCATGGTGCGCGTCTCGTCACTTTTGGTGAGCAGCAGTAAAAAAGCCTGCGTGGACGTAAGGCCGTAGTCGGCGGCAATCTTAAACATCTGCTGCTTGGACATGGCCAAGAACTGCATCAGGCCGTCGTAAAATGCTTGGAGTGAACGTGTTTCCATCTGTTTTAAAAAAATTGTTGACATTCTCAACTATTGAGCTTTACAATCATTGAGTAACCAAATTATAAACCACACAAGCCAAAAAATGAAGGAGAGATTATGAAAAACCTGGTGCGGAGCCACTGGATGATACTAGTGCTCTTGGCGCTGGCGCAGTTTATGGTGGTGTTGGACTCGGCGATTGTCAATGTGGCATTGCCGGCGTTGCAGCATTCGTTCCACCTGAGCCCGGCCAACCTGCAATGGATTGTCACGGCGTATACCTTGGCGTTTGGCGGCTTCTTGCTGCTGGGCGGCCGCGCGGCCGACCTGTACGGACGGCGCAAGATTTTCTTGGCCGGTGTGGTGGTGTTTGCCATTGTAAGCCTGCTAGACGGCTTGGCCGTTAACAGCGGCATGCTTATTAGTTTGCGGGCGCTGCAGGGCCTGGCCGGGGCGTTTATGTCGCCGGCGGCGCTGAGCATTGTGCTCATCACCTACAAAGAGGGGCACGAGCGCAACATTGCGCTGTCTATTTGGGGCGCGGTGGCGGCCGGTGGCGCCGCCGTGGGCGTGCTGCTGGGCGGCATCCTGACCCAGTACCTGGGCTGGCGCTGGAACTTCTTTATTAACGTGCCGGTGGCCATCGCCGTGCTAGCTGGCGCCTGGAAATTGGTGCCCAAGCACGAGTCCGAGGAAACGCACAACGACCTCGACCTCCCCGGCGCCGTGTCGGTCACTGCCGGCCTGATGCTCTTGGTGTACGGCCTGGTAAAGGCGCCCACCGTGGGGTGGACGGCGCACTCCACGCTCGGTTTTTTGGCCGGGGCGCTGGCACTGCTGGTGTTCTTCATAGTGAACGAGAAGCGCACCAAGAACCCGCTCATGCCGCTGTCTATCTTTAAGATCCGCAACATCACCGGCGCTAACCTGACGCAGATGCCGATTGCCGCCGCGCTGTTTGCCATCTTCTACTTCACGTCCATTTACATCCAAGAGATTTTGCATTTCTCGCCAGTGCGTACCGGTTTTGCGTTCTTGCCGGTGCCGATCACCATCGCCATTGCCGCCACCAGCGCGCCGAAGCTGGTGAAAAAGGTGGGCTACAAGAAGATCCTGATGGTTGCGCCGTGGATTATCGCGCTCGGTTTGTTCATCTTGGGCCACGTGCCGGTGCAGGGTAGCTACTTCCGCTACGTGTTGCCCGGCCTGGTGGTGATGGCCGTGGGCGCCGGCTTTACCTTCGTGAGTACCACGATTGCCGCCACCTCTGGTGTCCCCGGCCGCGAAGCGGGCTTGGCTTCCGGGCTCATTAACACTGCACAGCAGCTTGGCGGTGCGCTGGGCTTGGCTATTTTGAGCGGCGTGGCCGCGGCCTCTACCACGCACTTTGCCGCCCATTCCGGCCAACCGGTGCCGGCGCTGGTGCACGGCTTCCATACCGCGTACTACACGGCGGCCTGCTTTGCCATTGCCTCGGCTTTGGTGGCGACGTTTATTATCAAGCAGAAGGCGGTGGCTGCCGACTCTGGCGAGCCAGCCCCCACTGCCCACGCGCTTTAATAGTGCACAACAACCGGCGTGCCGACGGGTGCCCAGGAGTACATCCAGGCCCCGTCGCCCACGTTTATACCTACGCACCCGTGCGAGCTGTTGATGTTCCCAAAGTAGCTGGCCGGCCGCCAGTAGTTGCCGTGGATGGCGTAATCGCGGTAGAAGTAATTGACGTACGGCACGTTGGGCTGGAAGTAGTTGGAGCCGTCGGCGTTCTCGCCAAACATGTCCTGGCTGCGGTATTTGGCGTAGATGGCGTAGCGGCCAGTGACCGTGGGCGTGGCCGCGGCGCCGGCGGAGACTAAGAAGCTGCGCGTGACGCTGTTGTCGTCGTAGGCGTACATGCGTTTGGTGCTGAGGTCTACCTCGACCCATTTGCCGTCGCCAGGGGACACTACGGTTTTGAAGGGGGTGAGCCGGGCGGGCAGGGAAACGTCGGCGCCTGCACCTTTTAACAGGGCAGTGCTGATTTGGCCTTGGGCGTCATCGGTGTTGCCTACTACGGCGCCCTGCACGCCGGCGGCAAGCACCGCGCCGGAGGTGTCGGTTATTTGGCTGCGCGCCGGAGCGGTTTTGTCGCTGGCGATACTGCTGAGATAGTCGTGCAGCGCCCCGTCATTGACGCTGACATCCACGCTGGTGCTTGTGGGGGTCAACGACAGCCAGCTGGCAATGTCTGCGGGCGACGGCTCAACAGTTTGCGCGCCAATGTGGATACTGATTTTTTGGTGCAGCACCGCCTCCAGCTGCGACTTGGCACTGGCCAGCGCCGGCATGCCCACGCTTGGCTCCAGCGGCACCGCGCTGAGTATGAGCGGTGTGGTGCGCTGCTGCAGTGCCGCCGACAGGATGGTGGCCACGGCATTATTGAGCCCAAACTGTTTGCCGGGCTGGCCGGGGCTCAGCCTGACCTCGCCGTTATCAAGGGTGATGCTGGCGTCTTTGGCGGGCGCGGTCACGATGCTGGCGTGCTGGGCGATGAAGCCGTAGAGCGTGGCGGCGTTGGCGCCGGCGCGCAGCTCGGCCGGCATGGGGCGCCACCACAGCAGGCGTTGCAGCGCGCTATGCTGCTGGCTGCGGATGCCGCGCACGGTTTTGCCCGCGTCTATATGCAGCCCGATGTCGGCCAAGCTAAATGTGCGCCGCTGCTTGTCTGGGTAGACTACCGCCAGGCGGTAGGCTGCCGTCTGCGTACTAATGGCCTGCGCCAGCTGCCCGTCGCCTAAACGTGCCGATATGTGTACATTGCCCAACTGGACGCTGGGGAACAATATATTGCCCAAAACCCACACGGCCAGCAGCGCAGCCAGCACGGCTCCGCTAGGCCAAACAATGCCACGCCAGGAGAACGCCCGGGCTTTAGGTGCGGCGTTGGGCGCGGCATCCCCACCTTGCGCCACGGCCGGCATTGGGTTGGCGGCCAGCAGCAGGCGGGACGCGGGCAAGGCCGCCGGCTGGGCGCCTGTCTTTTTGAGGAGCTTTTTGCGCGCTGCTGCCCGCTTGGCCGTGCTTTTTACCGCCTTGGTTGCCGCGGCCTTGCGCCTCGCGGCGCCCTGCTTTTTACGATGTTGTTTGGCCATGTTCGTTTTACCCACTCGCCTCAGTATCACTTGCTAGTATACCCGTGGGTCGGGGAAAGGGCTAGTGCTTGGCGCCGTCCTTGCGGAGGCGCCTATTTTTGAGGTGCTGCTGCACCACGTGCGATACACCCACCCCCACGCCTTCGGCCGCCGCAAATGCTGCTGCCCCGGCCGCAAACGCGCCGCCAGTGGCTACGGCCAGGCTGGCGGCTATGGCAAATCCGCCCAGGTTCTTGGCTACAGAGAGCCGGGCTAGATGTTCCATGCGGCCCTCTCCGGGGCGGCGTTCCCATCGGTTCATACCTGCATTATACTCCCTCCCCTGTTATACTAGGCGCAGGCGCCCGTAGCTCAGCGGATTAGAGCACCTGTCTTCGGAACAGGGGGCCGGCGGTTCGAATCCGTCCGGGCGCACCAAACCGTTTATGCTTTTCTTTTTTTCGCTCGCCAACACCGACCAGGCGCAGTTCCCCGTGATTTAGTAGGGCAGGGATGGCACCACTGAGTGGAAGTTTGACTGCGCAATAAGTAAGTTGGCCACTGTGACGAGGGTGATTGTGCTGGCGCACAGCCCAACGACGCCCCACGGCGACAACACACCGTTGTGCAAGAAGTTGCGGACGCCCAGGGCAACCGCAATGAGCGCCAGCAAGGCGCCAATCCACAGTATTTCGTGCACATTTTTGATATGCGGCCCCAGCGCCACAAAGCTCACCGACGAGCCAACGCCGAGTGCCAGCGTCAGAATGTCGTACAACACACTGCTGTCTGGCGGCGCAGCGTCTTTTTGTATCTGCTCCAGGCGGTCGGGGCGCGCTTGGGCACCGGGCTGGGGATAGGCGCTTCGCACGCGCTCGGTGAGGCTTGGCTCGTGCGGCGTGGCCGTAGCCGGGCTGGCAGCTGCATCTGTGCCAGTGTGTTCTGGGGGTTCGATGGTATTCATAAGCTTATTATAACTGCTGCCCCGTGTATTGGATAGGGTTCACGCTGCCACATGGCCGCATGCCAAGGTGGCGAGCCAGGCGGAGGCCACGAGCTGCTGCAGCACGTCTTCGCTATTGTGTTCGTCTATCTGCCACACGCTGGCGTATTGTGCTTTTTCTTCGGTGGTTGGCTCGTGCAGCATGTGGGCCTGTCTTTCCAGCAGCTCTTCATAGGAGCTGGCGTGGAAGCCGGCGTCTGTGCCTTGGCGGCTTGAGTGCTCGATCCGCCGCTTAATTTCCGGCTTGCTTGTGCCAAACATGAGGAGCACCGTTTGGGCGCCGTGCTGCCGCGCTATATCAAGGTATTTCTGCCTGATGACGCCTTTGGAGTGGCTGGCGGTGACAATGGCGTCGTACCCCTCGCCCAGCGCGTAGCCTACGATGAGCTGGGGAATGCGCAGGCGTAAGTCCGGGTCTTCCGGCGTCCGCCGGGCGAGCACTTGCGGGTCGGTGCGCAGGTTGTCGAAGTTGGCCTGCACAAACTGCTCCACGGTATCGTTGTCTACGAGGATTGTTTTGGCGCTGTTGGGCAGCTGGCCGAGTAATTGCTTGCCAAAGGTGCTCTTACCGCTGTGGGTGGGGCCGTAGGTGAGGTAAAGTGTGGGCATGCGTACCAGTATTGCACGTCGCCTATTGAAGTTCTAGTCGGAGATGGCCGCGCCGGTGTCAAGCCAGGCGTTGTCAGACCAGTTGACCGGGGGGTGTACAGCATTCACCTGTGCCGGGCCAGCCTGGGCGCCACCATTGGGGAAGTAGCCGCCGGTAGGCGAGCGCAGCCACCGGTTGCCGGTAACGCCACTGCCACTACCCTGGGTAATCAAGGTACTGTGGTTGTTAGAGTCATACCAGTAGAACGAGATGCCACCACCATTAAACAGGTTGTTCCTGACCGACACGTTGCTGATGGAGCCGAGGTCGGCCTTCAGCAGCATGCAGGACGTTTGGATGTGCGGGTTGTCCATGCGGTTGTGGAAGACGTTGATGTAGAAGGCGTTGGTGGATTGGATGACGTCGTTGTGCTGCTCGCCGTTGGTGGGGCTCAGCAGGGTGCCACCCGGGTCGTGTAGCCAAGTGTCCTGCACTGTGCCGCCGCCGTCTATACGCAAGATGTCACCGCTGCCGTAAATGTTGTCGCGGACGAGCGTGTAGCCCGTGCGGCCTACGGCGAATGAGCCGCCAGTAGTAAGGTCGGTGCTGTCCGTGGCGTTCGCCATGGCGCTAATCTCGGTATCCTGGATGATCAAGTTGTTGTTGTCGTCGGTGCTAAAGACAGCGTGGGTGGTGTCGCCGCCCGGGCTAGGGCCTATTTTGACGTGGATATAGCTGTTTTTGATGACAACGTTGTGGGCATTAATGTAGAGTGGCCCCTCAATCCTTTTACTGTCGATGACTGTGCCCGCCTGTGTAATGGTGGTTGGCCCCGTGTAGTCAGTGAGCGTCACCGGTGTGCGCGTGTCGCCTGCCAGCCCGTGCGGGTAGCCGGTGTTGTTGGCGGCCGGCCAGCCGTTGGGCGTACCGCCAGGCGGCGGCGTGCCGACCGGCGGCGCCGGGATGGCTTGCGGCGCGTTAAACTCTATGGCTTTGCCGCCCGAAGCGGTGGAGTCGGTTACTACTGTAGCGTTTGACGCCACAGTGCCTTGCTCGGCCTCGGTGCTGGCATAGAAGCTGGAGGCCAGTGACCGGATGACGAACACGCCGGCCACAATTACCACGACCCCGGCCGCAATGGCCGCCACTTTGGCGCCGCGGGATTTTTGAAAGAAGTTCGATACCTTTGGTTGCGTAGTTTTTTGCATCTTTTTATTCCCTTATTCGACGATAATCGTGCCGGTAAAATTGTCGGTGCTGAGTGTGTCGTGGTAGCTGTAGGTGCCCGTTTGCTCGGCGGTGACGGTGAGCGATTCGCCTTGCTGCAGGGTAGTGGTGCCGTCCATGGCGGGCAGGCCGCTGTTGGCGAGCGGGTCATGCTGGGTGACGTCGGTGTTGGTTACGGTTATTTGCTGTCCCTTCTTAATCTTGACCGTGGCCGGCACAAAACCAGAGGAAGTTATTTGCACTTGGGCGGCTACCAGGTTGCTGGCGCTGGCCTCGTTGGAGCCGTGGTTGTTGATGGTGTAGAGCGCCCCGCCCAGGAACACTACGGCCGCCAATACGGCCACCAGGACCGGCCAGCTTTTGCGCTGGGCGGTGTTGCTGCCCACCTTCACTTGCGATGCGGATGAATCGGTCGTTTCCATGACTACTGCCTTTCCAGGGTCGCATGCTGCGCGACGCGAGCGTTAACGTTGACATTGCGCGAGATGGTAAGTGACTTGTAGCCTGGGGCAGAGAACGTCATCCAGTAGCTGCCGCCTGGCACGCCGTCGGCGTCGTACCAGCCCTGGGAGTTGGCCTTGTAGGTGTGGTTCACGCCATCGATGGGGAAGGAGACCGAGGCGTAGGGGATGCCCTTGCCATTTGTGTCACGGATGTAGCCGATGAGCTCACTCGTCTTCTGGGTGCTGTGCGTGGTGATGGTGTCCAGGTTAGAGCGCGGGCTGACATTGCCGGCGGCGTCCACGGCCTTCACCGAGTAGGTGTAGGTGGTGTGCGCCTTCAGTGTGGTGTCCCCGAAAGTGGTTGTTTTGCCGCTGACTGTGGCGATTTGCTCCACCGTACTCACCCCGGACTGCCGGAAGACCTGGTACGAGGCCACGCCGACGTTGTCTGTGCTGGCCACCCACTTGAGGTTGACCTGCGAGGGGCTCACGGCCTGGGTCTCGAGGTTGCCCGGCGCGGTCGGCGCCTGGCTGTCGGTGGGGCCGCCGCCGGTGGTCACCTTAATGGCAGTGGTTGGCGCGGACTGGTTGCCGGCTACATCCACGGCCGCCACTTGGTAACTGTAGGTGGTTTTGGGGCTCACCGAGCTGTCAGTGTAGGAGGTGACGGCGCCCAGGCTGGCGATGGGCGAGCCGTTACGCGTCACGATGTAGCCCTTAACTGCGATGTTGTCCGTGCTGGCCGACCAAGCGAGGTTAACTTTGTCGAAGGAGCTGGCAGTAGCAGTAAGTGCGGTAGGCGTCGTCGGCGCCTGGGTATCGTTGTTTTTGACCATTACCGGCCGGGTGTCGCTGGCGGTGTTGCCGGCGGCGTCGTAAGCTTTGGCCAAGATGGTGTACGAGCCATTGGGTAAGAGTGAGGTGTCCCACTTGTAAGTGTACGGTGCAGTGGTGTCGGTGTTCACCAGCGTGCTGTTGACGTAGAATTCAACCTTGGCCACTTGGGTGTTGTCTGTGGCGTTGGCGCTGATGTCTGTGGCGCCGCTTACCGTGACGTTGGCGGCTGGGGCAGTCAGGGCGACCGTGGGCGAGGTGGTGTCGCCGGGGTTGTTGCAGTTCGTGCCATCGGTGCCTGTGGGTACGCAGCTCAGGTCAGAGACGGCGATAATGCGGTCCACCTCAACACCAGCTTGCGTGCCATACATTTTGATGGTGTGTGCGCCCTGGCCCAGCGATTGCTGCACCTTGTTGGCAGTGTTCCCGCCTTGGTAGTTGACCCATGTCCAGGCCGTGCTGCTGGTGTTGGCGCCGCCAACCTGGTAACAGGCGCCGCCATCGACGTCCATGTTAAAGGAGTTGGCCGTGCTGCCGCCAGCCTTCATGCGTGTCCAGATGTTGTAGGTCGCCGCAGAAGGTACGGTGAGCGTCGTGGTGGCCGAGCCAAAGTCATTGGACGGCCCCGGGGCTGTACAGGCCGCGCTCGCCGCGCCCGGCAAAAGCCAAAAACCACCGATAGCGCCGGCGGCAATTAAAAGAGTTGTGGCCCGGACCGCGGCGGAGAGCCTGGTGAGTGATCGTAGTGTATGCACGTCGTTTCTCTTTACTTTATTTTAATTTTTTACGTTCTTACTTTAACGTAGCGCACTATAATGCTAACGTCAATGGTAGACATATACATAATTTTTCGTACAGTAGTAGAAGAATGAGCAAAATAAGAACAGTCATCGCCGTTGCTAGCCCGTCCATATTGAGCGGTACTGCCACGCTGCTCTTAGCTGCTGCGTTTGTGGCGCAAAAGAGCTGGGCGTACATCCACCACAAGCAGCTATTTTATGATTTTCTGTTTGGCAATTACGGCGTGAATACGCGGCTGCTGGCCCGCTCCGGCTCGAGCTCCTCTTTGAGCCAGCGCGTCTTTAACGACAACGTCCTGTACCTCAGCCTGCTGCTGGTTTGTGCGCTCGGCGTGGGTTGTTTGGCGTATTTGCTGGTGCGCAGCTTATCTGGGCTGGCGCAGGAATCGCGGGTAGTGCTGTACGAAATCCGCAGCACCAATAAGGCGGTCAAGGCCATGCTGGCCGCGGCCACTGCCCGGTTTGCCTTGCGCTTGTCCGGGATCATTGGCTGGGTCATCTACACAGTGCTGTTTGTGGCGCTGCTGGTGCCGGCCAGCATCTCCCTGGCCGAGCATGGTGTGAGCGGCCTGTCCATGACCGTCAGCGGCAGCGGTTGGTTTTATCTGGCCGGCGCTACCATGCTGCTGGCGGCCAGCCTGCAGGTGCACGTCATCTTCATGCGGCTGTGCTTTTTGCGGCTGCGCCTGTTTGGTGGCCTAGACAGCGATTTATACCTGAGCGACCAGTAGGGTACACTTACTAGCATGGTCCGCGCCGTTATTATCGATGTTGACGACACATTGTGCCTTACTGAGCACGCCACCTATCTTCTGGAAAACGAGGCCTTGCGCCGCATGGGGCGGCCGCCAATGCCCCGTGCCGTGCACATCGCCACCTGGGGGCGGCAGCTGTTTGAAGCTATCACCGAGCGCTCGCCCGGTGTTGACGTGGACGCTTTCCGGGCAGTCTATGCGCCAGCGCTCCAGGAGTACTTAGATGCCGGCAAACTCGATGTGGTGCCAGCCCAAAACTACCAGGCTATGGACGCGCTCATCGCCGCCGGCAAGCGGCTCATGCTGCTCACTAACCGCGAGCATTCCGAGCTCATTCACATGCTGGCGCCAGACCACGGCCTGGCCGGGCGCGTCACCGCCTTTTACTACCGCGAGAATATGCAGTTCCACAAGCCCGACCCGCGCGCCTTTAACGAGGTGCTGCAGGCGCACGGCTTGGCGCCGGGGGAATGCGTGTACATTGGCGACTCGCCCAGCGACGCCCAGGCCGCCAACCAGGCGGGCGTGCACTTTGTGGGCAGCTTGGAGGCGGGCGTCCGCACGCCAGCGGATTTCCAGGCTTACCACGTAGATGCCTTTGTTGCCGAGTTCCCGGGCATCGTCGGCGCAGTGGCGCAGCTCGACGCCAAACAGGTACAATAGGGCCATGCCGCGCATCAAGACCTTTGCCGATGTGGAGGCGGCGCTCGCCGCCCTGCGTCCCAACACCATGGTGCCGGTGCTGCACGCGCCGCAAAACACGCCCGAGCTCATGGAGTTTTTGGGCAACCCGCAGGACTCGTACAAGGTCATCCATGTGGCCGGCACGTCTGGAAAGACGTCTACCGCCTACTACGCGGCGGCGGTGTTGCTGGCTGCGGGCAAAAAGGTGGGGCTCACTATTTCCCCGCACGCCGATTCCATTGCCGAGCGCGTGCAAATTAACGGCCAGCCGCTGCCCGAGGCTGAGTTTTGCGCCGACTTCGCCCGCTTTTTAGAGCTTATCGCGCCGGCGAACTTGCCGCTCAACTATTTCCAGGGCATCACCGCCTTCGCACTGTGGGAGTTTGCCCAAAAAGGCGTGGAATATGCCGTGGTGGAGGTGGGCATCGGCGGCCTGGCCGACTCCACCAACGTCTTCCGGCAGGAAGGCAAGGTGTGCGTCATCAACGACATCGGCTACGCGCATATGGCGGTTTTGGGCAACAGCCTGGGCGAGATTGCCGGGAACAAAGCGGGCATCATCCAGTTGCACAACACCGTTTTTGCACGGCAGCAGCCAGCGGAGATTATGGCGCCCATTGTGCGGCGCGCCCAGCTCAAGCAGGCCGACTTGCACATCATTTCTGATGAAGCCGCCTACGCATTCCTGCCCCTGTTCCAGCGCCGCAATTTTGCCATGGCGGCCGCGGCGGCTGGCTTTGCGCTAGAGCGGGATGGCGCCCCGGCGCCCACAGCTGCCCAGCTCGAAACCGCCGCCCGCACCAACATCCCGGCGCGCATGGAAATCCACCAGCTCAGTGGCAAAACCATCATTTTAGATGGTGCGCACAATGCCCAAAAAGTGCGCGCCTTGGTGGCGAGCGTGCAGGCGCGCTACCCCGGCCAGGACGTTGCTGTGCTGTTTGGCGCCACCCGGGCAAAGCCGGAATTTTTCCAGCGGATGCTCGCCGAGCTGGCACCGCTGCGCGCCCACGTCATCGTCACCACCTTCCCATCTGGCGCCCACGGTAAATACGGCTCCACAGACCCGCAGAATATCGTCCAAGAGCTGGCGGCGCAGCACATCAGCCATGAGCTCATCACCGACGCGGCCGCCGCCTTCCACGCCCTGCAACAAAGAAACGAGCCGGTACTTCTGGTAACCGGCTCGTTCTATTTGCTGAATGTTATCCGGCCGCTGTTGGCCGCGGCGGGCGGCGGGGCGCCTACAGGCCCTTAAGCAGTCCGTATTTAATCGCTTTGCGCAGCAGGCTGTGCTTCTTTTTCTCTTCTGCCATATAAAATCCTCCTCCATACTAGTATATATCTTTTGGCAAATGGCGCTGTAAGCTATTTTGCAGCTGGTATACTTTAGGGATATGCTGAGCCCGGAATGGAATGTTGCCGCCGCTGCGGTAAACTTGGTTGGCTGTATTTCGTATGCCAAAGATACCCTGGCCGGGCGCACCAAGCCCAACCGCGTGGGCTGGGGTCTGTGGGCTGCCGCGCCGCTCATTGCCTTTGCTGCGGAACTGTCGCAAGGGGTGGGCTGGCAATCGCTCATTACGCTGTCCTCGGGGTTGGGGCCGCTCATGGTGCTCACTATTTCGTTCGCCACCAAAAAAGCCTACTGGAAACTGCGGCCGTTTGACTGGTTTTGCGGCGGGCTGTCGCTTATCGCCCTCGTGTTGTGGGCGGTTACCGGCAAGGGCGACGTGGCCATTTTGTTTAGCATTTGTGCCGATGTGTTCGCCTGCCTACCCACGCTCACCAAAGCCTACCACCATCCGGAAACAGAGCGCGCGCTTACGTTTTGGTTTGGCGTCGTGGGGACGGCTATTTCGCTGTTAACGATTGCGCACTGGACATTTGCCAATTATGCCTTCCCGGTGTATCTGTTGGTGGCCAATGTGGTGCTGGCTTCGGTGATCGACATCCGCCGCAAATGGCCTGGCGCCCGCGCCTAAACTTGCTATCATACAGGTATGGATCCGCGTCTCCGCACTAATTTGTTTGTTGTGGCTACCGGCAAGCTGACCACTATTGGGCGGCAGCCGGATGGTGACTCCATCCACTTCATCCCAGATAACCTGAAGACGCTGCTGGCGCTGCCACACGCCTCCCGACTGCGGCCGGCTGCCTCAGACAACAGTGTGCAGCTGCGCATCGACGGCATCGACGCGCCAGAGACGCACTTTGAGGGCCAGGCGCAGCCGCAAGGCGTTGCCGCGCGCGAGGTGTTTTTGCGCGCCGCCGGGTTCTCCCAGGTGGTGTTCGACGCCGGCGGCACGGTAACGGCCAGCACGCCCGTAACTGTGCCGGCCACGATTTTTATTGGCTTGCTCGACCCGTATGGCCGCCCGGTGTCGTACCTGCTGGCTGGCCCAACGGGCGAGTTCAAGGACGGCGCCGTCACCGCCCTCACCGAGGATATTTTGGCGCGCACCGTCAACACGCAGATGCTCACTAGCGGCGCTGCCTACGTGACCGTGTACAGCTCCACGCCGCCCGCGCACCGCGATTTTCTGTTTGCCCAAGCCCACACCGCAGCCAGCAAAAAGCTGGGCGTGTGGGCGGCAGACACCAGCGCGCGGTTTACGCTGGCGTCGCACGCCTCGCTTGGCCCGGACGGCCACCAGCTGCTCTTGCCCAAGCTGTTCCGCCGCGCCACCAGCTACCTGGACGCCGTGGCCAAGGGGTATAATGGCCCGCTGCCAGGCTGGCTGGCCAGCACCATCTCCGACCCGCTGCATTCCCAAGACGATTACGTCATCCGCGCCGGCGGCCAAGCGGTGCGCTTGCACACGCTCATCCACCAGCAGGGCGATGTCATTACCGCCGACCTTAACCTGTTGCAGGACGTGTTCATCGAGCAATGAAACTCTACCTTATCCGCCACGGCCAGACGGCTGCCAACCTGCGCCCGGCCGATTTCCCCTGGGATAACGATTGCCCGCTAACGCCGGAAGGCCAGACGCAAGCCCGCCACACCGCGGCGTGGCTGCACCGGCAGGGCGTGCGCCCCACACACGTCTTGGCCTCGCCCAAGGTGCGCGCCCAGCAAACGGCCGGCATCCTAGGAGCCGCGCTCGGCCGGGCGCCGCAGCCAGATGCCCGCCTCACCGAAATGGACGGCGGCCAGTGGCATGGCCGCCCGGTGCAAGAGGTGGCCGCGTACATCCACGGCTTGCCTATAGACGAGCGCTTCCTGTTTGCCCCGCCCGGCGGCGAAAGCTGGCAAGCGTGCGGCGGGCGGCTCGTTGCGCTCATCCAGGAACACATAACAGAGGTGGAACTGCTGCTGGTGAGCCACTACGCGCCACTACAGGCCGCGGTGGGCACGCTACTGCAAGCACCGTTTGCCGAATGGGGAACCTACGATTTCCCCAACGCCTCCGTCACATTGCTCGAATACCATGGTGGGAACTGGCGCGCCGTGTACATCGGCCGCCCTCCTAGTGCATAACACAGGAAAAGGAGTTTGTATGAGGCCAACACTAACCCCCAAAGGCCACGGCCTGGGCTGGATCAGCGACTTGCCAGACCAGCGCGACTACATCTACGAGCCGCCCACAGAGATGCTCGCCCGCCTCCCCACGCTCAAAAAGGTAGATTTGCGCCCCCACACCCGCCCGGTGTTCGACCAAGGCCAGTTGGGCAGCTGTACGGCCAACGCGCTGTCTGCCGCCTTCGACTTTGACCGCGCCCGCGAAGGCAAAAAGTTCATGGCGCCCAGCCGCCTCTTTATTTACTGGAACGAGCGCGATATCGAGGGCACGGTCACGCAAGATTCCGGCGCGCGCATCCGTGACGGCGTCAAAGTGCTGGTTAAGCTCGGCGCCCCGCCGGAGCGCGACTGGGAATACGACATTAGCAAGTTTACCGAAAAGCCGCCCGCGCCCGCCTTTGCCACGGCCAAAAAGAACCAGGCGCTATCGTACCACCGCATCGTCACGCCGCATAGCGACCCTACGCGGGACATGCTCGCCTGCCTGGCGGCGGGCTACCCATTTGTAACCGGTATTTCGGTGTACGAGAGTTTTGAAAGCGCGGCAGCGTCGCGCACCGGCCACATCCCCATGCCCAAGCGCCGCGAGGGTTTGCTGGGCGGCCACGCCATTTTAATTGTTGGCTACGACGCAGCCACCCGGCTGTTCACCTTCCAAAATTCTTGGGGCACTAGCTGGGGCGACAAGGGCTTTGGCTACTTGCCGTTTGCGTACCTCACCAGCCGGGGGCTGGCCTCGGACATGTGGCTGATTAAGACGGTGGAGGTGTAGCACCTGGCGGCTCCCAGGTAGTTTTAGCCTAACGCAAAATACCGCTCAAGCGCTACCAGCCTTTTATCGACCTCGATATCGCGTTCGGCCATTTGGTCGTGGATGCTTGCAATTGCTTCGCCAACGCCGGAGAAACCATCGGCCATTTCATCCCGCAGCTGAGCCAGCCCTCCCTGTAGCTGTGTGACGTCGCCCCGTAATCCGGTGATCTGCCCCTGCAGCCTCACCTCTGTTTGCGAGACAATGCCCGCAATAAACTGCTTCAAATCATCGAGCTGCGCTTCGTCCATGGCGGCATTCTAGCACAGGTTCCCTCCGTGTAAAGCGAAATACAAGTTTAAGTTATTTGTTCCAGCTTCAAGTATTTGTTGCTAAATATTGTTGCGTAAAAAACGGACTTAACAACGTTTATGCCTCTTAGCGGGCTCGTAACCGTGAACTTTAAGTCCTCGCCTGGCTTGTAGGTACATTCAAGCAGATTACTTTTTGCCCAATCAACTTTTAGTTGCAATGAGTGTTTGCCCGCAGCAATGTCGAACGATTTTGTTTCGCCATTGCTAATGTCCCCAACCACGATGCCGTCGAGGACGACTTTGTATTTCCTTAGCCTGTCGGCGTAACCCGAGTCCCTGATAATTGTAAGCATTCCTAGAGTATAGCAAACCAAAAAGACTTCTTATTACAGAAGTCTTTGGTAGTGTCCGCGTTTTGGAGGGCCAGCAGGGACTTGAACCCTGGACATTCTGCTTAAGAGGCAGACGCTCTAACCAGCTGAGCTACTGGCCCGTGTAGGGAACCGCGCCGCAGAAAGCCCGCTGCGCAAGGTGCCCGACGAAGGTAGAGTATAGCAATATACCCCTGTTTTTGCAAGCGGGCGCGGCCGGAGGCGGCAGCTGAAGCCTATCTGTTATAATACGCTGGTGAAGATTTTAAACGGCCGTGAACTGGCCGGCTACATCAAAGAGCGGCAGCTGCGCGAGGCGCGCAGCCTTATCCAAGCCGGGCACGTGCAGCCCAAGCTAGCTATTGTGGTGACCATCGACCACCCGGTCATCGGCATTTATGTGCGCAAAAAGCGGGAGTACGGTGCGGACCTAGGCATCGCCGTGGAGGTGCACCGCGTGGAGCAGCCCGCTGTGCGCGACTTAATCGCCCAGCTCAACCAGGACGCTTCCGTGCACGGCATCATCGTACAATTGCCCCTGGCCAACCCGGCCGAAACAGAGGAAATTGTAAATCTGGTGGCGCCGGAAAAAGACGTGGACGCCCTGGGCGCGCAGGCTACATTCGACCCGGCCACGCCCATGGCTATCCTGTGGCTCTTGTCTGGCTACAATGTTGAGCTGCGCGGCAAGAAGGTGCTTTTGGTAGGCCGCGGTAAGCTGGTGGGCCGTCCGCTAGAGAAGATGCTCAAAAATTCCGGCGTGGACGTGTGGAGCGTCGACCGCGAGACCACCGATCTCAAAGCCGAGGCGCTGCAGGCAGACATCATCATCACTGCCACCGGCAGCCCGGCCATTTTGTACCCAGACATGATCAAACAGGGCGCTGTCGTGGTGGACGCCGGCGTGGCTGGCGAAGAGGGCAAAACCGTGGGCGACCTGGCGCCAGAGGTGTACGAACGCGACGACCTCACCATCACGCCCACCAAAGGCGGCGTCGGCCCGCTCACCGTCTGCGCGCTGTTTGAAAACGTGATGCGCGCCACACGCCAAGCAATCAAGGATTAGGCGATTCCAGGAATTGGGTAAGCTGCAGGGCGTTGTAGCCAAGCCTGAGTGGTAAGACAAGGCCGGCCTGCGCGCTCCAGGCCCCGCCTTCGGTAAGGTCAACCAGCGGGCGCGACCCTTCGCTGATGCCATCGGTCTCAATGTGCTGCCCGCACAGCGCCTGCACTCTGTCGTCCGGCCGCGCCGCGCATCCTCGGGGCGTCTGGTATACAGCGATGGCCGGATCGCCAGGGTCCACGCTGCAGCGGACGTTGGCGGCCGGCTCTTCGGCTAGGGCGTACAACAATTGTACGGTGCCATTCGGGAAGATTACGCTTGGTCTTTGGTTGTGCTCACCCACAAAAATAGTGTACTACGAGCCATACGACTGCAGCGCGGCCTGCAGGACCGCGTACAGCTCCGGCGGCATCTCGTGCGTGCCCTCGTCTTTGTAGTTGTAGCCGGGCGGGATGTCGAAGTGGTACTTTTGCGCCAGCTCCGGGTACTGCTGGAAGGCGAGCTGCATCGCCTCGCGTGACTCCTTGACGTCGCCGACGCAATCCAGGGGCTTGTCGCCCTCAATGCCAAGCAGCTTGCGGTAATTAACCTCTTGTGCGGGGTCTACTAACAAGTTTTTGCCCCACATGTGTTCTAGGTCGGCGCGGGGCACAAACGGCGTCAGTGCTAGGAACACGAAGGCGCATTTGGAGCACTCGCCGCACCAACTCATGTGTGTGGCGCTGTGCACAAACGCCCGGTTGCAGGAGCTAAACACGGCTTGGTACTTCTCGAAACCCACATGGGCAAAAATTTCGGCAATCCGCACTTCGCTGAGCGGCCGCAGGAATGAGTAGTAGCGCACGCGCCCGCCCACCGTGTGCTGCAAAAACGCCTGGAAATCGCGCTCAAACTCCTGTGATTTTGAGTACTGGTGGTTAATGGCCACGCCCTGGTAGTGCAGCGTGGGGTCGTTGGCCGATTGCTCGTTGCTCATCACCACGTCGCGTTTGCCGGCCAAAACCGCCACCACCGTGCCCACGCAGGCAAAAATGCCAGAGATGGGGATGTGCCCGTTGAGCGCGCCCTGCTTGTTGAGCTCCAGGAGCTGCGTGTCCCACTCGCGTTCCACCCAAGCGTGCGGCAGGCCAATTTTGTCCACCAGCGGCTGCAGCTGGCTCCGATGGTTAAGGCTCCAGGTGGTGATGCTGTGCTGTGCGCGCAGCAGCTCCACAGATACCAGCGAGTCTTTGCCGCCGCCCAGCGCCACAAGTAACCCGTCGCCGGCACCGTTTTCTGCGCTGCCGGGCGGCAGCGGCTCGATTTTATCCGTGGTGGCCGGAATCGTCACTGGCGTGTGCGGGTCCAGTTTGTTCACATACCAAAACTCACCCATGCCGCGCTGGTACGTCTTGCTAAAAAACGCCGCCTGCTGGGCATCGAGCGAACCCTGTTTTACCACAATCTCCGGCGGGATATAGGTTTTGTAGTACGACACGCCGGCCATGAAGAACAGGGCTTGCAGCGCGCGGTCGAGTAGCGCCGCGTCGTACGCCACAAACGGGAAGTCAAAGCGGTACGCCTCTAGAAAATTCAGCTCGCCGTCCAGGCTGTAGTGCAACTCCAAGCGGCCGGCTCCAGCGTCAAAGGTGTATTTCTCGAAGATAAATTGGCGGTACTTGCTCATAAGGCGTGCACCGCTTCCTTAAATTGCAGGCCGCGGTCCTCAAAGTTCTTAAACATGTCAAAGCTGGCAAAGCCGGGGGAGAGCAGCACGGCGTCGCCATGGTGGGCGTGGGCGTGGGCCTCGGCCACAATGTCGGCCATGGTTTTGGCCGGGCTCAGCTTAAATTTGTCAAAGCCAGCCTTTTGCAGGGCGCTGGCCACCCGCCGGGCGCTGGCGCCAATTAACACCATGGTGCGGATGTCTTTGGCGTTGTCCGCCACGGTTTGGGCAAACTGTTCCAGGGGGAGCATGCGCTCGTAGCCGCCCACAACCACCACTTTGCTGCCGGGGATGGCGGCAATCGCCGCCTCGGTGGCGTAGGGGTCGCTGGCAAACGAGTCATTATAATAGCGCGCGCCGTCCACTTCGCGCACAAATTCCAGGCGGTTGGGCAGCCCGCTAAAGGTGGTGAGCACCTGGCGGATGGCATCTGGCGCCTGCACCACCTGCCACACGGCCGTGGCCGCGGCGCAGACATTCTGCCAGTTGTGTTTGCCCAGCAGCTGCAGCTCAGACACCTTGCACAGTACGGTTTGGTCAACCATGATGCTACCCTCGTGGACGTAGGCGCCGGGCTCGTCATAAAAGGCGATTTTGCGGCCCGGGCTGGCGCTGGCAATTTGGTGCGACGCTTGGCTGTCGGCGTAGTAAATGGCCACGTCGTCACCCGATTGCCACCGGAACAGGTTGGCTTTGGAGCGTGAGTAGTCCTCGTAATTGCCGTGCCAGTCCAGGTGTTCGGGCTGTACCATCAGGCAGACGCCGATGTGCGGGCTGTGCTTGATGTCGTACAGCATGAAGCTCGACAGCTCCAGGACGACCCAGGAGTTGGCGTCTAGTTGGTCATAAAATTCAAACGGCGAGGTGCCAAAATTGCCGCCCAAAAACACCTTCTTGCCCGCCGCCTCCAGCATCTTGGTGGTGAGCATGCAAGTGGTGCCTTTGCCCTTGGTGCCGGTGACGCCAATGATATTTTTGGTGGGCGAGGTGCGCAAAAACTCATCCACCGTGGTGGTGATTTTGGCCTCCACGCCCGGGTTCTCGGCCATGATCACCTTGGGGTGCATGCCGGCGGTGCGCATAATGACGTCGAAGCGGCCGAGGCCATGCAGGTAGCCGTCGCCTAGCTGCGTCTCCACCCCAGCCGGCACTTGCACGGCCGTGTTACGGTCGCACACCGTTACCTCTGCACCACGTTTTTGCCAATAGGGAAGGGCGCTTTTGCCCTCAATGCCATAGCCTACAATTGCAACCTTCATGCGTACTACTATACCTTGCCGTGACGTATCTGTCAGGCCGAGCCCGCGAAATTGTGTATAAAGCCACAAAATGCTATAATCGCAAACTATGTCATCAATAGAAGAAGGCCCGTGCCAAATCCGCTGCGCCCTTGGGCAGGCGAGCTATTTTTCTGAGCTCTCCCGGGAGCTTATACCTGCGGACCAGTGGCTGCACTCGACGGACGGGCCGGGGCAATTCCGGTTTTCTGTGGAGGCGGTCGCCACGGCAAGCTATCATTTTAACGTCAGCTGCGGCACTGACAATCCGCTCTATGGCGAGCCGCGCATGAAGCCGCAAGACCCTGAAGCGCGGGGACTGGCGTTTATGCGTAGCCGGGCCTCCCAGAACGACCACTTCGACACCGGCGACATCGAGCGCCTTCGGGAACTTGCCGCCAAACGCAATCAGAGAATCGCGGACTTTAACGCCCGCCCAGCAGCCGAGCGCGCAAATATCGCCGAGTTCGCCTTGCCTTTCTTGCTGGATGTTGCAGCCTCGTACATGGAAACTGGCCCGCTCGACCTCACCCCAGATCCAGCCGCCGAACCTGTTAAGGAGACCGAGCGCGGACGCGCCTACTACGATCTATACCGGCTCGACCAAGGCCCGTTCCTGGTCGCCCGCACCGCGCTCGACTCCTGCGTTGGCCCCATGGTATACACGCGCCGGCGCCTGCTCCGCCCCAACGAGACAGTCCCGGTATGCCGCTACGACTGCACCGACTCCGCCTTCATCCGCGCGTTCGAAGCCGAGCTTAACAACGCCCACCGCAACAACCCAACGGCAGATTAACCTTCTTCTGGCTCCACGCTTAGCCGTTCCTGTACCAGCTGCGCCACTTGCCGCGGCGTCATTGCCGCTTTCAAAATAATGGCGTCCACGCCCAGCTTTTTTACTTCCGGCGGGATTTCTTGCTCGCCGCGGTTAGTCAGGATAATTACCCTGATCTTCTTGCCCCACGGCGTCGCCCGCATCTTGGCCAGCATTTCTTCGCCGGTCATGATGGGCATCATAAGGTCCAACAGCACAATGTTCGGCCGCATTTCTTGGCATAATTCCAGGCCCAGCTTGCCGTTTTCGGCAGTCTCAACCTCGTAGCCCTCCCCCTCGAATTTGATGCGGTACATCTGTGAGATGGCTTCATCGTCTTCGATTATTGCGACTTTGGTCATGTACCCTCTTTCTTGTACATTTATTAGTGTAGCACTTGTGTTCAAGGCCTTTCTGGGCCTACGCCGGGGCGTTGGTTTCTAGCACCTCCCGGACCATTTGGATGACCTGCGCCGGCGTGTGGTGCGCCTTGACCACATACCGGTCCACGTGCAAAAAGCGCAGCGCGGGCGGCGCCTCGTCCTTGCTGATATTGGTAAGGATGATGACGCGCACGCTGCTGCCCCACTCCTCAGAGCGGAGCATGGCGAGCATCTCGGCGCCGCCCATCACCGGCATCATGAGGTCAAGCAAGATAATGTCTGGCCGCCACTGCCGTACCAGCTCCAGCCCTTCCATGCCGTTGCTGGCGCCGCGCACGTCAAAGCCTTCGCGCTGCAGCTTCAACTTATAGAGAAACTGCAGGTCACTATCATCCTCGACTACAACTGCTTTTGGCTGGGGCGGCATAGGTGGTGCGGGTGGTTTTTGGGCGTATTATTGCTTTTTATGCGAACTGATAGTCTTAGTAGTACCACAAAGCTGGGGGAGGGGGCAAGGGGATTATCACAGAGCGGCCGCCAGCATTAAAAGCATCAGATGTGTTCACCAATGTGATAAACATCACATGCCATTTCCTTGACTTTTCGGGGTTTTGGTATTATCATAACATTTGTAATTTCCTGTAAAGGGAATGGCAAGTTAGTAGAAACAATGGCACGCGGAAAGTCCTTAAAAAGGACTGGCCGCGTGTTATTTTTTGTCCCGTGGAGTGGGATCAAATGGCAATCTTAGACCAACCAAGAGTTGCGGTGGGTTCATATACAACTGGTGCGCCGGTATTTACTGGCGAGGTGATGGTAGCAGCGGCTAATACCGCCTTACTGTCACCGTCACCAACCGCCGGCGAGCTCATTACGCAATATGGTGAGTTGCGCAGCGCTGCGGAAACCGTCCGCGGGAGCCAAGACCCACTGGCGGTGGAGGCTGCCCAGCAGAGTGCTGGTCAGTGGCTGGACACTGACGCGCGTCAGCTAAGGGATCCTGATGCAGATAGCGGCAGCATTGCCCGTGGCCGGGTTGACGCCCTGGTGGCGCATTTGCGTTGGCTGCCAGGCGTATCCAGCTTTGACCTCGACGCCAGCGTTGCCTTAATTGACGCTGCCTACGCCCACCAGGAAGAGGTGGCCGCCGGTGAGCCCATCCCGGCTGCATTCCCTGCGCTTACCAACCCAGAACAAGATTTGCCCTTGTTGCGCTATGTCCCAGAGGAGCGACGTCCTGGCTTTCTACACGGCCTCCCGGCTAGTATTGCCGAGCTTGCCCCCGAAGCTACGGCACAAACGCCTGGCTTCCTGACGCGTGCCCGTGCGCTCGGCAGGACAGTGCTCGAAAAGCTACACCTGAGAGCGCGGACGCCGGCCGCGATTGGTAGCGTGGCAGTGACGGCCGACGCTATGCCAGCCAGCCCTATGCCAGAGAGGGTAAGCGCGCGCTCAGCACCCGACCGTGAAGTCGTGACCCCCGAGGGCAAAAAGCTCCTGCTGGTATCTTTTTATGACATCGGCGACCCAGAGTTTGCCGGGCTTGCCGATGAGGTTGTCGTTGGCCGCCGCCGCACATACCAGGAGCACGGTCTGCTGACCGAGGAAGCCCAGCTCGACAACATGCGCGGCCCCAACGTGGAATTTTTGGTGGTGGTTGACCCGGAAACCGGCGAGCCGGTGGCCTCGATCCGCAAAATCCACACGACGGGTGGTGACCTCGAACGCCTGCCTTCATACCACAAGTTTGTGTCCGATGGCGCATACACCCCCGAAGGCCTGGCAGAGCTGCAGAGCCACCTCACGCGCGACCGCCGCGTCGTCGAAGCCGCCGGCCTCTGGAAGCGCAGCGACTACGACACCGACATCAAGACCGAGCTGTACAAGGCGGCCATCCAGGACTCCGTCGCCCGTGACGAGTTGTGGATAATAGGCGTCGTCCAAGCGGAATACGCCGGGCTGATACGTGCCTTTGGGCCAGAGGTGGTGCGCTCCCTGGGCAACCCCATAAAAATTGCCGGCGAGGGCGCCTCGGCGGGGGTGCGTTTGCGGCCGGCAATGGTCGAAACGCGCACGTTCTTTGAGGATCTGCTTAACCAGTCGGCGGCTGCCCGGAACGCCGGAGACAAAAAGCGTTCACTAACACTTGAGATAACCATGGCCGATTTCCTGATTGGCCTAAATGACATGCTACTAAGCGCGGCTACCTGGTCCCGCATACGAAGGGCCGCACATGTCTATGCATGAATCGATAACTAACGGGGGCGCGGGCGCTACCGCATTTGGCGATGGGAACGTCTACACGGCGTCGGCCGCGGCCGGCACAACGTGGGAGGTGGCTGAAAGCGCGCGCCTGCGCACCATGGATGGCATTTTGGACAGCGTTATGCAGCATGACCTCGACCCAGTAATCGGCGAGTTGCAGGCACGGGCAGACGGCCGGCCAGTCACGTTGCTGGATATCGGCTCCGGCGCCGGAACGAGCGTCGAAGACCTCGCCACCGAAAATGGAGTTACGTACTACGCCTTCGACGGCAGCCAACCCATGCTTGACCAACGCTCAACGCCACCAGAACGCAAGATACTCGGCCGCATGGAAGATATGAGTGGGATCCCCGACGGCGCCTTCGACATCACCTACACCCGCGCCGCGACCGCCTGGAGCAAAGACCCTGACAGCACCATTGCCGACCAGCTCCGCATCACGGGCGAAAGAGCTGTCTTTACCGAATATGACTGGTCAGAGGCAAGCGTGGCATCTAACGACCCAAAGGTACTTGCCGCCGGCATGGCAGCCCGCGACCTCATGATGCTTGTACTAGAGATCGCTGGTTTTAAGACAGAGTTCGGCAAAGACCTGGCCGAGCGTGTCGCCCGAGTAGCGGTCGCCAGCGGCCAAGTGGTGGCGCTCAGCCAAGTACGCCACGAATTGCCCGTGGATGACCACCGTGACATCTTTGTTGCTTCTGCCAACACACTTCTTGCACTCCTCGGGACAGAGGCAACTGGCAGCGGTGCTGGCGCCGCCAAGGCCAAGGCTACCCAAGGCAAGCTCACTAAGTACCTGCGCATTGTCGAGGAGGCGCCGGCCGGCACGGTGAGCGTCCGCATACCGGCCTTGTCTACGGTAGTAGTCCATAAATCGTCCCACATGCCCGCCCAATAGCCTCTGCCGTGCTGTTGTATAATACTGCTTATGCAGTATCTCCTGGCCTTACCGACGCTCGCCACCGTTGGCGTGCTGGCTTTTATGGGGTTTTTGGTGTTCCGCAACAGCCGAAGCTTTACTAATAAGCTGTTCCTGCTGTTTTTGTCCAATAACTCGCTGTGGCTCATCGCTGTCTATTTGGTGACGCACACCAGCCTGAGCACGTTGCATCCGTTCTTAGGGCGCTTTACCTATGGCGTGGCGCTGTCTTTGGCCGTTGTGGTGCAGGTGTTTGCTAACGCGCTGCTCAAGGTGCGGCACCGCCTCGCCTACAAACTGTTCTTGTTTGGCGGCGGCCTTATTGTTGAGGTTCTCACGCTCGCCACCCCTTTGGTTATCAGGGGGGTAAAAATAACCAACGATTTCCCGTATCCCCAATACGGGAAGCTATACCCAGTTTTCGTGCTGTTTTTGGGTGGCGGACTACTTGCGTTCCTGGCGTTCTTGTTTGGCAAGTGGCGGGCGCTGCAAAAAACAAGGGACACGAGCGCCAAACGCCAGCTAGATATCGTTGTTTGGGGCCTTACGCTCTTTACAGTGCTGGGGCTGCTCACCAACCTCATCTTGCCGGCCGTATTTTCGAGTGCCTGGCCGTCGCAATTTGCCCCTGTTGGCGGTTTGGCAATGGCGTTTGCCTTCTACTACGCCATTGGCCGCTACAAGCTGTTTGATATCCGCACCGCTGTAGTGCGCAGTACGGCTTACGCCTTCCTGGGCACCACTGTAGCTGTGGGGTTTGTCTTCCTGGCCGACACCTCGGGCACGTTCGTAACCGCCTTCCGCCACCACAGAGACCTGCAACAGCTATTTAACGCCCTGCTCGTCCTGGTGATCGCGGTGTCTTTCCAGCCGCTCAAGCGGCTTTTCGACCGCCTCACCAACCGCTTCTTTTTCCGCGACGTCTACGACACCCAAGACGTCGTCGACCACCTAAACGCCATCCTCATCAGCACCGTTGATATGCACCGCATGCTCACGCTCTGCGAGACGCTGCTCACCGACAAGCTCAAGTTGGAGTTCACCTTCATCGGTGTCTTCACCGACAAAGACAGGATGCGCATTATGTCCTCCCAACGTGCAATGGTGCTGCACCAGTACGCAGACATCAGCAAAGACATCTTTGACCGGCCCGAAAAAGTGGTCTCACTGCGTGATATAAGGCCGGAGATGCGCAGCGTGCGTACGCTGTTTGAAGAGAAAAATGTCAGCGCCGTCGGCAAAATGACCTCCCACGACGATGTAGTGGGCTTCATTGTGTTTGGCAACAAGAAAAACGATATGCCGCTCACGTCGCAGGATTTGGCAGTACTGAGCATCGCAGCCGACCAAATCGCCATTGCCGCCCAAAACGTGTTGCGCTTCACTCAGATTGAAAACTTCAACCTGACCCTCCAAGAAAAAATCGACGACGCCACCCGCAAGCTCCGCCGCGCCAACGACAAGCTGCGCAAGCTCAACGAGACCAAAGACGACTTCATTAGCATGGCGTCGCACCAGCTGCGCACGCCGCTCACCTCTGTTAAGGGCTATGTGAGCATGGTGTTGGACGGCGACGCCGGCAACATCACGCGGCTGCAGCGGCGGCTGCTCAACCAGTCGTTTGTGAGCTCGCAGCGCATGGTGTACCTCATTTCTGACCTCTTAAACGTGTCGCGGCTCAAAACCGGCAAGTTCATCATTGAGGCCACGCGCTGCAACCTGGCCAAAGTCGTCCAGGAAGAGGTTGAGCAGCTGGTAGAGACGGCCAAAAGCCGCCACCTGACGCTCGATTACCAAAAGCCCGAGCATTTCCCGCTGCTCATGCTGGACGAGACCAAGCTGCGCCAGGTCATCATGAATTTCCTGGACAACGCCGTGTACTACACCCCGGCCGGCGGCCATATAGAGGTACATCTGGTAGACAAGCCGCAAACGGTTGAATTTTTGGTGAGCGACAACGGCATTGGTGTGCCGCGCCACGAGCAGCATCATCTGTTTACCAAGTTTTACCGCGCGCCCAACGCCAAGCGCGCCCGGCCGGACGGCACTGGCCTGGGTCTGTTTATGGCCAAGAAGGTGGTCATTGCCCAAGGGGGCGCCGTGGTCTTCAAGAGCCAAGAGGGCAAGGGGAGCACCTTCGGCTTCACCTTTGCCAAAAGCCACTTACTCCCAGAGAACGCTGGCGCGGCCGCCTCTGGCCAGGGCGAATAAAATGCGTATAAAAGTATTGACTTAAAGAGCCTACAGTGTTACAATGATGCTCATGAATCCAGAAGCACACACTTTCACCCCACAAGCACCTCAGTTTGATCCTTCTATGATTAACCAACCCGGTGTGGCTGCCGTTTACGGTACCCGCAAGGAAACCCCTGCAGATTTTAGCGCCGAGGCCTACAACGCAACTGAAGTTGCCGTAGCAACCGGTGCTGCAATGCTTGACGCTGCAAACTACGTCCACCCTGGTAAAAACCGTGGTGCCTTGTACAACCAATACAACAGCGCCAACGACCCTATGCTTATTGCCGCCGCTGCCCGCCAAGCCGAGCAAATGCTGCGCCAAGAGCAGGACGAAGACGAAAAAGAACTCGTCGACGCCTAGTCCCAAGCTTTTGCACCAAAACACCCGCGAGAAAATCGCGGGTGTTTTCTTTTTGTGCCATATTTGTGCGTTTTTTCACAGTAGATCCTTGCTGGGCTGTCATATTGTTGGTAGTATGGGCGGAACGCTACAAGTGTGAGGCGTTGACAATTTAACGCCGTTATGGTAATATAATAGGCGAACACGAGGAGGTGGTTCGTATGTCTATAGCAAAGAAATTTATCCGCGAGATTTTCCGTATGCCCGCTACCAAGAAATTGGTAATTGCTGGTATTTTTAGCCTGGCGCTGGCCGGCTCTGTTGGCCTTGGTTTGGCGTCGCGCGGTTTTGGCTCGGCCCAAGTGGACCGCGACTGTAGCCACGACTCGATCGACTACGCTGCCTTCCCGGGCGCTGGCGATTGTGGCGCAAGCACCGCCCAAGAGTTTATTGCCGACGTCAAAAACAACAACCCGGCCGACCTGCAGAGCTTCTACGCCAACTTTGGCCTGACTGCCGCCACCTACGACCAGTTTGCCAACACCGCCCAAGAGGGCACGGTGAACCGCGACGGCACGGTGAAGCTCAACGACGGCACGCCCGTTATGACCGGCGTAGACACCTACGGCCGCGAAAGCTGGGGCAACCCGGCGCGCAAGGCCATCAACATCGCTGGCAACACCTACTACCACGCCGCGCCGAGCGTCTCGTTTGGTAAGGACGTGAACTCGATCCCCGTCCTCATTATGTTTGACAACAACGGCCAAGCCCAGATTGTGGTAGAGAAGCCGTGCGGCAACGAAGTGACCGGCACCTTGGTGCAGAACAGCGTTGCTTGTAAGGCGCTGCAGGCGACGCAGCCGGACGCCACGCACAAGCCCAACACCTACGACTTCACCACTGACGTGACCGTGGCCGGCAACGCCCACATTAGCCGCGTGGTGTACCACTTTACCGACGACAACACCACCATTACCAAGACCGGTACCGACGCTAACACCCAGGCCGTGGAGCACACCTTTGGCAAAAACGGCGACGTCACGGTTACGGTGTACGCCAGCGTGCCCGGCGGCAAGGAAATCCAGGCCGTGCAGGTGGCGGAGTGCCAGAAGCACATCACCTTTGTACCTCCGTTCTTCGTGTGTACCAACCTGCTGCCCGCCGCTTTGGACGACGCCAAGAAGTCCTTCCGCTTTACGGTTACCGTGAAGACGGACGCCACCGGCCAGACCGTGTTGCAGAACGTGGACTTTACCCTGGATGGCAAAGACGCTAGCAAAGGCGTGACCACCAAAGACAACAACGGCAACATCTACAAGGAATACACCTTTACTGACGACGTGCAGCACACGGTGGTAGCTAGCGTGAACTTTAACACCGCCCAGGGCGTGCAGAGCGCTTCCTGCCAAGCATCGGTGACGCCGGCTAAGACGCCCAAGTGTACGGTTCCTGGCCACGAGACCGAGGCGCCCAACTCGCCCACCTGTGGTTACTGCCAGCCCAACATCCCCATTGGCGACACGCGCTGCACACCGCCGGTGCCTACGCCTCCTGCTACGCCTACCGCTAAGCTGGTGAACACCGGGCCGGGCGACGTCATTGGCCTGTTTGTGGGCACCATTACGCTCGGCTTCTTTGGTCACCAGTTTGTGCTGCGCCGCAAGGCGCGCCGCGCTGGCGCTGTAGAAGTGGCCTAGCTAGGCGACTGACCGCTCCTCGAAAAAGATCCCGGATAATCGGGATCTTTTTCTATGCTAACAGGGTGACGAGAGGGAGAAAATTAACTAGACCGTCTTTTCGGTAACAGATATCCACCCCTGTTATATCGGGTTGCAGAATTAGTCAGATCGGACACTTGTATTGTAATCGGATATCCGATATAGTTAATGCTAATGGAAGCAGAAGAGGGATTAACCAATCGAGAAGCCAACAACCTAGACAGGTTCTTTGGGGATAGCGTGCAACCTACCGCCGACGAACTTGCCGAGAAGTTTAGCGTGAAGAAGGAAAGCGTCCTTAGCTACATGGGGGCGCTCCGCAAGAAGGGGTATGTAGAGACGATAATTGATGCCGGCACCCGATCTATCGCCGGTTTTGTCCTGACCCAAAAGGGCAAACAGGCCAGGCAAGCCACCGAAGACAAGGTTACGACCGATGATCTGAACAAGCAGGAGGCTGGTGCGGATGCCGGTGGGCCAGCTGTCCAGGTGCAGCCCATCAGCTTGGCGCCTGCCGTACTGGCGCAATTCAGTTCAATCGCTGAAGCCATTGCCCGATTTAACGATAAAAGTCCGGGCATTAAGCTGGGTTTAAGCCTCCAGATAGAGAAAGGAGATGCGCCCACATAAAAAGATAGCGTATTTACGTCCGGATAAGGCAGCCAACTTCAAAATTAACAGACCTTATCCGGACGCAAGTACACTATCCATGAATCCCTATAGCGTACATGTGGGGTAGCGTGAGAGCGATATCGTAGGGGTTAGCAACTCCGTAAATCCGGCCGGTGATATCGCGAAGGGGGCCACCTGAGAATCACGCTTACCCATCTGTACACTATCGGGACATAGTATAGTTTTTGCGGTGCGTTTTGTCAATATCCGCCTCTGTTGGCATGCCGGATATGGGTCCGGCATGCCTCGCCGTACGCATCATTTCTACTTATATACTTATGCCGTACCGCTACTACAACGCTTATAACGTGCCCCACTTCGCCGGCAAGTGGGCGCGCCCCGAAAATACCGCAACGGCAGGACATCTCAATTACCAGGCTCTCCAACTACTCCCACGATTTGTGGGCTCGCTAGAGATTGTTGCAGACATACTCGTTGCGGGGGAACATGAACTGCCCGACAACAAGGTGCCGCTGGCTAGCCAGGAAGAAGTGGAGTTGGGGCCAGGGTTTTGGATGGTTATGAGACCACTTTGGTTTTCCACGCGCTGGTGGACGGGATGGTAAAGCGCAGGAACCGGGAGATGTTCGTTACACCTGACGTGAGGGTTCTGGATCTATTGCTCCCCAATGGCGACTATGTCAGCGGCAACGTCGTGGCCGGCGAACGCGCTAACGAAAAACATCCAGTGGCATTGCCTCGTTAAGCGTTGGCCTCTGTCGAGATCCTATGGATGGCAGCAACGGCTATATTTTACTGTCACCGAATAACCAGAATCCAAGTCGCTTCCAAGGTAAGTTTTCTGCTAAGCAGGCGAACGCGCGGAACATGGAGCTGGTGAGCGGCCTTGCGACACGGCTGGGTGAGATGGCGTGTGGCGGCCACGATCACATGGCAAATATGGCGGAGGCTGTCAATGACGGGTTCGGGCTTGGGCGGGATGGGAATCATGATGACCAGGGTTACGTGGCAGCCCATGAAGCCAAAGATTCCGAGGATGAGAAGGCACGAGCGGCGACAAAAAGAAACGAAGAAAGAGAAGTAGTGGCTGGTTCCTGTGGATAAGCGGGTAGCCAAGCACGCAAGTTTGTGCTACAGTTATTGTTAACGAGCACCGACTGACCGCTCTACTCGAAAATCCTCCGCTGTAACAGGCGGGGGATTTTCTTTTGGGGTGGCATTATGACCCCTGTTATGGTACAATTATCGAGTTCCAGCCCGCGCGGCTGGCGCCACCAGTTCTGGCCCCGTCGTCCAGCGGTCAAGACACCGGGTTTTCATCCCGGTAACCGGAGTTCGACTCTCCGCGGGGTCACCATATTGAAATCTCATCGTTTTACGAAACGTTCAACAGATATAAATTCCCCGCAGGCAGACGCCGCGGGGGATTTTAGTTTTTGCAGGCTCTCTCTTGGAGCTTTTCGATTCCTCGCAAGTGGCAGTTATACTTGAATGCATGAAAAACGCCATAATTCTTCACGGCACCGGCGGCTCACCAGATAGTAACTGGTTCCAATGGCTTAAATCTGAACTGGAAGCTAAAGGCCTGCAGGTGTGGCTGCCCGCCTTGCCAATCCTGACCTGTCTACATTGAGTTCGAATCGTTGAAGTGCTTGTCGTTGTGATTCATCGTCCCCGTGCTGGTAGATCTGCTGCTTCGTTATGCCCCGTACGCGTTGGCCATCGACTCTGGGTAGGCTGGAAGATTGCCCGCAGGTAGACCTAGCCTGCCCCGAACATCATCCACCATGGCGGTGACATTCTCAAATGGGCTAGCTTCTAGATGCTCACCTGGTTCAGATGGGAACTGAACATCGTAACCAAGCATGCCCCCAGCTTGAACTACATCATGTCCGACGGTAACGCTTGCGACAAGCATATTCGACTTGTCTGGCCTACCAAAGTTACCCTGAATGGCAAGCTGGGTAGGGAGATCGTGGGATTGCACCTGATTCAAAGGAACTTGGATAACTGGGAACTGCTGAGTGTTACGGTCCTGTGGCGGCAGCTTGAATAAGACATCACCATCAAATGCCCATTTCTGCCTTTCGCCAGTCTCGGAGTCCCACGTAGTTACAATCATTGGTGCTCTAACTCCTGGGTTTAGCCGTCTACTAAGCTGCGACGCTGTCATATCAATAACAGTCCCTAATTCAGTGATCTTGGCAGTGTACTTGGCGTTGGCACCGTTGGGGTCAGATTGCCGGACTCCCCACGCGTGATACTCTGTAGTCTCTGCCCTGAGCCCCTCGGTCAACAGTCTGTTCGCCTCAGAGAGATCAGGATCAATATTACCGGTATTTGTAGGATATGTATTGCCGTTCATGCTTTAAGTGTAGCATTTGGTCCGAGCAGCCGTAAGCATATGCAGTTATAACTCTACGCGACTCCCCATCCGCCCGTATTGTCAATTGTTGGTCTTGGAATCTGTGGTTGCATCTCTGCCGAGTCGTCTACCATACCATGTAGTCGACTTATATGAACGGCTAGCTCCTTTAAAATATTGACGCGACACAGCCGTTGGCTAATGTAGTTGATGAAATTTTGCAGTACGCTGCGGCCTATTCACACGACAAGTAGCCCTCAGTGTCGAATTCTCTGAGCCATCCATATAGCCGCTCCAGCCCATCCCAAAACTGTTTCGCAGACGGTCCCCGCAGGCTCACCATAAGACACTTTTCGTCTTTCGGTAGTTGAAAGAACGTTCACCCCTGAAAAAGGGGTGTTTTTGTGCTCGGTTTCCGGAACTCGCGTTTATGTTATAGCACATCCAAGACAAGGCTTAGTTGCCGGCGTGGCCGCTACGGCTGTGGGCTGCTATGCCTTTGAAAAATTAGGCGGTTCGCCGGACATGCTTGATGTGGTCTACCCGTTAGGCGTTGGTGCTGTTGCCGCCAGCCTGATCCAGGTTGAGCGTCAGCCAGACCGCAGGGGTATTGATCCTGCGCCGCCTCAGTTGCCTGAGGCTGGCAACCAACAGGGTCAGCTAAGGCAGCACGCGGGTGCCGAAACGCGGCTAACGTCGGTGTGTTAGGCATGCTGGGAATTTTATGAGCAAAAGAGCACATGTGGGTGTACACTCTTTTGCTATAGTAGACTCCATGCAAGACCGCACTCTCTCCCAACTGACCCAAATCGTAAAAGACAGCTTTGCCCAGTATGACAAACAGGGTACGAAACATTGGACGTGGGAGGTTGCCGCGCAGGATTTGTCCTACCAAATCGGCAGCCTACAAAAAGTTATATTGCAACTCTCTGGAGACCGTTGGGCGGACGGGAAAGATATGGCCGCCTTGGAAGCCGACTTCCGCGACGAGCTCGCGGATATTTTGGCCGAGGTGCTCTACATCGCCGCTGAGCGCGGCATTGACATGAACCAAGCCATAGGCGAGATGGTGCAGAGCGATACTAAGAAAGTTGAGGGGCGGACTGCCGAGTAGCGGCCGGGTCCCCTAAAACCTGCCCACGGCCGCAGACAGTAGCACCTTATGGGCTGTGGCCGCGTCTTTGCCGTTAAACCAGGCGGTGGCGCCCGCAAGGCTCAGCGGCTGCTGCGAATTAAAGCCGGCGCTTAGCTCTGGGCCGGAGCTTGCCGCCTGGAACAACATTTGCGGCGACGTGGACAGCGGCGTAAATTTGCCCGCCACCAGGCCGAGCTGCGTAAGCTGGCGGGCAGAAATGATATTCTCGAGTGCCACATAGGTCTTGGTGGTGTCGTCGTATTGGATCCATTTGATGACGCGAACGCCGAGTGCGTGCGGCAGTGTGTCTTGCGCTACTAGCTTGCCTTGCAGGCCAGCGGCCGTTGGCCTGCCCGCATCGGCGCCAATTGGGTCAGTGTATGCCTGCGTAAGGGCTACCCGCACCGCCCCTTGGGGTGCTGATATGATGAGGCCATCTGCACGGGTATCTTTGGTTACAAAAAATTGCTCCTTTTGGGCCGACCAACCACGGGGGTACCTGAGCCGCGTCCCATATAACGAGGCTGTTTGGCATTGGCCTGGCAGGGCGCAGCTCAAGGGATGTACGGCATATAACGATGCCGTGGCGACCAGCAGCATGGCTAGCGCCGCCCCGGTTGTCAACACCGTTGGTTTTTTAGTCATGCGTGCCCACTCCTGTATGTTTAGTTTGATGCCCACCGCGGCCAGCTCAGCAAAAGATGCACAAACTGCATACGCCTTGGCTTTGCCCGTCTTGTTGGCCAGTATGTCTTGCAGGGTGAGCTGCATTTGCTCGGCATACCGGGCTTGAAAATGCCTGGGATAGGCCTTGAGCGCGGCCGCCAGGGCTGCCGGCAAGGGCCTTTTCATAGGGTGGTGCCCTGGCTTGACGCCAAGCGTAGCTTGGTCAGCTCTGATACATTGGCGTAGTAGGCGAGCTCGGCCTGCAGGCGGCCTCTGCCTTTATTGGTGAGCCGGTAATATCTGCGGCGTTCGTTGCCGTCTATTTCCGTTTCTTCTATGAGGCCTTGCTCGATGAGTTTCTGGATGGTCACATACAGGCCGCCAGTGCCGATTTTTACTTTGCTGAGTGAATCCTTCTCTATCTGCTGGATAATTTCGTAGCCGTGGCGCGGGCGCAAACTGAGTGCCAGCAATATACAGAATGATAATTGGGGCAAGAGGTCGATGGAGCGCTTCATAATGCTTATGGTATATTAATTGAAAATGTATTGTCAATTGATATATAAAAGATGATGCTTTTTATTGGTGCTTATGGACTGCAGCGGATTTTGAGCGCACATACAGCGCCACATTCACAGCCGCCGGCACAATGACAATTGCCGTCCCGATGGCCGCCAGCGGCAGCAGCCCAAACCCGAGCGCGCCAGCAAAAAAATCTAGCCCAACCAGCAAGTATCCGATAACCGGCACCAGCAGGGCAGACCGGCCAATGTGTGGCTCGGCGGGCTGAGGCCAGTAGTACTCAAACAGCCGGAATACGCTAGTAGCGGCCACTGCCACAAAAAACCAGCCCACAAAGTTGCCCACCGGCACGCCAAAATACGCGCCGCCGTGCGTCCAGCTCCACGACCCGCCCCGGACGCTGATAGGATCCATGAAAAGGTCGATGGCAGTCACCGCCAGCCCGTCAGCCAGCACCAGCAGGAAAACTAGCGCCAGGCTGCTTTGCTTGTAATCCGGCTTTTTCTTGCCCAGCCAATACCGGAAGGTGGTGACCAGCCAATAGCCGCTGTAGATGAATATCGCCCAGTAGGCAATGATGGCAAACGGGACGCCAAACAGCCCGGCTTGCGTGGGGTAGCGGTACTCGCCGCCAAATAACGTGCCGTAGTGCAGGCTAATGGCCTCGGCCGCCCAGCCCACAAAAGCCGCCAGTAGGATAAAGGCCAGGCCGCGCCGGACGGTTAAGACCCAGCAAGCATGGAGTACCAGTAAGGCGAGCGGCAAGTAGGTGACGGCGAGGTCAAACACGGCGCCCTTCCCTAGCCCAGCAATGCCGCATAAAGTCAGTACAATTTGCAGCCCAAACAGCAGCCAGAGGACTTTCGCTTTGGTCATGGAGGCAGTATAGCATTGGCGCGTTAGGCGGTGCCTGACGGCGGTTTACAGCGGGGGGAAGACGCCCTCTTCGGTGAGGTGGCGTTGGATTTCGGCGGGGTCGCTTAAGATGGCCGCGGACGTGGCGTTGCACAGGCCGCGTACGCAGACTTCGAGCTCATCTTCTGGGCTGGCTCCGGGGATGACCTCCAAAAGTGTCCGGGTGGCAACGCCGTGCACATACCCACCGATGGGCGCCCAGCCGAGGTTGCTATATGACACGGTTTCCGGCGGTATCTGCTCGGCGGCTTCTGGTTCCAGGCTCACAACAGCGCCAAACATGATGAGCGGCTCATATAGGGGTATTGTTTCGGCGCCATCCCCGGCGAGCCTGTCGCCCACATAGCTAAAGCCGGCAACGCACCGCGCAATGGAAGCGCGTCCGATCGAGCCCTTGGTAGACTCAAGCGCCGTTCCAAGCCCGAGCTTGGAAGCCAGAAGGCTGCCTACCTTTGCTGCCAGTGGATCGCGACTGTCTGGAAGTACGGTGACGCTTGGCGCGAGGCTTTCAGATACAAATGGCCGGGAGGGATTTATTACGCCGTCCAGGAAGAATGGCTCGCCGCCGCTCAGCAGTACTGCGGCTTCCTCGTTGGGTATGCGCATGGTTGGCGTGCTGGCGATATTGACATGTGTTGCGTTGCCTTCGGCCCGCCGTTTGCCGGTTAGCACACATAGCGCACCGTCGCGCCGGGTTACGACGGTTGTGGACAAGACCGGCTGCCATAGGGTGGTGTCTGGCATCCTTGTGAAGACACGGAATATATCCCCGGGCTTCGCAAAGCCGGGGAGCAGGTGTGCATTCGCACGGATTTCTGCCTCTGCGTATTGTGGCCTAGCCGCTCTGGTAATGGTATTGCTCATTGTGCAACTACTGGGTATAGTATCATATCCGCAAAATGACCGTCCGTCCATGATGTGTAGTTGACGACAATCCGCCTGGGTAATACCATAAGAATAATGACAAAGCGGGTGGACAACCAGGCGCATAATACGGTAACCCTGGACAAAAAAGGGGTGATTGTCTCTGTTTTGCGCGGCAAGCAGACCGGTGCTTCTATACGGGCGGTGGCTGAGGAATCGGCGCGCATCGCCCAAGATGTGCAGGCAAAAGGGCACAAGGTGCTGGTGTTGTCGGACATCCGCGGCTTGCGCCTAACCGATGTTACCGGCGATGCCCGGCGCGAGTCCAAACAACAAATGTCGGCCGGCACGGACGGTACGGCGCTGGTGGGGCGGCGCGGCATTATGGGGTTGGTGCTGTACTTGCAGCAAAATAGCGGCCGCCGCAACATCCGCTTCTTTACTAATGAGCATAGCGCGCGGTCGTGGCTAGAGGGTAACCGCACCCCGGGCGCCAGCAAGTCGTCGGCCAGCTTGGGCGCCGGCATCATTATGGTTTTGATTGGCCTGAGCGTGCTGGTTGGTTGGTACGGCGGCAATGCCTACTTAATGCGCTGGTTCCCGTCCTTGCGCCCGATGAACCCCATGGCCGCCGTTGGCCTGTTGGCAGCGGGCTTTGGCTTCTGCTGTTACTGGTTTGGCAAGCTGCTGCCGCTGAAAATCGCCGGGGTGTTTGGGGCGTTATTGGGCGTGGCGGCGCTATCTCCGCTGCATGTCGACCACTTGTTGTATGGCAGCAAGCTGGCCGCGGCCGGGGCGCACACCGACCTAGCGGATTCGGCGGCGCTGTGCTTTATTGCGCTGGGCCTGTCGCCGTTTACGATTGAGATAAAGCAGGCTTGGTTCCGCCGGCCGCTGCAGTACCTCATTGCCCTAACGCTGCTCGGGATGGGGCTGTTTAACGTTGTTGGGCAACTGTATGCCCGCGACTTTATTTACGGCATTAGTGGCTCGTTTGTGATGGCCATCAACCTGGCGGCGGCTTTTGTAGTGGCCGGCGTGGCCATGGCGCTGCTGGTGGCATACCGCAAGATTGGCACCAGCCCGCTTGGCGCGCTGAACCGCATGGCATGGCTGCTGGTGGCGGCGCTGCTGTTTGTGCAAGTGGCGACGTATGGGGCGTGGGCGCAGGCGCTGGGCCGCAACCGGTCGGATTCGTCGCAGGCCTTCCTGGGCCACGCCGAGGACGTGCAGACCTCGCTCGGCCAGCGTGTCACGGCATATTTGGACGCACTGTACGGCTTTAAGGGCTTATTTGCAGCCAGCGATTATGTAGACCAAGGCGAATTCGAGTCCTACTACCAGTCGCTCAACCTCAACGCCAATTACCCGGGCCTGCGGGCGCTGAGCTTCATCTCTAAGGTTAGTGACGGCCAGCTGCCGGCGTTTGCCGCCCTGCACAAGGCAGACAAAAGCCTGCATGCCGCTGGCAACCCCACATTTGCCATTACCGGGAAAACGGCGCTGCCCGAGCACTACATCGTGACGTATGTTGCTAATTCTGCAACAGTTGGCGGCAACGACCTTGGGGCGCAGCCGAGCCGCCTGCAGGCTTTCCAGCGGGCAGAGGCCTCTGGCAACCCGGTGTCTTCGGGTACGCTACAGTTTGCGGCTAGTGCCACTACGCCGGCGCAGAACGGGTTCTTCCTAACCATACCGGTAGGGGCCAAAGGCGCGCCGCAGACGCCCATTGGCTTTGTAAACGCCGTCTTTAGTTACGACGACTTTTTCACCAAGGCATTTATGCAGCGCGATTTGCTGAGGGGCATCAATATCCGCATCACCGACGAGACAGACTCCAGCGTCATCTATAAGCAGGATAGCCGGGCAGCCAGCGGCAAGAAGCTTATGACCGACATTGTGACCATCCCGGTGGTTGGCCACCAGTGGCGCCTGCTGTTTGCGGCGCCGGCCAACTACGGCATTAGCGCCGGGCAGGCGCAGCTGCCGGCCGTTATTTTGGTGGGCGGCCAGGCGTTTGCGGCTTTGCTGCTACTGATTTTCTTCATCCTGCTGCGTTCGCGCCGCCAGGGGTACGCTTTGGCTGAGACGATCACGCTCGACCTCCGCCACGAGCGCAACGCCGCCGTAGCCAACGACCGCAAGCATGGCGCCATCCTGACAAGCATCGGCGACGCCGTGTTTGCCATCGACACCCAGGGGCGGATTGAGCTCTTTAACCCCGCCGCCCAGCGCATTAGCGGCTTTAGCGAAGAAGAGGCGCTCGGCAAGCCATACGAGGACGTGCTGCGCTTTGAGTTTGAAAAAGATGGGCGCGTCAACCGCAGCTTCATCGCCTCGGCGCTCAACGGCAAGCTGTCCAGCATGGCGAACCACACCGTCCTCATCCGCAAAGATGGGCAGCGGATCGCAGTTGCCGATTCGGCCGCGCCCATCCGCAGCGCGTCGGGGGGTGTGGCGGGCGCCATCGTCGTCTTCCGTGACGTCTCAAAAGACTACGAGCTGGACAAAGCCAAGACCGAGTTCGTCTCCTTGGCCAGCCACCAGCTGCGCACGCCGCTGTCGGCCATTAACTGGTACAGCGAAATGCTCATCAACGGCGACGCCGGCAAACTCTCCAAACGCCAGCACGAGTATATCCTGGAGATTTTCCAGGGCAACCAACGCATGGTGGAGCTGGTAAACTCCCTGCTGGACGTCTCCCGCCTGGAGGTGGGCAAACTGCCGAGCGCGCCGCAGTACGTTGACCTCCCGAAACTGGTGGACGACCTAGAGCGTGAGCTTACCGTTTCTATCCGCGAGCATGACCTCAAATTTAAGAAAGAAATTAGCGACCTGCAGCCGGTCTTCGCCGACCCCAAGCAGCTGCGCATGATCCTGCAAAACCTGCTAAGCAATGCCGTTAAGTACACGCCGGACAGAGGCTCGGTAACAGCGCGGCTGCACAAGGCCAGGGCCGACGAAATTAAGGCCGCGCACTTGGCGGCCGGCCACGATTACTGGTTCTTTAGCGTCAGCGACACCGGCTACGGCATCCCCAAAGCGCAACAGCCCAAGATCTTTGGGAAATTGTTCCGCGCCGACAATGTCCGCGTGCTGGATGTTGAAGGTACTGGCCTGGGCTTGTATATTGTGAAGGAAATTGTAGAGAGGATGGGCGGACGCGTATGGTTTGAGTCAATCGAGAGCAATGGCACGACGTTTTATGTGGTCGCGCCGTTCCCCGAACATCGGCCCGTGAAGTAAGCGTGCTACAATACAGGTAACCAAGGAAACAACAGGTGGACAATACAGCCAAAAAAGTACTGATTATCGAAGACGAAACCGCGCTGTCGCACGCGTTGAGCCTCAAGCTGACGCACGAGGGCTTTACGGTGACCGTGGCCAGCAACGGCCAGTTGGGGCTGGAGGCCATGAACGGGCAACAGTTCGACGTGGTGCTCCTCGACCTTATTATGCCGGTGATGGACGGTTTCCAGGTGCTGGAAAAAATGCGCGCCCTACCGGCGATGCCGGTTGTCTTTGTGCTCTCTAACCTGAGCCAGCATGAAGACGAGGGCCGCGCCATGGCGCTGGGCGCCCACAAGTTCTTTATTAAATCCGATACGCCGCTTACCACCATCGTCGAAGAGGTGAAGAACGCATAGTATATGATGGTGGGAAACGATGTTTAAGGCGGTTTCCTTACGCGTTAAGCTCATCTCTTGTTTTTTGCTGCTAGCGTTTTTGATTGCCGGCGTCAGCTACTACCAGCTGCGCTCGATCCAGTATTTTAACTCGTCGTTTATTGTGTTGGTGGATGGCGATTACGCGCGGCTGGCGGCGCTCAATGAGCTCAAGCTGACCAGCACCGAGATCCGTGACCAATCCTTTGAGTACCAACAAGAGGTCTTTGAGGGCGCGCCGGGTGATTCCGCGGCCACTAAGGCGTCGCTGCGGAACCTCATTGGCTCGCTGCAGCGCAGTGAAAGCCGCTATGCCACGCTGGTGCGGCCTACCGGCGCCTACGCCGGCGCGGCCACGGTGCAGCAGATTAGCGACGCCGTTGACGACGTTGCCGCGAAGTCGCTGGCCGTGGTAAACGCCACAGCCACGCCCAACCAAAAGCTGCCGGAAGCGCAAGAGGATGCCCTGGTGGGCGCCCACGTGCAGCTGCAAGACATCATCGACAAAACTGTCGCTGCTGAGCAGAAGGGCGCCGGCGCCGCCGACCAAGACGTGGATAATACTGTGGCCAACCTGCTGCACGCCATTGTGGCGGTGGCTTTTGCGGCTATTTTGCTGGCTGTGGGGCTGGGGTTGTTTGTGTCGTCTTGGATCTCGCGGGCAATCTCTAAATTGCGCCGGGGCGCCGAGCGCATCGCCAACGGCGACTTTTCGCGCCCCATCGCCGTTGCCGGCCAAGACGAAATTGCCCAGGTGGGTGAGGCCTTTAACCGCATGGCCGAGCGGCTCAAAGAGGCCTACCGCCGCCAAGCCACCAGCCAACAGCGCGACGAAGCCATGCTGCAGAGCATGGGCGAGGGGCTGATTGCCCTGGATGAGTCTGGCAAGATATTGCTCATTAATGAAGTGGCGCTGCGCTATTTCAACCTGCCAGACCAGGCCGCTGCCCAAGGGAAGCCGGTGGAGCAAATTTACGACCTCTACGAAGCCAGCGACAAAGAGGGCAAAACCGTGCTGCCGCCAGCCAGCCGCCCGGCCTACCGGGTCTTGCAGACCGGCGAGAAGATTAACGAAGTGTACGCTTCGCGCCATGCCGACGGCAGGATGTGGCTGCTCAACATTGCGGCCAGCCCGGTGCGGCTGGGCGACAAAATCATCGGCGTCATTACGGTGTTGCGCGACGTCACCCACGAAAAAGAGGTGGACCGCATGAAGACCGAGTTCATCTCCCTGGCCAGCCACCAGCTGCGCACGCCGCTGTCGGCCATTAAGTGGTACAGTGAAATGCTGGTGGCTGGCGACGCCGGCAAGCTAGAGGGCGACCAGCTGGACTTTGCCATCAACATCACCGAGTCCACCGAGCGCATGATTGCGCTGGTGAACGCGCTGCTCAACATCTCGCGCATCGAATCCGGCCGCATTATGGTGGACCCCAAGCCGACTGACCTGGGCGAGCTGGTATCCGGCATCATCGCCGACCTCAAGGGCAAGACCGAAGAAAAGCAGCAGAACATGATCATTAGCGTGCACGCCGAGCTGCCTAAGATTAACCTTGACCCGCGGCTGATTGGCCAGGTATACCTCAACTTGCTCACCAATGCCATTAAGTACACGCCCAAGGGCGGCGAGATCTCGGTGTTCATTTCGCGCAAGGGCGAGGAGATTATTTCGCAGGTCACAGACAACGGCTACGGTATACCCAAAGAGCAGCAGAGCCGTTTGTTCCAAAAGTTTTTCCGCGCCTCCAATGCGGTGAAAGTAGAGACCGATGGCACGGGCCTCGGGCTGTACCTCATCAAGGCGGTCATCGAGTCCTCTGGCGGTAAAATCTGGTTTAAGAGTGAAGAGGGCAAGGGCAGCACATTCTGGTTTAGCATTCCGGCATCTGGCATGAAGGCCAAAGCAGGCGAAGTAACGCTCGATATATAACAAGCGAAAGGAACAATTATGTCAAAAGATCATCCCACAATCATGGTTGTCGAAGATGAGACGCTGCTGCTGCAGGCCATCACCAAAAAGCTGAAGCTGTCTGGCATGGACGTGCTGTCTTGCGCTAGCGGCCAGCAGGCGGTAGATTACCTCACCAGCGTGGAGGTGTTGCCGGACGCCGTGTGGCTCGACTATTACCTTAAGGACATGAACGGCCTGGCCTTTATGCAGGAGCTCAAGCGCAACGCGGCGTGGTCTAATATACCGGTGCTGGTGGTGAGCAACTCGGCCAGCCCAGACAAGGTGAGCAACATGCTGGCCCTGGGCGCCAAGAAGTACATCCTAAAGGCCGAATACCGGCTGGACGAGATTATTGCCATGATCCGCGACTTCATTGCCGCCAACGCCGATGACGGCGGCACCCCACCCGCGGCAGGCGGTGCTGCTGACCCGCCCGCCGATGCGCCGCAGCCGCCCGCCGCAGCGGACAGCCCCGCCCCGCCCGCCACCAGCCCTGCCGCGGACGCGCCCAGTGCGCCCACGGAACCGCCCGCCGCCGCATAAACATAAGCGGCACGTGGTACAATAAAGCTAACAACCACTACAGAGGAACCCATGGCCCCGACCCATAAGCGTGTACTAATTGTAGAAGACGAAAAGCCGCTCTCCCACGCGCTGCTGCTCAAGCTGGAGCATGAAGGCTGCAAGGTGAGCGTGGCCAATAACGGCCAACAGTGCCTTGACCTGATCGAAAGCGAAGGCTTTGACGTAGTCCTGCTCGACCTCATGATGCCGGTGATGGACGGTTTCCAAGTGCTGGAGCGCATTGGCGCCCTGGAACAGCGGCCAGTGGTGTTTGTTCTGTCTAACCTGAGCCAGCGCGAAGACGAGGAGCGGGTGGTCGCGCTCGGCGCCAAGAAGTATTTCATTAAGTCTGATACGCCGCTGTCGGTCATAGTGGACGAAGTGAAGAAGGCATAATAAAAAGGGCGCGGGTGGGCGATGTATCCTAGTATTGACCGGATCAAGGAACTGCTACTCAAGGAAAGTTACATTTCCCCTGAGGACAGTGCTGCCGCCGAAGGCAGTGCCAAGGACAGCAATGGCTACATTGACTATCTGATCCGCGAAGGCGTGCTCAGTAAGGCCCTCTTGGGGCAGGCGCTGGGCGAGGGCTATAAGCTGCCGTTTGCCGACCTGGAGGCCTACCCGCCGGCCAAAGACCTGGTGCTGCTGGTGCCGGAAGCAATGGCGCGCAACCTGCGGGTGGTGGCAGTTAAGAAAGACGACGCTGGGATGCAAGTGGCCACCGACTCGCCAGACAAGCTCGACCCGCACCAGCTGCTCACCCTGTTCCCGGGTAAAAAGGTGCGCCTGGCGTACACTTTGCCAGAGTATCTCGACGCCGCCTACGAGCTGTACGAGCAGCCCCTGGCCACGCGCTTCTCCAAAATTATTAACGAGAGCAACCGTGTCGCGCCAGAGGTGGTGGACGAAATTATTAAAGACGCGCTCGGTTTCCGCGCCAGCGACATCCACTTTGAGCCGCGCGGCGAGCATGTGGATGTGCGCTTCCGCGTAGACGGCGCCCTGCGCGAGGCCGGCCAGCTCCCCAAAGAGTATTACGACAACATCCTCAACCGTATTAAGGTGGAAAGCGGCATGCGCATCGACGAGCACCTTACCGCCCAAGACGGCGCCATGCAGCGCCAGGCTACCGGCCGGCCGGTGGATCTGCGCGTTTCGCTGGTGCCAACGGTAGAGGGCGAGAAGGTGGTGATGCGCGTGCTCGGCTCCTATGTGCAGGGCTTTTCGTTTAGTGACGTCGGCTTCAACGACGCCCACCGCGAGATCATCGAGCGTAACATCGCCAAGCCGTTTGGCATGATTTTAACCGTGGGGCCAACCGGCTCAGGCAAGAGTACTACGCTGTACTCGCTGTTGAAGATGCTCAATAAACCGGACGTCAACATTACTACTATTGAAGACCCGGTGGAGTACAAAATGGGCGGCACCAACCAAATCCAGGTGCGTGATACGGCTGGGATGACCTTTGCCAAGGGGCTGAGGGCCATTGTGCGGCAGGATCCGGACATCATTCTGGTGGGCGAAATCCGCGACCAAGAGACGGCGGAAATCAGCGTTAACGCGGCGCTCACTGGCCACTTGCTGCTCAGCACCTTCCACGCCAACGACGCCGCCACAGCTATGCCGCGCCTGGTAGAAATGGGCATTGAGCCGTTCTTGCTGTCTTCCACGCTGGAGGTGATCATCGCGCAGCGCCTGGTGCGCACTATTTGCTCGCACTGCCGGTATAGTATGACGGTGCACGAGGCCGCTGCCGACGTGCACGTGTCTGGCTTCGACGTCAACCATTACTTCCGCCCCACAGATACAGTCTACGGCGGCAAGGGCTGCAACGTGTGCAGCGGCAGCGGCTACCAGGGGCGCACGGCGGTATTTGAAATCATCGAGATGACCCCAGAAATGCAGGAGTTGATGGTGCAGTCGCCGTCCACGCAGCAGGTGGAGAGCCTCGCCCGCCAGCAGGGCAGCCGGCCGATGTTTGACGACGGCGTAGACAAAGTAAAGCGCGGGCTCACCACCATTAAAGAAGTGTTGCGCGTGGTGTCGCCGCCCAAGGTGCAAAAAGAGGCCGGGGAACCGCGCAGGCCTGCCGCGTACCGGCACGTAGAACCCGCCGTACAACCCCAGGTAAAGCCTGATGGGGACCCGAGCGATGACTGACATAATTAAGCCCGGGTCAAAGCCTGCCGAGGAGGCCGCCCTCACGCCGCTCCCTGTGCCGCCAGAACCCCCAGAAATGCCGCCCGCTGGCGCGCCAGCCACCGAAGCCCCGCAGCCCAAAGACCGCCCGGCAAAAGACCGGCCAGCCGCGGGCAAAACAGCCAAGGGCGCGCAAAAATCCAGGCCCAAAGGCCGGCCACGCCTGCACCTGCCATTTAAGGAGCGCGAATATTTTACCGAGAACATGGCGCTACTGCTCAAGTCGGCGGTGCCTATTGGGGATGCGCTGGACTCGCTTAAAATAACCCTGCGTTCCAAGCCGATGCTCAAGGCGCTTGACGTCATGCAGGCCGACATCGACGCCGGCTACTCGCTGGCCAACGCCCTGGAACGCTCCGGCTTGGCCACTGGGCAGACGCTGGCGCTGGTGCGCTTGGGCGAAAATTCTGGCCACCTGGTGGAAAACCTCCAGCTGGCCGCGCTCCAGGAAGAGAAGCGCCACTTACTGCGCGCCAAGGTGCGCTCGGCGCTTATTTACCCGGCCTTTGTGCTGAGCCTGACGGTTATTGTGGCGCTTGGCGTGGCCTGGTTTTTGCTGCCCCGGCTGAGCCAGACGTTTACCCAGTTACGTGTCCATTTGCCGCTTATTTCGCGCATCCTGATTGGCACGGGGACTTACCTGAAGGCGCACGGTGTCGTGGTGATCCCCTTGGGTGCGGCAGTTACCGGTATCATTCTTTATGTGCTGTTTGCGGCGCCGCAGACCAGGTGGATTGGCAAGAAAATCCTGTTTGCCATCCCGGGCATCGGCCGGCTGATGACCGAGATCGAGATCGCCCAGTTTGGTTACCTTTTGGGGACGTTGCTGCAGGCCTCGCTGCCCATTACCCAGGCGGTGACGCTGCTGATTGGCGCGTCGTCCGCCCCGCAGTACCAGGCGTTTTACCGCTATTTGGCGAAGTCGCTGGACGACGGCTATAACTTCCGCGATTCCATGGGCCGCTACAAGGGCAGCCACAAGGTGCTGCCGCCCGCCGTGCAGCAAATGGTCATTGCCGGTGAGCGCTCCGGGTCGCTGAGCGAGGTGATGCTCACCATTGGCCGTACCTACGAGCAAAAAGCCGACGTCAGCACCGCCAACCTGGAGGCGATTATCGAACCGATCATGCTGATTGTGGTCTGGATTGGCGTCATGATGGTGGCCATCGCCGTGATTTTGCCCATTTACAGCTTGGTGGGTGGCCTTGGCAAATGAGCATAAAAGGGCAGGCCGGCTTCACGCTGCTAGAAGTGTTGCTGTCGGTGACGATAATGGCCATGTTGGTGGGGATTTCCATGCCATTTTATGAGTCGTTTGTACGGCGCAACGACCTTGCGCTGGCCACGCAAACGGTCAGCGCGCTGATCCGCCGGGCAGAGACGTACTCGCGTTCCGCTAACAGCGACAGCGGCTGGAGCGTTGAATTCCAGAGCACTACTGCCACGCTATTTTTGGGCAACAACTTTGCCGGCCGCAACACCAACTACGATGAAGCGGTCAGCTTGCCGGGATCAGTCACTGCTTCCGGGTTGAGCGAGGTGCAATTTGCCAAGCTCACTGCCCTCCCCAACACCACCGGCACGGTCACGCTCTCCAGCACACTAAGCGAAACAAGGACGGTTACGGTCAATGCAAAAGGTATGGTCGATTACTAGCCGCTGGCTGCGGCCACGCACGGCGTCGCTGCAAGCCGGTTTTTCGGTGGTGGAGGTACTGCTCGCCGCCACAGTCCTTGCCATGCTCACCACAGGCGTTGCGGGCGCCTTGGTGTATGGGCGGGCAGCCGGCGCCGACGCCGGCGACACGGCCCGGGCGCACTTGGTTGCGGAAGAGGGGTTAGAAGCCGTACGCAGCATCGCCGACGTTTCTTACGCCTCGCTGGTGGACGGCTCATATGGCTTAACCCAAAGCGGCAGCCCGCTCAGCTGGTCATTTTTGGGAAGCGGCACTACTGACACCACGGGCATCTACACCCGGCAGATCACCATCGCCACCGCCGGCACCAACCGTAAGACGGTCACCAGTACGGTGACCTGGCCGCAAGTGAGTGGCGGCACCGGCACCATAACAGAAACGGACCGCATCACCAACTGGCCAGCCACGCTCAAGCTCTGGAGCGCGGCCGCGGTGGCCGGCAGCGTTAACCCGGCAACAGCCGGCGTAAAAGTGGCCACCCTGGGCAACTACGCCTATGAGGTGCTCAACACCACCACTAATAACTTCGTAGTGGTCAACATCTCTAACCCGGCTTCCCCCAGCATCGCAAGTACGAGCACCATTACCAACACGCCCACCAACATTTTTGTGAGCGGCAACTACGCCTATGTGACAACGAGCACCAACACGACAGCGCTCGAAATTATTGATGTCAGCAACCCTGCGGCGCCTTCCCTTAAATCCAGCGTCAGCATGACGGCCGCGGTTGCCGCACTTGGCGTGTACGTTACCAACGGCTATGCCTATGTGACCCGGGCGGCAAACGCAACGGCAGGGGCAAACGAATTAACCATCGTCAACGTGGCTAACGCTACTGCGCCAACAGTTGTGGGCGGCTACAACAACGACATCCAGATGAACGAGGTCACGGTGTTGGGTAACTTTGCCTATGTGGCCACCAGCTCCACCACGCAAGAGATGCTGGTGGTTAACGTGTCCATACCGTCGGCGCCGGCGCTCACCGCAACGTACAACCCGTCTACGCCAAATGTGGCTGCCCTCACCATAGCCGGGTATGGCAACACTGTGCTTTTGGGCATGAGTACAACTTTGGACGCGGTTAATGTCACCACTCCCTCTGCGCCGGCCCGGCTGGGGACGTTCACCGCCGTGGGCACGGTGCAGGATATTGCCGTGGACATCACCAACCAGTTTGCGTTTATTGGCACCACCAGCACAACCGGTGAATTCCAGGTGGTCAATATAGCCAACCTGGCCGCTATGGCGCTCACCAAGACAGTGGACGTTACCGGCACCACCAGCACGGTAAACGGCGTGGCGTACAATAGCTCGCTCGACGTCGTTGCCGCCAGCAGCATTTCTACCACCCAGCGGTTCTTAACACTCACCAGGAACTAGCATGAGGCATACCACGCACAACCAGTCCGGGTACACGCTTATCGAGCTGCTGCTGTATGTGGTGCTGGTGGGGATGGTGCTCACAACGGTGACAATTTTCTTTGGCATTGTGGTGGACGCCCGCATCAAAAACCAGACCATTGGCGAAATAGACGACCAAGGCCAGATGATTATGGACACCATCACGCAAACCATCCGCAATGCCACCTCTATTACGACGCCGGCGAGCGGCGCGAGCTCGCCCTCGCTGACGCTGGTGGTGCCCACCGGCAGCCTGAGCCCGACGGTGTTTGACGTCAGCGGTACAACGATGGGCCTGAACATCGATGGCGGCACCAGCGACACCTCAGACAGCAACACCATCCACGCCACTAAGATTGTAGCCGGTGCCACCGGTACCATTTCGTCGCTGAGCGCCTATATCGCCACGGTAGCTGCCAGCCCCAACAACCTGGGGCAAATGGCGATTTACAGCGGCACCACCCCCACGACGCTCCTTGCCAGCAGTTCTAGCGTCGCGCTAACACCCAACACCTGGAATAACTTTACGATCACGCCGGTGTCGGTCACCAGCGGCCAGACGTATTGGATTGCCTATAACGGCAACGGCCTGGCCAGCACCGACAACGATTTGCGGCAGCGCGCAGGCTCGGCCGGGCAGTCTGGGACAGTGGCGCAGGCGTTTGGCACCTGGCCGGCGTCGTGGACGGCGGGGTCGCTGAGCCTCGAGTATTCGGTGTACGCCATGATTGACGCCGCCGGCACGCCAGGGGCATCGCGCATCAAGGAGGGCGCAGGCGCGGCCGTGGCGCTCAGCAGCAATGACCTGCAAGTGAGCGGGCTCAGTTTCCAAAACCTGACGCGCACCGGGACGTCGGGCATGGTGCGGGTTAGCTTTACGCTCACGCGGCTTAACCCCAGCAACCGCAATGAATACGACTACCAGAAAACATTTGTATCCTCCGCGGAGGTGGGTTGGTGATGGGCAACCGGCAATCCGGGTATGTGGCGCTGCTGGCCGTGCTGATCGTGGGCGCGGCAGCCACCGCCGTGGCCGTGGCGCTCCTGGCCACCGGCGCGGACAGCCAGCGCAGCGCGCTCGTGGTACAACAATCTAGGCAGGCGCGAGCCCTGGCCGTGGCGTGCGCCGAGGAAGCGTCGCAGACAGTGCACGATAACATTGCCTTCAGCGGTACAAACAGCCTGTCGCTGGGCCAAGGCAACTGCACGTATATTGTCGGCCAGCCAACGGCCACCACCCGCATCCTCTCGGCAACCGGGACGGTAGCGGCGGTAACGCGCAAGCTCACGGCCACGGCCACGGTCAATGCCTCCACCATTACGCTGAGCGCCTGGAAAGACGCCTCTGCCAACGGGCCCTCCACCCCGGCGTTTGTGCAGGTGGCGTCGGCCACGCCGCAGAGCAGCCCCAGCTCGGTGGCCGTGGCCTATCCCGCTGCGGAAGCTGCCGGTGACACCAATGTTATTGCCATTGGCTGGAACAACACCACGTCAACTATTACTTCGGTGGCAGATTCTTTGGGCAACACGTATGCCATTGCTGCGCCGATCACCCGTGGCACCAACCTCAGCCAGGCGATGTATTACGCCAAAAACGTCGTCGCTGGCACGCCCACGGTTACGGTCACGTTTAACACCACCACCTCTTTCCCCGACCTGCGCATTATGGAGTACAGCGGGCTGGACACTGCCGCGCCATTCAATACGTCGGTGTCCTTGCCTGGCGCCAACAACCCGGGAGGTACCGGCACGCTTAGCACCACGGTTCCCACGGCGCTGCTGGTTGCTGCGGGCACCACGTCTGTCACCTTTACCGCGCCCGGTGCCGGGTTTACCCAACGCGTTATTACGTCACCCAATGCCGATATCGTTGAAGACCGCGTCGTCACCACTAGTGGCGCCTACGCTGGGTCGGCCACCGGTAGCGGCAACTGGGTAATGCAAATGGTGGCCTTGAAAGCTGCTGGACAATAGGAGGCGTATGGTACAATTAATCCTGTAAAGCATAAGCAGTATCATGTAACAGAGATACGCGCTATTAATAACAATTAAGAAGGGGTTGGGCTCTATGCTGCACTTCAGAACTATCAAAACTAAGAAAATGGCTGGCTTCACACTACTTGAAGTCTTGCTGGTGGTCGCGATTATCGCCATTTTGGCCGGTATCGTGATTGTGGCCATCAACCCGGGTAAGAACCTAGGGGACACGCGCAACACGCAACGTGCGGCAGACGTGAACACCATCATTAACGCGCTGTACCAGTATGAGCTGGACAACAACGGCGCCTTACCACCAGTCGGGGGACGCACAGGGGCCGCCGTGATTTCTTCTACGCTCACCGAAATTTGTAACCCAGGCGCGGCTGCTTGTACGGGCGGCCTTATTGACTTGGCTGTTCTGTCGACGAACGGTAAATACCTGGTTGCTATCCCGGCGGACCCGACCTGTCCGGCCGGCCCCGGTAGCCCCATTCCCGCCTGTAATGCGAACGGCTCTGGCTACAAAGTTGGCCTGACCAGCAACGGACGGTTGCAGGTCACCGCACCACAGGCTGAAAACAGTAAGACTATCTCGGTAACGAAGTAGTTGTAGGCTCACCATGCCAACCAAGAAAAAGGCTGCAACAAAAGCCAGAAGCACATCGCGCCCCAGCCCCCAGCGTGCTGCCACTCGTCCCACGAGTGCGCAGCAGCTGGCGGCCAATACGGTGCAGATCCAAGTGCTCACCATATGCTTTACGCTCTTGTGCATCGTGTTTGCCATTGAAGCATTCTGGCGGTATTACGGGTAAAGCCTGCCCCCTCTATATAAAAGAAGCGCGTCCCGAAAGGCGCGCTTCTTTTATATTCCAGAGAGAGGTTAGGCCAGCCTGCCCCAGAAAGTTGCGCTGCTGCCGGCCTCCAAGCCAAAGTGCCGGCCTACCGTGCTGCGCAGCGACTCCTTGGTAAACGAGCGCAGCGGGTCGCCGGCCACCAAATGTTGCTCCAATTGCAGGTACACGGCGCGCAGGGCGTCCTCCTCGCCAGCGGTCAGCGGCTTGCCTGGGGTGAGTTCGGCGCTGATGGTGCGCACCTTGTCCAGCACTGGGTCGATCGTGCGGGGGTTGGAGGCCATGCCAGCCACGTAGGTAATAATGTCCAGCGAAGTCACCGCCTCTTTGCGCCGCCCAAACAGCCGCCCCAAACCGGAACCAACCGTGCTGAGGCCGATGGCATTAAACTGGTACGCGGCGCACAGCACGCCAATATCGCCCAAGATGATCGGGAACTCATACGCCCGGCTCGCAAAATACCAGTTTTCGTAACCGGTAATGTCCATGACCATCACCGTCACCGCGGCGCCCATTTGCAGGAGCAGCCCAATCCCCAGCCAACCAAACGATTTGCGGTAATCCAGCCCAATAGCGTGCCGGATTTTGAGCATAATATACCCGGCCGCCGCATAAAACAGCACCGGCACAATCGTGACCACCTCAAACCAGTCATACTGGCGCTCGTTAAAGCCCGTCCAGGTGTTGTAGTGTGGGATAACGGCATGCACGCCCCACAACAGCAGCGTGACGGCCAGCATGAGCCACGGCGCGGTCAGGCGGCTGCTCAGCCCCACCGTTTTCATGAATTGCCGGGCCCCAAAGTACATCAGCACGCTGCCTACCAGATACGGCAGGTACGAAGCCATATTGAGCCAGTTATTGCTCCAGAGGTCGTAATACTCAATATAAGGGAAGAAAAGGGTCAGCAGTCCCACAGACAGCTGGGCGCAGGCCACCAGGCGGTACGCGGGCTTAAGCTCTTGCTTGAAGTTCTTGAGCGCCTGCAAAAACAGCAGGCCACTGCCAATGGCCAGCACCAAATCCATAAGCGTGGTAGGCGTGCCAAACGGTGAGTAGAGCGTCCGGTCCACCGCCCCAGGCGGCGCCGGCACCAGCAGCCATGACGCGGCCACCACCACCGACACGATAATAATAAGGACTGTTTCTTTCCTGAGCCGGGAGATACTCTTCATGCTGCCCACCTTTATGCAGTTAAAATATATACCTGTAGTGTATATCATTTTGGGCGGATTTTGGCAGCCCCCGCCGGGCAGCCCCCTGCTATAATTATAGGCATAAGGGGAATGCCGCCATGTTTACCAAAAAGACCATTTACGATATAGATGTGCAAGACAAGCGCGTCCTGATGCGCGCCGACTACAACGTGCCCATGGACAAGGGCGCCATTACCAGCGATTTGCGCATCACGTGCTCGCTGCCTACCATCCAGGCGCTGCTGGAGAAGAACGTGCGGCTGGTGATCTGCTCGCACATGGGGCGGCCAGACGGCAAGCCGAGCGCGGAATTTAGCCTGAAGCCAGTGGCCAAACGGCTCAGCGAGCTGCTCGGCCAAGAGGTGCAATTTGTGTCCGACTGCGTTGGCCCAGAGGTAGATGCGGCTGTGGCAGCCTTACAGCCGCGCCAAGTGCTGCTCCTGGAAAACCTGCGCTTCCACCCCGAGGAAGAGAAGAACGACGACGCCTTTGCCGCCGAGCTGGCCAAATGCGGCGACATCTTCGTGCAGGACGGCTTTGGCGTAGTGCACCGGGCACACGCCAGCACCGAGGCCATCACGCACCACCTCCCCAGCGTATCCGGCCTGCTGCTGCAAAAAGAGGTAGACACCATCACCAACGTCATGAGTGACCCCAAGCGGCCGTTGGCGGCGGTGGTGGGCGGGGCCAAAATCGCCGACAAAATAGACGTGCTGACCAAACTAATAGACATGGCCGACTTTATCGCCATTGGCGGCTCCATGGCCAACACCTTCCTGGTGGCCAAGGGCATGAAGGTAGGCAAGAGTAAATACGACGACGGCGAGCTGGACATGGCCCGCGACATCATGGCCAAAGCCGAGGAAAAAGCCAAGCACGGCCGCTTCGTGTTCTATTTGCCGCAAGACGGCGTGGTGGCCACCAGCCTAGACAAGGGCACGCCCACCCGGCTGGTGGACTGGGACGCGGCGCTCATCTCTGAGGTGCAATCCTACCCCAAGCAGCCGGCACCCGAGCATTCCAAAGTAGCTGCCGATGAAATGATCTTGGACGTCGGCCCGTTCAGCGCAGCGTTCATTGCCGGCGGCGTGCAGCTGGCCGCCACCGTGGTGTGGAATGGCACACTCGGCGTCACCGAAGTGGCGCCAGTGGTTGGGCCGGTGGGGCCGTTCGCCCACGGCACCGAGGTCTTAATCCAGGCGCTCACCGGCGAGTTCGGCGCCAAGCCCTTCAGCCTGGTGGGCGGCGGCGACACCACCGGATATCTGGAAGGGCGCAAACTCACCAACGAGTTCGGCCACGTCTCCACCGGCGGCGGCGCTAGCCTGGAGCTCATGGCCGGCCGCCCGCTCCCCGGCGTGGAAGCCCTGGAAAACAAGTAGCTTTTTGCACATTGCACAACGCTTATGCTAAGCTACAAACAAAGAGAGAGCTAACGAGGGCAATGACGCGCAAGATTTTGCTGGTGGCAAACTGGAAAATGAACCTGAACGTTTCGCAGGCCAGTTTGCTGGTGCACCGCTTGCAGGAGCGCACGCGCATCCACCGCGACATAGAGGTGGTGCTGGCACCCAACATGCTGGCGCTGCAGCCGCTTAGCATGCAAATAGACCGCCGCAAGTTCCGCCTGGCCGCCCAAAACGCTTTTTATAAAGACGAGGGCGCCTTCACCGGCGAGGTCAGCTTTACCATGCTGCGCGACATCGTGCATTACGCCATTGTTGGGCATTCTGAGCGCCGCATCTATTTCCACGAAGATTTGCCCACGGTCCGCGAAAAAGTGGCGGCCGCCATCCGCAACGAAATCACCCCCATATTGTGCGTGGGCGAAACGCAGCACGAACGCAAAGAGGGCATGGCTAAACGGGTGTTGCACGACCAAGTCACCACCGCTCTGGCTAACCTGACCGCCCGCGAAGTCGGCGAGGTGGCCATCGCCTACGAGCCGGTATGGGCCATTAGCACCTTCCAGGGCGAGCACGCCATGCCCGACGAAGTCGCCGAGCGCATGCGCTACATCCGCGCCCAGGTGGCAGCGCTCTACGGCGAGCGCGTGGCCAGCCACATGCGCGTGCTCTACGGCGGCAGCGTAGACGACACCACCGTGCGCGGCTACCTAGAAATAGAGGGCTGCGACGGCGCGCTGGTGGGCGGCGCCAGCCTCAACCCCTATAAATTCGCCGGTGTTATCGACGCCGCCTACCGTTTGCAACTGAGCCGCCACCATGAAGACTGATCCGCCTGCCACTCCCGCGCCCGCCCCGCCTACGCCTGCTGCCGGGCCGGCCAGCCCCCAGCCCCCGCGCCCCCGCGGCAAGGTATTTGACGTGATGCGTCCGGGCAGGGCGCCAGCTTCGCCCACGTCGCGGCCGGTGGTCATCGGCCACAAACTGCAGGCGCAGCACACCCAGGTAACGGTGAGCGGCATTGGCGAGGCCGCGCCGCGCGAGCCGCTGCACACGCACAAGGCGCCGGCTGTGCAGAAAGTTGACGTTACTGGCGGGGATGTGGCCGCGCCACCAGCGCCCGTCATCCCTGCTGTGCCTGTGCCCCCTGCTACATCAGCTGCCTCCGCTGCCAGTGCAGGGCCGGCCGACCTGCCTGTAGATGTTCCGGAAAGCGCGCAGGCTCCGGCTCTCCCGGCGCCTGAGTCCACCCCTGAAGCAGTGCCGGAAGAAAAATCGGAACCTTCCACGGCCAAGCCCACCGCCCCGCCCGCGGGCCAACCCAAGCCAGACGAACTAGCCGCCATCGCCATGGAGCCAGACGCCCCACCGCCCGCCGTATCCGTTCCCGAGCCGCCGCTCCCCAAGCTCCCCATCCCTGAAGTTGCCGACGACGACCCCGTGCACAACATTGCCGAGCCGTCGCTAAAGGGGCAGGTGGTGGTCTCGCACCATTCGGCCAGTACAGAGGGGCCGGGCAAGCTCATCGCGCTCGCTATCCTTACTATTATTTTCTTGTTGCTTGTTTTGGACGTCCTCATGGACGCCGGTGTTATCTCTACGTCTGTTATTCCGCATACGCATTTTTTCTAGGCCACGCCGCAGCCACAAAAAGTTTATATAAATTTCAGAATGTTCACCGATTCCGTGAACGTGTTGTACTATTTTGTAAGTATGCGTTGACATGTTCAGGAAGCATATCGTATCATGCGCGACGTATCGATACGAAAACGTAAAGTACAGCTCCCCGCTTGCGGGTGCCGACGGAATTAACAGGATAGTTATGACAGTGGTGATATGGCCGGCCGACATGGCAGTGCAGGTTGACATCCGGTGCATCGTATGCCGGAGGAATATTTCAGTAATCGGGGCGACAGTCGGGTTGTTAGAGGCAGAAAGCGACCAAGCGTTTTCCTGCGACGCGCACCTAGGGAGGGGCGAAAGCTCCCGCTTTTTGCGGGCATGGATCGACTTTCCGCTCGAACCAGCGGACGCTTTTGAATTAGATTTGGAGGGTGGCATATGGCAAACGTCTTCGTGGAACGACGCCAGCTCAGTGACGGCGTAGCTCTCACTTGGGACATGGCGCACCATCTGTACATGCGCCAAAACAACTGGCCTGTGGTTGTGTTGGCTGACAACCCCCAGGTGCTGCTGCCCGCGCTGCGCAAACAGTGGCTCAAGGTTGTGGGTAAGTTGCGCAAAGAGTACTCGTCCACACTGAGCCAAGCACGAAAGCGGCGGCTTTTGAGTGTCATCGGGCATATGGAGGCGCTGCGCTTTACAGTTAGGTCGGAAGTGCCGCTGGGCGAAGCGGTGTACATCCTGACCCCAGCAGAGGCGCAGGTGACAGCGGTGCGCCTAGGCGCCATACGCGGCAGCCAAACCATCTACGCCACCTGTCCAGTCAACGCCGGGCTAGAATCCTCCCTCATGGACTGCCTGAAACACCACGGACTGCTGGTGGAGTATGATTTTGTGGGGGATTAGATGAGGTCGGACGACTTAACTTTGGAAATGGAGAGGATACATTCGCCGTCTTTAGAGGTCATGACACCCAGCACGTCAAAGCTATTCTTGTCCAACTGGCTGATAGTCTGGAATGTATCTTGGTGGTTGTGCCGATAAAGCAGGAGAGAATCACCTTTATTGAAGTTGATGACTTTGGCGCGACCGTTCAAATTGAATTCAATTGAGAGCGCGACCTTGAGTCGAACCTGGGCCCGCCGCGACATTTTCTCTTTGTCAAAGAACAACTCGATGTCGTAGAGTGAACGGTCGATGTTGAGCAATTCAATAGCAAAACGGCTCTTCGGCGGCAACTGTAGATGACCGGGCTCTTCAGACTGGGTATAAAAGTCAAAGTATCGCCTAGCCTTCAAAGTGTCGAGCTGCTTGGAGAAAACAAGCAAGTCGTTTTTCCCCATACTATTGTGAATTGTGTGAAGAGGTTCGCTTGGCTCGCGAAAGTTAGACATGGTACTACCAAGGAAAAGGACGACATTGTGTATAATCTGCTCTTTATCGAAGGAGTCCAACGCTAGAAGATCATCGAACCTCTCATAGGTTATGTCCCGTGTATATCCCTCGAACTTTACACGCTTCCCAAACCATTTCCGGATATTTTTTTCCGCAATTTCCAGCATGCTTGGACTAATGTCAATACATATGTATCGGTTTAATCGGTTTTCCTTAACAAGCTTTTCAAGTAGTTCGCGAACCGGGTAGCAGTTACCGGGTCCGATATCCACAACGTTAATTTTTGCATCGCTTCCAACGATGCCTTCAATATATGGCTCGCTCAGATTGAGAAGCTCGATCGTGTTTTTGAGAATGTTAGGCGAATCTTCGCCGGCAAGACGTTGAACGTATGTGTCCCAAATTTTAGCGCCGCCGTCAAAGTAGCTGTACTGGAGAGGAATCTCCTTATAAATATCCAAATTCGAAACAATATCAAAAATATCCTTAGCATCAAAAAGCTCATAAAACGCGGCTGTCGGGCTAATAACCTTGTGGCCGCGGCTGTTTTTGTACTTTTTACCCTTGTCGACGAGTCGCTCAATCACGTTAGAGTTCTTTGTGGAATCTGCGATATAAGCGCGTTCGCCCTCATAGAACAACTGCAAGTCCAGTTTCCCCTCTTTCGCCGCCTCAATCCAGTTCCGCACCGATTTTTCGGATACGTTATAGAGCTTAGCGAGTTCGGTGTTCTTAAAATATTTCATGGCCGCTTCCTGACCCCACCCATTATAGACGAAAACTTATTGACATGTTCCGATTTGCCGCCGTATCATAGGCTTGTACCTTATTATTCTCTGGAGTGCGCTCTGTGAAATCAGTTCATTTTTACATGCTGAAGGCGCAATTCTGACCCTTTGAATACAAGCCGTCCGATGTGACGAACTCACAAAGGAACCATTATACATAAAGAGCGCGCGCTCGGGAAGGGGAAAATTGTATGAGTTCCACCACCTCTAATACAACCGGCAATGACTTTGTCATTTGGGGGCCGTCTGTGACAAACGAATTACCCATCCTCAACGCCGTGCATGCGCTGTACTACTTGCCTGGCCGCTACAAGCTGGTGTTGCCTGCGGCGCTGCCGGGCCACAAGGAAGTATACTCCAAAGTCCTGTCTTTGATCCGGCGCGACCACCTGGCCGGCCGCGTACAGTTTACCGACAAGTTGGTTGCCGCGCAGCGCCAGGCAATTATCGTGGCCGATGAACACGACAAGCGCCCAGGCAGTATTTTTGGCGACTCACCAGAGGCGCTGGCCAGCGCGATATTGCGCGCCTACCGCCGCCCGGGCCTGCAGCCCTAGCGCCACCCGCGGCCGGGTTGTCTGCGGGCTGCCAGGCCCAGCCGGCCACCGAAGAAAAAACAACGCTTTTCATAAGCGTTGTTTGCTACAATGGACGTCGTGACCGAAGATTTGCTCACCGGCCTTAATCCGGAGCAGCGCCGCGCCGTGGAAACCACCGAGGGGCCGCTGCTGATCCAGGCTGGCGCCGGCTCGGGCAAGACCAAGACGCTGACGCACCGCATCGCGTATATCATCGACCAAAAAAAGGCGACGCCGTGGAATATCCTGGCTGTCACCTTCACTAACAAGGCCGCCAAAGAGATGCGCGAGCGCGTGGCGCAGCTGCTGGGCCAAAGCGCCGACAACCGCGGCTTTATGCCGTACATGGGTACCTTCCACTCTATTTGCGTGCGGCTGCTGCGGCAAGACGGCGAGCACATCGGCATCCCGCGCAGTTTTGTGATTTTTGACGAGTCGGACCGCCAAGCGGCCGTCAAGCAAGCCAGCAAACTGCTACGCATAGACGAAAAGACCTTTCCGGCGCGCACGCTGTCCGGCATTATTAGCAGCGCCAAAAACGATATGGCCACCCCTGAAGAATTGGCCGAGACGGCCGGCAGCACGCCCGCCCACCGCACCGCGGCCAAAGTGTATCCGCTGTACCAAAAAACGCTCAAAGAAGCCGGAGCCCTGGATTTTGACGACCTCATCTCCCGCACCGTGCAGCTGTTGCAAACTAAGCCAGACATCCGCGCCAAGTGGCGCGAACAGTTTAAGTACATCATGATCGACGAATACCAGGACACCAACACGGCGCAGTACAAACTGGTGAAGATGCTCACTAACGAGTATAAAAATATTGCGGTGGTCGGTGACGACTGGCAATGCCTTGCCCCAGGCACTATGGTGCAGACGCCGCAAGGCCCACAAAAGATCGAAGCGCTCAAAAAAGGCACCGCCGTGCAGGCCGCCAGCGGGTATGGCCGCACGGCGCCGTTCGAGGCCACTGCACGCAAGAAATTCCATTATAAAGGCGACATGGTGCACATCACCACGAAGTCGGGCAAGCAAATTACCTGCACGCCCAACCACCTGTTATTTGCACGGTGGGACAAGACTGACGCCCATTTTGTGTATCTGATGTACTCGCACGCCCAGGGTTATAGGATCGGCACCGCCAAAGGAACGCGGTTTGACGGCAAAAAAGACGCCTTTGGCCTGCGCGTCCGCGCCAACCAGGAGCGGGCCGACCGCATGTGGGTGTTGGCGGTGTGTGCAACTCGCCAAGAGGCGCTTTACAAAGAAGCGCTCTTTGCCTACAAATACGGCATTCCCATGCTGGTTTTCCACGCGTTCCAGAACCGGGGCATGCAGTTTAGCCAGGAATACATTGACGCGCTATACCGTGACATCGACACCAGGGAGCGGGCGCAGACCCTCATGCACGACCTGCACATACTTTTTGATTATCCGCACTTTTTGCCGCAGGCTACGACGCGCAACGGCGTGAAGCGGCTGAACGTTGACATTGTATTGTTTGGCGATAAGCGGACGACCGGCCAGAGCGGGTGGTCGGCAAGCCGCATTTCCGCCAACACCACGCAGCGCAGCGACCTCGCCTTTTTTGAAGAGCTGGGCTACACCGTGCGCGCCGGGCGGGCAGGGGCGTACCACAGCGAAATCCACAACCTAGACTACGGTGTTGTGGAGCAAACCCTTGAGAAGATCCAGCAAAAGGCTGGCGCCGAGGTGCAGGTTGGCAAATATAGCTTTATGACCGGCAACAAATTTGCCTTTACTCCCGCAGCGCAAATCCACCCGGGTATGCTTGTGCCGGTGCATGACGGCGACAGTATTGTTGACGACCCCGTCACTACGGTGGAAATGGTGCCCTACAACGGCCCGGTATACGACGTAGACGTCGCCAAAGTGCACAACTACATTGCTGGCGGCATTGTGGTGCACAACTCTATTTATAGCTGGCGAGGCGCCGATTTCCGCAACATCCTCAACTTTGAGCACGATTACCCCAATTGCACAGTCATCAAGCTGGAGCAAAATTACCGCAGCACCAAGGCCATCCTGGACGCCGCGCACGCCGTGATCACCAAAAACCAGCAGCGCAGCGACAAAAAACTGTGGACCGACGCTGGCAACGGCTTGCCGGTGCAGCTTTTGCAAGTGGGCGGCGAGCGCGCCGAGGGTGAGGCGATTGTGCGGCGCGTGCGCAACGCCGTGGACGCCGGGCTCAGGCGCTACAACCACTTCGCCGTTTTATACCGCACCAACGCCCAGAGCCGCTCGGTGGAAGAGACGTTTATCCACTACGGCATCCCGTACCGCATCGTGGGCGGCCAGCGGTTCTACGACCGCAAGGAAATCAAGGACCTCATGGCGTATCTGCGGCTCATTTTCCAGCCGGAGGACCGCATTAGCTTTACGCGGATCGTCAACGTGCCGGCGCGCGGCATTGGCGCCAAATCTTTGCAAAACTTTTTTGACTGGCAAACAGCGGGCGGCCTGACACTACTGCAGGCCTTAACAGAGGCGGAGACGTGCGGTGCCGTGACGGCCAAGGCGCGCAAGGGCCTGGCCGAGCTGGGCGACATGTTTACCGTGCTGCGCGAGCTCGTGGAGACCACGCCGCCCGCGGCCATTTTGGACTCGCTCATCCGCCGCATCGACTACCTGCACTTTTTGGACGACGGCACGCCCCAGGCCGAATCGCGCCAGGAAAACGTGCAGGAGCTGTTGGGCGTGGCGCAAGAGTACCAGGAGCTCGGCCTGGCCGGCTTTTTGGAAGAAGTTGCCCTGGTGAGCGACGTGGACCAAGCTAACTTCGACGGCAACGCCGTCACGCTCATGACCCTGCACGCCGCCAAAGGCCTGGAATTCCCGGTGGTCTTCATGGTGGGCATGGAAGAGACCATTTTTCCGCACTCCCGCGCCCTGTACGACCAGTTTGAGATGGAAGAAGAGCGCCGCCTCTGTTACGTGGGCATGACCCGCGCCCGCGAGGAGCTGTACATGATCTATGCCACGTCGCGCATGCTGTACGGCGGCCAGCAGCACAATCCGCCGTCACGGTTCTTAAGCGAAATCGACGCCCAGTTCCAGCCCACCGACCTGGACTTCGGTGGCCTTACCACAGGCCAGGGGTGGCAGCCGACGGGGCAACCCCGCCCCGCCCGCAGGGACGAGGACGGCGAAGGGGTGGATCGGCTTACAGGGCCCCAGCCCCATGCGGAAGATGAGCCCCACTACGTCATGGACGACGCCGAGCGCTACCTCCCGGACCTCGCCGAAGGCGACCAAGTCCGCCACGAAATCTTCGGCGTGGGCACTGTGGTGGAACTAGACGGCGACACCGCCAGCATCTACTTCAAGAGCGCCGGGGTCAAGAAGCTCAACATTGGGTTTGCGCCGCTTAAGAAGCTGTAAACGCGCGCCTTGGGGCTTAGGCCACCAGCATGTACGCGCCGGAGCGGTGCCGGCCGTATTCGTTGAGTACGGTAGGGTACGGGAGCACGCCCAAATTGCCGTTGTTGTCTATGGCTTGCAACGTCAGGGGTACGTCCTCGCCGAGCCCAATGAAGCTGTGTGAAACATACCCGGTCTCCATATTTTTCACCATGCCGTGCGCGCCGGCAGGCAAGTAGCCGGAAAATGGCTCGGCAGCCTTGCCTTGGTCCTGTATGTGTTGTTTGAGGTTGTGGAGGCGGCCGTCGTATGGCACGCTGCCGGGTTGCATGGCCTCGGCAAAGGTGTGGCAGTTGTAGCGGACGCGGCCGATGGTCATAAGCCCGGTGCGGCCATACGGGGCGCGGTCTGGGCTGTGCGGGTCTTCGGGGTCTTGGCGGGCAATGTGGCGGTCGTAAAATCCGGCGACGCCCTGGGCGAGCGGCTCAGGCACGTCAAACGTCATGAGCTCGGGTATGGCGCCCGGCGGGAGCGCAAAGCGGCAGGCGATGAGCCCTACGGCCGTCTCTACGCCTACGACGCGGGGGTACGGCTCGCGGAAGCGCGGCAACGCCGGGTGCCTCCAGTAAGAGGGGATGGTGAACAGGGACAGCTCAGACATAACGTATAACTATACAATGATTGTGGTAATATTGCCACCTAGGGGGTTATAAGCGGGACGGCCAGCATCCTGAAGCGGTCTTCAGGTCTTTTTCCGTATATTGGCAGGATTTGGTTGTAAGGCAATAGCCCGATGTTGCCGTGGTTGTTCATGGCTTGTAGCGTAAACGGCGCATGCCGGCCGAGCCCCAAGAAGCTATGCGAAGTGTGGTTATTAGGCCGGCTGAATACAACGCCGTGCTGGCCGGCCTCTAAGTTACCGGTAAACGGTTGCGCCGTTTTGGCGGCCTCGGAGCCAAAACCGTCGTAGCGGTACTCAAAGCCTTCGTGGTCGGCGCCGGTTATGACGTAGCGGGCAAAGGCATGGCAGTTATATGGTGGCCTTTCAGAGTACGCCTCTCTGTGGCTAAATGACGGGTCTGCTGGGTCTGTGCTCCGCCCGGCCACGTAGGCTTTGAAAAAGCGGGCGACGCGTTCGGCCATATCCTCGGGCACGTTGAAGGCGAAAGATTGCACGTCGGAGGTATCCACCTCGTATTCGCAGGCAACGACACCGCTGGCTGTGCCCACGGTGATGACGCGGTGGTATGGCTCGGGAGCCTCCGGTACGTAGGGGTGGATCCAAGTTGAATGTACGGTGTCGAGCTGGAGCGTGGCCATACGCTACTAGTATCATAAAATTATAAGTTTTACAAATTATTAACAGAGGTGAGCCGGCGAGTGGTATGCTTGGTATATGAACAAGCTTTTGCAAAAAATGGGCGTTGTGGCGTGGTGGGCGGTGCTGCCCGCGCTCATTGTATACCTGGGCGGCAGGCCGCGCACCCGCGCCGTGCTGCGCTGCGATGGCAAGATTGTGGCAGTAAAGGGCTGGCTGGGGAATGGCAAATGGTCGCTGCCTGGCGGCGGCCTGCACAGGGGCGAAGACCCGCTGGCCGGAGTGCTGCGCGAAGTCCGCGAAGAGGCCGGGCTGCGGCTGCAGCCCGGCCAGCTCACCAGGCTGGCCACCGAGCCAAGCGGCCACCACGGCATCCGCTTCCCCTGCCACTATTTTGCCGCTGACCTTTCCCAGGAGGCGCCGCTTACCGCCCAATTTGGGGAGAGTACCGAAGCCGCGTGGTTGGAAACAGCTACCTTGGGCGCACACAATGCGAACCCGGACGTCTTGGCCGGCCTGCGGCTGGCAGTGCCAAAAAACAGCCAGCAGTAATCTGTTACAATAGCTACGGCAACCACTATGCGCAAACACTTGGACGGCATCAAACAACGCTACGCTGCTGCCCGGCAGCAGCATGTTGACACCATAAAACGGGTCGGACGGCACCCGGCGTTTACTATCCCGCTGGTGACCATTGGCTCGCTCGGTATTTTATTTGTGGCGGTCTTTGCGATTTTAAGCGGCGGCGCGCCCAAGCTGACGCGCACTGATTCGCACATCGTCATTATTTCGCACGACAACACCCAGCAGGTGGTGCCCACGCGGGCAGATACCGTGGGCGCGGTGCTGGCCAAATTCCATGTGGCCGTGCACGACGGCGACGTGGTGGAGCCAGCCACAGATACCCAGATTGTCACCGATAACTTCCGCATTAACGTCTACCGCGCCGTGCCAGTCACCATTGTGGATGGCGCCCGGAAACAGTTTGCCTACAGCGCGGCCACCACGCCGCGCAGCATCGTGAAGCAGGCAGGCATCAATGTGTTCCCAGAAGACGACCTGGAGCTTTTGCCCACGACCAACTTCTTGGTGGAGGGCTCCATTGGCCAACGGGTGGTCATTAACCGTGCCACGCCGGTCAACGTCAACCTGTACGGCACGCCGGTGGTGATGCGCACCCACGCCAAAACCGTGGGCGACCTCCTGGCAGAGCGCGGGCTGCTGGTACAGGAAAACGACGTGGTGCAGCCCTCGGCCAGCGCCCCGGTGGCCAACAACATGCAGGTCTTTGTGCTGCACAAGGGGCAAAAAGTGGTGAGCGAGGAGAGCACCATCGACATGCCCATGCAGGTCATTGAGGACAATTCGCTGACATTTGGTACCACGGCCGTGCGCCAGCAGGGCAGCCCGGGCAAAAAACTTACCACCTACCTGGTAGAGACCGCGGCCGACGGCACGCAGACGCGCAAGGAAATCCAGCAGGTCATCACCGTGCAGCCGGTGACGCAGATTATCGCCCGCGGCAAGGCCGTGCAAATCCCGTCGGACAAGCAGGCGGTCATGGCCGCGGCCGGCATCTCGTCTTCCGACTACCCGTATGTGGACTTCATCGCCAGCCACGAGGGTGGCTGGTGCCCCACCAAAATCCAGGGCACACACAACTGCCCGCCATATATTAACCCCAGCGACATCCCGTCCTACGGCGGCTACGGCATCTTCCAGGCCACGCCCGGCGGCAAAATGGCCTCGGCGGGCGCCGACTGGGCAACCAGCGCCATTACACAGATTAAGTGGGCAACCGGGTACGCCAACTCGCGCTACGGCGGCTGGGCCGGCGCATATAACCACTGGGCAGCGTACAGTAACTGGTAGAATAGACAGCATGCCATACGATTTACCCGCCAGCGCCCCTAAAAAATCCCTTGGCCAACACTGGCTGCACGACGACGACAGTTTGCAGGCGATGTGCGACGCCGTTGGTTTGGCTCCTGGGGACACCGTCTTGGAAGTGGGCCCGGGCCTAGGCACTCTCACCCAAAAACTGGTGCAGCAAGCCGGCCAGGTAATTGCCGTGGAGTTTGACGCCAATTTGGCGCGCGACTTGCCAAAGCGCGTGCCAGCCGCCAACTTGCGCGTGGTGCAGCAAGACATCCTCAAGTTCGACTTTGGCAGCCTGCCGCCAGATTACAAGCTGGCTGCCAACATTCCGTATTACCTCACAAGCAACTTGCTGCGCCTCTTGTGCGAGAACCCCAACCACTTCAGCGCCGCTGCTTTACTGGTGCAAAAAGAGGTAGCCGAGCGGGTCTGCGCCGCGCCCGGCGCCATGGGCACGCTCAGCGTCAGCGTGCAATTTTACTGCGAGGCCGCGCTTGGCCAGCTGGTGCCAGCTGAGCTATTCACGCCGCCGCCCAAAGTAGACTCCCAGATTTTAGTACTGCACTACCGCGCCCAGCCGCTGTTCCCGGGCGTGGACACCAGGCTGTTTTTCCGCATCGTAAAGGCCGGGTTTGCCCAGCGCCGCAAGACGCTGTTGAATTCACTGGGAGCCGGCCTGCACCTCAGCCGGGAAGACGCGGGCGCGCTGCTGCAAAAAGCGGGCATCGCGCCGGGCACCCGCGCGCAAAGCCTCAGCCTTAATGAATGGCATGGCTTGTACCAATCGTACAATTCATGATAAAATATGAGCAAACGCTCATTTTGTAACAGAAAAACAGATACGCCGCGCCAAAATACTTGACTTGTTAACCTTTAAAAGACTAGACTATTGTTGTAAGGATTTCTGCTATGGGCCCGGTTATGACTATTGGATATTTGCTGACACACACCGCCACGATCCTGCTCCGCCAATCGGACCAAGTGCTGCAAGAGCGCCTAGGCATCGGCATGTCGCAGTTTAAAATCCTGATGATGCTCCAGAAAAACCCCAATGTCCAGCAACGCAAACTGGCCGAATGTTTGGGTCAGACCGAGGCCAGCATCAGCCGCCAAATCAAGCTGCTGTGCGAGAAGGGGCTGCTGGCCATCCGCATCAACCCCAAGAGCCGGCGCGAGCACATCATCGTCACCACGGCCAAGGGCATTAAAATGACCAACGCCGCCATGGACGTGCTCGAGCAGTACCACCTGCCGCTTTTGGAGCTTTTGGGCGAGAAACAGCGCCAGCAACTGCAGGAGACGCTGCAAAGCTTCCACGACCACGTCTGCACGGCGGGCAAGCCGTTTGCGTGCCACCATCCGTTGGATATGTAGCAGTGCTTTTTGATTTCGACATCTGTATAAAGCATTAGCAAAATTGTGGTATAATGCCGTCTGATGAACCCTGTCCAAATCAAGAAGTTCTTAGAGGCGCACTCAACTAAGCGTGACCGAACGATAGTTATAGTTGACTTTGCCAACGTGGATAAGTGGAAGAACTCGCTTGGTTGGAGTGTTGGCATCCAAGAGCTTGCCAATCTAATCAAGAACATATCTTACGGCAAACAATTCCTGCGAAGGTTTTATTATGGGGAGAACTATGGGCCTCAGGAGTCAACGGCCACGCTACTGCCCTGGTCGAAGAGTATTCTGGAAAAGGCTCGCATGAACCGCTTTGAACTTGTTACGAAAAGAGTGAAATACATTCATAGTGCAGATAATGTCCACGGGTACGAAATGAAGTGTGACCTAGACGTCGAAATGGCAGTCGACCTGATACGGGAGCGGGACAATTATGACTCAATATTTATCTTTTCAGGGGACGGAGATCTTGCCTACGTGCTCCAGTATTTACATTCACAATATGGGAAAGAGGCATACGTTTTTGGTGCAAGGGGCCACTTTGGCAAGGAGATAATTGACGCTAAATTGGCAGGTACTGTGAAGGAAGTATTTTACGCGGATGATTTTGAATATAGGCTTAGCGTACAGAGAAGGGGTACGCATAGATAATCAGAAACCCGCTTTCGCGGGTCTCGATCAAAATCAGGTAAGCCTAATGCTTACATTGAGTAATTATAGTGATATTATGAAATAAGTCAATAATGTGTGTCAAATAAAACGATAATTGTTTACATGAGAGTGCGCGTTTTATAAAAATTGGGCAGAGAACAAAATGCTCGTGTTTTGGCGTGCGAAATGGTATAATAACCTTCACGGGGCTGAATTTTAAGCTCGACGTTGGACTTTAACGGTTGGATCAGCAGGTCGCTTGCCAGCGTTATAGGCAAAATTTGTATAGATGCCGAAAAAGTATCTTACCGCAAACAGCTTGTAGCCGATGTCTTCGCCATTTTTGGCGGGCAGAAGCAGCTCGCTTTTGCAACTGCTTAGTTTTATCTTTAGCAGCGCGCCGAGGGTGATTCCCGATAACACTCGTGCGTGACATATCATCGGGATGCTTGTGTAGCACCGCCCATGCTATGCACTAAGCCAAGGGCTTTTGGGAAGTGAGGTTTTGGCCGTTTAGCCCTCGCAACCCAAGAACACTTAAACGACCTATGCCTGTAGGATAGACCAATCAGTTAAACTAGCGGACGCGGGGGCAGTACCCGCCAGCTCCACCATAAGGGCGCCAACAGTGTTGGTGCTTTTTTGTTTGCGTTACTGCTTTAGGGGTGGTACCTGTAGCGTGGGTTGCAGCGTTATGAGTGGGTCAAATAATGCTGCATTGCCGCCAATCTTGGGGTGGGCAAGGAGCGCGGGGGACGGGGGCTCGTGCATGAGGCGCCGTACAAGCAGCCCGTGGCTGCCTGCGTACCATTGCTCCGGTGCGTCGCTTTCTTCGAACAACTCCAGCAGGCTGGGCGAGCAGTGCAGCGCATATGGCGGGCACTCCCCTTGTATCCATGCAGGAGTGACGTCCGGTATCAGGCTGGCTTTTTCTGGCGTGCTGGTAGCGCTTATGGCAACGTCTTGCGCATCAAAGATTTCGGCCGTTAGCATGGAGAAGCCAAGCATCTGTATGGTGCGCTTGCGGATGCGGTCATCTGCAGCAGTCTCGCCGGATTTGAGATGCAGCCATCTCATGTGGGCATAGAGGCCTGTCAGCATGCTGGATGCCGTTGCTGTGGTTGCTTCTTTAGCTCCTTGCGCTGCTTGCATGGGCGCGCGCCGCCAGTAATTGGCGCCTTCTACGAATAGTTCCTGCAATTTGGGTGGCTCGTAACCTTCCCAGCTTTCGAGCAAGTCAAGATCCCACACCTCGTGGACGGCAGTAAAAGTTGCCACTAGCGCTGCTTCGCTTTATGCGGGTGGTAGGAGCCGGATGTTGGGCTGATAAGGTGGGGAATGAGCGTAATAAGGCTGGCTGAATCGCGACGGGCAGCGAGACGGTCTCTGACGGTGGGGGTAGGATCGGCATACGTTTTGCGCTGCACGTATAAGCTACTGCCTTTATACCACTCGCTAGCGGGTCGGAAGAATCCATTTATAGCGTCTAGGCGGACGTGTAGGCGCGGGGGTAGCGGCTCGTCCGTGGCGGCGTCACGGTTTATGTCGGCCACCATGATGGTGGAGTATAAGTTTATACCGCCGGGGCGCCGCATACGCTGTATCATGGTTGACAACCCGATGGCGCCAATAACCTGCAGGAGCGCGTGTCTTTCTTCCTCGGCGGGGAGTTCCTCGCCACCTGCAACCCTATCCTGGAGCGCGTTCGCCTGCCGGAAGGTGGCAACAAGTGTGGTGGCCAGCTCGCCGGCGCCATGCTGTACGCTGCCGTTGGCGCGTATGCCTTCCCAGTGCCGGAGATGGAGCCCGACACCAATGGCGAAGTCGCCTAGCTGCTGTGTTTGGCTGTTGGCGGCGAATTCGGCTTCGTTTGGTGCTTTACAGGATGTAAATGCGGGCATAAGCCGAACATAGCACAGTTTGGCCCTGGCGGAAATATGCGGGACAAATCCAGCCTTTGGATTTATGATGTAAGCACCAGTTATGGCTCGTGAGGACTACTACCAAGTTTTAGGGGTGGAGCGTGGTGCCGGCGCGGGTGAAATCCGCCGGCAATACTTGGCCATGGCCAAACGCCATCACCCTGACCACGAGGGCGACACCCGCATGATGGCCCGCCTCAACGAAGCGTACGAGACCCTGTCCAACCCGCAGGCCCGCTTTTTGTATAACAACCAGCTAGACGACCAAGAGATTGCCAACATTGCTGGGATGCCCACGGATACGGCCGTGCCGGCGCGCTACCGGGAGGAGCCTAGGCACCAGGGGCGCCATGCCTCGCCGTATGCCCGGACGTACGCCCGCAGCAGTGCACCGCACCGTGGCCGCCAGGAAAAAAGGTCGTGGGCGGGCCGGATATTCTCATTCGCGGCGACGCTGGCGGCAGTGGTGCTGGCTGGGGCGTTTATTGCCGGCCATATGCCCAAGCAGGCCGCGGGTGCGCTTACGGTGGCGCAGCCCCCGGCCCCTACGGCGGCTGCCGATAGCGCGCCCAGCCAGCTGGCAACGCCGCCCACGCCCACAGCCACGGCCAGTGTGCCGCCCACCGATGGCACCCTCCAGCCTAGCACGCCAGCCGAGGCGCATTACCGCTGCTCGCTGCACTACATCGCCAGTTATAAGCGCATGGACTGCAATTAGCCAGGCGCCGTAAAGGGCGCGCGTAGTGTATTTTTAGGCCGTACGCGCTACACTATAGCTAAATCATGAGCGGAACAGACGTTGCACTTATACTCATCGGCGCCGTAGCTGGGGTGCTGAGCGGCCTGGTGGGCATTGGCGGCGGCATTGTGATTGTGCCGGCGCTGGTTTTGCTGCTCGGCTTTACGCAGAAGCATGCCCAGGGTACCACGCTTGCCATGCTGGCGGTTCCGGTGGGGATTTTTGCCGTGGCCACCTATTACCGCGCCGGATACGTGAACCTAAAGGCGGCCCTGTGGCTTGGCCTGGGATTTTTGCTGGGCGCCGGCCTGGGGTCACTGGCGGCCGTGCGGCTGCCAGAGCACACCATGGCGCGCGCTTTTGGCGGCATACTGCTACTTGTTGCGGCACGTTTACTGGTGTTTGGCCACTAGTGGCTACAGGCCCTTGACGCCTTGGACGATCGCCTTGGCGTCGGCGTACGCCGCTTGGTTGTCTGCGTGGGCGGTTTTGAGCTGGTCGCGGTAGCCGCTGAGTACGGTGTGGTCGCTGTCGTAGTCGCTGGGCTGTAAGGGGAGGACTTTGGACTCAACGCTGGTAGAAATACCTTGGGCGTTGGTGATGTTTTGCGCCATATCCGTTAGTTTTACCCTGAGGTCCCCAACGTTTTTGCCGGCTTTTTCCGCGGCGCTTAAGCGGGCGTCTAATTTTGTGGCGAGGTCGCTGAGTTTTTGCTCGGCCACCTGTTGGTCGTCGGCCGCTCTCACGAGCTGCACTTTTGGCACTAGCAGTGCGTACACGCGGTATTCGCTCACCATGCTTTGCACGTCGGCGGCTGCCGCGGCAACGGTGGTTTCGCCTGCTAGCTTCGTGCGCAGGGCGGCAAGGGCGGACGCCTCGGTGCTTACTTCGGTGGCAAGGGCGTCTTTCGAGCTGGCGCTGAGTTTTGTGGCGGCATCAATGTTTGTAAAAAGTTTGCCGAGCGTGGCCAGGCGGCGCCCAATTTCCGCGTCACCCTTCGTTTTGATGTTTTGCAGGCGGTTCGCCTCAGTGCCATCAGTGCTGGCGCTGGAGGGCCGGGCGGCGGTTGTGGCCTTTTCGGCTGCCGCCGCGCTGGCGCCCATGGCTGGCGCTGCCAAATAAGCGGCCAGCACTGCCGCGACGAGTAGTTTCTTGTATCGTAATGTCATGCGCTTGTCCTTGTCTAGTTTGTGGGGACGTCGACTTTATTTGCCGAGTCGTTAAGCCCGCTATTTACGTCATTCTGGCTGGATGTACTGCCGTTGAGGCTGCTGCTAGCGCTTTGTAAGTCTTGCTGCAGGCTGGCATTGTCCGTGGCGCTGGCTGGCGTGGGGATAGGCGTTGCGTTTGTATTTGTGCCGGCAGTGTGCGCACCGGTGACGGGATTTGCCGTATTGTTGTGCTGGCTGTAGTGCCGGCGCGCGGCAACAACACCTTCAAAGAGCACCACCAGCCCAAGTACGACGCCTACGGCAACCAGTACAGGGCGCCACCAGCGCCGTTTAGGCGGCTCGCCCAAGGGCGTGCCTTCGGGCGTAAAGATGTGCTCATCCGGATGCTCCGGCGTGGGTTGCGGGGGTGTTTCGTCCATGCGGTTCCTTTTCTTCTCTGCCCAATTTATGCGCCTCGTTGCCACAAAAAGCAAGTGTTTAACGGGCGGGTGCGCAGGCTTGCATTCCACCCCCGTTTGTGCTATACTGCACGGAGTTGTTTAATGAATCCGCAAAGAAGTTAGTGTAGTAGGCTTTGGTTTCATCGGACAACCTGAAGGTCAATAACACTAATTTTCGAAAAGGATTCATTTTTTATGCCTTACAATTCACGAACCGCGTCGCGCAAATTTAGCGCGCGCACCGCATTCCACTCTGGCGGCTCGAGCCGCCGCTCTAGTGGCCGCAGCAAGGGGCCGCGCAAGGATTACATCCACCCGTCGCGCTTTGTCAAAACTGCCAAACCGGTTGCGCCAGAGGCCGCATACGAGGCCAAGAACCAGTTTACCGATTTTGGCATGGACCCCATTTTGCTCGCTAACCTGGCGCGCAAGGGCTTTATCCAGCCATCACCCATCCAGGACGAGGCCATCCCCCACGGTATGGCCGGCCGTGACGTCATTGGCCTGGCCAACACCGGTACGGGCAAGACCGTAGCTTTTGCCATCCCAGCTTTACACCGCTTGCTGTCGCACCCCGGTTCCAAGGTATTGGTCATCGCCCCTACCCGCGAGCTTGCCCAGCAGATTGAAGAAGAGTTTAAGACCGTGGCCAAAGGCACCGGCATGTACGGCGCCCTGCTGATCGGCGGCGCCAACATGAACCCGCAGCTGCGCGATTTGCGTAGCAAGCCGCAGATTGTCATCGGCACGCCCGGCCGCATCGGCGACCACCTGGAGCGCGGCACGCTCGACCTGTCCGATTTCGACACCGTTGTGCTAGACGAAGTTGACCGCATGCTAGACATGGGCTTTGTGGAAGATGTCACCGACATCCTTGGCAAGCTGGCGCCGGTACGGCAGTCGTTCTTTTTCTCGGCCACCTTGGACCGCAAGGTGCGCGAGCTGATCGACTTTTTTGCCAACGACCCCGTCACGGTATCTGTCACCAACGGCGAGACCACCGAAAACGTCCACCAGGACATCGTGTGCTACGAAACTGCCAGCGGCAAAATCGATCAACTGCACTCTATCTTAAACAAACCGGAAGTCACCAAGGCGATCATTTTTGACGACACCCAGCGCGCCGTTGAGCGCCTCAGCAAGGAGTTGCAGTCCCGCGGCTTCAAGGCCGACGACATCCATGGCGGCAAAACCCAAGGCCAGCGACAGCGCGCCCTCAACCGCTTTAAGAAAGACGAAGTTAAAATTTTGGTTGCTACCGATGTGGCCGCCCGCGGCATCGACGTGAAGGACATCTCGCACGTCATCAACTACAGCACGCCGCAGACCTACGACACCTACGTCCACCGCATCGGCCGCGCCGGCCGCGCCGGCGCCATCGGCTACGCCCTCACGTTCGTTACCGACGAGCGCGGCGACAGCCGCTACTAGCGCCGCTATTCGTGCCCGCCGTGGTGGTACGCATGCACCACGGCATGCCCCTTGCCACGCCCAATGAGCCAACGGTTTACCGGGAACGCCACGCAAAACGCCAAAACTAAGGACACCGCCAGGCTCCACCAAAACAGCCAGGTGTTGAGGCCGGCATTGATGGCGCCCGGCACGGCCACCACAAAGCCGTTGTCGGCTAGCTCCATGGTGGCGATGGATGCTGTGTCCGCCGCCAGCGCTAGCGCCAATGCCTGGCGCCAACCCAGCCCGGCGCGCCTGAGCGGCAGCATGCTGAGCCCATAGCCAAAGACAAAGGCGCCCACAATGGATAAAACCACACTCGGCGCTGCCGGCAGCGTAAACGCCGTGGTAATAACCATCCCCAAAACTTCCCCAATAGAGCAGCCTAGCAAGCAGTGCAGCGTGGCGCTGGCGGCGGTTTTGTTTAGGGAAGCGTGCATACCCCTATACTAGGGGGTTTAGCTTTCGCGCGCCACCTTCATTTTTTTGGCCCAGGTGGATAGCTCGGTGAGTACTACGCCGGCCTGCTCGGCTTCTTGCTCGGTGAATTTGTAATTGCCCTTGTCGTCCAGGCTGCTCCAATAGTTGGGGAGGAGCAGTTGGTCGCGCAGGTCGAACATGCGCAGCTCGCCGGCAATGCCGCGCAAGTGTTCCACAGCGCGGGCGCCGCCGGCTGCCGAGCCGTAGCTTACGAAGGATACTGGCTTGTAGTTCCACTCGGCGTTCAAGAAGTTGAGGGCGTTGGCCAGCACCGGGCTGTAAGAGTGGTTGTACTCCGGCGTCACGAAGATGAAGCCGTCGGCCTTGCCGACCATCTCCGCCCACTTTTTGGTGTGAGGGTGGACGTAGTTGCCGAACATGGCGGGCTTGGGCTCGTCGTAAAAGGGCAGGCCAAGCTCCTGTAAGTCCACCAGTGTCACGTCAATGCCAGCGTGCTTTTTAGCGATATCTGTAATCCACGTGGCTGGCTGGATGTTGAAGCGCCCCGGGCGTACAGAGCCGGCAATTACCATAATATTTGTCATGTTGTATCTCCCAGTTATGGTTTTATGCTATACTATGTATAGTTTCAAAGCTAAGTATACGCACGATTGCTATACAAAGTAAAGTATTACACGAAATTATGTGTCCCAACCCAGACGAACCAACCTGCCAAAGCGTCAACCTGGCGCTGCAAGTGATTGGCGATAAGTGGAGCGGCTTGATTATCACCGCGCTGCTGGACGGTGCGCGCCGCTTTAGCGAGCTCGAGCAGGAGCTGCACATTGGCCCGCGCACGCTGTCGCAGCGCCTGGACAGCCTGGAGGAGCGCGCCATTGTGAGTAAGCAGGTGTTTGCCGAGGCGCCGCCGCGCGTGGAGTACACGCTCACCAACAAAGGCCGCGACCTCTTGCCCATTTTGCAGTCCATGGCTGCCTGGAGCCAGAAGTACACCGTATAAAAGGCGCGCGTTGACACTGCCGCGCCGCAACGGTACAATGGCTGTATAATTTAACACCGTTAAGTAATGGAAACAGAGAAGCACCCTACAACTGCCGCGCCGGCTGCACAGGCCGCGCCAAGTACACCAAGCGCCCCGGCCTTCATCCGCCCCATGATGACCTCCCGCCAGATCTGGCTGGTGATGGTGGGCTTGCTGTTGGCCATGTTTTTGGCTGTGCTCGACCAAACCGTGGTGGGCACGGCGATGTACACCATTGTGCGCGACCTTGACCCGCGTAACGGGCTCAGCCATTTGCCGTGGGTTATCACCGCCTATTTGCTGACTAGCACGGCCACGCAGCCGCTGTACGGCAAAATCTCCGATATTTACGGCCGCAAAAAGATTTTTACGCTGGCTATTGTATTATTTTTGTTTGGGTCGGCGCTGGCCGGGTTATCCCATAACCTGACGCAGCTCATTGCCTTCCGCGCGGTGCAAGGTTTGGGTGCCGGCGGGCTGATGAGTTTGGCCATGGCGACTATTGGCGATATGGTGGCGCCCCGCGAGCGCGGCAAATACACCGGCCTGTTTGGCATTGTGTTTGGCGTGGGCAGCGTGCTGGGGCCGCTGGTGGGCGGCTACCTCACCGAACCGCACGCGTTTTTGTGGCTGACCACTAACTGGCGCTGGGTGTTTTACATCAACCTGCCGGTGGGGCTGCTGGCCCTGGCAGTGATCGAAAAGGTGCTGCACCTGCCCAAAAATGTGCGCAAGCACCGCATCGACTACCTTGGTTCGGGGCTGATTGTGGCTGGTGCCAGCGCACTTTTGCTGCTTACCGAGTGGGGCGGCCAGCAGTACGCCTGGGGCAGCCCGGTGATTTTGGGGCTGGGCGCGGCCGCGGCGCTGCTCACGGCCACGTTCTTGTGGCACGAATCGCGCACGCCGGAGCCGATCCTGGACACACGCCTCTTCAAAAACGGTGTCTTTAACGTGGCCACGCCGGTGCTGTTCATTATGGGCGCGGCGCTGTTTGGCTCGCTGGTGTATGTGTCTTTGTACTTCCAGATTGTGAACGGTTTGGGGCCGACGCAGGCCGGCCTGCATCTGGTACCCATGACGCTGGGCATGATCCCGGTATCTATTATTGTGGGCCGCGTCATTGCCAAAACCGGGCGCTACAAAATGTTCCCGGTGGCCGGGATGGCGCTCATTACTATTGCCATGGTGCTGTTGGGGCGGCTCACGGTGGGCACTGGCTCGTGGACGATTAGCGCCGAGCTGTTCCTGCTGGGCATGGGTATGGGCATGGTGATGCAGGTGGTGACCATGGCCGTGCAAAACGCCATTCCGCCGCAGGAGATGGGCGCGGGCACGGCGGCCACCGGCTTTTTCCGCTCGCTGGGCGGGGCAGTGGGCAGCGCGGGCTTTGGGGCGCTGCTCACCAGCCAGCTAGCGCACCGCTTGGCGCAGCACGCGGCCGCGGGCCCGGCCAAGGTGAGTATCCAAAATGCCGCGGCCATCCACCAATTGCCGGCTGCGGCGCAGCAGGTGGTGTTTGAGGCCTTTACCAAGTCCACCAATGTGGTGTTCCTGACGGCCGCGGCGCTGTGCGGCATTGGGTTTGTGTGCACCTTGTTCCTGCCGGAGCGGCCGCTGCGCTCGCACCAAGACGATAAAAACATGCAAGTGGCCGCCCAAAGCCAGGCCACAGAAAGCATTTAGATGGCAGCCGCAGCTTCTGGTAAGGACGGGGGGCGCGGCGCCGGGCTTGCGCGTGACGCCATCGTGGCCGAGGCGCTGCGCCTGCTGGACGAGTCCGGCTTTGCCGGCCTCACCCTGCGCCGCCTGGCTGCCCGGCTCCAGGTAAAAGCCGCGGCGCTCTACTGGCATTTTGCCGACAAGCAAGACCTCATCGACGCTATTGCCGAGCGTATTATGCTCGACGAGTTCCAGCGCCTGCGCCCGGCACAGCCGTTCAATACCATTCCTTGGCGCGAGCTGCTCACCACTGTGGCGCGCACCAACCGCGGCGCGCTCATGCGTTACCGCGACGGCGCCCAGATAATGGCGCACGCCAACATGGGCCAGGGCAACATGCTGGACGGCATGGAGGCGCTGTTGGGCGCACTCTCCGCCCAAGGCTTTAGCTTGCCGCTGGCCATGGGCAGCATTTTTACCATCATCCGCTACACGCTCGGGTACGTGTTTGAAGAGCAGGCCGACCCCCACGCCGGCAGCCGGCACGCCCAGCGCGTCGCCCGCATCAAAAAACTGGCAGCGCGTTACCCAAACATCGCCCAAATGTTCGTGGATTTCCATGCCAACGGCACCAGCCACGAGACGATGTTCGAGCAAGGCCTGGCCACCATTTTAGACGGCGTCGCCCACCAGCTGGCTGCCAGCGGTAAGAAGGCTGCTTGACGCCTGGCCACCGGTGGCCTAGTCTTAGATCATGCCAGGAAAACGTACGCCAGTAGGCTTGCCAGGCGGTATCCGCTTGCCGCTCCCACCCAAGAAAACGCCGCAGCTCCGGGCGGCGGATGTGCAGCACGCCCGCGAATACATCGCCAGCTATTGGAAAAACCTAGAACGCTTCCACCCCAAGGACGACGGCAGCGTGCTCGGCATGCCCAAGCCGTACCTCGTGCCGGCCTTTGAGGCCGGGCGGGAGTTTGACTTTAACGAGCTTTATTACTGGGACAGCTACTTCATGCTGCAGGGCATGCTCGACCCGGAACACCAGGAGTTTAATATTGGCGTGCTGGATGACCTGCTGAACCTGTTTACGCGGTTTGGCACCATCCCCAACGCCTCGCGCACCTACCTTACTGGCCGCTCGCAGCCGCCGCTACTCACCAGCTTCATTTTTGACCTTTACCACACGTACGGCTTGGAACGCGAGTGGCTGAAGGCGGCTATAGACATCGCCAAAGCCGAGTACCAAACCGTGTGGATGGGTACGGCCAAGCCGCATTTCCGCCAGGTATACCAGGGCCTGAGCCGCTACTACGACATCAACATGACCAACGAGCTGGCCGAGGCCGAAAGCGGCTGGGACTACACGCCGCGCTTTGGCCGCCGCTGCCTGGACTATTTGCCCGTGGACCTCAACGCACTCTTGTACAAATACGAGATTGACTTTGCCGAGGCCGCCAAAATACTCAGCGACAAGCGGGAAATTAAGCGCTGGACAGACGCGGCCAACACCCGCCGCGACACCATGATCGAGCTCATGTGGGACCCGGCCAAAGGCCTATTCTTTGACTACAACTTCGTGAAGAAGCGGCGCGGGAACATTAGCTCGCTGGCGGCGTACTTCCCACTGTGGGTGGGGATGTTGGACGGCAAGCAGGCGGCCAAACTGGTGAAGTCGCTGCGCAAATTCCGCCAGAAGGGCGGCCTAAGCGCCACAGACAACCTGCCCATTGGCCAATACGTCTTTGGCGCCATGCCCATGCAATGGGCGTACCCCAACGGCTGGGCGCCGCTGCACTTCGTGGTGGTAGAGGGTTTGCAGCGCTACGGCTACCACGACGAGGCCCGCACCATTGCCGTTACCTGGCTGCACACCAACCTGCACTGGTTTAAGGCGCACGGCCATTTCCTAGAGAAGTACAACGTGGTGCGCCCCAGCGAGCCGCCCGCCAAGGGCGTCTACCCCTCGCAAACCGGCTTTGGCTGGACGAACGCCATCTTTGAGCGTTTCTGCCGCGATTTCCTAGACGTGCAGTAGCGCCCCAGCGTATAATCCATGCCTATGGTTGCCGACCTCGCCGCATATATTGCCAAACACCACAAAACACACCTCATTTTTGACTTTGACGGCACCTTGGCCTTTATGGACATCCCGTGGGGCGAACGGGCCGACGCCTTCCGTGATGAGTTGCGCGAGCTAGACGAAGAGCTGTGGGCCAGGCACAACTACAGCGCCGGCACGCTGTTCCAGAATGACCTGGTGCGCACACATGGCAAAGCCGGGTTAGATGTGTTGCTGAAGCACGTGCCGCTGTTCGAGATGCAATACCACGAAAATTTCACCCGCAACGAGGCGCTTCTAAAGCAGGTAGAGGCCTTCCGCGACGAATACCACTTGTTTGTGTGGTCGTCCAACTCCAGCCAACTGGTCAACTCCGTGCTGGAGCAAAACGGCATGGAAGACTGGTTTGAAAAGGTCATTACCCGCAGCGAGGTGCGCTACCTCAAGCCCAACCCAGAGGGCTTCATGCATATTTACGACCCGGAAGTGCCGCTGGAGCGCTACCTGTTGGTGGGCGACAGTAGCCACGACGAAAACGCGGCGGCCGCAGCCGAGATTGATTTTTTCCACCTGGACTTTTTTAATCTGGGGCGGTAAGGTATAATACCGGAGTTCCGGTGCACATTCCGGCGCCCCGCGCGCCACAACAACCACCCGGCACATTCCCGGGATTGTAGCTCAGCTGGCTAGAGCGCCTGATTCACATTCAGGAGGTCGAGGGTTCGAGTCCCCCCAGTCCCACCACTTACGCTTATTTTCAAATACTGCAACATACGACACACAGGAGGGCTATCGCTATGGCAAAATTACCGGAATGGATTTCCGCACAACCCGAACATATAATAGGGGATTTGCACCGCAGGGTGACTGTCGCCGAGTATGGCGCTGCGCAAGTGCGCTCGTTCCAGCCATTAATCGTGGATGGGTTAGTCCAGACCCCAGAGTATGCCCACGCCGTGATCTCAAATGTAGATCCTCCGCTCCCCCGGCACATCGTACGTGGGCGGATGGACTACCGCACTAGGCGGCAGGAGGTGCTACGCCAGCCGGGAGACCCGCTACGGCTTTCGCTCGTCCTTGGGAGTACGGCGGTTGAGCAGGCCCAGCGCATCGACTCTGGCCAGGTTGGGCATTTGCAACGAGTGGCTCAGGAGCTGCCAAATGTGCGGATCGGCGTCCTAGATGTTGACGGCCTAGCAGCGGCGGAGCTTGGGGCTGAGTGGCTCTCTGGGGGCTATCGCCTCATCGATGGCGGTGACACGGCCTTGGCGGCTACGGAAGGCGCGCTTGGCATGATCGTGACCGATGACCAGCAGCAGCTCCGCAGGCTTGGTGACCACTTCGCCAGGATGGAGGCGCTGGCCGTCCCCTTAGATGCCTACCTGCAGCAGCAAGCGCAGTAGCCCCACCGGCAATTGGCGCCCCCACCGTTTTTTCGCTACACTGGGAAGATGCAGGAGTTAATCGTTGACGTGCACGTGCACTCGCACTACAGCCGCGCCACCAGCAAAAATTGCGATTTTGAGGGCTTGTACCAGTGGGGCAAGCTGAAGGGCATCACCGTTATTGGTACCGGCGATTTCACCCAGCCAGACTGGTTTGCCGAGATGCGCGCCAAGCTCATCCCGGCCGAGCCTGGCCTGTTCCAATTGCGCCCGGACCTGGCCGCTGAGGTAGACAAAAAGCTGCCGCCCAGCGTGCGCAGCCAGCTAATCCGTTTTGTGCCGAGCGTGGAAATCGCCACTATATATAAGAAGGGCGAGCGGGTGCGCAAACTGCACCAGCTGGTGGTGCTGCCTAGTTTTGAAGCGGTCAGCGAGCTGAACGCGCGGCTGGAGCGCATCGGCAACCTGAAGGCCGACGGGCGCCCCATTTTGGGCCTGGATTCCAAAGAGCTGCTGCGCCACGCCCTGGACGCCGACCCGCGGGCGCTGTACATCCCGGCGCACATCTGGACGCCGTGGTTTGGGCTGTTTGGGTCAAAGTCTGGGTTTGATTCCATTGCCGAGGCCTACGACGAGCTGGCGCCGCACATCCGCGCCATTGAAACCGGCCTGTCCAGCGACCCGGGCATGAACTGGCGGGTGGCTGGGCTGGACGGGCTGGCGGTTATCAGCAACTCGGACGCGCACTCGCCGCAGAAGCTCGGGCGCGAGGCTACGGTGGTGGGTAGCGAACTCAGCTACGACGGCATCGTGGGCGCCATCAAAACGAACGATGCGCGGCTTACGGGCACCATCGAATTTTTCCCGGAAGAGGGCAAGTACCATTACGACGGCCACCGCGCCTGCAACGTGCGTTTTAGCCCGGCGGAAACGCGCCATCACGGCGGCATCTGCCCGGTATGCGGCAAGCCGCTGGTGGTGGGCGTAGAAAACCGGCTGGAAGAAATCGCCACGCGGCCGGAAGGCTACGCGCCAAAAAACCCTAAACAAGTTGAGTATATAATTCCGCTGGCCGAAATCCTGGCCGAGCTGCGCGGCGTCGCCAGTACGGCCGGCAAGGCGGTCATGGCCGACTACCACGAAGTTATCGAGCGCCTGGGCAACGAGTTTGCCGTGCTGCGCAGCGTTGACCCGGCGGCCATCGAAGCTGCCGGCTTCCCGCTGCTCCGGCTCGCAATTGAGCGCCTGCGTGCCGGCACCGTGGTGCGCGAGCCCGGCTACGACGGCGTGTTTGGCACCATCAAAGTCTTTAAGGATGCGGCCGAACGCCGCGAGGCCACCAGCCAGCTGGCGCTGTTGTAGATGGATTTTTTAGAGCAACTCAACCCCCAGCAGCGCGCGGCCGTGGAGCAGGGCGACGGCCCGGTGCTCATCGTGGCCGGGCCGGGCACGGGCAAGACCAAGACGCTCACGGCGCGCATCGCGCACATCGTGGCCACTGGCAAAGCGCGCCCAGGCCAGATTTTGGCGCTCACCTTCACCAAAAAGGCGGCCGGGGAAATGCAGGAGCGCGTCGGTTTGCTCTTAAAACGGGCTGGCGCGGGCGGCGATGCGCAGCCGTACATTTCCACCTTCCACGCGCTGTGCCACGAACTGTTGGGCGGCGGCGTGGCGTTTGCCAGTGACGCGCAGCGGCTGCAAATAATCAAGCAGCTTACCAAGCCGGCGGAGCTCAAAGGCGTGTCCGCGCGCGAGCTGGGCCTGCTCATCTCCCGCGCCAAAAACATGGCCGAGGACGACCCCGCGCTCACCAAACTGGTGCAGCAGTACGACGCGTCGCTCGCCGCGCTTGGCCTGGCCGACTTTGACGACCTGCTGGTACGCACCCGCCAACTTTTACAAACCGACGCGGCCGCCCGCGCCAGCGTCCAAAAACGCTTCAGCTACATATTGGTGGACGAATTCCAAGACACCAACCGCCTGCAGTACGAGCTGCTGCAGCTGCTGCGCGGCAACGACAACTTGTTTGTCATTGGCGACCCGCTGCAATCCATCTACGGCTTCCGCGGCGCGGGCGGCGGCATTTTTGAGCAGTTCCGCACCGATTTCCCGCAGGCCATGGCCGTGGCGCTCACCGTCAATTACCGCTCTGTGCCAGAGGTAGTGGCGCTCAGCAACGCGCTGTTTCCGGCAGCACCGCAGCTCACGCCGCATTCGCAGGCGCACGGCCGCGTCCAGGCCGTACAGGTCTTAAACGAGTATTCTGAAGCCGCCTGGGTGCTCAGCGAAATCCAAAAAGCCATTGGCGGCGGCGACATGCTGCGCGCCGTCAGCGACGACGACGCCGGCCTGCACCATGGCCTGCGCGACTTTGCCATTTTGTACCGCAACCGCTCGGCCGCGTTGGCCGTGCAAAAAGCCGTGGCCAATTCCGGCCTGCCGTATCAGGTGGTGGGCGAGGGCTCGCCGTACGAGCAGCCGCAGGTGCTGGCAGTTATCGCGCTGCTGCGGGCTGCGCTTTCCGGGGAACCGGCGGCGCTGGAGGGTTTTTCGCGCACGCAGGCCAAGGCGGTGCAAGATTTGCTTGGCCAGACCGACGGCGTACTGCCGCATCTGTTGGCCGAGAAAATCGCGCTGCTGTTGGGCTTTGACCAGAGCCCGGCGCTGCGGCAGTTTGCCGGCTCGCTGGTGCGGTTTAAAACGCTGCGCGCTGCGGTGTCGCACCTGGACGCTATTGAGGGCAACCAGTTTTACGATCCCCAGGCCGACGTCGTCACGCTGCTCACCATCCACGCCAGCAAGGGGCTGGAGTTCCCACACGTGTTCATAATTGGCGCCGAGGAAGGCGTGCTGCCGCACCACCGCGCCGACCCAGAGGAAGAAAAGCGCCTATTTTACGTGGCCGCCACCCGCGCCCGCGAGCGCCTAGACATCCTGCACACCATGAAACGCGGCGGCGAGCCAGCGGAACTATCCCGCTTTGTGCGTGGGACACCGCCGGCACTGCTGCCGCGCCACACCGACCCCAACCTGGCCGCAGACCAGCGCCGCGCCCAAAAACGCGCTGCCAAAAATAGCCAGCAAAGCCTGTTCTAGCTTTGCCCGCGCCGCAGCGCTATACTAGAAGTGCTTAAGGAGGCAACACTATGGCTGGCGGAGCTGCCGGGATCATTTTGCTCATCGTGGCGCTGATTATCATCGGCAACGGCGTGCGCATCATTAACCAGTATGAGCGCGGCGTGGTTTTCCGTTTGGGCAAAGTGCGGCCCGGGGTAAAGCAGCCGGGGCTGCGGCTCATCATCCCCATCATCGACCAAATGCGTAAAGTTGGCATGCGGATTGTGACGCTGCCGGTGGACTCGCAGAAGATCATTACACGGGACAACGTGAGTATTGACGTCGCCGCCGTGGCCTATTTCCAGATCGCCGACCCCATTAAATCGGTGGTGGAAATTGAGAATGTGGTGGCTGCTACCTACCAAATTGCCCAGACCACAGTGCGCAACGTGGTCGGCCAGAATGTGCTGGATGACGTTTTGGGTGCCACGCCCAAAATTAATGAGGCCATTAAGGGCATCCTGGACGGCGCCACCGAAAAGTGGGGCGTGTACGTGAGCGCCGTGGAGCTTAAAGACATCCAGCTGCCAGACAGCATGCAGCGCGCCATGGCCAAACAGGCCGAGGCCGAGCGCGAAAAGCGCGCCAAGATCATCGCCGCCGAGGGTGAGCAACTGAGCGCCGCCGCCCTGGGCGAGGCCGCGGACACCATTGCCGCGCACCCCATCGCCCTGCAGCTGCGCAATTTGCAGACGCTCACCGAAATCGCCACCGAAAAGAACAGCACCATCGTCTTCCCGGCGCAGTTCATGGACACCATGCAGAGCATCAAGGCGTTCATGGGCAAAGAGCAGTAGGCCCGGCGCCCGCGCATGATGTGCGCCGCCCACCGGCCAGGAAATCCAGCCGGCAGTTGAAAAAACCGCCGAAAACAGGTAGTATAGCTCTGTTCGGCTCTTTAGCTCAGTTGGTAGAGCAGAGGCCTGAAGAGCCTTGTGTCCCCAGTTCGAGTCTGGGAGGAGCCACCAAAATGCCCTTGCGTTGCCAGGGTATTTTTATTTGTCCCGATATTGCTGGCACCAGTACATCTTCGGCTGGCCGGAACCCGGCGCCACCCCAAGAGAACCTGTTGCAACCGAGGCCGTTCTCCGCTATAATCACAGCATCGCTTCGCCCCATTGGGGCAGGCAGATGTGCGGGTCTAGCTCAGTTGTTTAGAGCGCGTCCTTGCCAAGGACGAGGCCAGGGGTTAGAGTCCCCTGACCCGCACCAAATGGAAAATTAAAGACGCTTCGGCGTCTTTTTCGTTTTGTCGCTAACCCCGTTCTCGGAAGATACGTTTTACGGGCCGGAATTAGTGCTCTAGTGCCCAAAGTACTGATCTTTTAATGCTTTTTATTGGCCACAATATATACAATAACGAGGATCGTTAAGGCTATCGCGGCATCAGCAGCGAATGCAGAGACCTTAAAGTAGTAATTATCGTACGCAAGCCCATCATCGTTATTGTTGATCTTAAACGTCTCGCGCCCTGGTCTAACCAGACTATAACGGCAACCTGTATGAGTTGTATTCTGAAGATAACCAAAAGGCATACCTAGCACAGATAAGGTGGCAGTATGAAATTCCATACCGCAATGGGTAGTAACGGTAGGACCGGTTTTAAAGGGTATGAGATTTAGTGCCACTAGAGTTACTACTGTTCCGATAACTACGAGTTTGGACCTTTTCATAATTGTAATTATATCCCTGTCCATGTATTTGACGCATACCCTCTAAATTGACATGGTATTAATCAATGAAATTTACAATCCACCATACGGAAGTACGTACACCGGGTAACGGCCTCGCAGTCGGTGTGGAGATACAACCCCCGCTTGACGAAGTAGGTGCCTCAGGGGTAGTGACGGAACTTACTTGACAAAAGGAAGGCTACAGTACTGGCCGTGAACATCTTGCTGACTCGGCGACTATTACGCGCAACACCGAAGCTGGCACAGTTTTGTTGATTCGGCCTAACGAACATCGTCAACTCTCCTCGGAAATAGTTGCAGAGGCAGTAGGTAGGCTAATTGACCCGTGCGGCATCCATGATATTACATACAATTCTCCCCTAGGACGCAGCTAAAGCGGGATAAGGGAAAGGTTTGAACGCTCATATTCAACCGTTTGTTTGTGGCAGGGCAACCTCCGCCACAATAGGGATATGATCAGACGGGCAACGGTTACTGGGGATTTCTCGTATGTCAAAGTCTCCCCCGAGATCGACGGCTACTAGTTCCGCGTGCAATCCGCGGACGGCAAGTAGGTCTATTGATGCCGGCCCTTCGCGATTGGCGATATAAGCTGTGGGCATATCATCTGGTAGGAGATTTTGAAAATCCGCTTGAGCGACTAACCTCCTTGCCGGCTCGCCTGGCCGGTCATTGAAGTCACCCAGTAGCACGGCGTGAGGCTCGAGTTTGGCGGGAATCTTCGCGACTAGCTCTTTAACCTGGGCAATGCGGTTCGGCATATCCCATTTTATGTGCGTATTAGCTATGGCAATGCCGCCTACTTTTATGAGCTGCGCAACGTGGCCCGAGCCGTCACTGAAGTGCACCGCGTCAAAACTTTCAATCGCAAGGCCATTTCCTACCAGGGTGAGGCAGCCGTCGGGGGCGCCCTCTTTTTGACTCCACTTAGTTTGCCATCCACTGTCGCTCAGCTTTTCTGCAAGCGGTTCTTCCACTTCTTGCAAGCCGACTACGTCAGCATTCAGGGCGGAAACTAACCTGATAAGTCTTTCTATTCGAGCGCCAGGTTGCATCAAGCCTTTAGGCGCATGGCGATAGTCACCATATCCAGTGTATGAATCAGCCAAAGTGTTGAAGGTTGCAATGCGTAATCGGCTGGTCATTTTTATTATTATAATATAATGTCAATGTTTTAGCTATTATGGCGCAGCGTCAAATAATGGGGTCATTAAACTCAGCCACCCCAAAAGGTGTTCGAAACAAAGTGCGTCAAGTGCACCACAATGAATAACAGATAAGGCGAGTCGTATGACTCGTCTTTTTATTTTCGGCTAATAAATCTTACCCCCGTAATGTGGGGTGTAAGTCCCATCTACACAAAAGCCTCCCCATAGGTTGAACAAACAAGTCTAAAGTTTTATAATATAGTAAATATGTCAGAAAGAATCTCTATTGGTTTAGCTGTTGAGCTTGAGCCACGAATTAGAAAACTAGTATTAGGTGTAGCCGCTACCGCCGCAGCTTTTGATAAAGAGGCGCCGATACCAGTCTTGGAAGGCGACGACAATAATCTATATGCTCGCATGTGTGCGTTAGCAGTGTCTCTAGGAGAAGTAGTTGCGGATGACGATAAGCTTACTGGGGACATTCTCAAAGATGGGAAACGAGGACTCCGTAGACAGATGTACGCAGGGATGACTAATTTCGTAAAGCAAGGCTCTCCTTTGGAGATGACGGCAACACTCGCTCATGAGCAGGGGCATAGATACGCAGATGACGGTTACGATATGGAAGCACATATCTTAAGCGAGACTATTGCTGACGGTTCGGCATTTGTTGTGTGTGACCATTTCGGGCTTGATATATCTGCTCGCTCGTTCCCATACATCACTGGGCATAACGATGGCGTGTTTAGCCCAGAGATGCTGCATGGCATACGCATTGCAAGCTTAGACATGGTGCTGAGATTGCAGAAACAAGAACAGTTGTAAGCCCCAGCTCTTACTTATTCATTAAATACTCTTGATATGGGGCAGCTAGGATATCTCTCCATCGCGCTATTTCACCGCTGATTAGGTGTAAGTTTTCGCCCAAATAGTGCACCAAAGTAAAAGCCAGGCTGTCGGTCTGGCTTTTACTCTGGTTTGTTGGAGAATACTTGAACCGGTGGGTCGAGGATAGCCGGCGGCTGTCCGAGTTTTCCTTGCTTGGCCGAGGAGCGAACGCATTCGCGACGAGCATAATGGGCACAAGTCCTCTCTCGCCTCACCCCTAAGTTACACCCCTGAGGTGTTACAATAATGTCTATGAATAATCCAAATCCTCGTATTGGTAGCTACATTGAACCAGGCTACGCGCCCAAACCGGTCTTTGTTGACGATGGAGTGTATACGCAGATTCTTGATGCAATAGTTGTCGCATGTCTCGACATAGTTTTGGTGCATGAGGGTAAAATTTTGCTCGGCAAACGTGCTTGGCATCCGCAGGCTGACTGGTGGATCATTGGCGGCCGTATGCGTCCTGGCGAAGAACTTGAAGTTGCAGCAGCGCGACATGCTAAACGCGATCTTGGGCTTGAGCTTCCACACGACCGTTTCAGCTATCTGACGAGCTTCTCTACAGCCTGGAAAGTACGACGACATGCGCCAGCCGATCACGGCACGCATACGACGTCTATTGTTATGGTGATCGAACTTACTACCGAAGAAGCAGAATCGATCAAGCTGAATGAAGAATATACAGAACAGCAATGGCTGGCTCCGGCAGACATTTTGGCTAATGTTGACTTTCATCCCGCGCTTCATCAGTGTGCCTTGGCGCTAGCTCAGGACCTTCGAGCAAATGTCGAATATCTTTAGTTGAACCGTCGATATCTTCTGGCAAGGTTATCTTAGCGTCTGCAATGCTGCACCAAATGGGACATTGAAGTTTTTACATCGGTAAAACACCTACAGCAGGCCGAAATTAGTGTTGGGCTAATCGGCCTGTTTTTGCATTTGCGGACGTACCTCCAACACTTGCCGATTCGTAAGGTATGATTAGAACATGAAGAAGGTTGTAGTTATCCAGCCTGCGGGCATACCTTGGTGCTAGTATTGCGCTGTAAACGATTGACAGTATGACGTCATGACGGTAAAATGGTGATATGACAACAAAAGCTACGCTATATCTGGATTCAAAGATGTACAAGACCTTGAAAATGCGCGCAGTTGAAACTGGGCAGACTATTTCTGGTCTTATGAACGACGCCCTCCAAGCTCAGCTGGCCGAGGATCTGGATGACATTACGACTATCCGCTCACGGCTGGCTAAAAAAGAAACACCCCTGTCCTATGAATCCGCCCTGCAAGAGCTAAAGACAAGTGGCGTACTATAACGTCCAAATATTACCCAGCGTTATACGCAAGGATTTAGCTAAGATACCTAAAGCCGATGCGCAGAAAATAATGGGCCGTATTAAATCTCTTGAGGATAATCCTCGTCCATCATGGTCAAAAAAGCTGTCAGGCCGCGAGGAGTACCGGGCCAGACAAGGGAATTACAGAATCCTATACGTCATCGAAGAGACTATCAAAATAGTCCAGGTGACTAAAGTTGGGCATCGCCGCAATATATACGAATAGGCTTGCAATTCACTGAGGGCGGGCGTCCATACGCGCCAACTGATCTAGCCACCCCAAAAGGTGTTCGAAACAAAGTGCATCAAGCGCACCAAATTGAACAACAGAGAAGCGTATCGATTGATGTGCTTTTATTTTGGCTGTTATATCCGTAGAATTGGGTGTAAGCTTCCTTTTGCTCGATTGCCTCAAGTGGTTTATACTCAAGGCAAGATTATAATTTTAAGGGGCATAAAACATGAGAAGCGCCAATCAAAGAGGTTTTACTGCAGTCGAAGCGCTGCTTGTTGTACTTGTTCTAGTACTTCTAGGCGGCGCTGGCTGGTATGTATGGCACCGTGCCGGCACGTCAGGTGAGCCGGCCACTACTAAAGTAAGCTCAAGCTCTCAGGACAAGTCTACGAGTTCGACCTCGAAGGCCGAAGTAGAGTCACTCAATAATGGGGCAGTGACGTTTACTCTACCCGAAGACTGGATTGCCTTGACTGGCGCACAGAAGACTTATGCTGGATGCGGCAAGGCAGTTACGTCTTCTGTTGCTGATTGTATTGATCAGACCACGCTGGTGCTCAAACAGGAAGGGTATACCAATGGTGATCAGTTCCAGGTAGGAGTTTCTGTGTTCACCAATACCGGCTCCCAAAGTGCCCCTGACTGGTTCGGCACGCTTGGCCTGGAAGGAACGGGCGGCGAGCCAACAAGCCTCACCATTAACGGTAACCAAGCATATCGTTACTCCATTAAGCCGGATAGTACTAACAATAACCGACTCGATTTATATTACGCAGTCGTTGGCAAGCAAAAGGCCGTGCTTGTTCATACAGAACTTTTCAACGGCAACCACTATGGCTTTGTAACTACCAATAACTATCTTGGGTATGACAAGGAAGTAGACGCCATAGCCAAGACTATTAAGTTGAATTAGTGTAATTGTAACTCCCGAGAGTTACCGCGTCGAATCAGGTACTCCTGATATGGCACCGCCAGTATCTCCCTCCAACGAACTATTTCTAAGGTGATGAGGTGAAAGTTTTTTGAGACCTGGTGCACCAATAGCGACTTTGAAGTTTTTACATCAGTAAAACACCTACAAACAGGCCGGAATTAGTGTTCAACTAACTGGTCTGTTTTGTTTTGACGGGACGCACTTCGAACACCGTGTGTGGTTACGCACTAACTAGAACTTAATAGAAAAACTATTGGCAAATAATAGAGTGGCTATTAGGATAGAAAGTATGAAAACAGTCAGTTATTCACTTGATGAAGAAACAGCCGAGGGTATTGAAGTATTGGCCAAACAGTCTAAGGTGTCACGAAGTGACATCGTCCGATCCTTGTACGCTCGTGCGCGATTAGAGAATAGTTTGGAAGAGATGCAGGCCAAAGCAGCCCCGCTCCTAGAGAAACTCGGATTGCACACCGAAGACGACATTGTTGCATATGCAAAATCCAAAACTTAGAATAGTGCCAGACACCGGCTTCTATATTGCTGCGGCCTTGAAAGACGGTTTCGCGCGAAGCTACTTAGTCGGAAAAGGCTCTAAGCTATTTGGCTATGAGCTTTTAACCTCTGAGGCCATTTTGCTTGAGGTGCAGAATGAGCTAGAAGATAAGTTCGGCTTCGAGAGAGAAGAAGTCGTTAAAGTTATCCTAGATATTCGTCGGGTCGCTGCGGTAGTATATCCTAGGCAAAAACTTACCGTTGTGCGTGACGCGGACGACAACAAAATTTTAGAGTGCGCCGTTGAAGCAAAAGCTCATGTTGTGGCCGCTTTTGACAAAGACTTACTTGACTTGAAGGAATACGAAGGCATTAAAATGGTGCATCCATCAATGCTCAGTCACTGGTTTCGGCAGCCGTAGGCCTACAGCCATCTAAATGCTTTATTAAGAAAAAGGAGCAGTTATATTATATAATTAGCACATGGAATTTCCAGGCGCCCGCCATTTGCGACGGATAAGAGATGCGCTTCTCGCGCCTGCTGTGGATCCCGGCGCAACCCTCGCCGCGGCCAAAGCCGCAGCTGAAGCCGAGGACGCCGCCAAGGCAGCCCGTGCTTATGAACACCGCCGCGCTTGCGCAGACCGGCTCGGGCCATACGCCGGCCGCCTATTCCTGGTGAACAACTTCAAAGGAATCCAGGTTGGGCGAAACGCGGACCGCGTTAGTGGCGCGGTGCTGGCGAGGTTCGGCCGTGAGGTGCCAATAGGGGTTGTAGCTCTCCTGAGCACCGGCAGTGACAGCCGCGGTACAATGCTTGAAACGGCTAACGCCCTTACGGCTTCACTAGGGAGTGAGGTTGGCAGCCGTGCAGTTCCGCTGCAGCCTGAGCGCGAAGGTTCTGGCCAGTGGCTGTTGTCCCTGGCAAGGGCGGCGGAGGCTACCTCCAGGCAGCTTAGGCTGCCGCCGGAAGAGCTGGGCTGTGTTGTTGTAGGCTCCGCGCTCGACATGAACCGGCATGCCAATGTCCCCTGGGTGCCTGCGCCAGGTGCCGCCTTGCTGTTGGCAGACGTGGGCGAGCAGGCCCGCTTCAGCTGGGAGGCCGTTTTAGTGGATCCCGTGGATGCCCGGTGGGCTGCTGGCTAGCGCCCACGCCTGATACCCTTCTGCCATTAACCAATAGACGACGCTTCATGCGCAATGGCAACTAGTCGTTCTTGGGTGGCCGCAACCTCGGTCTCCAGGCCTTCTTGGCCAAAATAGCCCATGGCTACCAGGCATTCGCCAAGCGCGTAGTACAGGGTGCGTTCCGTTAAATGTGTGTCGGTGAGGCCTATTGCTTCGGCGTGGGCGGCTGGGTCGACGGCGCCGGGGTGGCGGACGTGTAATATCCCTAGATCGTAGGCTGGGTCGCCGTACTCAAAGCGGGACCAGTCGATGACGGTAAGGCGGTCCGGGGCGGCAATGAGGTTGCTGTCTTTAGGGTCGCCGTGGCAGAGCCGTCGCTCCTCGGTGGTGAGGGCAAAACCGCCGAGGTTGCGCTGTAGCGCCGCAATTTCTTTAAATTCGTTTTGATCCAACGTTGCCGCGTTGCCGGCGAGCCGCGCCCAATACCGGTAGCCCGCGTTGCGCAACCCAAGCGCTTGCAGCCAACTGGGGAGCGCGCCCTGGCCATTACCCTTTGCGTAGGCGTAGCCGCGGCTGCCGCTTACGTCGGTTGTGTGAATGGCTTGCAAGACTTCATTGAACTGGCGGTTGAGCCCGGTGCCGGTGGTGGCGAGGCTGGCCGCGTCTGCCACACCGCCCGGGGCGCGCTCGCTGAGGCAGAGCGATGTTTTATCCGCCAGGCGGCCAACGGCAACCACCCGGGGTATGGGTAAGTCTGGCCGCGCAAAATGCTCCGCGGCGTAACGGTCTTTAGCCATGTTTGTTGCGCTGTGGCCATGGCGCACGATGTACTCGCCCGTTGCTGTCTCGCAGGCGTAGACGGTTGTTTGGTAGCCAAGGGACGCAAACGGTTCCAACGCAAAATCGCCAGAGCCGAGGCTCTGGGCAACAAAGCGCTCTACAGCGCCGAGGTTTTGGGGCGGAAGCCTGGATCTCCCTTGTTCTGTGCTCACGGCGGCCTCTGAAGTTTTGCGTATAGTAACATGTGTACGGCGTTTTGCATAATCGCAGCGCCAGAGATCAGGGAAATGCGCTATGATTAGGGCGGAGAGTATAAAGGAGTTGCATGAAAGTTAAAGTGTCTGAGCTGCGCGAGAAAGTCCTAGCCGGAGTAGCCAAACTCGGCTACAAAGATGAAGACGCCACAATTATTGCCAACGTGCTGCTGTATGCCCAATTGCGCGGCAACAACCAAGGTGTTACTAAAATTGCCACCGGTGGCGTGCCCAAGGCCAGCGAGGTCAAGGAGCTTAAAATTGCCAAAGAAAATAAGTGCGGCGCACTGCTTTCTGGCGGCCACTCCATGGTTGCGAGCGTAAAGGCTGCCGACATGGCGGTCGGTCTTGGCGCGGAACATGGCGTTGGCGTGGTTGGCGTGAACCATACATTTTCGTCGTCTGGCGCGATTGGTTATTACGCCCGGCGGGTTGCAGAAAAGGGCTACATTGGCCTTGTTTGCGCCGGCAGTACCGCCTCCATTGTCGCGCCCAGCGGCTCTGCGGAGCCCAAGCTTGGCACCAACCCACTTGCGTACGCTTTTCCGTACAAAGACGGGGTGGTCGTTTTTGACATTGCAACCGCGGCCATGGCCCGGTTTGGTGTCATCGAGGCCAAGTTGAAGGGCGAGGAATTGCCCGCCGGCACCGGCTACGACAATAATGGCAACCCCAGCACCGACCCCGCTGCCGTACTGGATGGCTCAGTTGCTACTTTTGCCGGCCACAAGGGTTTTGGCCTGGCGCTTTTGGTACAAATGCTCGCCAGCCCGTTTGTACTGGCGGGGATCGCAGGTGCGCACGAAGAGGACGGCTGGGGCACTGTTGTATTCGCCATAGACCCAGGCCTATTTGCCGGCAAAGAAGCATACACGCAGCGCGTTACTGAATTGGTGGAACACGTTAAATCGGCCAAGCAAATGCCAGGCCAGAAAGTCCTGTTGCCCGGCGAGCGCGGCGACAACCTTGCCAAACAAGCAGAAGAGAGCGGCGAAATTGAAATTGCTGATGCGGTTTGGGATGAGCTAAGCGTGTTCGTTGCGTAACTCCCAGCCAAGAGACGCCTCTTTTGCTATAGTAATGGCATGTATAAAGTGGTGATCTTCGACTTTTTCGGCGTATTCTGCGCGCCCATCGCCACAAATTGGTTTAAAAAAGCCGTGCCGGATTACCAGGCTAAGCTGTCCGCGTTCCAGGCGCTTTGCACGCGGAGCGATTTGGGCCAACTATCTAGGAGCGGTTTCAACCAGGAAATCTCGAAATTGACCGGCATACCGGTGGCAGAGGTTGTGCCGGGCATTGAGGCGGAGGCGGCCATAGACACGGCGCTCGTAAATTATACCGCCAACCTGAAGAAAACCGGCCTGAGGGTAGCTTGCTTGTCTAACGGCAGCCACGAGTGGACGCTGCAAGTTATAAATGACCACGGGCTGCGGCACCTCTTTGAAGCAATTATCCTGTCTGGCGATTTGGGCGTGGTAAAACCCGACGCTAAAATATATGTGCAGGCGTTGGAGAAGCTGGGCGTCCAGCCCTCCGAAGCCATTTTTGTTGACGACCGGCAGGCGAACGTGGACGCGGCCGCGGCGCTCGGCATCCGTAGCCTTGTATTTACCGATACGCCCACTTTTATGAAAGATTTTGAAAAAGTTACAGGAGGAGACACATGACCAAAGCAGAACTTGACGCCTGGCTTACTACGTACGGACTGGCCTGGGCGGCGCTCGACCCCGACGCCGTCATGAAGCTCATGAGCCCGGATGGCCTGACGTATTACGAATCCACCTTCAACGAGCCGAAAAAGTCGTGGGACGAAGTCAACGAGCTCTGGCAAGTTGTGCGCACCAACCAAAAAGACGTCACCTTTTGGCACGAAATCTTCATGGCAGATGGCGACGCCGTGCTCGCGCACGTCAAGGTGACGCGCACCATGGTCCCTTCCGGCGAAGAGCAGGACATTGACGCCGCCACGATGTTTAGGATAAACGGGCAAGGGCTTTGCACGTATTTCCGGCAGTGGCGGATGGTGCGGTAAGAACTGCAGGCGCCGTCTGTCTGCGCTGATTGCACCATATCATATTATATAGTATAATAACTTAATCATGAAACTTCACCATTTCTACGGGAATGTCCGGGCCCAAGCCGAAGCTGCCGCCGAGCGCCACCCCGAATCACCCGACACCGTCTTGGCGGCGCAGCTCATTATGGAGAAGGGGATGGCCTTTTCTGACCGCTATCAACGCTACAACAGGGCGTCGACCCTAGTATTGCCGCCTGCAGACATTGATCCAGTAACCGGCGCAATGCCGCTGGTAGGCCTTGACCTTTCGCGGGTGACGTCCACCCAAGCCATATGGGAACGCGACCCGGAGGCCACGCTGTGCCCCGCGGGCTGGGAAGGCATGCTTGTTGCCGATTGGTATGTCAGCGACGTATACCTCATGTCGGCCGTCCCAGAGGAGCTTTTTCTGGGTGGATTTAGCAGGGAGGCCGGCTCGAGGATTATTGGCGAAACAGCGCTGAGCACCGGTGTCCTTGACGTGGTCCACGCCACACGCATTGCCCTCTTGCACCAGCTTGTCCCGGGTGCGTTGTTGCCCAGATAGCGCAATTTTACCGCACCGGTGCACCCAACGGCTGCTATGATAAAACTATGAGAAAAATAACCGCGTTCGCCATGGTAAGCCTAGACGGAGTCATGCAGGCGCCTGGCGCGCCCGGAGAGGACACATCTGGCGGCTTCCGCTATGGTGGCTGGACGGCGCCATTTGCGGATGAGTCGTTTGTGGGCATCGTTGCCAAGGAATTGGCAGAGCCGTTCGACCTCCTGCTGGGGCGCAAGACATACGAGATCTTCGCCGCCTACTGGCCGCAGCAAACCGGCCCAATTGCCGGCCCGTTCAACAAGGCCAAAAAATATGTGGTGTCCGACGGCGGGGTGGACCTGGGCTGGAAAGAATCAGCGCTTATCCAGGGCGATGTCGTTGCCCAGCTCACAGCCCTCAAGCAAGGGGATGGGGCGCCGCTCCAGGTGCACGGCAGTGCCAAACTCCTGCAGACCTTGCTAAAAAATGACTTGGTGGACGAGTTGCGGCTCCGGATTTTCCCCGTTACCTTGGGCAGCGGCAAGCGCCTGTTTGCCGAGGGCACAATCCCGGCAGCTTTCGAGCTCCTGGACTCCCAGACGCTGGCCAGCGGCGTCATCCTGGCCAATTACCGGCGGGCAGGCGACGTGAAGATTGGCTCGCTCCTGTAGCGCTAGAGTATTATAGGGGTATGGACGCAGCCCCCGCCATCCCCCAAAAAATCGCAGACTTTTTCGCCGCCTATCCGCTGCGCGAGTTTGATAAGCGCCAGCTGCTGCTGCGGCCGGACGAGGCGCTGCCCGGCGTCTTTTATTTGGTGGACGGCCGCGTGAGCCAGTACGACGTCACGCCCGCCGGCAACGAGGTGGTGGTGAACGTCTTTAAGCCGGGCGCCTTTTTCCCGATGTCTGCCGCGCTCAACAATGTGCCCAACGCCTATTTTTACGAGGCCAGCCTGAAGACGGCCGCCCGGGTGGCGCCGGTGGCGGACGCGGTGCAATTTGTGCAGGACAACCCGGACGTGGCGCTGGATTTGCTCAAACGCGTCTACCGCGGCGTGGACGGCGTACTGCGCCGTATGGCGCACCTCATGGGCGGTGGCGCCAAGCACCGGCTGCTGTTTGAGGTGCTCAACGCGGCCTACCGCTTTGGCGAGCCGCAGGCCAATGGCTCGCTGCTTGTGGCGCTCAATGAGGGCGACCTGGCGCGGCTATCCGGGCTTGCCCGTGAGACTGTTAACCGCAATATGCAGGAGCTTAAAGGCACCGGGCTGCTCACCCTGGGCCGCAGCGGCATAGCCATCCCAGACGTTAAGGCGCTCGACGCGCTTTTGGGCGACACCGTTTAAGAAAAACGCAGCAGCATGGCAAAGGCGACCAGCGCCGCCAGCAGCAGCCAGGCAAAGGTATCCGCGCCGCTGCGGATGAGGCGCGCAACATGTGCCCGCAAGCGGGCGCCGGGCAAGATATCGGCATTTGCCCGCAGCCACGCCCAGTTCACCAACAGCAGCCCGCTGAAACAGAAGATACACAAGATGCACAGCGAGCCAATCACGTAAATACTCTGCCACAAAAACCACAGCGCAAAGCCAAGCACAAACAGCGCCAGCGCGTGCACGCCAAGCCGGAAAGCACGGGGCAGCGGCACACTGCCAGCAGCCAACCCGGCGAGCCCAGCCACCACAAACACCGTAAAGAACACCATGCACATGAGTGAGTTGGGGAACCCAAACACCGAGCTTTGCCAAGCGTTGAGCACGTTGGAGCAGCTAAACACACTGTTAAGGTCGCAGGCCAGCGCCTTATCCATGTGCTTGAGGAGCTGTATCTTTTCCAGCATCTGCAAGAAGGCGGCGCCCAACCCCACAGCGCCACCAGTGGCCATTACTCCGTATGCTATGCGTTTATTCACTCTATTTCCTCCTACCGTAAATGTAGCGGCGGGCTTGTGCCGTGGCTGTGACCGCGGTCACAGCGCTAATGCCATCAGGCATTGGATGCTGGGCGGTAGGGTGCGATAATAAACATAAGCTATATGGAAACAGCAGACAGCAGCGACGGATATATACTGACGGTTAATGCCGGCTCATCCAGCATAAAATTGGGTGTGTTTTCTGCGTCTGGCGACGGCCGGAAGGTGTTTGAGGCGGCCATCCAGGGGATTGGCTCGCCGCCAAATGCGGAGTTAGTGCTAGCGGGCGGCGCACCCCAGCCTGCGGCCGCCACCAGCCATATGGAGGCCGCTCGGTTGCTGCTGGATCTGCCAGAGGTGCAGGCCGCGCTCCCACATGTTATTGCCGCCGGCCACCGGATTGTGCACGGCGGGCCAGATTACTACCAGACGCAGGACGCAAGCAGTACGGCCACGGCAAATTTACAGCGGTTTGCCGCCTTTGACCCGGCGCATTTGCCGGCCGAGCTGCGGCTGGTTGAGGTCTGCACCGCTGCCATGCCGGGAGTGCGCCAGGTGCTCTGCTTTGATACGGCCTTCCACCATGGCCTCCCCAGGCGCGCGCAGCTTTTGCCTATCCCGCGCCATTTTGCGGCCAAAGGCGTGCGCCGCTACGGTTTCCACGGCCTGTCCTACGCGTATATTGTGGACGAGTTGCGGCGCGTGGAGGGTGAGGCCGCAGCCAATGGCAAAGTCATCATCGCCCATTTGGGGAGTGGGGCGAGCCTGGCCGCGCTGGAAAATGGCGCGTCCGTGGACACCACTATGGGCATGACGCCGGCCTCGGGCATCCCCATGGCCACGCGGTCTGGCGACCTCGACCCGGGCTTGGCGCTCTACCTGGCCCAAACCGAGGGCTACGACGCCGCGCGCTTCAACCACATGGCCAATTTTGAGTCCGGCTTGCTAGGCGTTTCCGGCACCACCGCAGACATGAAAACCTTGCTGGAAACGGAGGCCGCCGACGCCCACGCCAAAGACGCCGTCGACCTCTTTTGCTACCAGGCCAAGAAGGCCATTGGCGGGTTCGCCGCGGCGCTCGGCGGCCTCAACACCCTGGTATTTACCGGCGGCATGGGCGAAAACGCGCCCAAAATCCGGGCGCGGATATGCAGCGGGCTGGAGTTTTTGGGCATTACCATCGATGCCGCGCGCAACCAGGACGGGGCACGCCTTATTTCGGCCGACGGCGGCCTGGTGGGCGTGCACGTTATCCATACCGACGAAGCAGTGACCATCGCCGCCGAAGTGCGCCGGTATATTAGCAAGGATAATAAGTAAAGGAACACAATGGCCCAGGCAGATCCACTCGACGCGCAAACGCTGCAAGCAATAGACGCCTATTGGCGGGCGGCCAACTACCTATCTGTGGGGCAGATTTATTTATGCGACAACCCGCTGCTTAAGGAGCCGCTGCAGCTTACGCACGTCAAAAAGCTGTTGCTGGGGCACTGGGGGACAACACCGGGGCAGAACTTTATATATGTGCACCTCAACCGGGTAATCAAAAAATACGGCCTTAACATGGTGTATTTGTCTGGCCCGGGCCACGGCGGCCCGGCGCTGGTGGGCAACGTGTACCTGGAAGGCACTTTTAGCGAGTACTACCCCGACGTCACCCAAGACGAGGCCGGCCTGCGCAAGCTATTCCAAATGTTTTCGTTCCCGGGCGGGCTGTCCAGCCACGTGTCGCCGCAGGTGCCGGGCTCCATACACGAAGGGGGCGAGCTGGGCTACTCGCTGAGCCACGCCTTTGGCGCGGTGCTAGACAATCCCGGGCTCATCGCCGCCTGCATCGTGGGTGATGGCGAGGCAGAGACCGGGCCGCTGGCCACGGCCTGGCACTCCAACAAGTTTATCAACGCCAAGACCGACGGCGCGGTGCTGCCCATCCTGCACTTAAACGGGTACAAGATAAGCAACCCTACCATCCTGGCGCGCATCGAGCATGACGAACTGGAGCAGCTGCTGCGCGGCTACGGCTGGGCGCCGTATTTTGTGGAAGGCGACGACCCTATGCAGATGCACCAGCTCATGGCCGCGCGGCTCGACGAAGCTGTGGCAGAGATCCAGCGCATCCAGCGGGGCGCCCGCGAGAACGGCGACACCACCCGGCCGCGCTGGCCAATGGTGGTGCTGCAATCCCCCAAAGGTTGGACTGGCCCCAAGGTGGTGGACGGCAAGCGGATAGAGAACAATTTCCGCTCGCACCAGGTGCCGCTGGCCGTGGACGCCGACCATCCGCAGAATGTCGCCGTGCTGGAAAAGTGGCTGCGCAGCTACCGGCCGGATGAGCTATTTAGCCCAGACGGCGCGCTATTGCCGGAAATTGCCGCACTTGCCCCAGATGGCCAGCACCGCATGGGCGCCAACCCGCACGCCAACGGCGGCAGCTTCCTGCGCGAGCTTGACTTGCCAGATTTCCGCAACTACGCCGTCCCCATCCAGCACCGCAGCGTCAGCAACGAGGGCAACCTCCACGCCCTTGGCCCGTACCTGCGCGACGTCATACGCCAAAACCAAGCCCACCACAACTTCCGCCTATTTGGCCCGGACGAGCTGGTGTCCAACCGCCTGGAAGCAGTCTTTGAGGCCACCAACCGCCAGTGGTCGGCCCGCACCAAGCCCACAGACGAGTTCCTGGCCACCGAAGGCTTGGTGCTAGACTCCATGCTCAGTGAGCACCAGGCCGAGGGCTGGCTGGAAGGCTACTTGCTCACCGGGCGGCACGGCATTTTCCACAGTTACGAGGCGTTTATCCGCATCGTTGACTCCATGGTCAACCAGCACGCCAAATGGATCAAAATGTCTAACGAGCTGCCGTGGCGGCACCAGATCGCCTCGCTGAACTATCTGTTAACGTCGCACGTTTGGCGGCAGGACCACAACGGCTTTACCCACCAGGATCCGGGGTTTATCGACCATTTGCTAAACAAAAAGGCCTCGGTGGTGCGTATTTATTTGCCGCCAGATGCCAACACCTTGCTGTCCACCATGGACCATTGCCTCAAGAGCCGCAATTACATAAACCTGACCATCACCGGCAAGCACGACAGCCCGCAGTGGCTCACCATGGACGAGGCAGTTGAGCACTGCACCAAAGGCGCCGGGGTGTGGGAGTGGGCCTCCAACGACGAGGGCAGCGAGCCAGACGTGGTCATGGCCTGCGCCGGCGACGTGCCCACACTGGAGACGCTGGCGGCCGTGTCTATCCTGCGGGAACACCTGCCGCAGGTAAAAGTCCGGGTGGTGAACGTGGTTGACCTAATGCGCCTACAGCCAGATACCGAGCACCCGCACGGCCTCAGCGACGCCGAATACGACGACCTCTTCACCAAGGATAAAGAGATCATCTTCGCCTTCCACGGCTACCCGTGGGTGGTGCACCGCCTGACGTACCGCCGGGCAAACCGCAACCTGCACGTGCGTGGCTACAAAGAGGAGGGCACGATTACTACCGCCTTTGATATGACCGTGCGCAACGACATGGACCGCTTCCACCTGGTGATCGACACCATCGAGCGGGCGGGCATTAGCGGCGGGGACGCCCAGAAGCTCAAAGAGCTCATGCAGGAGAAGCTCATCGCGCACGCCGCATACATCCAACAGCATGGCGTGGACATGCCCGAGGTGGCCGGCTGGCAGTGGGACGGACGGAGTTGAGGCATCGGAGTGAACACGGTGTCAGTTTGGAGAGTGCGACGCCGCTGGCCGTGCTTGCCCGCTGGATGCTCGGGAATCCGGACATTATTGGCGGTCGTGAGGCAAACTTTACTATCCCCGAGCCGTGCGGATGCGTCCCGGCGTATGTAGTTACTAGAGAAGCCGAAAGTGGCGATAGCATGGCCGCGCTCGTGCGGCGCCGCGAGCTAAAATGCTCTGCAATATTAGAGGAATGTTTTGACCGCAATGGTAATGCTGACCCGCACCGGCCGATGGAACTGAGCATCGGCGTTATCACAGTCGTCGGCGCCGAAGTGGATAGCTTAAGAAACACCTTCAGCATAGAAGACGGCAATATCGTGCCGGTAGACGTGCGATACCCAGACGACATAGACCGCAACGCGGCGCTGATACTACGGAACAACGGTGTGGAGCTGGGCCCGCCCCCGGCAAGGGCGTAGCAAATTACAGTACCCGGCCTGGACGTGCCATAAGAAATGGGCAACAACAAAGACGAAGCAAGTGTTACGATAATAAGATAATGCAAAAACCAATTGCTGCGCGCCGCGCCCGGAGCCGCGCCCGGTGATCCCCACGCGCCCAATAACCTCGCTGCGCTACCTGTCGCTCTACGCTATGGGCGCCGTGCTGTTGGCCGGGCTGTGGGTGCTGGTGAGTGCCAAGCAGGGTGCGGCAGTGTCCATTAGCGAACGGCTCAGCAACAACCGGCGGCAGTTTATTGGCATGGGGCTGGCGCTGACGCTGCTTGGGCTGGTGTTTTACAGCTCGGTACTGGGCTGGCTGGCGCCGACGTACCATTTGGGCGTTGGATTTTTTGTGCTGCTGGCCGCGGCATATGTTGCGCAGCTGCTGGTGTCTTGGGCGCCGTATGTGGGGAAATCGACCCTGCACACCCAGCTACACACCCGCGGCGGCGAGTTTGTGGCGTTGGCCATGTTTGGCTGCCTGGCCATGGTCTTTGCCGGCAACTACCGCACGTTGCCATGGGCCAGCTACTGGCTGTGCTTGGTGACGATGCTGTTTGCGGTGGTGGCCATTGCGCTGTACATTGGCTCGCCGCGCATCCACAAACATATGGCGGTGTATGAGTCGGTGTACGTGGTACTGTTTGCGGCTTCCGTTGCGGCCTTGACGCTCCGGGTGTAGTTTTGTTGTTCGCCATCGGTGCCCCATGCGTTACAATACGTGGCATGAACCGCTTTTACATCATCCGCCACGGCGAGACCGAGAATAACCGCGCCGGCCGGCTGTCCGGCTGGATTGACACGCCGCTGACCGCGGACGGCCTGGTGCCCACTGCCCGCGCTGTCGCCAAGCTGCATAGCGTGCAAGTTGCCGCGGTGGTTTCCAGCGACCTCGGCCGCGCCTTTGTCACGGCATATACGGCGGCGCGCCAGCTGGGCTTTGCTGGCGAAATTATGCGCTTGCCTGGCTTGCGCGAGGTGAACTACGGCGTGGCCGCCAACATGCCCAAAACAGAGGCATACAGCCGTTACCCCGGCCTAGACCAGGCAACGGATTACACGCCGCCGGAGGGCGAATCGCTGGGCCACATGCAAAAACGCGTCGTAGAGACACTTAACACGTTAAACGAAAAATATAATGACGCCGATATACTGGTTGTGGCGCACTCCGGCGTCATGGCCGCGCTGCACGCCAGCTTCACCGGCGGCGATTTTGGCGAGTACAACTTCCGTAACGAATATCCGCACGACCTCGTACTACGCGTTACGCTGGACGGCGGGCGGGTGGCGTCGTTTGACGAAGTAGGGTAACGGCTGCTAGCCAAAAATACTTGTTTTCAGCTCCTGATAAGCAGTGGTTCTAGAGCTAATGAGCGGTGCTAGAAAGTCGGCTGCAAACGCTTCCCAAGTGGAGCCGCTATTTTTAAGGTTGGCCTCTTTCCGGGCAGTAGTGTGCCACTCAGCGGCGATGGACTTGAGGTCGTCCCGGTCATTGCCACGGCCGATACTCGCCGCCAGCAGGTCAGCTTTCTTCTGTAGTAGGCCGGCCGCCGGACATCCATACTTTGCGGCGAATGCAGTGATTATTTCGTCGTCCAGCAAGTATGATTCGATGTGGCGGCGGCTGAGTGCCCTCGTGCCGTCGGCTTCGAGCTCGGCGACTTCCGCAGGGCTCATCAAATCGCGGTCTACAACAGATATGACTTTCGTTCCAGACACGATGGTCTGAATGTTTTTACCGAGCTCTAGCTTGTCGTTTTTTACGTTGTCGCTATTGCCGAGCGAAATAAAATCTGTGTCTGGAAACTCGTCCGCAAAGATGGTGCGGTAGCAGCGGGCGTCAAATTCGCCTTTGCCGTGCTGGCCTTTGCCGGTGACGGGACGGCCTTCGCAGAGTACTATCTGCTTTGGCGCAACCAGGCTAGCCAGGTCGCCCAAAGCAACATCGAGCGTTTTGTCCCAGAATTGGCGCGTGGGTCGCGTGGGCGTCATATGCACCTGGCTGTCAAAATCAATGTCCTGGAAATCGAGGAATTGTACTTCATCGGGAGAAGATTGCGCTATCTCCCAAGCGCGGCGCATGAAGCCGAGGCTGTGGCTGGCTAACACCAGCTGGCAGCCGTCCGGCAGGAGCGTGAGCAGCTGCTCTAGTAGTTTGGCCTGGACGCGGACATTTAAGTGCGTTTCCGGCTCATCGATGCACCAAATTGTGCTATTGTATGCGACCCCGGAGATAACCATGTCTAGCAGCAAGTCAAAGACTGCCTTTTCACCCGAGGACAGGTTTTTGTAAGGAAAATTTTTGGATGTTCCTTTAGAGAAGTAAAAGGTGCCGCCGATAATCGGATTGGTCGATATGCCTTCCAGGGACAGTTCAGGGTAGATCGCTTGAAGAGCACTACGAACCTTGCCAATCAGGCTATCGCGGATTTCGTCGCGAGTCGTCGTGCCGGGGAGCGTGTCGCTATACACTGAATCAAGCGTGGCAAGTACCAAGCGCTGATAGTTCTGCGAGACGCTGAGGTCGTTGTCTATTGTGCGTGTGACACGCGGCGCGTCAAGTACCGGCGGCATCTGGTTGAGGCCATTTAGGGCAAAGTCGGCTTCATTACGATGCGCGCTCCGGATATACACTATTTTTTTGCGGCTTTCCGGGCTTAATTCGACCAGAGACTCAAACACTTCCGCCTTGACGGTCTCTGACCAGCTGGTGGTGCTGACGACACCAAACTTTCTGTGGTACGTTTCATCATATCCGCCATGTACCCCACCATTGTAGGCATGCCAGACTTTTAACGCATCGAAGAATGACGATTTGCCTGTGCCATTTGGCCCGGCCAATATGGTTAGCCGAGCCGTGGATGACAAGCCGTCAACCGTGAGGTCGGTGAACCGCTTAAAACCAATTACGCGCAACGATTTTAAATGCATGAGCTATAGTATATGGCTCTCTTGGGCGAATAGTTGTAGTACTATTCGCAACCAACGCCATCCCCATCCCGGTCGAGCCCGTAAATGTCTCGGCCAATGACGTACACCGGACCTTGTACATACGCCGGGCCGTTGCCGCTGCCGCCGGCGCAGTCGACGTCGCTGGCAATGGGGACGCACGTGCCGCGGTTGGCGTCGTAGTTGGGGTCGCATTGCGGCCGTGGAGCGGGCGCGGCCGCCACTTTTGTGCCTATGGCGTTCACTTGGGTGACGGGTTGTGTGGTGACTTCCTCTGTGAGCAGCTTCTTGCCGGTTTGCACGCTGTCTGTAATGGTTACCTCATAGGTGAGTGTCTTCACGCCGTTGACGCCCGTGGTGCGCACCACGGTTTTGCCGCTTTCTAGTGTGGCGTCGTTGACGGTAGTGATGGTGAATGGTACGGGTTCGGTCTCGGTGGTGGTTTGAGTTTCCACTTTTGGCCGGGCTGTTTCGGCGGCTTGGGTTTGCGCTGCGCCTTGCGAGCTGGCAGCTGTTTGGTCTAAGACATATTTGGGTTTGCTAGCGTGGCTAGCGGCCGCCATTATGATAAGCACCGACGCCACAGTGCTGCTAAAAAGGAATTTACGGAAGACGGACAGGCCAGAGTGCCAGGAACGGAATTTTTTCAGCATGTTAACCCCACAGTAAAATGATACTTTTATAGTATACGCATATATGTCAAATATATGCCGTGATATTCATCACGCCAGAGCTAGTACGGTATGCGCGGCGATGTGGCCGGCTGCTGGCTGGATGGCTGCGCCGCTTGCTGGCTGCTTTGCGGAGTGGCCTGCTGTCCGGACTGTTGGCCACTTTGCTGCCCGGGCGGCGCGCTGGCCGTGCTGCGGAAGCAACTCACCGAGTATGGAAAATCCTGCGTCATCACGTAGTGGTACATGGTTACCGGTTTGCCATCCAGCAGGATTTGGCTGGTAAGGCCGTGGCACTCGTCTAGGTCGTCGGTGGTGAGGATGCTGTTGGCGGCCACTTTTGGCCCGGTAATGGGGAAGCCGTCTAGGGCAAACCCAATAACCGTCTGCACGCTGGTGTCCTTGATGCAGCTGCTGAGCGTGTGGTAATGGTACTCGCCGTCTTTTTGGGGGTGGCCGTCGCACGAGTCTTGCACCTCCCACGCCCCGGCGTCGCGGCCGCCGGCGTCAAAGGCGTTGAACAACGCCACGCCGGTGAGCATCACGCCCACCTCGCCGCCCATGCAGTTGGGCTGGCCATACTGGGGCTGGGCGTTGAGTGCGTAGGTGAGGGTTTGGCTGGCGATGCTGTTGGGGTTGCGGTCGTAAGCGTAGGCCGGGTCGGCTTGGGCGATGGGGAAAATGCCGGTGGGGTGTGCGGGCAAATCGTTGGTGGCAATGGTGCGTGTGCTGCCGGATACGGTGTTAGTGAAGCTGGCTTGCCACATGACGTTGCCTTGGACGTGCGCTTTTTTGGTGCTGTCGTACTGCGTATTGTTGTTGGTAAACCACGGGCCGCGCGTGCCGGCACCGCCTTGGCCGTTGCTAGCCGTGAGGTTTTGGGTGTAGCCGCTGCAGGTGTAGACAAAGCCTTTGGTGGCTTTGCTTGCATTGTAGCGGCCATCCCCTACTGGGAGCAGGCCATTGGCGTATTTGTTGCCGTAGTTTTGGCTGGTGTTGAGCACTAGGCCGGCCGGTTTGGCCGCAGTTTTTGTGGGAGTGGCCTGTGCGGTGCTGGCCGGTTTGGCGGTAGCATGGTGGCGCTTCGCAATCCACCAGGTAGCGCCAGCGCCAATTGCGGCCAACAATACGATGACGAGCGTAATAATGAGCGCTTTCCGCACCGGGCGCGGCTCCCCGCCAAAGGCTGGCGGCGCCTGCCACACCTGCTGGGTTGGCGCCAAGGGGGCGGGTGCTGGGTTTGGCTGCGCCGGGGGCGCTGGGACGCTGGGCTGGACGTCGGGCGGCTCAGGCGGCAAGCCTGCTTGGGCGGGCGGCGGCAAATCTATCGGCGGGTCCGGATCCATATGCTAACTGTAACACGCGGCTATTTGCCACAAAAGGGAGGTGTGGTATATATGCAGGTATGCGTTCGATTTTGACGGGTCCCGAGGGCGCGGCGCATCCGCCGCTTTCGCCAGAAGCCATCGACCATGCGCTCTACGTTGCTGGCAGCCATCCGGTGAGGGCGCTTACGCTATGTGCGGTCGTCGAGGAGCCGGGCGCGGACGTTCCGCCGCTAGCGGTGCTTAGCCGCCTCAACAAAGCTACGGAAGGGTATGCGCCGCCACTCCGGACTGGCCATTATTTATCGGCAATCACAAAGTATTGCGATGAGACGCTGGAGCCCGGGCGGCTGGTGGCCAGCACGGCGCCAGCGGGCGAGACCCGGCGCCGTGGCGCGGCAGGGTCGGCCACGTTCCGCGCCACGCCGCTTGGCATTGCCGCGTTGGCCGTTGTAGGGGTCACGGCGCCGTGGGAACGCGATAACCCCGGATTGTGTCTCCGCGACGTAGCCGGGTCTATACGGTTTGACTCCAGCGGTAAGCTACAGCGTTCGGCAGGCGCCCGCTTCAGCGTGTTGTCTAAGTTGGTGGATGCGCCCTACGGCCTCGCCATGTCCGTTATTACCGGTGGCGACGCAACGATGGAAAGGGCTACAAAGGGGCTCACCCATGTGGGCGTTTTAGAGCTTCTTGACAAGCTAAAACCTGAGCACCGCCGCGTGCTGGTATCGGCGCCGCCCGCGCGTGTGCCGAGCGTCTTTTACACGATGAGTGAAGAGGCGCGGGCAACATACCTTGCCGCGGCCTCTTTGGTAAGGCCAGGCAGGCCGCCGCGCGAGATGAGTGGCGCACAGCTGCTCGATGCAATCGTCCAGATCACACCCCGGGTGGAGCGGGGCGCTGTTTGGAACGTGCTTGTCCGTTATGTCCCACAGTGCGTCACGTTTGCGGACGACCATATCTTTGGAGGCAAGTATCTGCGTTCGTTGTACCGGCTCAGCCCCGGGCACTGGGGGCCAATTGCCGAACTGCTCAAGGGCATGAAAGACTTAAAAGAGAGGCCAGGGGCACAAGAGGAGGCCGCGGCCTATGCCGCAGATTTATTGCACGACGGCGAGCTGACGGCCCGGCTGCTGGCCAAGGGCTTTGCGAAGCAGCGCTCCTCGGCTGGCGGGGCGTTTTCCGCAAAGGCGATCGTCGATGTCGTCCCAGAAGATGGGATACTGCTGCGTGACCTGCTCCCTCAGATGGCAAAGACGCGCCGGATGTCTGCCGCCACATTGCGGAACCGGCTGCGTGCGACCCCAGGCGTGCACCTGGAGCAGCGCCCAATCCGCGCTGGTGGCAAAAAGCTGGCCGCTTGGGTGACGCATGATGCTGCCGCTGCGTCGTCATGGCTAAAGGGAGAGGTCCGTGACGATTGGCAGGAATCGGCGGCCTGCAAAGGCATGGACATGGAATTGTTCCACCCCTTGGGCACCGCCGGGCCATCGGCGGTCCAGGCCGAAGCAGCAAAACAGGTCTGCGAGACTTGCCCGGTGCGCCTCGCCTGCCTTGATGAGGGCATGCGCCATGGCTGGGACGGTGTATGGGGCGGCTATACAAAACAGGGGCGGCGCACACTGCCTGTTATGGTGCGGCGCGTGCTTGCAGAAGTAGCTGCAGCGCGCCAAACAGATTAGCGGATGAGCGCCGCCCGGACGCCGGCAATCGTCTCTGGCGTGGTGCCACAGCAGCCGCCAATGAGCATTGCGCCAACGTTTGCGGCAACGCCCATATCGACCCACCGTTCGGCCGCTTTGGCGTATCCCGGGTTGTCGCAGGAGTTGTGGTCGTACTTGCTGGGGTTGCCGTTGGCGCTGACGGCAACCGGGCGGCTGCCGGCTACCGCAAGCAGGTTGGCGAGCGTGGCGTCGGCATCCTCTAACCTGACACAGTTGAAGCCGATGTATAGCGGGTCTAGCCCGGCTTCCTCTATGGCGTTCATGGCCTGTGCAAAAGTCTCTTCGTGGCCAACGCCGCCCCTGTCGCCCCACCAGTTGATGCTGTATTCGAGCCCGGCTTCCTTGGCCGCCTTGGCCGCTATTATGGACTCACGTATGGTGGGGATTGTCTCTACGCTGACGAAATCGACGCCGCTGGCGAAAAAGGACTCGGCGATCTGGGCGTGCTCGGCCTCCAGCTCTGCGTTTGTGGGCGTGTCACCTGGCTTGTAGCAATCTTTGAGCGGCCCCACTGAGCCGGCGAGGATTACCTCAAGTGCCCGCGTGGAATCCCGGCGCGCGGCAATGGCCAGCTCGCCGGCAGTGACAATTGCCAGGCGGGAGAGCCGCGAGGGGTCGGTGACGCCGTTCATTTCAGCCCGGGGAAAGCTGGAGTTCCCCGGCCGCTTGAGCTCGTGGTCCACCACAGTGCCGGGTTGGGCGCGGAATGTGCCGGTGGTAATGACGTCGGCGTGCTGGGCGTAGGCTGCATGCACATTGGCAACTACCTGGCGGCCATCTGGCGTAAACAGGGCAGAGGTCGCCCACAGCGGTCCTTCGGTGGAACCTTTGTAGCTACCCCTCACCAATTCGCCAAAGCCGCCATCTAAAATAACAGGGCGGCCACCGGATAATTTCTTTCGTAATACTTTTACGGACATGTACAAATAACTCCAAAATTAAGAATGAATCAAAAAACCGGCCCTGGGCCGGTGATTCATTCGTTTAAGTAGCGTTAGACCGGCTCAGGGCAAAGCATTGAGGGCATCATCATAGAACCGGTGCTGTGTTCATGTCTAGTCACGCTGACACAATACGCTGCGCCGGCGGTGTTGTCAATGGCTGGGCGCGGGTGTATAGTTTTAGTATGGTTTTTCAAGCCCGCAAATACCAGGTGACCACCACCACGCCACAGCCCTAGTTGCCGGTGTTTGCTCGTACTGTAGAAGCTCCCGGCACGGGAGTTTTTGTTTTCCTAAAACAGGGCTTCATGTAGGGCGGCAAACAGGGGTTGCGGATTGAAACATTAGGAGGAGTACAGCTATGTCAATTGAAGTAAGCAATAGTGTAGTGAACCAGGGGCTCGTGGCCGCCATTTATATCGCGCCGGCGGCTGGGGCGCCCATGGAGGCGTTTGCAGGGGTCGAAGCGCTGGCCGGACAGGGCTTGGCGGCGGACCGCTATGCCCTGGGAGTCGGCGCCTACTCGCAGGCAAAAGGGGGTAAAATCCGCCACGTGACCTTAATCGCCGCAGAGGATATTGATGCCGCCAATGCTGCGGCCGGCACCGGCTTTACCTGGGAGGACACCCGAAGGAACCTAGTGACCGAAGGCATTGACGTAAACGGGCTGGTGGGCGCGCAGTTTTGCATAGGCGACGTCAGCCTGCGGGGTGTTGAGCTATGCGCCCCTTGCGCCCGGCCAAGTGCATTATCCGGCAAAAAGGGCTTTAGAAACGCCTTCGAGGGCGGGGGCGGCCTGCGCGCCGAGGTTTTGGCCAGCGGCCTGATACGGGTCGGGGCCGCTATTGTGCGGCAAGCCGGCGCTTAGGGCTAGGCCGGCTATTCCTTGCGGAACTCATGCGCGTTCTCTACTGCGTCCGGCTCAACATGTACTTGCACGCCTTCGTCTACTTGCTGGGTGGCCTCTTTGACGCGCTCCACCACGTTTTCCACTTGGTCGGTGTTGAGGCCGTCCTTGAGGTGGACGTCAATGTTGGCCAGCAGTTTGTCTGATCCCACCATGGTGGTCTGCATGCCGATGACGTGCTTCACCTCTGGCACCTCGCGCGCGGCGTCACGGATTTTGCGCTCCAGCTCGCGCGGGGCGCCTTGGTTCATTACCAAGCTGCGCACGCTCAGCAGCAGCGCCACGGCAGACAGCAGCAGCCCCACGCCCATGGCCAGCGCGCCAATGCCGTCAAAGCGTGCCAGCCCGCTCAGGGAGTACAGCGTCATAAAGAATAGCCCCACCAGCGCCACGGTGCTGCCCATGGCGTCCAGCACCACGGTGGTCTTGGGGGCGACCATCGGCGCAGTCAAAAACACTTTGGCGATAGATTCCAGCGGCTGCCCGTCCAGCAGTTTTTTGAGGCTCGTCCAAAACGAGTACCCATTGCCGCCCAGCGCCAACACCAGCGCCACAAACGCCAGCCAGCTGTGCCGTACCGGCGCCGGGTCGCTGGCCAGCAGTTTTTGGTAGCCGGTGTGCATGGCGATGACGCCCACCGCGGCCACAATGACAAACGCGGCGATGGTAGACCAGTAGGAAATCTCCCGCCCATAGCCAAACGGGTGCAGCTTGGTGGCGCGGGTGTTGGCCCGCCGGTTAGCAAACAGCAGCAGCCCCACCGAGCTTAAGCCGGCAAACCCTTCCAGCGCCTCCACCAGCATGATGGCGCTGCCGGTCAGCGCGGCCACAGCGGTGTTCACCACCAGCCCCGAGGTGTCTACAAATAACGACGTCAGCAGCACACGCTTGGTGCTCGTCCCGGCCGCCGGATTTTCTTCCATATTGTTTTTTGCTCCTTACGCACACTATAAACTACTTTTGCTTATCGTGGCAATTTTGGTGCGATGTCCGATTGACTAAACAATGTTCCCGGGCGATAATGGAACCTCAGCCATTTGCCTTTTGCGAGTACAATTTAAATAGCGTACGATGGGCCTCTGTACCCATTAATCTATCTGTAAGTTTCAAAACTATGTCCGCAAGTGAATATCCGCAATCAGCCATGACCGGGGTGCCCGCAACGACAGAGTTCGTCATGCCCAGCGGACTGCACGTGCAAGTAACGGATATCGTGGGGCCTCCACAAGAACACCTTCCTGAATTTTTTGCTTTAGTGGCCCGTAATCGTGTGCAACTAGGGGTGCCAGACAGTAAAGTTCTTGCCGACTGTGAACTCACGCGTCCCCCCGCAGATATTCAAAAAGAGCTAGCCGATCTTGGGGATGGGTTGACACCCCACACGGCATATGCCGTGTGGCTTAGAAGTACGCGTATGCCTGATTATGTTGATAGGCTCGCGCAGACACCGCAGCCCGAGAGCGGGGTGACTCTGAGTGAGTATATCAAGGGGAAATGGGCCGACCTTACCTATCACGTAAAAGAAGATAAAGGCACGCTGATTGGCACAGAACATCCGCACCTAAAATCGGGCGTACGCTACAAGGAAGGATACTATTGGGATATTGCCGACGCCATCGATGGCTTGGTCGAGGAGGCGCAGACCGACCCAAGCAAGTGGGGGCTAATTTTTGGCGTGCTGCGCAATTTTGCTACTCGTATTGAGCGCAACTCGGAACGGCTGGGAACACCGGAAGAAGGCTTTATTGAAAATGGGATGCGCCTGTACTATAACAGCCGCTCGCAGCCACCCAAGTTTGTCGGTATGGTTAAACGCGTCGCCGAATTTTTTCCTGACGCAGTTGAAGAATTTCTGCCCGCCATTGTCAAAGAATACAACTGGTGGATGAAGGGTGCGAAGGATTTGGATGGCCGCAAAGGCGTATACGCTTCCGACCACACCGTGCTGATGCCTGACGGCTCCGTACTGAACCGCTACTGGGATACTCGTGACGATCCCCGTCCCGAAGGCTACTGGGAAGACGTGCGGGCAGCAGCGCTCAATCCAAAGGTGCCCGCGCCGTTGGTTTATCGCAGGCAGCGCATTATGGGGGAGACGGGTCGCGACTTTACCGGCCAATATTGCGAGGATCCGGAGCGCGTAGAAACCGCATACCCAGACCGTATCGTCCCCGTAGACCTCAACTCTTTGCTGTGGGAGTACGAAGACTTTATTGCCGCGGCCCATGAGCGCGCCGGCCGTTCGGTTCTCGCAAGGCAGGCTGGAGAGGCGCGCGACGCGCGCGCTGCCGCGATGAACAAGTACCAGTGGTTTGGTGATGAGCAGACCGGCTTTTATTCTGACTTTTTGTTTGACCCGCGATTTGAGCAAGGCGCGCCCACTGGTATCTCGTCCATGACGATGGCGTACGCCGCTTCGCGCGGTTTGTCTCCTAAGGAGCGGGCTCGTTCGACAGTAAGGAATATGAACGCGAAGCACCTTAAACGATGGGGATATGTAGCCACGCTACTGCTCGTTGAGCACCAGTGGGACCCGAATGCCTGGGCGCCCGACCAAAATGAGGCCGATAAAGCGAACGAGCGGGTAGCAGCGCTTACTGGCGACATCCACTGGGAGCGTCAGCGGCAGATAGCGCGGCCTCGCTGGGTGGGTGCACATGCCAGGATTTATAATCAGACAGGGAAGATTGTTGAGAAGAACCACGCATCGAATGCTGACCCGCTAAGTGTTGTGAATGGCGAGTATGTTATGGATGACGGATTTCTATGGACTAACGCAGTTATTCGCAGATTTATGGCGAGAGAAGTCCAGTGTCCGACGCTTATCGTGGTGCGCACAGGGCAATCCCATCTGTTGCACACCACACGGTAAGTTGCGTATAATGCCAGCATCACCGGTCGGCGGTGTACAATTACGGCGCCTTGGCGGAGTGGTTACGCAGAGGTCTGCAAAACCTTTTACACCGGTTCAATTCCGGTAGGCGCCTCCAAATTTGCCTGATTTTGCCTGATGGCGGCCGCGATAGTGGCTCTGATGATCCTGTAATGGCCTAATGGCCGCCTATCTTTGCGCTTCTATGAGTGTTCTACTGCTTGCCGCGTCGAGTGCCATTGCACTAACCGCAGTGTATATCCGTGCGGCCCGGCCGATGGGCCAGCCGTCGGCGTGCCAGGTCTCGTGGGGTTCCATGGAGCTGTCGGCAGCTTCCCAGTATACGCCGTCTGGCGCCGCAGGGTCGCCGGCCAGCACTATATTATAGGTGTGCGGCGGAAGCGCAAGCTCTAGGCATTCGGTGGGAGCCACCCGTATGTCCCAGCCGGCGTCAATAGCCTCAAGGAGCTGCTCGGCTTGGGCGGCTGCGCGCTGCGGTGTGGCCTGGTCCATGGCCGTCAGGAACCCCCTGCCTAAGAACAGGGTAGTTTCCAGCTCGCCGGTGGCCAAACGCGCCTGGGAGAGTTCCTGGCGGCAGACCAACAGGCGGTGGTTTCTGGGCCTCGTAACGGGATCCAGGCCCCTGGTTGCATCCCTGTCGGCCACCGCTTCCATGTCTAGCAGTACGCCGGGTATTGCGCCGATGTAGGTCAGGCGGGTGGCGTGCCGCTCGGCCTCGATAAGCTTGGCGTATGGGCTGCCGGGTTCAGGCCAGTGCGAGCTGGCGGTTACCACTGCTGTGTCGGCCGCTGCGGCCCGCATTTCTGGAGTTGTTGGGGTAAATGTCATGTAGACATGGTGTAGTATGCCCGCGCTTTGCACAAGGCGTAAAAATCGATTTTCTTTTTGGGCAGTTTCTGCTACTGCAGGTGCTGGGCCCGCGCAACCATCCCGCCGGCTCCCGGCAGCTGGCCTAAAGGGCCGCCTGATGGTAGAATCCCAATAGATCGGGGCGACGATATATGCGCGGGTGGTGTAATTGGTAGCCACGAGAGACTTAAAATCTCTTGCCCGAAAAGGCGTGCGGGTTCGATTCCCGCCCCGCGCACCAAATTAGAATTATAGATAAGAAGACGATTGGCTTGCCAACGTCTTCTTATCTTGTATCGAGTTTCTAATCTATTGTATGGTGTCAACCCTCTTCGGTGCTATGTTCATGCTAGAATCATAGGCATGAGTGAGATAGAGGCGGTCGAGCGAGTCTTCAATGATGCGGCACCACAGTACGACGATACTATTTCTGCCAACGGTTGGCCAGCTCACAATATGCTTGGCGAGGCGTTAGCAATACAACACCCCGTCAAACACGCTCTCGATTTAGGGGCTGGTACAGGGCTTTCCAGTGATGTGATCTTAGAAGTAACGCAGCCTGAGCGCATTACCGCTGTCGACATCTCGGAAGCGATGCTTGAAAGGCTGCAACGGCGGCACGAGGGAGACCCGCGACTTACAATCGTCAAGATGGCGATAGAACGATTTCTCGCTGAAACGCCAGTACGCTTTGATTTAGCAGTTGCCATGGGCGTAGCTCACTTTATTCGAGATTTTGATGTTGTCATATCTGGGGTCGCTCGGGTACTTAATGATGAAGGGCGATTTATATTTACCTATAATCCATTTATTTCCGGCCACCCGACCCAGGGGGAATCTCGGTCGACGTCTGGTTTAACCTTCTATCGGCGCAGCCCTGCAGATATTGAAAACGCTTTGGATCGGTCTGGCTTTAAAGTGGTAAGCAATCAGCTTTTTGCTGCTAATCGTGAGCATCAAAATGGCTTTGTAGTTGCAAAGAAGCCGAGCTCTCCGCATGCTGTACTGGCAGAAGTGCAAGTACGGCCGGTTGCTCGCGGTGGGGCGGCAAATCCTTTTTCCTGACGCCTATGCTGACCTTGACTTTATACGAGGCCATCTTGCTTTATAGCGCTTAGAAAGTCTTCAAGAGACTCGGTGGGCTCATTGCGCCTAGCGTCTATCGCCTCGATATCCTCTAGATCCTCAGCAATAGCATTCGCAATAGCGCGGTCGGCATACTCTGACATAGTCTGATCAGTTTTGTGCGGCCGCGGTGCGGCCGTTTTTGGTATTGCTTCTAGGCGCTAGTGGCTACGCAATGGACTTTTCGCAGGCGCCATCGACGAAGTCGACGTGGAGGGTGGCTATGCCTGCGGCGGCAACATACGCGTCATTTGCGTGGCCGCCCGCGGGGAGCCCAAGCTCCTGGCTTGCTACGCCGGCGAGGTGCTTTGCTTCATCTAGCGCGGCTAGCGGGCTAGAGCCCCTATCGTAGCCAACCTCGGCGTTAACCACCCAGGTGCCGGTGTCTGGTACCCCTTGAATCGGCCCTCGTGTGTATTTAATGACTTCTTGCTTGATTTCCGCCCAGGCGTTATCGGTGGCCTGGCCGTTGCCCATAAGGGTGCTAAGTGCCACGGCGTCGCCGCCTATGCTAAAACTGACGTCGGTGAGTGTCCGTTTACCTTGCGCCTCCGCTTTGGGGTCGCAGGTTGCTGTTGCGCTGGGGGGTTGGGGTTGGGCGTACGTCCGGAGCTTTGGTGCAGCCAGCCATGAGCGCGGAAGCCAATAGTAGAACAGTGGCGTTGGGGCGCGGAAATCGCCCGCGGTATTCTGAGGTGGTCGGACGGGTATTCATGGGGGAGTATTATATAACTCTTTCAAGGCATTGCCAATATTGGCCGCCTCACCCGCCCGCGCATGGCACCCCGCCCGGTTTTGCGCTATGCTACCATAGCGGTTATGTAAAGGAGGGCGTTTTGGTAGAAAAGACAGGTTTTCGCAAATGGCTGCCGCTGGCCGTGCTGGCGTTGACGCTGTTTATTATCGTGCTGGACACGACGATCATCAACGTTTCCATCCGCACTATCATTGGCGATTTGCACACCGACCTTAAGGCCGTGCAGTGGGTGATTACCGGCTACTCGCTGGTGCTGGCGGCCTTTACCATTACCGGCGGGCGCCTGGGCGACATTTTTGGCCGCAAGCGCATGTTTATGGTGGGCGCGGTTATTTTTGCCGTGGGCTCGCTGCTGGCGTCTAGGGCGCACTCGGCCACCTGGCTGTTTTTGAGCGTGGCCGTGGTGGAGGGTGTGGGCGCGGCCATCATGCTGCCATCTACGGCGTCGTTGCTTTTGAGTGAGTACCGCGGCAAAGACCGGGCCATCGCCTTTGGCGTGTACGGCGCGGTGGCTGGCGCGGCTGGCACCATTGGGCCGGTGCTGGGCGGCTTTCTCACCACTAACTACAGCTGGCGGTGGAATTACCTGATAAACCCGGTGGTGGTGCTGGTGCTGCTGGCCGGCTCGTTTGCCATTAGCGAGGCGCAGGAGCGGCATCGCCACGTGCCCGACCTGTTGAGCATTTTGCTGTCGGCGCTCGGTTTGGCCGGCGTGGTGTACGGCATTATTGAGTCGTCTACCTACGGCTGGGTCAAGGCCAAGGTACCGTACGAGATAGGCGGCCACACCTACGGCCTGCACAACCTGTCTATTTCGGTGTTTGCCGTGGCGCTGGGGCTGGTGTTTTTGGCGCTGTTTATCTGGCGGCAGGCCAGTTTGGAGCGGCGGCAGAAGATCCCGCTGGTGAGCCTCAGCCTGTTCCGTAATGGTTCGTTTATGGCCGGCACAACCACGCTCATGGTGTCGGTCATCGCCCAGTTTGGCCTGGTGTTTGCGCTGCCGGTGTTTTTCCAGGGGCTTTTGGGCAAGGATGCCTTCCATTCCGGCCTGGCGTTTTTGCCGTTTTCGCTGGCGATTTTGGTGGCCGCGCCGGTATCTGGCCTGCTGGCCGGTAAGTGTAACGTGCCGAGCCGTTGGCTCATCCAGGCCGGCCTGGTGTGTGCGGTGGTGGGCTCGCTGCTGCTGCACGCCGAGCTGGCGGTAACCAGCACCACGGCCACGTTCATCCCGGGGCTGCTGGTGTTTGGCGCGGGGTTTGGGCTGGCGTTCTCGCAGCTGGCCAACATCACGCTGAGTGCTGTGTCTGTGCAGCAGGCGGGCGAGGCCTCGGGCACCAACAACACCTTCCGGCAGGTGGGCGCCAGTTTGGGGCAGGCGATTATTGGCGCGCTGCTTATTTCTACGCTGGCCACGCAGCTTAATAAAGATGTGGCGGCCAGCACGGTTATCCCGGCCGCGGCTAAGGCGCAGGTGACGCACGCCACGGCCTCGGCAGCTGAGTCGCTGGGCACTGCCGGCGGCGAGCGGCGCGGGTCATTACCACCGACTGTGGCCCGCGAAATCCAGCATATTAAAAACGACGCCATTGTGCATGGCGCCCGCGCCGGCATGCTGGCGACGTGCGCGGCCGCAGTGTTGTCGTTGGTGCTCAGTACCCGTTTGCCCAAGCGCGCTGCCACCCGGGGCGAGGACATGGCGCCAGGAGCGGCCGATGCCAAAGCATAGCGCCGGCATATTATTGTACCGCCGGGCAGCTTCTGGCGGCGGTACAGAGGTGCTCATCGTGCACCCCGGCGGCCCGTTTTGGGCAAAAAAAGACTTAGGCGCGTGGTCCATCCCCAAGGGCGAGTTTGACCCCGCCGCCGAGGAACCCCTGGCCGCCGCCAAACGCGAATTCCAAGAGGAAATGGGCGCGCCCGCCCCGCCCGGCGCCTACGAGCCCCTAGCCGAGGCCAAACAAAGCAGCGGCAAAATCGTGCACGCCTTTGTGCTGGCCAGCGATTTCAACCTAGAGCGCTTCCACAGCAACATGTTTGAAATGGAGTGGCCGCCGCGCTCCGGCACCAAGCAGGAATTCCCCGAGTGCGACCGCGCCGCGTGGGTGCCGCTCAAAACTGCCCGCCAAAAGCTGGTAAAAGGCCAGGCCGGCTTCATTGACACGCTGGCGGAAAAGCTGGGGGAAGATTTGGGCGCGCCGCCGGTGCAGGCGTCGCTGTTTTAGGCTACCCCAGCGCGCCAGTCACCAGACCGCCACTGGGGTGAGTGGTAGCCCACCTTCCCACCGTGTGGTAAGGTGGGCATATGTCCCCTACCCCTGAATTCCCCCTGCCCAGCGACTTTCCACCCGCCGAGCTGCCACCGAGCGGCATCTCTTTTGACACCGCCGTGCCGCGGCAGAAAGAGCTATTGGACCGTGCACCCGCTTTGCTGCCGGTAACTGATGACGACGGGTATCCTGCGGATGCGATAGGCATGTACCCCTACGACGTCGTTGACCCGGCAAGCCAAGAGCCGCCGCATGCGGGCGTAGTTGACGACGTGTATGCGGCTATGTGGCGGTTGCACTCAACGCGGCGGATAGCGGTCGAACTCTATTTTGGGTTAGGGGGCGCCGATCCGCGTGGCTATAAGCAAGTCGCTGAGCTGAGCGGAGTCGCGGAGGACACGGCCCGCCTGTGGGTGAGTGAAGGCCTGGCCGGCATCCGACGGCTGCTCGGCGTGCCACCACCCCGTAAAGTGCTTGCAGCCGAAGAGGTTGCACCATCGCCTGCGGCTCCTGAGCCCCCGCCCGCTGAGGGAGCCGATGCTGCCCCACAAACTCCCCCCGAGCCTGTGTCCGCCGCGGCTCCCGCGCCCGCTGCCCGGCCTGCTGCCCCAGCTCCGCTCCCGCGCGGGCTGACCGTAATCTTTGCCGCCGACGTGGGCGACCAAAACCCCGGCCGCACCATTGAATTCGACGCAGAGCGCTACGCCGCCGCCTTGCGCGCCCAAGGCTTCACCGAAGACCTGATTGCACGGCGGGTCGTGTTTCTATTTGCCGGCCGCACGGTTGCCAACTGGCTCATGACGCCTAGTGGGGCGGTAGGGCAGGCCGTGGCCAGGAATTACCCCGGGTCGCGCCTCCCGCCGTTACGTCGGGGAGACCACGAAGCGCACTGGCCGGGCAAGGGGGCTATTGCCATCAAAGCCGGCCCACACGCCGATGCCCATCTCGCCCGGGCAACGCTTGCCATGGTTGGAAAGCTGCCCCCAACAGAGGAGTATGGGCTCGCTGCCCGACAAGCCATGAGGGTGGTAGCCTCGGTTACAATGGTTGGCGGACTAGGCATGGGCGCTGCCGCAGAGCTTGCGCTGTCTATGCCCGACCTGGCCGCACCGCTCGGGGCGGTTGGGTTAGTCGGCCTGCTAACCGGCTTGGCAACAGAGGGCTGGCCGACCGCCCAAGCCCGGGCAGTGCACCGGTGGCGAAAGCAGTTTGGCCCGATAATCACCGTCTCCCCAAATACCCCGCAGCCAAAATTCCCCCGTCTCAGGCGCTTATCTGATATAATTACCCAAAGATGAACGCCACCAGCCAAACGGTTATGATGCGCACAATGCCCCCGCGGGCATAATTTCTCTTTGTATCAGTTTCCGATCAACGCTAAAACAGGTAGACTAAAACCATGAAATACTACATTACGACTTCTATTGCATATGTGAACGCGGTGCCGCACATTGGCTACGCCATGGAGTTGCTTGAGGCCGACGTCCTGGCCCGCGCCGCCCGCCAGCGCGGCGACGAAGTCATCTTTTGCACCGGCACGGACGAGCACGGCAGCAAGGTGGCCGAAAAAGCCGCGGCCGCCGGCAAAGACCCCAAGGCGTTCGCCGACGAAGTCAGCGCCGCATTTACCGTGCTGCTGCAGGACATCAACATCAGCAACGACCGCTTCATCCGCACCACCGACGCCGAGCACGAAAAGCGCGCCCAGCTCATGTGGAAAGCCATGGCCGCGGACATCTACAAAGCCAAATATATCGGCTGGTACGACGTCCGTCAGGAGGAGTTCGTGCCAGAAAGCCAGGCCGACCCGGAGCGCATGAAGCCCGACCACCCCCAGGCCTACCAAAAGCTGGAAGAAGAGAACTACTTTTTCCGGCTCAGTAAGTACAACAATGCCATCCGCGAGAAGATCGAGTCTGGCGAGTTCCAGATTGTGCCAGAGACGCGGCGCAACGAAATCCTGTCTGTGCTGAAAGAAGGCCTGGAAGACATCAGCATCTCGCGCCCCAAAGAGAAACTGAGCTGGGGCATCCCGGTGCCGGGCGACAAAGACCAGGTGATGTACGTGTGGGTGGAGGCGCTCATGAACTACATCACCGTGCTCGGCTACCCAGACGGCGACGACATGAAGCGCTTCTGGCCAGCCAACGTGCAGGTGATTGGTAAAGACATTACGCGTTTCCACGCGGCCATTTGGCCGGCCATGCTCATGAGCGTGGGCTTGCCGCTGGCCAAGCAGCTGTACGTGCACAGCTTTATTACCGTGAACGGCGAGAAAATGAGCAAATCGGTGGGCAACGTCATCTCGCCCAAAGAAGTGGTGGACAAATACGGCGTGGACGCCTTCCGCTACTATTTCTTGCGGCACATCCCCAGCTACAACGACGGCGATTTCTCCTGGGAAATGTACGAAACCGCCTACAACAACGAGCTGGCCAACGAGCTGGGCAACGCCGTGCAGCGCACCGCGGCCATGATCCTGAAGTACCAGGACGGCGCCATTGGCACGCTGCCGCCGGGCGAGCACGACTCGCGCGAGGTGGAAAAGGCCCTGGAAGAGTGCCGCTTTGACCGCGCGCTGGACAGCATTTGGGACCAGGTCCGCGGCCTGAACCAGTACATCGAAGAAGAAAAGCCCTGGGAAATCGCCAAAAAAGAGGACGATAAAGAGCACCTGCAGCAAGTGCTGGCCTTCCAGGTGGGCGACCTCTTGGAAATTGCCCGCTTGCTGACACCGTTTTTGCCGGAAACCGCCCAGAAAATTAACAACATTTTCAAGAGCGGCGTGGTAAAACTGCCCGAGACAACCCTATTCCCCAAGGCTGAAAAACCGGCCCCCGCTGATGCCGCCACAGACGCGGCCGCCGAAAAGTAGCGGGCATGAGAATCGCCGTTGTCACCTGTTACGACCAGAATGACTACGTGCGGGCAAAGACCTTGCGCGCGGCGTTTGCTGCGGCGCCCGGCGTGCAGGTGACAGTGGTGCGCAACACGCATACTGGCCTGCTGCGCTACCTGGAAGTACCGCTGAAGCTACTACGCCTGCGTTTTGGCGCACTCAAAACGCGGCCGGACGCATACGTCGTAACCTTCCGCGGCTACGAAATGCTGGCTTTTTTGCGGCTCACCGGCGTGCGCAAGCCCATCGTTTTTGACGAGCTGGTTAACATCGTGGAGTACTACCGCGAGCACCACGTCTTACGCGAGGGCACGTGGCCAGACGCCCTCGCGCGCAAGGTATACCATTGGTTGCTGCGCGGATGCAAGCTGATTTTGGCAGACACCCCGCAGCACGCCGAATATTCGGCCAAAACAAGCAACCTGCCGCCCAAAAAGTTCGCCGTCCTGCCAATGGCTGCCGACGAAACACTGTTTTTCCCGCAAAAAACGCTGCCGGCACGGCCGTTTACGGTGTTTTACTACGGCAACGGCATGGTGCCGCTGCACGGCCTGCAACACGTGCTGGAAGCCGCCATCCTCTTAAAAGGCCGCGAAGACATCCATTTTAACCTGGTGGGCGGCAAGCAAAACGCGGCTGAGGCCTGCGCCGCCGCCGTGCAAAAAGGTGCGCACCTCACCTACGAGAAGTGGGTGGATTTTAGCGAGCTTCCTACCCGCGCCCGCCAAGCCGGCCTCTGCCTGGGCGGCCCGTTTGGCAACACGCTGCAGGCGCAATTTGTAGTCACCGGCAAAACCGTGCAGTTTTTGGCCTGCGCCGCGCCGGTGCTCGTTGGCCGCAACCAGGCCGGCACCATGTTTACAGACCGCCAAAACTGCTTGCTGGTGGAGCCGGCCAACCCCCAGGTTATCGCCGACGCCATAACCTGGGCGGCCGCCCATCCGGCGGAGCTGCGCGCCATCGCCCACGACGGCCGCGCCCTGTATGAACGCGAATTCTCCCAGGCCGTCATTAATAAGCGCGTCGCGCGCATCATACAAGAGCTGTAGCCATGCAACTGGTTGACACCCATTGCCATATCCACGAAGCCGCTGGCGAGGGCGAGGTGGCCGCGCGCTGGCACAAAGAGGGCTTGCGCGACCCGGCTGCTTTAGCCGCCCAGGCCCGGGCCAATGGCGTCACCCGCTTGGTCTGCGTGGGCTGCACGCTGTGCGACAGCAAGCTGGCCATCGATTTTGCCCGAACAGAGCAGGGCGTGTGGGCGAGCATCGGCCTGCACCCGCACGAAGCGCAGCACTACGCCCAAGACCCGGCCGCGCTCAAGGAATTTGCCGCCCTGGCCAACCTCCCCGAGGTGGTGGCCGTGGGCGAGTGCGGCCTGGACTACTTCTATAACCACTCTGCCCGTGCAGACCAAGAAAAAATCCTGCACTTCCAGCTGGAGCTGGCGCAAAAACATAATTTGCCGGTGATTTTCCACGTGCGCGAGGCGTTTGACGACTTTTGGAAGATTTTTGACCAGTATAAAGGCCTGCGCGGCGTTATCCACAGTTTTACGGCTGGCGAAAAAGAACTTGCGCAAACCATGGAACGTGGGTTATATATTGGCCTGAATGGCATCATGACGTTTACTAAACAAGTTAAGCAATTGGAGGCTGCCAAGGCCGCGCCAATCAGTAAAGTACTCTTAGAAACAGATGCGCCATTCTTGACACCACAACCATTGCGTGGTAAGATCAACGAGCCGAGATATGTGCAGTTGGTGGCCAAATTTTTGGCCGGGCTGCGCGGCGAACAGGTGGAAGATTTCGCCCGCGCGACAACCCAAAATGCACTAGACCTCTTCGGCATTTTGTGAGAGCAATATGAGCAAGCACCAAATATCTATGCGCATCGGCGCACCTGGCGAAAAAGACCAAAGTGTCAACCGCCCCGGCGGACATGACATTTCGCCACGCTTTGCCCGCTTAAACGAAGTGCAACTGGCTGTGCTGGCTGGCCACGAGGCATTGCGCGCCCTACATGGCACGCATATTGCCGTCGCTGCCGGCGCAACTGCTGCCGCGGAGCAAGTCCAGCCCCAGACAACCCCTTACCTTGAATATATTGGTGCCGACCGGCGGCCTGAATTCGTCCCCGCTTCCCAAGAAGTCCAAACCTATGCCGCAACGCAGCCAGGATTTGTCCCGCAATCTCCCGAAGTGCAAGCATATGCCGCCACGCAAGCCGCGCCGCAGCCCGTCCAGGCTTCGGTGCCCCTGGGTGCGCAGGTCCAAGGGCCGTAGTGTATGTTGGGCAAAATGTTTAGCGGCTTCGCCTTCAGCAAAGCCGACCGTCGTGCCCGCGAGTACCGTGACCTTATCCGTCAAGAGGCAGCTTTGGGGGGCGAACTATTTGGCCCAATCCCGCCCAATGGCCGCCGTGAGTTCTTTTGCCTAGACCGCCACACCTGGGTCTGGCATGAAGAATGGGACGACGAGCAGGGCGTCCACCACGCCGTAACAACCCGTTATGACGTCCGTCCGCAAGGTGTCTACAAGGCCCAGGACGGCCAGTCATACCAGCCGGTGAGTTTCCAGGAAGGGCGTCGCCTGTACAAGGTAATGGATCTGTATAATAAGACCGTGAAGGCCAAATTATATCACGACCTCTAGGGGCATAATGGACATTTCTTACCTCGACTACGCGGCCGCCACGCCCTTGGACCCTGCCGTGGCCGCGGCCATGCAGCCCTACCTGGCGGACAGGTTTTTTAACCCGTCGGCCACGTATGCTGCTGCCCGCGCCGTGCGCCAAGATATTGAAGCCGCCCGCGCCCGCGTGGCGCACTGGCTCGGCGCCCGCCCCACCGAAGTTATTTTTACCGCCGGCGGCACCGAGGCCAACAACCTGGCCATCCGCGGCGTGTTGGCGCATTTCCCGGAAGGGCACGTGGTAACTAGCGCCATTGAGCACGACTCCGTGCTAGCTACTGCCCATGAGTTTGGCGCCCGCGAGGCGCCGGTGGACGCCGGCGGCATTGTGGACACCGCAGCGCTCGTCAGCCTCATCGACGATGACACCGTGCTGGTGAGCGTCATGTACGCCAACAACGAGGTCGGCACCGTGCAGCCCATCCGCCGCATCGCCACAGAACTGGACAACATCCGCGCGGCACGCAAAGCGGCTGGCAACCCCATGCCGCTGTACTTCCATGTGGATGCCGCCCAGGCCGCCGCATACCTCGATTTGCACGCCGCCCGCCTGGGCGTCGACCTCATGACCCTCAACGCCGGCAAAATTTACGGCCCCAAGCAGGTTGGTGCGTTGTACGTGGCCAGCCATGTTTGGATGCACGCCCAAATCACCGGTGGCGGCCAGGAGCGCGGGGCGCGCAGCGGCACCGAGAACGTGGCCGGCGCCATTGGCTTTGCTACCGCTTTAGACCTGGTGCAAGCGCGCCGCCACGATGAATCCCGCCGGCTGCAAGGCCTCCAAACCCTCTTTTTTGACCTGTTGCACGAGGCAATCCCCGGCGTGGTGGTAAACGGCTCGCGCAAGTCCCGTTTGCCCAACAACGTGCACATAACCATCCCCGGCCAAGATAACGAGCGGCTCATTTTTGCCCTCGACGAGGCCGGGATTTTGTGCGCCGCGGGCAGCGCCTGCAGTGCCAGCAACGATGAGCCGTCGCACGTCTTACGCGCCATGGGCGTCTCCGAAAAGGATGCGCAGGCCTCGTTGCGTTTCACCATGGGCCTGCACACCACCGAAGAGCAAGTGCGCACAGCCGTCCGTACGCTCGCCCAACTTGTTGTGGCCGAAAAATAACTGCACCCACTCGGAATCCTGTGCCCGCCAAGGCTACGACGCTTCCTCGGAGTGCAGTTATTTTTCGGCCTCGCCCGTGGAGTTTTCCGCCATTGGCGCGTGCGATATACTAAACGGCAGGATGTATAAGCACAAGCGTCTCTTTGCAGGGTTAGTCGCCGGGTTTGCGCTGGCTGTGGCGGTGGCTGGCGCAGCAGCGGCGCAGAATGTCACCCAGGGATACCAAGCTTCGGGCACGCTGCAAAACGGTATGGTGGTCAAGCTCAAAAGCGGGACGCCGGGCACGGTGGAGGCGCTCGACCAAAAGAAAGAGACGGACATGTTTGGCATTGTGGTGGCGCCCACCGATGCGCCGGTGGCGCTGTCCAGCCCCACGCAGAGCCAGGTGTACGTGGCCACCTTTGGCCAGTACCCGGTGCTGGTCAACACCCAAAACGGGGTGATTAAGGCCGGCGACCAGCTGGTGATTTCGTCCATCGCCGGTGTGGCCATGAAATCGGACACCAAGCACCAAGTGGTTGTGGGCAAGGCGCTGCAAAGTTTTGCCGACGGCACCAACGCCGAGGGACACATCAAGCTCAGCGACGGGCAGTCCGCCGCGCTGGGACGCATCCTCACGGATATTGGCGTCACGCGCAACCCCACCTACAGCGGCGATGTCGCCCCGGGTGTGCCGCACCTGTTGGTGCAAATCGCCAGCGCCGTCACCAACAAGCCGCTCACCGCACTGCGCCTATACGGCTGCTTAGTGGTAATTTTAATAGCGTTTATTGTGGCCGGCAGCATCTTGTATTCCGGCATCCGCACCGGCATGACCTCTATTGGGCGCAACCCGCTGGCCAAAAAGTCTATTTTGCGCAGCTTGGTGACCGTGACATTGCTAGCGTTAGTGGTTGTGTTTGTTGGGCTGATTGCGGTATATTTACTACTGAAGATCTAGCTTATGTTTATGGAGACGGGGGCCTAGGAGCGCGATGACAATTTGGTGGCTGCTACTCATACTCTTCGCCATTTTTTCCGGCGGTTCTGGGTTTATTTGGCTTGCGGTCCAGCTAGGCAAGCTTAAGAAACCGGAAGGGCACAACCTGGACTCGTTCCAGGGCGCGGCCGAGAACGATGTGGAGCACATCTTTAACGAGGAGTTCCGCGAGGAGCTGCGCAACCGCGGCCGCCTGCACTTTGAGAAAATCCTGGGCGAAAACGCCATGTTTTTGCAGCAGGACCTGCGCCTGACCACTTCCCAGCTCAACGACTACATGAAGGGCGAAATCACCAAAGACCTCAAAGAGGCCTTTGCCAATTACCAGAGCGCCATCACCGACGCCAAAGCGCTGGCCGTGGAATCCATAGAAAAAACCAAGACGGCCATTGACGAGGAGCGGCAAAACCTGGTGCAACAGCTTACCACCGAAGTGGCCGAGGAAAAAGAGCGCCGCATTAAGCAGTTTGACGCCCGCATGGCGCAGGTGGTGAACCACTACGTTTTGAGCGCCATCGGCAACCAGATAGACCTCAACGACCAGCTAGAGTACATTTTGGGCGAGTTGGAGGCGCACAAGGCGGCCATAATCGAGGACATCCGCAGTGGTACCTGAGGCCGGCGCAGCTACCGCGAACGCTGGGCCGCCTGCCGCGCCGGTTGGCTCATCTGCCGCTGTGGCCGCACCTGCTGGCGCGGCTCCGCTTAAATTACCGCTACTGGTGTTTGGCGTGGTGGAGGTACGCCGCCTGAAGCGCGAGCTGGAATCGCTGGAAGAGTACATGTCCCAGTCGGCCGTGCGCGCGCCGGGCAAGCAGCCGGCGTTGCCGCGTTTGAGCCGCTTGCTGGACGCCTTGGCCACGGAAAACCACCTCAATTTGCTCCAGCCAGCGCACCGCAGCGCGCTCAAGCAGTTTTTGCACGATACCGAGAAACGGGCGCCATCGGTGCACATCAGTTTTGCGGCTGACCCGTCGTCGGCATTTACGGCCAAGATGGTTTCGTGGCTACGGGCGAACATCGCGCCGGATGTACTGTTGGACGTGGGGCTGCAGCCAACCATCGCCGCTGGGTGCATTGTGCGTACTACCAACAAGGTATTTGACCTCAGCCTGCGCAACCGCTTTGCCGATGCCGACGGCCTGCTGATGCAGTCGCTGGAGAAGGCCAACCCGGTGCCGGCCGCACCGGCCGTGGCCCCGGAAACGCCTGTGGCCGCACCGGCACCAGTTGCCCCCGCGGCCGTGCCGGCTGCTACCCCTGTTGCCGCTGCTCCCACTGCGCCAACCCCTCCCCAACCAGGAGCTGCCGCATGAGCGACAACCGCCATTTCGACCAGCTGGTGGCTGCCGGCAAGCCGGTAGGCGAGGTCATTGCCGTGGACCGCTTCATGATCCGCGTCAAGGGCATGCAGCCCTGTAACCTGCACGCGCTCATCATGTTTGAAGACGGCAGCAAGGGCTACGTGCACCACATTTTTGACGATTACATGGTCATTTTGCACTTGGGCACCAAAACGGTGCGCGTGGGCAGCACCTGCGTCATCCAGCACGAGGAGCTGGTCACCAAAGTAGGCAAGGATTTTGTGGGTCGCGTGGTGTCCGTAACCGGCGAGCCGCTGGACGGCAAGGGGCCGATCGCCGCCGAGGGCGTGCTCCCGGTGTTCGCCCCGGCGCCGATGCTTTATGAACGCGAGCTGCTGGACAAGCAGCTGGAAACGGGCGTCACCATCACGGACACGCTGTTCGCGCTCATGCGCGGCCAGCGTATCGCCATTTTGGGCGACGGCAAATCGGGTAAAAGTACGCTGGCTACGCAGCTGGCCATCAACCAAAAGAATACCGATATAACCACCGTGTACGTCATGGTTGCCAAGCGCCGCACGGACATCGACACGCTCATCAGCCGCCTGGAAGCCAACGACGCCATGAAGAAGACGATTGTGGTGGTGAGCACCATGAGCGACTCGCTGGTGCACAGCTTTTTGGCGCCGTACGTGGGCTGCGCGCTGGCTGAGTATTTTTGGCAGCACCTCAACCAAGACGCGCTGATTGTGTACGACGACCTCACTGCCCACGCCCACGCCTACCGCGAAATGGCGCTGCTGACCGGCTCCAGCCCCGGCCGCGACAGCTATCCCGGCGACATGTTTTACGTGCACTCCAGCCTTTTGGAGCGCGCCGGCAAGCTCAACCGCAACCACAAAACGCTTACCAGCCTGCCAATGGTGTTTGCCGCCAGCGGCGACATCACGGCGTACCTGCCTACCAACATCATGTCCATCACCGACGGGCAGTGGATCCTAGACATGAAGATTTTCCGCGATACTATGCGCCCGGCGGTCAATGCGGGCCTCAGCGTCTCCCGTGTGGGTGGCCGCGGCCAGACCAAGCGCCAGCAAAACCAGGCCGGCGCGCTGTTTAAGGCCTTAACTGCGCACCACACCGCGCAGGAGTTCGCCCGCTTTGGTTCGGAGCTCGCCCTGGGCGCCCAAACCGACCTTGCCCGCGGTGAGCTGTTGTACAAGGTGCTCAACCAGGCGCCGGGCGAAAACTACAACTTCAAAGAGCAGACGCTGATGCTGGACATCTGCCTCAACTTCCAGGCTGGCGAGCAAGTGGATGTGGCCACGCTCAAGAAAAACACCCGCGAGCTGGCCACACAGCTGCAAGACGATGACAGCAACTTTGACGCGCTGCGCGACGAGCTCAAAAAACGCTGCCTGATCCTGGCCAAGAAGGCGGCAGCGCCCGGCACCGCAGCCGCCGCAGCTGGAGCCGCGCCGGCAGCCCCGGCGGCCGGCCAAGAAGGCGCCAGCAAAGAGGGCGAAAAAGCTGCCCCCGCACCCGCAGACAAATCCGAAACAGCAGACGCCAAGCCCGCCGAAGACAAAAAAGAGGAGCCCAAGAAATGAGCCGCCTCCAAGAAGTCGCCGAGCGCCAGGCCGCCATGGATACCATCCTGAACCTCACCGGCGTGTTTGAGGGCCTGGCCAGCATGCGCATCGCCGGCGTCAAAAACCAGGTGCTGGAATCGCAGCAGTTTTTTAGCGAAATCTGGCATATTTATAAGCAAATCCGGGTGGACAGCCTGTTCCGGTTTGGGCGCACTAACAAAGAGGACGTCATTAAAAAGCAGCTGTTCATCATTATCACGGCCGAGGGCGGCTTTGGCGGCGACATCGACCAGCGCCTTATCAAGATGGTGCTGGCCGATTTTAACCCCGAGAAGCACGACATTATCGTCATTGGCCACCACGGTGCGCTGTTGCTCATCCAGCAGCACGTCAACTTTAAGAAGTACTTTACACTGCCCTCGCGCGACAAAAACATCAATGTGCGGCCGCTGGTGCAAGAGGTGCGGCACTACGAGAGTACGTCGGTCTTCTACCAAACCTACGTGTCTTTGATGGTGCAGGAGCCCAAGCGCATCGAGCTGCAAAGTTCCATTGCCGCGCAGGCCCGTGCCGTGGCCGGCGACAAAAAAGACCAGGAGGAGGTCATCAGCGAGGCTACCTATATTTTTGAGCCGAGCACCTTCGACGTGGTGGCCCACCTGGAGCGCTCAATGACCGAAATTGCCTTGAGCCAGGTGATTTTGGACTCCAAGCTGGCACAGTACGCCGCCCGTTTCCGCGCCATGAGCATGGCCAAAGACCGCGCCAACGAGCTGGTGAGCGACCTCAAACTGGAGTTTAACCGCACCAAGCGCCACATCCAGGACGAGCGGCTGAAGGAAATGATAAACGGCATGCGGCTGGGAGGCAAGTAGATGAACCAAGGTGTTGTACGCATCATCAAAGATTTGACGGTCGTTGTTGAGTTTAGCGACCTGGTGCCAGATGTGCACGAAATCGTGGTGGTGGACGCCCTCGGCACGCAGCTGCTGGTGGACAGCTTGGAGGCGGGCGGCCGCGCCATTTGCCTGATTATCCGCACCGATTTCCGCATCCAAAAGGGCATGACCGTGACGCCCACGGGCAAGTCCATCGAAATCCCGGTGGGCGACAAAATGATTGGCCGCGTGGTGGACGCCCTGGGCGCGCCCATTGACGGCATCCCACCGGTAGACGACCACGATATGGAGCACCGCAGCATCTTCGCGCTACCGCAAAAGGGCTCAGCCGCGGGCGCCTCCAAGCCGGAAATCCTGGAAACCGGCATTAAGGTGCTGGACTTCTTTGCGCCGTTTGTGAAGGGGCGCAAGATTGGCATTGTGGGCGGCGCCGGTGTGGGCAAGACCGTGCTCACCATGGAAATGATCAACAACGTGGCCAAAAACGGCGGTGGCTTAAGCTTCTTTGCCGGTATTGGCGAGCGCATCCGCGAAGGCCACGAATTATACGACACGCTCAAAAACACCGGCGACATCTTAAAGAGCACCTGCATGTTCTTTGGCCAGATGAACGAGAACCCGGTGCAGCGCTCGCTGATTGCCCTGAGCGCCGTAACCCTGGCCGAATACTTCCGCGACGACCAAAAGAAAGACATCCTGTTCTTTGCGGACAACATGTACCGCTACATCCAGGCTCGGAACGAGGTGGCGACCATGATTGGCCAGGTGCCATCCGAGGGCGGCTATGAGCCCACCATCTTCAGCGATGTTAAGATGCTGCAGGACCGCCTGACCTCCAATGACAAGGGCTCAATTACCGCCGTGCAGACCATTTACGTGCCGGCGGACGACACCTCTGACCCGGCGGTACAGATGATCCAGCACGAGTTGGACAGCATCATTATTTTGAGCCGCGCCGTGGCCGAGCAGGGCATCCGCCCGGCGGTAGACCTCATCCACACCACCAGCTCGCTGTTGACGCCGGAAGTGGTGGGCGACCGCCACTATCTGCTCAGCGTGCAGGTACAGGGCATTATCCAGAAGTACGAAATGCTGAAGCCGATCATCGCCATCATTGGTGAAAACGAGCTCTCGCCCGCGGACCGCGCCGACTTTGCCAAGGCCAAGAAGCTTATTGAGTACTTCACTCAGAACATGAACGTCATGGAAAGCATGACCAGCAAAAAGGGCGAGTACGTGAAGCGCGACGACATGCTGAAGGGCATCGAAGAAATCATTGTATGATTGAAGAAAAAACCGAGGCCGCCAAAGAAATCGACGCCGCCAAGGCCGAGCAGGCCGCGGCCGCTGGCGGCAAGCCGAGCATGCATGTGAAGGTCTACTCGCCGTTTAAGGTGTACTACGACCAAGACAGCTACAGCATCTCTGGCGTGAACCGCACCGGCCCGTTCGACATTTTGCCGCACCACCACAATTTTATGTCACTGCTGGAGGCGTGCGAGCTGAATATCCGGCCGTTTTCTGGGCCTGAGCAACGCATCCGGATTTCTGGGGGGCTGATGAATGTCAAAGCCGACAAAGTGACGGTGTTTTTGGATATTTAGCCGAGGCTGCTGAGGCGCACTAGGTGCTCACTGCGGCATTAAAAATACCTTCCCTTCTTCGGCCGGGGCTGCGGCCTCATACGGGAAGGTATTTTTAATGCGCGGCCACTTTGGGTACGGTGAAAACAATACCCCTTAGTTTAGCTGGGAAAGCTAAGGGGAGTAATTTCTCCAGACCACCCGTGGCCGCGTCTAGCTAGTCTCCGCGCGCGGCCTAATTACCACTACAGGTACAGGCAGGAGGGCGCAGTCCGTGTAGAAAGCTGGTGCGTCGACGGCCCGCACTAGCGAGTCACTAAGCGCACACGGTTCAGTGCGGCGGTGAAAGGATTGGGACGCCCCAAGCTGTGGCGGGTCTATGGTTGTTGCGTATCGTATATCGTCGCCCAGCAGTCCAAGGTGCGCGCCAGTCACCAGCGCCATCTCTGCAACCCGCACCACTCCCGGATTTTTCGTACGGCCCGACAGCGTTTCGGACACGTCACCTTGCGTGGTACCGAGCACGCCAGCGAGGACGGCCTGACTTAGGCGTAGTTGCCTCCGCCTAAGGCCAATCTCGTCAATAATACCAGCCGCGACTTCCTCGGCTTGGCTCCGAAACGGGCCGGGGGTACGTTCTGCCATGCCTGCCAGTATCTCAATCCAAGGCCACGTAGTCAAACCCAAAACTTTGGCCGGCCGGGGCGGCGTTGGCGGCGCATAGCGTGAAGCCAGAGGTGGTGCGGTCTATGTAATATTGCAGTCCGGCCGCGCCACTGCTGATGGGCGTCAGTACTACATGCGGCGTGTTGGTGAACTTGGTGCTAAAGGTGATAGTGGCAAAACAGCCAGCCGGCGGCGCCGTGCCGGTGTTGATGGTGATGCTCCCAGAGGTGTCTGACCCGCTCAAAGACACCGTGCCGCCGCCTCCGGTGGCCGAGCCCCGGGCAATCCCCGGCGTTGGTCCGCCGGCCGAGATGTGGTGGGTGAGCGCCAAATCGCCGTTTAAGTTCAGTGTGCCAGTGGTGAGCGACGCGGTAGTGACATTGCCCGTAAAGTTGCTGTTGCCGCTGACGCTGATGCCGTTTTTGAGGGCCAGCGCGCCCTGCACGTTGAGCGCGCCGCTCACCGTCAGGTTGCCGGCGGTGGTGTCGCTGAGCTGCGTGGCGCCGGTGACCGCTAGGCTATCCAGGGTCAGGCCGCCACCCACCTTCAGTGAGCCGGCCACCTCCAAATTGCTGCGCACCAACACCGAGCCGGCAAACACGGCGTTAGCCTGCACGGTGAGCACTTGCTTGGGGTTGCCAATGGTCACGTCGGTGTTGGCTAGCTGCTGCAGCTCCTGTTGGGACAGGTTTTGCGAGTTGAGCGCATCCTTGGTGGGCTTGTTGCTCTTGATAGTGAGTGCCACCAAAATACCCACGGCCACCACCACAACCAAAATAAACAGCGCCAGGTACAGGTTAAACTTCCGCCAGAAGCGCTTCAGCGGGTTTACCTTTTTGGGGGCGGCGGGTTTTTCCGCCGGGCCGCCGCCGGTGGCGTCAATGGTGCCGCCGTCTTTTTTGCCGTCCTTGCCAGCGTCGCCGGCGGCGGCGGGCGCGGCCTCAGCGGCCGGCGTTTTGCCGGTGTCTTTTTCATCGACTTGCTCTAGTGAGTGCGAGTCGTTGGCAGAATCAGACTGCGCTTGCGATGGATCCATTCACCCTCTCTTTTATATATATGATACTAAATCCGGCGCAAAAAACGTAAACGGATTGTGTTTGGCATCCATCTGTTGGACAATAAGGGCATGGAATGGCGACGCGTAGCGAGGGCGGTGACCAGTGTGTTTGGCATACTGGTGCTGTTGGTTTTGCTGCGCACCGTGAATGTGAGCGCGGCGGATTCGGCCAGCAGCAACTATTCTGTGGACCAGGTGAATTTTAACATCGGTAGCCAGGCGAGCGCCTGCTCCAGCAACTTCTGTTCTAAGCAGACGGCCGGGGACACGGCGGTGGGCAATGCCTCGGGCACGGCGTTCCAGGCGATTGCCGGGTCCAACACCGACCGTGACCCGTACATCGCCTTTTCTACCACCGGCGGCACTACCGACCTCGGCCTGTTGAGCACTGCTGGCACGGCCACGGCCACGGCCACTTTTGCGGTGAAGACGTATTTGGCCAGTGGGTATGTGGTGGTGCTGGCCTCTGACCCGCCCACAGCGCCGGGACTCGGCGCCCATACGTTTAGTACGCCGTCTAGCCCCACGGCGGCAGCCACTCCTGGCACGGTTGAACAATTCGGCATCAACCTCGTGGCCAATACCACCGGTTGCGGCGCGCCCACCAACTTCGGCGCGGCGCCGGTGCAGGTGCCGGGCGGCACGTTTAGTTATGGCAGCGTGGCCACCGGGTACAACACCTGCGGGCTGTTCAAGTACGTGAAGGGGGACACCATTGCCAGCTCGCCCAGCAGCTCTGGCGAAACCGACTACACCATTTCGTTCATCTACAACATCACTGGAGTGACGCCCAGCGGGCAATACGCTTTTAACGGCGATTTGGTAGCAGTCTCCACGTACTAACCTGCCGGGGCGTTACTGTACGAGTCGTGGCAGCCGCACCAGCTTGCGCTGTTGCAGTGCGCGCAGCAGCCGCCCGTACTGCAGGTAAAACCCGACGTTACCAGAGACAGTAATGATATCTTCGTCGCCGGTGGGCTCTTCGAACGCCGCCACGTATTGGTCAAATAACTGCGGCGGGATGACGCGCACCACGCTGCCGGTCACGCCGGAGTCGCGCGCCTGCCCGGCGCGCTTCTTGGCCACGGCCAGGGGCGTGCGCACCCAGATGCCCATAGCCTCGGCGCCGCTCTTTTGGGCAAGCGCAGCCACCTCCGCCCGCAGCGCAGCCGTGTTAGTGGCGGCGTCGTACAGCACATGCTGGCCGGCTCCTAAGGAGTCCGCGGCGCGGTAGGACATCTCTTGGTACACGGCTTGGCGCTCCTGCGGCGAGAATGTGGGGAAGCGGAATAGCTCCAGCCCAATTTTGTCACCGCGCAGGTGCTGGGCCTTGAGCAGGTACGCTAAATTATGCGCGAGCGTCGTTTTCCCCGCGCCCGGGACACCGACCATGTAAAAAAGTATAGGCCTCATCTCTGCTTGCATAGTATGCTAGTGGGCGGGTTTTCTCAAGCCGCGTGGCAGCCTGCAGTTGTTTCATAAGTTGTGGATAAGTGTGTTGCATCGCATGACATAAGCGTGATACTATTCCGGTAAGATTCCTTACCAAAAATAGAAAGGTCATATAGTAACAGATGAGAAAGCGACTGCTAGGGCTCAAAAACAGCACCTATCTGGTTATGGCTTTGGCGCTGGCACTTGTTGGCCTTATCCCGGCGCTGAAAGGGAGGGCTCTGGCCTACGTGCAGCTGACGAGCCGCAGTATACAAATGAGCAGCTCAGCCCCGGGCGTCACAGCCAACCAAACGTACAAGATTACGTTTACGCCGACAACGGCGGCCAAAAACGTGCGCATCGACTTCTGTTCTAACTCTCCACTCTACACAGACAGCTGTACGGCGCCTACCGGCTTAGACGTTTCTGGTGCGACGTTCACGAACGGCAGTGGTTTCACGAGCTGGGCGATCGCTACCGGCAACAACTCCGCCGGCACGCCGCAACCCAACGAAACAGCTAACGCAGTTACTATTAGCAACTCGTCCGCATATGCTACGGGTAGCTCCATAAATTTTTCCCTCGGCAACATTAAGAACCCTACCACGAGCCCGCCAGGCACGTTTTACGCCCGTATTAACACCTATGTGGCCCAGTCTAACGACTGGGGGAGCGCTGCTAGCCCAGGCACCGTGGCCGACTTCGGCGGTATCGCCCTCAGCACCGCCAACCTCATTAGCATCACCGCTAAAGTGCAGGAAACGCTGACCTTCTGTGTGTCCGGCACGCCGCAGACTTCTACGAACACCACCGCCTGCTTGGCTGGCGACATCACCGCGCCAACGCTGACGCTTGGCCATGGTTCGCCTGCCACCTTGGACTCCAGCCTTGTAGACGTTGCCAGCGCCTATACCCAGGTATCTACCAACGCCAGTAGCGGCATATCTATGAGATTAAAGAGCGCTAATACATGCTCTAACGGCGGTTTGAGCTCCAACGGCGGCTCCACCTGTAACATCCCGGGCGTAACCACTGGTTCGCCGGCAGGTAGCGTTGCCCAAGCCATCACCGCTGGTTCCGCCGCCTTTGGCCTGTACGTTGCCAACAGCACCAACAACACCGCTGGCACAGGTACGATCACACCAGACGCCAACTACCACAACGCCTCGCACACTACCATTTCGTCCGACCTATGGTACGGCATGGACCAAGACGGTTCCGTGGGCGTAACTACCACATATGGTGACGTCATCGCTACTTCCAGCGCGCCGCTCAGCCTCACGAATAACCAGCTGGTCTTCGCCGCCACCGCCAGCCTGACCACCCAAGCCGGCATCTACACCGTAAACGAGTCAATCATCGTTACCGGCACCTTCTAAGCCCTTTAGGATCGAGAAAATGAATGGGAGCACGCGCGCGTAAAATCGCCTCCAAACTGGTACAAATATGCCTTGTGGCCTCGCTGCTTATTGCGGCGGGGCCATTTGCGGTGCAGCATGCCTTTGCGGCGCAAATCCAGCTGCGCTCCATCACCATCAGCGACAACCAAGCACAGCACACTGGTGTCACCTACAACACGCGGTTTTTTATCCCCACGGCCGGCACGCTCGGCTCCATAGAGATAACATTTTGTGATAACAGCCCGCTGGAAGACGACGTCTGCAACGCCCCGGCCGGCTTCGACATTAGCCACGCCGCGCTCAACACCCAAAGCGGCCAGACGGGCTTCTCTGTTTCGGGCACCTCCACGGCCAACGACCTGGTGCTCACACGGCCTCCGGCCGGCAACGGCATCGGCATGGCCAACTACGTGCTCACAGGCGTAAAAAACCCGGACACGGGCGGCCCGCTATTCGCCCGCATTTTCTTGCGCTCCACAAGCGCGGGCACCGGCCCGTATGACAACTTTGGCGGCTTGGCGCTGTCTATTTTAGGGCTGCTGAGCATCAACCTGGAAGTCCCGCCGTACCTCATCTTCTGCATTGGCGAAAATATTACCGGCACGGATTGCACCACGGCCACCGAGCCGTTCTCCGACCTTGGCGATTTAAGCTCGGGCGTCACCCGCGCCGCCCAGCACCAGTTTTTGGTGGCCACCAACGCGCAGAATGGCTACTCAGTGTTTGCCTCGGGCGGCACCATGAGCTCCGGCAACAATACCATACACGCCATGGCTGCGCCCGGCCCCAGCCTGAAGGGCGCCAGCCAGTTTGGCATGAACCTGGCGGCCAACACCAATCCGGCTATCGGGCAAGACCCGCAGGGGCCGGGCATTGGCGCGGCTACCTCAAATTACAACCAGCAGAACCGCTTTTATTTTAATTCTGGGGAGCGTATCGCTGGCAGCGCCACCTCAGATAATTATCGGAAGTACACCGTCAGTTACGTGGTCAATGTGCCGCCAGACCAGCCAGGTGGTGTATATTCCACTACATTGACCTACACCGGCTTGGCAAACTTCTAGTACTTCTGTTACCATAAGTGCAAACATAAGTGAGGGGAAACATGGTTCGACGCAGAATCTTGACCGCAGTCGTGGTGGTTATGGTTGCTGTGAGTAGTTTGGTCGGACTGGCGCCGGTGGGGACGGCCTTTGCGGCGCAGACTGCTGCTGTTGGTGGCAACGCCCTCAAGATTTCGCCGGTGCGTGCCGATGTAGAGATGGACCCGGGTACCAGCAAGGTGTTTGACGTTACCATCACCAACCTCACCAGCGTGCCGGCTGCGCTGCACGGCGCCGTCAACGATTTCACCACCGGCGACGAGCAAGGCCACCCCAACATCATCCTGGACGAGAACCAGTCCGCGCCCTCGCACAGCCTCAAGCAGTTCACCCAGCCCATTGGCAACTTCACGCTGGCGCCGGGCGCGCAAAAAGACGTCAAGGTCAGCATTACTGTGCCAAAGGGCGCAGCCGGGGGCGGCTACTACGGTGCAGTGCGTTTCTACCCGCAAGCTACCGGTGACAAAAACCTGAACCTGGCGGCCAGCGTCGGCACGCTAGTGCTGCTCAAGGTCAACGGCGCTGTCATAGAAAAGCTCAACATGGCAAGCTTCGACATCCGCCGCGGCGACAACTCGGCAGTTATTTTTACCAGCGGTAAGGGGTTGGTGAGTGTCTCGCGTTTCCAAAACACTGGCAATGTGCAGCTGGAGCCGTTTGGCAAAATGGTGCTCAAGCGCTTTGGCAAGCAAGTGGCCACATTTGAGGTGAACACCGCCGACCCTAAAAGCAACGTGCTCCCGGACGGCATCCGCCGTTTTGACACCCACTTGAGCGACGTTGGCTCGTTTGGCAAGTTTAGCCTGGAGGGCAACTTTGGCTATGGCACCACCGGGCAGCTACTCACCGCTAAGGTGACATTTTACGTGATTCCGGTGTCGCTGGTAATTACCATTGGTGCCATTTTGGTGGTGCTTGTGGCGCTCATCTTCTTGGTGCCGCGCGCGCTCCGCAACTACAACCGGCGCGTCCTGCGCCGGGCAAGCCGCCGGCGGTAAGGGGCAAAACGGGGTGAAGCAGCAGATTGGGCGTCCGCTGAAGCTGGCCGGGGCGGCAGTGGCGCTTCTGTGCATGCTTGCCGCCGCCCCGGCCAGCGCGCTCATCCCGCCGCCCGGCCCGTCCAGCGGCTCGTCTGGTGTGCAGGGCACGGTCAAGACGCCGGCGCCCAAAAACGCGGCTAGCATCGCCACGCCGTCCAATGGGCAGTCGTTTAGCCGGATGCCCATAACCGTCAGTGGCTTGTGCACCACCGGCCTGCTGGTAAAAATTTTCTCTAACAACGTGTTCATTGGGTCGGCGCAGTGCGTGGGGGGCAGCTACAGCTTGCAGGTAACGCTGTTTGACGGCGCCAACGAGCTCATCGCCCGCCAGTTTGACGCCCTGGACCAGCCCGGGCCGGACTCGGGCACAGTGACAGTCACCTATAATAATTCGCAGTTTGCTGGCGGTATCGCACAACAGTTTACCCTCAGCAGCCTGTACGCACTGCGCGGCGCTAACCCCAACGAGCAGCTCAACTGGCCAATCAGCATCAACGGCGGGTCCGCGCCGTTTGCCTTAAGTGTAGACTGGGGCGACGGCAAGCCGTCCACGCTGTACAGCGAGCCCATTGGCGGCAACGTGACCATCAACCACACGTATAGCGCGGCTGGCACCTACACCGTCATCGTCAAGGGTACAGATAAAGACGGCCAGACGGCTTTCTTGCAGCTGGTGGGCGAGGCGAACGGCGCGGTGACCCAATCCACGGCGGCCAACAACAAGGGCGCCACCGTGATCGTCGCCACCAAAGTCTTGTGGATACCGGCGGCTATCTGCATCCCGCTCATTTTTCTGTCGTTTTGGCTGGGGCGCCGCTATGAGCTGGCCGCACTGCGCCGCCACCTGGAATCGCCAGAAGAGTAGTTGCCGCTAGCCCCGAGCACCGGAATTTGCTAAAATAAGGTAGATATGTCAAAAAAAGTATACGTCGGCATGAGCGGCGGGGTGGACTCGTCGGTAACCGCGGCACTGTTAAAACAGCAAGGCGCGGACGTCACCGGCGTGTACATGAAAAACTGGAGCCAGGACCTGCCTGGCATGGTTTGCCCGTGGAAAGACGATTACCAGGACGCCAAGCGCGTGGCCGTGCAGCTCGGCATCCCCTTTAAAATGTACGATTTTGAGGCCGAGTACCGCCACAAAGTCGTCAACTACATGCTGGAGGAGTACAAGGCTGGCCGCACGCCCAACCCAGACATCATGTGCAACCAGGAGGTGAAATTTAAGCTATTTTTGGAGACGGCGCTGGAAGATGGCGCGGATATGATTGCCACCGGCCACTACGCCCGTATCAAGGACGGCAGGCTGTACGCTGGCCTCGACCCCAACAAAGACCAAAGCTATTTCCTGTGCCGGGTCACCGAGGACGCGCTCAGGCATACGCTCATGCCCATTGGCGAGTACGAAAAGCCGCAGGTGCGCGCCCTGGCCCGCCAGTTTGGCCTGTACACGGCAAACAAAAAGGACAGCCAAGGCATTTGCTTTGTGGGTAAAGTAGGCATCAAAGATTTTCTGCGGGAATTCGTACAGGATTTGCCCGGCGATGGCGATATTATTGACCAGCGCGGCACTGTAGTAGGGCGGCACGACGGCGCGCTGTTTTACACCATCGGCCAACGTCAAGGGCTAGGTGTGGGCGGCGGCCTGCCGTACTACGTGGTGGGCAAGGACATGGCCAAGAATGAAGTGTATGTGACGGCAGATTTACAGGACCCACGCCTGTGGCACCGCGACATCACACTGGCCAGCCCGCATTGGATCAACGGCGAGCCAGCCAGCGGGCAGCGCTACGCCGTGCGCACCCGCTACCGCGCCGACCTCGTGCCGGTCACTTCTTTGACCAAAAACAAGGACGGCACCTGGCAGGTGCTGCTCGAAGACGAAGTGCGCGCCGTAACCCCCGGCCAGTCAACTGTTGTCTACGAAGGTGAACATGTTGTAGGTAGCGGGATTGTGATATAATATACATAACGGTGGGCGACGGTTGTATACAATGAGGTATACATGGATAGAATGCCAGATGGCCGTCGAGTCTAAGATAAAAGCGTAAGCCAGAAAGCTTCGCACGCGCAAAGATAGCACACATGCTGTTGGCGGGTGCTTTTTGCTTTGTGGCACATCGACTGCAACCATGAGAGAACAACCACCCACCTACAGGCCTGGAGCAGAAGCCCTGGAGCTCATCACACCCCTTCAAGACCCTGAAGGGATGCAGGCTTTTTTTGAGGGCGCAGACCAGCTTGCCACCGAAGCAGGGATTAGGCCCGGCCATCCCGACGAAGCCCAGGAGCTCGTAGGGGTATACAAAGGAGACCCAAGGCAGGTCGACCGTTATGCATACCGCGTGACTGAGCAGGCGTATGCGGACAACGAGACCCATAATGCGCTACGGCGTAATACGCTCACCGGCCTGAACAACCGCCTTGGTTTCCGTGAGGCGCTCGAACGCCTTGGCCAGCGCGCAACGCCCCGGGACGCCGTTGCTGTCCTTCTTATTGACATAAATGCCTTCAAAGCAGTCAATGATGAAATGGGCCACAAGAAGGGCGACGAAGTGCTCCGGCGGGTGGCGTCTGCCTTAAAACGCGTCGTCCGTACGGTAGATGAAGATGATACATCTGATATTGTCATGCACGATACTAATGTGCCCAGCCGCGCGAGCTCTAATGAAGATAACGAGATAACACTCGGCAACCTGTCCGGTGACGAATTTGGGGTTGCCGCTTGGCTGCCCGACGCCGTAGATGGCGATGAGCCCGAGCACATTGAGCAAGCGGTTGAGGGGGTGACTCTTTCACTGGCTCCGCCCACCAGCAAATCTAGCGAAGAAACCGGCGATATAGAAGCGGCGGCTCTGGACAGGGCGCACGTCCCCCGGAACGAAGAACGCATCCCTCTTGCCGACCGTATAAATAGGATCACTACCCGCGTCCAGGAGGCGCTTCACCAGGAATTGGCGGAGTTCGATGTGGTGGGGCTGGGGGCTTCCATTGGCGTTGCTGTATGGTTCCCAACGCGAAACCTCTCTGTAGATGACGTCTTGGTACAGGCGGATCGTGCCATGTTCGTGGCCAAAGCTGAAGCCCACCGGGCTACTACTGGAGAGCTGTCCGAGGTGGACCAGCTACTTTTGGCGAGCGCCGGAGTTATGGTCAGTAGAGCGAGTTTTGACCCGGGCCGTGTGAGTGAAAAACTTCTGGGGCCAAGTGGCGAGCCGGACCCTCGTACGAACCCGCAGGCTTTCCAGGCGCTTATGGTGCGCGCAGCCCACTTGATGGTTGGGTTCGCCGGGCTCGAGTTTCCTGATAGTGCGTTGCGCCCGCTCTCTTCCGAAGATCGTCCCGCCGACGCCACAGAATAGCACCCCCTTGCGCCCACCTGTTATACTAAAAAAGCGTAAAGCATTAACACAAACTAACAAAGAAGGAGGGCTTCATGGGCCTCTTCAGTCACGACGACAAACAAGACGACCAAGCGGCAGCGATGCCCGCCCCAGATGCCGGGCAGCAAATGCCCCCGGCCGCTGGCGGCACCCCCGCTGACGGCGGCATGAGCATGGCTGGCGGCGCAGGCGCCGACCCGGCCGCAGATTCTGGCATGCCGGCTGCCGACGCTGGCGCAGACATGGGCGCCGCCGCGCCCGCTGCCCCTGACGCGGGTATGCCCGCGGCTCCGGCTGCCCCGGACGCGGACGCGGACGCTGGCGCTGGTATGGGCGCTGAGCCCGCCGCCCCGGACGCCTCGATGCCGGCTGCCGGTGGCGACGCCGCTGGTGCAATGCCCGGTGCAACCCCGGACGCTGGTGCAGCCGCACCGGCACCCGAAGACCCCACCGCGGGCGCAGGCCCAAGCGCGGGTGGCATGCCGCAAGCCGGCTAACCGCACCGGCCAAAAGCCTCCAAGAAGCCCGCAATCTAGCGGGCTTCTTTTCATATCTGTTACAATAGAGGTAATTATGAATGCACAACAAATCCGTCAAGCGTACTTCGATTTCTGCAAAAAAAACGGCCACGTGGTAATCCCGCGCGCCATGTTGGTGCCGCAAAACGACCCCACCACGCTGTTTACCGGCTCGGGCATGCAGCCGCTCATCCCCTATTTACTGGGCGAGGAGCACCCCGACGGCACGCGCCTGGCCGACTCGCAGACCTGCCTGCGCGCCCAGGACATCGAAGAAGTGGGCGACAACCGCCACACCACCTTCTTTGAAATGCTTGGCAACTGGTCTTTGGGTGACTACTTCAAGGCCGAGCAGCTGCCGTGGTTCTTCGAGTTCCTGACGGGCGTGGTCAAACTGGACCCGGCCAAGCTCTACGTGACCTGCTTCATGGGCGACGACGCCAACGGCATCCCCAAAGACACAGGCAGCGCCGACATCTGGGAGAAATTGTTTGCCGAAAAGGGCATTACGGCCGGCCGCGCCGACCTCGGCAGCGAAGAGGCGGCCTACCAGCGCGGCATTAAGCCCGGCGAACGCATCTTCTTCTATAGCGGCAAGCCCAACTGGTGGTGCCGCGCCGGCAAAATCCAGGACATGCCCGTGGGCGAGCCGGGCGGCCCAGACAGCGAGGTGTTCTACGAGTTTGACTTCGTGCAGCACAACACCGAGTACGGCCCCAACTGCCACCCCAACTGCGACTGCGGCCGCTTTGTAGAAATCGGCAACAGCGTGTTCATGGAATACGTCCGCACCGAAAAAGGCTTTGAGAAACTGCCCAAGCAAAACGTGGACTTTGGCGGCGGCCTGGAGCGCATTGCCATGGCCGCGCTCAACAGCTCGGACGCCTTTAAGGTGAGCGTGCTGTGGCCAATCGTGCAAAAACTGGAAGAGCTGAGCGGCAAATCGTACGACGCCCACACCAACGCCATGCGCGTCATCACCGACCACCTGCGCGGCGCGGCGTTCCTTGCGGTAGATGGGATAGTCCCCAGCAACAAAGAACAGGGGTATGTGATGCGCCGTTTGGTGCGCCGGGCAATCCGCTTTGCCTTCGACCTGGGCATTGAGCAAAACTTGTGCGAGCAAGTGGTGCCGGTGGTTACCGAGCTGTACAAAAACGACTTCCCGGAAGTGTCCGAGCGCGAGCAAACTGTCATCGACGTGCTGGTGAAAGAAGAAAAAATCTTCCGCCAGACGCTGCGCAAGGGCATCCACGAGTTTACTAAAATGGCCGAAGACGCGCCGGAAGTCACCGGCGAGATGGTCTTCAAACTGTACGATACCTACGGTTTCCCGCTTGAGCTGACGCTGGAAGAGGCATTTCACTGGAGTAAACCAGTGGAGCAAAACTGGAAGGCGAACTTTGAGCGCCACATGGCCGAGCAACGCGAGCGCAGCCACACCGCCTCTAAGGGTGTCTTCAAGGGCGGCCTCGGCGGCCACACCCTGCAGCACAAAAAATACCACACCGCCACGCACCTCATGTACCAGGCACTGCGGCAGGTGCTGGGCAGCCATGTGGTGCAGCGCGGCAGCAACATCACCGAAGAGCGCCTGCGGTTCGACTTTAGCCACCCGGAAAAAGTCACGCCCGAGCAGCTGGCCGAGGTGGAAAACATCGTCAACGAGCAAATCGGCAAAGACCTAAAAGTGAGCTGGGCAGAATATCCCACCGAAGAAGCCCGCGGGCCACTCGGCGCGCTGGGCCAGTTTGGCGACCGCTACGGCGACACCGTGAAAGTCTACAAAATGATCGCCGACGGCGCCGACAAGCCCTTTAGCTTTGAAATCTGCGGCGGCCCGCACGTCGACCACACCCTGCAACTGCAAGAAGACGGCAAAACCTTCAAAATCCTGAAAGAAGAAGCGAGCAGCGCCGGCGTGCGCCGCATCAAAGCCGCCTTAGTATAAGTATGCCTTTTGGCCCGGAAATGTGCGTTATAACCAGGGAGGGGGAGGTGCTCCATTTGGGCGCTGTCCCACGCCAGGCGCTGCCAGAGACACAGCCTGCGCCCTACGACATCTCGGCTGCTGGCCAGCGTGACGGCGAGCTCGAGTGGGTGGTTTCGCATGACCGCGCGCCTATCGGGCGAGTAAGACTGGTGCCTGTCCGCGTCAACGGCGCCGACATAACTATCAACCTCTGGATGGGTGCGCGTGGCAATGGCCGCGGCACGGCGGCCATACGGGCGGTTGTCTGCGCGGCATTTGACCCACGCGCAGAAGCCCCTGGCCTGCAGCTGGATATGTTGCACGCGCACGTCTGGCATGGCGACGCCGCGCCGCCTGCGGCTCTTGCTCGCGCTGGCTTTTATGCCGCGCCGCCCGGGCTGCTTAGGTCTAGGACATCGCCCTCTAGTTACCGCCACGTGGAACAGGTAAACCCATATGACCCCGGCTGGACACGCGACTGGGGCATGCCCGACCGCCGCGAAGTCCCTCCTGTCCATTCCGCCGAGTCGCTGGCCAGGTTCCGCGAAGCATCGTTACAGGTTATTACCGGCACCGCCATGCATTTCTGTGTCGAGGCTGCATGCCCTTCGTATGCACCCCAGGCCGCCAGCTAGGCTATACTAAAGCAATGCACCCATTTGTCTTGGCCTGCGCCATCATTTCTACCGTGTTGGCCGTGTACTGCGTTATCCCGTACGTGCTTTCAATCATCCGCGGCCAGACCAAGCCACACCAGTTTACCTGGCTGATTTTTACCATCATGAACGGCATTGTGATGGTGTCACAGTTTTTGGAAGGCGCGCGGGCGTCGGTGGTTATTTCGGTGATATTTTTCCTGTCTTCGGGGCTGGAGTTGGGGCTGTCGTTTAAATACGGTGTGCGCAACAGCTCCAAATATGACCGGCTGTTGTTGGGTGCGGCGCTGCTGACCATCATAGCCTGGCTGCTGACGCGCAACAATGCACTAGCCATCTGGCTGACTGTGCTTATTGATGTATTTGCCACAACAATGTTGGTGCTAAAGATCAAAAAACATCCGGGCAGCGAGCCGTTTTGGCTGTGGTTCATCGCCACCATGGCCTTTGTGTTTACCTGTTTGTCGCTGGCGGACAAGCCCTTTGGCGTCCTGTACGTCCGGCCAATATATGGCGTTTTGAGCGACGGCGTAGTACTGTGGGCCATCTTGCGCTACCGGCCCAAACGCGCACCAAAAACCAAGCCCACCTTCCCAGAAGTAGAGTAGCCGGGCCGCTTACGAGTGGTTGGCGGTGAGTTTTACCAGTACGCCGCCGATCGCGCCGTAAATCACCAGCGCCACAAGCGAGGCCGGCTCAAAAAAGCTGCCCGGCAGCGTGCCGGCAACTACCTTGGCGGTGTGGCCAAAAATGGTGCCAAACGGGGCGACTAGCGGGTAGCTGGCGTCGTAAATCCAGACCACAAAGTGGCTTTCCAGGCTCGCGCCCAGCAGCAAAAACAAGAACCGTAAGCCCACCAGCACTTCCACTAAACCGAATACTATCGAGATAACACCCCACATATGGACTCCTTATGGGTTAGGTTGATACTGCTAGTGTATCCCAGACGTAATCTTAATCCAAGGCCGGGAATAATCCATGCTATAATAAATGGCGATTATGCTTGATAAGTTCAAAAGCTCCCTTCAGGGTATAGCGGGCAAGGTTAGTGCCAAGGCTGCTGAGGTTAACGACAAAGTTGCCCAAAACGCCAAAAAACAAGAGGGCGACCAATACCTGGTTGGCCTGGACATTGGCACTGAGTTTGTAAAGGCGCTGGTGGCCAAAGTGACCGACGACGGCCTGGAAATTGTGGGCGTGGGCCGCGCCCACCAGGGGTTGAGTGACATGCAGGCCGGCGCCATCGCCGACATCTCCGGCGTCGTGCAAAACTGTGACAAAGCCCTGGCGCAAGCCGAGGAGCAATCCGGTGTCAGCGCCCGCACCGCAGTTATCGGCATTGCCGGCGAGCTGGTAAAAGGCACCACCATCACCGTGCGCGTCACCCGCAAAAATGCCGACAAACCCCTGGATTTGCTCGAGGTAGAACGCATCATTAAGCTGGTCCAGGCCCGCGCCGAGGCCAAGGCCAAAAAGCAGTTGGCTTGGGAGTTGGGCGGCAAAGAAGTGGAAGTGCGGCTGGTGAACAGCGCGCTGGTGGGCATCGAAATTGACGGCTACAAAGTGACCAGCCCCATTGGTTTCCAGGGGAGCGAGGTGGTGGTGCAGCTGTACACGGCGTTTGCGCCGCTTATCCACATTGGGGCGCTAGAGCGCACGGCGCAGCAGCTGGACCTCGATTTATTGGCTGTGGCGGCTGAGCCATTTGCCGTGGCGCGCTCAGTGATTGGCGACGACACCAGCGCCAGCATGAACGCCATCTTAATGGACGTGGGCGGCGGCACCACCGACATCGCCGTCATCACCGACGGCGGCGTGCAGGGCACCAAAATGTTTGGCATCGGCGGCCGGGCGTACACCCGCGCGGTGGAGCGCGACCTCAATGTGGAATTCTCGCAGGCCGAAGCGCTTAAAGTGGGCTTGGGCTCGGGCAAAGTGCCGCAAAATAAAGAGGCGGTGGTGGAGGCGGCGCTCAAAAAGACCCTGGACGTCTGGACGAGCGGTGTGGAGCTGGCGCTGGCCGAATTCGACAAGCTGGACCACCTGCCGCACAAACTGCTGCTTTGCGGCGGCGGCTCATCCCTGGAAATGCTCATGCAGAAGCTGGAGGGCGGCAGCTGGTACAGCGAATTGCCGTTTACCAAAAAACCCAACGTGCAGCACATCCACCCCGACGAAGTCGTGGGCATTACAGACAAAACTGGCGACGTCACCGACCACACCTTCATTACCGCCATGGGCCTGCTGCGCGTCGGGTTGGACACCTTGCAGTTTTCGGTAGCGCCCACGGGCTCAGTTAAGGAAAAATTGGACAGGATATTGCGCGTATGAGCGACAAACCAGGCGCTGGCGTCGCCGGCAAAGAGGTCTTATACATTGATGTCGACGATGAAATCACCGGCATCATAGAAAAGGTGCACGGCAGCAAGCAGAAGATTGTGGCGCTGGTGCTGCCCAAGCGCGCCACAGTGCTGCAAAGCATCGTCAACATGAAGCTGTTGAAGCGCAGCGCGGACTCCGCCAAGAAGAATTTGGTGCTCATTACCTCTGAGGCGGGCTTGATGCCGCTGGCCGGCACTGTGGGCATCCATGTGGCGCGCAGCCTGCAGACCCGCCCGGAAATCCCCGAAGGCCCCGGCCACGCCGGGCATGACGCCGAAGAGGCTGTAGAAGAGCTATCTGCGGACAAAGACGACGACGCCGCAGACGAGCCCACGCCAAAGGGCGGCAAAACGGCTGCCGCAGCAAAAGAGCCCAAGCTCGACAAAACCCGCAGCGTGGGCGAGTTAGCCGGCGCCGCCGCCCTGGACGACCAAATGGAAGACAGCATCGACCTTAGTAGCGAAGACCTCCCCGAGGACGACGGCGCCCCCATCGCCATGGGCGTTGGCGGCAAAGCGGCCAAGGGCAAGGACAAGAAACTGAAGGTGCCTAACTTTAACAAATTCCGGCTGCTGCTGGTGGTTGGCGGCGTAGGGCTGGTGGGCGTCATCGTCTTGTTGTTTGTGTGCCTGACGGTGCTGCCCAAGGCAACTATTACTATCAAGACCGACAGCAGCGCGGTCAACAGCGACTCCGTGGTTGCGCTGAAGACTGGTAACAATGTGGCCGTGGACACCAAAACGGGTACGGTCCCGGCAGTGCAGCAATCCAGCCAGAAGGCAGCGAGCCAGCAAGTCCCGGCCACCGGGCAGCAGAATAACGGCCAGAAAGCGTCGGGCGGCATTACCATGGCGGCTGGCACGTGTAGCGGCACGGTTCCGGCCGATGTGCCCGCTGGCATTGGCGTGACCTCTAACGGCCTGACGTTCATTACCCAGCAAGACACTGCCTTCACCCCTGTTGTTTCGCATGGTAAATGTACCTTCCAGGGTGCCACCACCACGCCGGTCACCGCCCAGACCGGCGGCGCGCAGTACAACCTGGGCCCGAGCACATTCACCGTCTCTGGGCGGGCAGACGTCAGTGCCTCATCCAGCGCTTCCATGGCCGGCGGCACCGATAACATCACCAAAATTGTCCAGCAGTCGGACATCGACGCCGCCAAAGAAAAACTGGCCACTGCCGATACTACCAGCGTCAAGCAAGAGCTCAAGGCTGGGTTGGTCAATAAGGGGCTGTACGTTATCGACACCAGCTTTAACGCCCCAACGCCCGATATTAAGACCAGCGCCAACGCCGGCGACGCCGCCGACACGGTTACCGTGACGCAAACCGTAAACTACACCATGTTGGGCGTCAAACAGGCCGATTTGCAGCAGCTCGTCCACGATAACGTCAAGGCCAAAATTGACCTCACCAAGCAGCAAATCCTGGACTACGGCCTGACAAACGCCGTCTTTGGCTTACAATCGCAGAACCCGGACGGCGCCACAGTTACCATGCAGACCAGCGTTATTGTGGGCTCTGAGCTCAACGTCGCCGCCATTAAAAAGCAGGTGGCGGGCAAAAAGGCCGGCGACGCGCAGGACCTCATCAAGCAAAACCCAGGCGTTACGGATGTTACAGTGGCGTACAGCCCGTTCTGGGTTAGCTCCATCCCGAAGAAAACCGGCAAAATTACCATAATCGTGCAAAAACCAAAAGCCACCAGTACGAGCACCGGCAATGCGTCCAACCCCTAGTACTCTCCTGGCATTGGATGTGGGTGCAAAGCGTATCGGCGTGGCGGTGAGTGATTTGCAGGCGCGTCTGCCGCACCCACTGACCACGCTGGAGGCAGGCGCCAGCACCCCAGAGGACGTCCAGGATTTGGCGGCCAAGCAGGGCGCCGTTGGCTTGGTCATTGGCCTGCCACGCGGCCTGGACGGCCAAGAGACCGGGCAAACCCGGGCGGTGCGCGGCTTTGCGGCAACACTCGCGGCCGCCGTCCAACTCCCCCAGTACTGGCAAGACGAGGCGGTCACCTCAGTGCGCGCCGAAGAGGAGCTGGTGCGCCGCGGCAAGCCGTTTAAGAAAGGGGACATCGACGCCCTGAGCGCCACGTACATCTTAGAAGACTTCCTACACGACCACCCAGAGGTAACAGCATGAGGTACACCACCCGCGCCCAAAAACACCACTGGCCACGCCGGCTGGTGTTCATTTTGGTGGCCGCCACGGTTGCCGTCGTGGCCGCCACGGTGTTCATCCGCCGCACGTATTTTGCCGAGCTCAGGCCGGTAAGCGCCACCCAGCAAGCCGCCCAATTGGTTACGGTAAAAAATGGCTCGTCGGTAGACACTATCGCCAAGCAGCTCAGCGACGCCAAGCTCATCCGCAGCGCCTGGGCGTTTAAGCTGTATGTTAGCAGCAAGGAAGTCCGCGACGCCCTGCAGGCCGGCACCTACCTCTTCTCGCCCAGCCAAAGCGTGGGCGAGATCGTTTCCGGCCTGACCCACGGCAAGGTCGCCACCAATTTGGTCACTATTCTGCCCGGGCAGCGCATCGATTTAATCCGCGGCATGCTCATTGGCTACGGGTTTAAGGCCGCGGACGTGGACGCCGCGCTCAACCCAGACAACCATTTGGCCAACCCCGCGCTGGTGGACAAGCCCAACGGCGCCAGCCTGGAAGGCTTCATTTACCCAGACTCATACGAGAAAACCTCGCTGACCACGCCGCAGGAGATCATTGAGCAGTCGCTGGGCGAGATGGGCAAACAGCTGTCGCCAGACGTGCGCGACGCCTTTGCCGAAGAGGGGCTCAGCACCTACCAGGGGTTGGTCATCGCCTCAATTGTGGAAAAAGAGGTCTCTAACCAGTCCGACCGCTACCAAGTGGCGCAGGTTTTCATAAAGCGGCTGAAGTCTAACATGATGCTCGGCTCTGATGTAACGGCATATTACGGCGCGATTGTTAACCACGCGAAGCCGAGCACGACGTATGACTCGCCGTACAACACGCTCCTGCACACGGGGCTGCCGCCCACGCCCATTAGCAACGTGTCGGCCAGCTCGCTGAAGGCGGTGGCGCACCCGGCTGACACTGATTGGCTGTACTTTGTGACCGGCGACGACGGCACAACGCATTTCTCGCGCACGCTGGACGAGCACAACGCTGCCACGCAGCAGTATTGCCACAAGCTCTGCGGGCAATAGCCTTCTCGAGTATGCCCAGCCTACAAGCCAAAAAGTT